>JASGFJ010000013.1:0-109747 GCA_047605645.1 Dysgonamonadaceae bacterium | reverse complement strand
TCCTTCGCTAAATTCTTACTAAGTAATTCCAGATCTGTATTCTTTGCGGTTTTCAGGTAATAATAAGCATACTGGTCGTCAAACACACCGTTGTTGCAAATGATTATATTCGGATGAAAATGAGCGTTTAACGGGAATTGTTTGTACACTCCGGAAATAATTCTCTGTTTGTTGTTGAGTCGTCTGTTTTCTATATCGATTGTCTTGCCGATAACATCGGTTTTTCCAAAAAGGCGCAACGCCAGCTTGTCACTGATGACTACTTTTCCATTGGAGTCAAATGCTGATGGTAGCGTGCCGGCTATAAATTCGGTATCGAAAAAACTGAAAAAATTGTTTGAGGCAAGAAACAGGTTATCCACCCGGATTTTTTCTCCGGGAAGGGTGAGTAATCCGGAATACAGATTGGATAAAGTCAGCACATCGGTAATCTCCGGATATTTTTTCAGGTTCTTGTCGTATTCTTTCATATAGATACGGCCATCTGCCGGTTGTCCATCAAATCCCAAGCTGAGGCGGGCAATTTGTCCGGAGTGTGTAAACATTTTGTCAAAACTCATTTCCCAACGAATATGTGCATAGGAAATAAGCAGACAAGCAAACAGTAAGGAGAGTCCGGCTATGTTGATAAGTCGGAGTCCTTTCGATTTGGATAAACGTCGTATAAGAAGCGGTGTCGGCATACGAGAATCGTTAAATAACTGAATAATTGAATTAGAGCAGATTTTGTTCTTGGGTCACAATCTGGCCATCGAACAGGTTGATGGTGCGGTGAGCAAATGCTGCGTCGTGCTGTGAATGGGTGACCATTACGATAGTTGTTCCTTCGTGGTTGAGTTCAGTCAATAAATCCATTACGTCTTTTCCGTTTTTGGAATCCAGATTTCCTGTCGGCTCATCAGCCAGAATCAGTTTGGGGTTGGCGATGACCGCTCGTGCAATCGCGACACGTTGCTGCTGGCCTCCCGAAAGCTGATTGGGAAAATGTTTGGCACGATGGCTGATGTTCATTCTGCGAAGAGTCTCTTCAATTCGTTTTTTTCGTTCCGATGCTTTTACTTTCAGATAAGTCAGAGGAAGTTCCACATTCTCATACACTGTCATTTCTTCTATCAGGTTGAAACTCTGGAATACAAATCCGATATTTCCTTTCCGGCTTTGTGTCCGTTCTTTTTCTTTTAGATTTCCGACCTCTGTATTGTCCAGCAGATAATGCCCTGAAGTGGGATTGTCGAGCAATCCGAGGATGTTGAGCAGAGTGGATTTTCCACATCCTGAAGGTCCCATTATAGCCACAAATTCCCCTTTTGATACTTGCATGGAAATGCTGTTTAAGGCTACTGTTTCGACTTCCTCTGTACGGAATACCTTTTTTAGATTTTCAATTTTAATCATTGTTGTATGGCTTTATGTTTTAGATTGTTATTCGTTTTTAAGAGCATCTACCGGATTGGCTATTGCCGCACGATGACTTTGCAACGTAATGGTTGCCAGAAGGATCAGAAGAACTGATAAGCCGGCACCGGCAAACACCCACCATTCGATATCGGTTTTATAGGCAAAGTTTGTCAGCCAGCGTTCCACAATGTAATATCCCACGGGTACGGCCAAAAGAAAACTAATTAGGAATATTTTGAGATATATCTTGTTGAAAAGAATCAATATTTCTCCGGAAGTGGCACCCATTGCCTTGCGGATACTCACTTCTTTTCTTTTAAATTGGCATTCAAACATTACCAGCCCGAATACGCCTACTATAGAAATGATGACAGCCAGCAGGCTAAAACAACCGATTGTGAGAGCTGTTGCTCTTTCCTGTGTGTATAAGTCGTTGAATATTTCATCGTAAGATTCTATTTTAACAGGATAAGCGGGATCTAAGTTATAAATTGTTTTTTCAATAAATTGCATTGTATGCTTGATGTCAGCTCCGTTCTTTATTCTTATATATGAATAGGTTTACACCTGCCAGTCGTTGAATACGAAAGCCATATTTGCAAAACTATTTCCTAATGCCAGCAAGCTATTATTTTCACCACTACTATAGCGCAGGGAGCGAAATTTTATGTTGTCCACAACCCCTAAAACCCGGCCGTTTTCGGAATCGGAATCTCGTTTCATCCAACCCACATGGATGATGTCACCGGGATGGATATCATATCTTTCACTCATCCCTTTATTAATTACGTAATAAATGGATTTCTGTCTATCTGTTGTTTCATCGGGTTTCTTTCCTTCGGGTAAAGATATTTTCAAGACATCCAAAATGTTGTGGGATACACCTAAAGAATAAAAACCAATGTTTTCACCTTTAAAGGTTCCTCCCCAGGTACGGTAATTATCCGAAGCTCCGATTTTTTGCAAAGAAAATGCAACATCCTCAATGTCCGGATTTGTTTTTAGAGCAGCAATAAGTGTGTTTTTTTGCGATTTCGCTATTTTCTCGGACAATTCTACAACACTTACATTGGTCGTGTCGTATCCCAATGCGAAGTTTCTCATATACTTGTTCTGTATGTAAATAAAAGTAGCAGCAATAATCAAGGCAATCGAGATGAAAAGCTGGAATCCGATAAGCCATTCGCGGCTTCTCTTTTCGGAACGGGACAAACCGAAATTTCGTTTCAAAACCATAGCCGGAGAATGTAATGTGATATAAAATGCAGGCCGGATGGAGGCAATAAAACCCGTCAAAAGAGCAATGGCAAGAGTGAGCAGGAAGGCTGTTTTATTGGTTGCCCAAAGCAGGTTTGTAGGTACAAAAGGAAGCCAATGATTTTTTGATAAAAGGCACACCAGTCCGGCTGCAAGCAGGTAGGCCAATAGACTGAATAAAATTCCCTCCACAATGATTCCGATCCGTAATCCAGTATGGGAAGCACCAAATATTTTACGCGCATTGATGCTCTTTACCCGAATGGGTGCCAGCGCCATATTGAAATTGGTGTAGTTGATAATGGCGATGCAGATAATCAACAGGCCGATACTTATCAGGATAAGTGGTTTTTGTGGGTTTCCGCTTTTTATCATTTTGCCTGAAGGGTCGCTATTCATGAAGAATATAGATTCGACGGGAATGAGTTGTATGGATTGTGATTTCTGATTATAGGTTCCTTTCTTCCCCCAGTCGAAATGTTTGTTGAAATTAGATACAATATCTTCCGGTTGGGTATCTTCATCCAATAGAATGTAGCAGAAATAATTGGAGCTACTCCAATCCTGAGCTCCGTCATTCTCATTGATAGCCGTATAAATGGTATTCTCCAATTGAGTGTTTTCGGGAAAGTCTTTAAATACACCTCCTACAACGAGAGAGCCTCTATCCTGTTTTGTCCATAAATAGCCATTCAAATGGAGCGATTTCCCTACTGCCGGTTTGTTCCCGAATATTTTCCGTGCTATACTTTCGGGTAAAAGTACTTTTTGCGGATCGCTAAGGCAGTGTTTATCTCCCTCCAGCATGTCGAAGTTGAATATATCAACAATATCGGTGTTACAGATCGTAATATCTTCTTTGAACCCTTTTGTCTTATCTGCCTCGTTCGCGGTTATATAAAAATTTCGAATATACGGATTTATCAATGTCCCTTTGAGTATGTGCGGTGAGGAATGTATCACCGCAGCTGTAAACGGTTGTGAGTGAATCGACCATGTTTCTCCAGTCTTCGTATCGATGCCATCTACTCTGTAGATTCGGGAAGCAAGTGAATGGCAGCTTTCAAAACTGTATTCTCTATATACTTCTATACTAATCATCAGAAAAGCTGCAAAAGCTAAAGTCAGTCCCAAAATATTCAGGATACTTGAGGCCTTGTATTTCTCCAATACATAGATGAAGTTTTTGAATACTGAATTCATTTTTTATTCTGATTTTAGAGATTTAACAGGATTCTGATTCGCCACTCTGTAGCAATTGAGGACAACAACTATTTCGATAATCAGAAGGATAAATAATCCGCAACTAATAAAGGTAAAGGGTGAAAAGGCTACTTTTTCTGCAAAATTGTTCATCCATTCTCTTCCGATAAACAGTGTAGCAACACATCCCAGTAAAATAGCCAGAGGAGAAGAGATAAGCGGTTCCCGGACAAAGAGCATGAATATGTCGGCCAATGTTGCTCCCGTCACTTTCCGGATAGCGATTTCAGAGGTGCGTCGTTGCATTTCGCTATTCATATATCCAATCAATCCAATGAGAGTTATCAGTAACGTGACGAGACTTCCGATGAAGATCGCATCCCTGAAATTTTTTACATCCGAATACTGACTTATGAGGTTGTCCTTGTAGGGCATAATATCCGTTTCCTTATCAGGGATTATTTCCTGAAAAATCTGTTGAATCTGCTGATATATATTTCCTTGAATGTTTTTTATTTTAATTATCAAAATGGAAGAAGGTACTTCGCTGTAGAACATTGCTGAAGGACGTGTGTCGTTGTCTCTCAAAGAGCCGATGCGAATGTCGGAATAAACGCCTGTTACGCGACATTGCCCGTGCTCGGAAATATTCAGATTTTTCCCGATAATATCTTTCCATCCGGCCAGTATTTTCATTTTTTCTGCAAAAGAGCGGCTGACAATGACATCGTTTCGCTGGCTTTCCTTGTCGAAATTTTTTCCGGCGACAATCGGAATTTCCATTGTTGCGATATAATTGGAATCAATACTGTAAAGATCTGCGATATTAAACAGATCTTCCTTGCCCCCAATCAGGCTCACATTGTTGCCTGAAGCGTGGCCAATCGGCAGGCAATCGGCTGTCGAAACCGAAGTAACTTGTGGCAGTTGTCCGATTTTATCGCGGACTAATGAGATTTTTTCCGGTGGAAGACCCGTTAACTTCACAAACGAAAGTTGACTGTAGTTGTAGCCTAAATTCTCGTTTATCATCAGGTTGTATTGCTTCCCGATTATAACCAGAAACGAAACAAGAAATGCTGCTCCCACCACCTGAATAAAGAGAAAAACCTGTTTCCATGTACGGCGCGACTGGCTGTATCCACGGAATGCCGATGTGACCGGGATTCGACATAGGATACTGGATGGGATAATGGATGCAATAAGACAGGTCATAACGAACAATCCACCAATAAGTGAGCAGGCTTTCCAGCTGAATAGATGATAAACCGGAATACCCAGCAGGTTTTCAATCTGGTGTTTGAAGAGAAAAATAAGCACCAGGCTCATCAGTAGTGCGATACCGAAATGAAAAACTGTTTCTGTCAGAGTTTGGCGAACAATGTCTACAGCGGAAGCTCCGTAACATTTGTTGATCGCTACTTCTTTGGTTTTACGAAACATCGACGTAATCACAATGAGTAGATAGTTGAGAACAGCCGTAAATATCAACGAAAAAGCAACTACCGAAAGCACCAGCATCATTCGTTTCACTTCTTTGCTTCCGCTATGGAGTTGAGGCAAGGATTCCAGATCGTATTTAAGATAGAGGTTGTTTTCTTTTTCCAGCTGTTCGATATTCTGGTACTTTACCTGCATCCGGCGGATGCTTTTTTCCAAAGTGACCGGATTGACGTTCGGGCTGATTTTCACGTAACTGAGATAGCGGTCGTTACCCAGCCAATTCATGCTGCCGTCCCACGTAAATCTACCAATACTCGACATGGAGATAACAGCAGTGCATCTTCTTAAATGTGAGTTCAATGGAAAATCATCGAAAATACCGGCAATGACAAGCTCTCTTCCCGGATACGCCTCGATGGTTATGCTTTTCCCTATTAACTTGTTACCCATCTTGGCGGCTACCGATTTTGCAATGAGAGCGGTCATCGGACGGGATAATAATTCCCCGGGGCTGCTTTCTGCTGTTATTTTCCGGGGAAACATCTCAAAAAAACACGAATCAGCAAGGATAAATCCGGCTTTGTATTTCTTGTTGTCAGAGGTCTTAAAAACAACTTCTTCTCCAGATATAGGCGTGAAACGAGTTGCTAGTTTCACCCCCGGAATGTCGTTTTTCATGCCTATGGCGATTGCACCCGAGGTTGAATTGGAGGATTGTTCTTCCGAACTAGACTTATCCGGCTTAAACCTGGACTGTATCTGGTAAATATGTTCCGCATCCGGAAAGAAGTTGTCGAAATTTGCATCAAAACTTACTTTAGCAAGCAGCACCATCGCCACCGTCAGGCCAATGCCCAGTGACGTGACTTTAATGATGTTGTTTTGCCCTTTCTTGAAGAAAGACCGGAATATAATTCTTAAGGTTTTCATCGATGATAAGATCTTACTATTTTATTGCTACTTTATATAGAAGAAACACAGATATGTATAAATTATCGTACATTTGAATTTGTCGCTTGCTTCTTTATTTCTTAATTCGCTAATTGAATTTTTCTCTTTCATAAAAGAAAATATTTTCACCTTTTTCTCCAAATTCAGTATTCTCTGCAATAATTCTAAAGACAATATATGGTTTTTGGATTTTGGATTTCGGGTAATCTACCTGCACGAGGTAAGCCGTCATTGACTTTTGGTTTTCACCGTGATATTCTTCAATTGGTTGAATAGAATTAATTTTGACAGGCTCCTCGTCTGCGTATATTTGTATTTTGAGATTTTCCGGCTTCACTGAAATATCTGCTATTTTCTCACTTTTTGCTTTATCCAGATATATTTCTTTTGGATAAGATAAGTATTTAGTTAAACTCATCGGTCGGAAATATATAAATAGACCGGGATAACCTCCATACGTTTCAAAGACATGACTGCCATAGATTTCAAGCCGGTGGTAGCGCGGGTTGATGACCAGGTCTTTATCTGCAATAATATTCCATGCCCAATATTCCAGTCGCATATTGTTTTCTGAAACCTGATTTTGTCGAGGATATTCCTTAGGGCGAATGACATACATTGCCATATATTTTCCTTTTTCAACATTCAATTTGTAATTGCCCTTCTTGTCGGTATAGGTTTCATAAGCGGTTTTGAAGTTTGGGTGTAGCAGTTCAACTATACTACTATCGATCGGATTCCCCTGAAAGTCCGTAACCTTTCCTGCAATTGTCACAGTGTTTTGCGCTTCGCAGATTATTGTATTTATGAAAAATAATACGAGTATTGATAAAAAAAATGCTTTCATTCTGATTGAAATTTTTTATAGGGTACTTCTTTATTTCTTAATGATTAATTCCTGTGCATCACCGAAATTATCATAAGAAGAGGTAATTACTCTTTCTCCGGGATTCAACCCCGATGTCACTTCATAGAAATTGGGGTTCTGTCGGGTAATGGTAATGTTACGTCTCACGGCTTTATTGCCGTTCCTGTCGACCACGAAAATCCATCTTCCTCCTGTTGCCTGATAAAAAGGGCCGCGAGGTATTAAGATAGATTCGGATGGCTGTCCAAGTTGTAAATTTATATAGTAAGTTTGTCCTGCGCGAATATTTCCGGGGCGTTCTCCTGAAAAAACAAAATCCACTTTAAACTGTTTGTCCCTCACCTCGGGGTAAACCTTGCGTACACGCAATGCGAAATTTTTGTCCTGGCGCTCAAATGTGGCAGCTAATCCCTGGCGAATCCGGTCGATGTAGTATTCATCGATAGAAGCTTCCACTTTGTAATCCGAAAGAACACTAATTTGTCCGACACGCCCGCCGGTCGGCACATTTTGTCCGATTTCCACTTCCAGCAACCCTAGTTGCCCGTCTAAAGGAGCTTTTACATTCAGATTCTCGATACGTTGGCGCACAAGTAGTAAATTTTTTTGCATGTTGTTCAGGCTTTCCTGCATTTGGCTCATCTGTACATGGCGGTAAATTGAGTCTTGTTTTTGCCGTTCTATCACCAGCTGGCGACTGTTTACGGCATATTCATAATCCTCTTTGGCTTGCAGGTATTCCTCTTTTGAGGTCAGATTTTGGCTGAACAGCTGCTGATATTGTTCATACTTGCGTTTCTTCCGATTGATATCCAAATCTAGTTGAAGTTTTTCTTTTTTGAGGCTCAGGCGTTCCTGTTCCATAGTGACCTGCGTATTGCGCAGAAAATTTTGTTTCTCTGCTAATTGCGCTTCACTATCGAGAATATTCAGATTAAGCATTGGGTTGTTGAGCCGGATAATCACTTGTCCTGCTTTCAGCATTGCTCCTTCCTCCACCAGTTTTTCTGCGACCATTCCTCCCTCAACGGCACTCAGTTGAATGGTATTGATGGGTTGTACTTGTCCGTTTACCCGGATAAAATCATTAAATTGTCCCTTGGTGGTTTGCTGAATACTTAGTGTTCTGCTATCGATATTTAACTGATTTCTTCTACTGCCGAAAATCAGCCAGCTGATTGCCACAAGCAACACGGTTGCTCCGATTAAATAGGGGAGATGTTTTCTCTGTATTCCTTTTTTCTTTTCGATTTGTATATCCATGAGCTTTATTGATTTACTGATTCGAATAAGGGTTTGCCTTTGTAATATTCAACCAGGCGGGATTTGAGTTCGTACTTGAAACGTGCATTCAGGCGATTGATGCGGGCCTCCTGTCGTTTGTTTTCGCTGGTGTGTAAATCGAGTATACTGACGAGCCCCTGCGTATATTTCTGTTGATTCATCCGGTATGCTTCTTCAGCAGCTGCAGTCTGTTTCCCGGCTTGGGCATATTCATCGGCGAGTCCGTTCATGTCGGTTATCGCTTGTGCTATCTCTGCATATAAGGTGCGTCGGGCATCGTTGTAATCGTTTTGAGTTATAATCAGAAGCGCTTTATTTCGACGTATTCCGGCTGAACGGGAAAAACCCGAAAATAGAGGAATTGAGAGGGTGAATCCTACATAATATCCTCGTTTTTCGTGGAATTGCTCTTTGAATGAACGATAGTCGCTTCCGTCCATATAACGGGCGAAGTTGGTAGACCAGCCGGCTTCAGCATTGATGGTTGGCCAAAGTGAACCACGAGCCGATTTGTATGCCATATCCTGCGCATGAAGCGCTTTGGCGGAGATTTGTAGTTTGGGATTATTCTCCTGGGCGGTTTGGAAAATATCCAAAGCTGTGGTTTGTTCTTTGGTTGGTAACGGAAGATCTGCCTCAAATTTTACTTGCAGTTCGTCTTCGATGGGAAAATTCATTTTCTCTTTCAATTGAATGATCCCAATCCGGTAGATATTTTGCCGGTGGGTTAAATTGTATTGATCGGCAGCTTCCTTTGATGCAATCTCTGCTACATCCGGAGCGCTTTTCATTCCAAGTTGCTGCATTTTCTTTATTTGTACCAATTGCTGCGAACTCTCTGCTAATTGCTGTTCCGCTAGTTTTATCATTTCCTGAAAATATACAACATTGAAAAACGCCTCCATTGTGTCGTAAGCAGTTGCATCTATAATGTTTTGCAATTGGAGGATACCTTTCAACTTGTTTATCTTCTGCATTTTTACTTTATTGATTCCGGATAATCCGTCAAACAAGGTGAGCGAAGAATAAATGACATAGCTGTTGCTGAATGAATTGTTGTCGATGTATGTGTTTGTCTCTGCATCCAAGCCACGTCCGAAGTTCAGATATGTCGTAGTGTATGCTTTCAGAGAGGGAAGTAAAGATCCGACTGCCTCCATAAAGTTTTGATGATAAATGCTGTTTTGTGCCTGTTGGTTGCTGATTTTGGAACTGTGTGCCACAGCATAACTCAGGCAGTCGTTTAACGACCATATTTTGTCCTGTGCCTGAATCTGCAGAGCAGTACAACAGAAACTAAATACGAGTAGATGGATAAGACGTTTCATACTTACAGTCAAATTTTTTATCATACAAGTATTTTGTTTCTAGAATGATGCCATAAATGTAATATGTTTATTATTAGTGGAATATATGTGCGGCTATTTGAGATGAGTGTAAGCTTTTTTTACAGTTTGTAAAATGTTTTTACGTCAGAATAAATATTTTTAGAAATGAAGCTATTTGTGATTTTGTTGATGCAACTGAAAAGAGGATAGAGCAGCAAGGTGTGTTATTCTATAAAAACAGCAAGACAGAATAGGGCTGAAGAGATTTCAGGAACGATAGCTTGAAAAGTAGAAATTTAATTATTTAGCCCGAAAAGGAAATTGTAGCGGAACCGGGAATCGAACCCGAGTTTCAGCACTGAGAATGCCGCGTCCTAGGCCACTAGACGATACCGCCGAAGTGATGTTCAAAGGTAGGTATTATTTTATTTTGCATATCTTTTTAAGGTAAGTTTTTTTAGAAAAATAATTGCTTTTCTATCTCGTATTGAGGTGTTGATTATTTGTTGTTTTGTGGAGCTTGTCGAATAAATGTGGCTGTAAAAATGGGTGAGCTGGATTTTTCGGAAGCATATTTACTAAGAAATAAAGGACAGCCGGATGGCTTTGTATTTCCCTGCTGTCCTCTTACTTCCTTTGTTTTTTCGGTTAAATTCCAATTTCTAATTTTTTTTCCATGTCAAAATCGCCGTCATGCAGGTAGACTACTTCGAGTGTTTTTTCATAATTGGTCGACTTTTTGGAGAAAAAATCATGCTGAGTCGTTTCTACATTCAGGCCATTCAGCACGATGGGATTGACAGGGCCTACTTCGTATCTGGCTTCAAAGCCCAAATTCATTAGTGCTTTGTTTCCGTTGTAACGGATATATTCTTTCACTTCTCCGGTAAGACCCACATCTCCGTATATATGGTCGGTATATTTCATTTCGTTTTCATATAATTTGTCCATCAATTTGAACAAATTTTCCTGAATGCGTTTTTTGTCTGGTTCTTGCATCTTATTGAATATTTCCTGTGCGAGTAGGCCAACAAAAACGCCATGGATGGATTCATCAGCGATAATTTTCTTGATAATGTCGCAGCTTGCCACCATTTGTCCCTGGCCTGCCAGCCACAAGGGTAGGAAAAAACCGCTGTAGAAAAGGAAGGTTTCCAGCATCACGGAAGAAGCCAGTGCCATGTAAATATCCTCGTTCGAGGGATTCTCATTATCAATTTTTCTGTAGTTTGCATCGATGGTCGATGCTTTCAATTGTAGTTGTTCGTTGCTTTGTGCCCACTCGAAAATGGCATCAATTTCGGTAGAAGTAGCCACTGTTGTGAAAATTGTTGAATACGACTTTGCGTGAATAGCCTCCATCATACACATATAAGAAAGTACCGATTTGTTTTGAAGCCCCTCAATATGGTCAATCACTTTTGGCATTCCGGTATGGCTTTGCAGGGTATCGAGCAAAGTGAGTCCTCCCAGAGCTTTTTTATAGGCTTCCTGCATTTCGGTAGAAAGCGATTTCCAGGAATCGATATCTTTCGAAGGGATATATTCGGTGTCTATCCAAAACTGTTTCAGGTTTTGTTCCCAAAACATTTCCACATAATCGTTATCCGGGGTATTCCAATTGACGGCTTTAAATATTTTCTTAGTCATAATTCGTTTTTTAGAGATTAAACGGAGCAAGCCACACATTCGTCGATGGTTGCCTTTCGGGTGCGGGTATAATAGAGCGATTTCAAACCCAGTTTGTGTGCGTAAATGTAATATCTCGCCAGATCGCGCGTGGTGTCATTGCTCCGGGTGTGAAGAATTGTCGAAACTCCTTGGTCGATATGTCGTTGAATGACGGAAATTAGTTTTAATACTTTCTTCTGATCCATTTCATAAGCCGATTTATAGAAAAAGAAATTCTCATTTGTTAGATACGGCATCGGGTAGAATGTGGTGCTGTCGCCATATTCCCTTACCTCTATGGTATCCACAATCGGCATTACGGAAGCTGTTGAGTTCATGATATATGAGGTCGATTGATTCGGTGCAATGGCTAGCCGGTAAGCATGGTAAATACCGTATTTGCTCACCTGTTGCTTCAATTCTTTCCATTCTTCGATTCCCGGAATAGATATTCCTGCAAACAGTTTTTTGACTTTTTCTGTCTGAGGAAGAAATTCATTTTCTGTGTAATAGTCGAAGTAGGTTCCTTTGGCATATTCCGATTGGTCGAAATCCAGAAAAGTTTCTTCCCGTTCTTTGGCAATTTCCATAGAGCGTTGTAGTGAATAAAAATTCATCATCATAAAGAAGACATTGCAGAAATCAAGTGCTTCCTTGCTTTCGTAGAGGATGAAATTTTTAGCAAAATATCCGTGCAGATTCATAGCCCCGAGTCCGATGCTATGCAATTCTTTGTTGGCTTTCTGTACCGATGGAACAACATCGATGTTGGATATGTCGGTGACAAGAGTCAGTGAATCTACAGCCAATGAAACAGCTTCCCGAATACGTTTGTTTTCCATCACGGCAGCGATGTTTAGCGAACCCAGATTGCAGGATATTCCTCTGCGGATATTATCAGGGATGAAATAATCGTTAATTTCCGATACTTCCGATAGCTGCATGATTTCGGTACAAAGGTTACTGAATTTTATGCTTCCGATATCTTTCAGGGCATGGCGTTTGTTGGCATTGTCTTTAAAGAATAAATACGGATAACCGCTCTCTTTCTGCGTTTGTGCAATCTTTACCAACAGCACGCGGGCATTCAATCGCTTTTTTCTGATATTCGGATTATCTACCAGCTGTTGATACATTGTGTTCATGTCCATATCATCCAGATACATGCCGTATTGACGGAAAACAGAATGTGGATAGAAAACATAAAAGGGTTCGTCTTTTTCTGCTAATTCCATAAATTTGTCAGGCACAATCACCCCAATTGAAAGTGATTTGATGCGTACTTTTTCGTCTACATTGATCTTTTTGCAGTCGAGAAATTCTTCGATGTCGGCGTGGAATACATTGAGGTAGACAGCTCCTGCACCTGGTCGCTGTCCGAGCTGATTGGCGTATGAAAACACATCTTCCAGCAGTTTCATAATCGGCATGACACCGCTGGCACGTCCTTCTACTCCTTTAATAGCTTCCGAACGAGCTCTCAGTTTCGATAGATTGAGTGAAACACCTCCGCCGATAGAGGAAAGTTTCATTGATGAATTGATAGCATATCCGATACCGTTGAGGCTGTCGCCGATTTCGTCCAGAAAGCACGAAACCAATTCCCCGGAACGACGCTTTCCTCCATTTAGAAAAGTAGGTGTTGCCGGTTGATATTCCTGATTAACGAGCATCTCGGCAAAGCGAATCGCCTTTTCCACATCTCCTTGTGCCAGGTAGAGGGAGAGGCAGGCAATACGATCTTCATATCGTTCCAGAAATTTTTCTCCGCTGTCGTCACGTAGGGCATAATTCTGAAAAAATTTGAAGGCGCTCATAAAGGATGGAAAACGGAATTTCCGTTCGTAAATCAGCGCATATACGCGCATAATATCTTCAAACGAATAGAATGCATATATATCTTCGTAATAATTATTCTCAATCAAATAATCGATTTTCTCCTTGAGGGTATAGAAGAAAACGGTGTTTTTATTCACATAATCCAGAAAATATGAACGCACAGCTTCTTTGTCCTTTTCGATCTGGTAGTCTTCGTCTTTCTTGACCATGACCTCGTTGTTGAGGAGAATCCATTTTTTAATCTGCATATTGAAATATTTTATTGATAAAGGTATTTACATCGCTCTCCAGTCCGGAAAGTTCGAATTTCATCAGGATGGGCTTTGAAAACTCGCTCGCCAGTTTGTCGGCTGCCAGTCCGAAATTCTTTCCCCAATTCGTATTTCCGCTCGATGTTACCGATAGGATAAGCTTGTGGTTTGTGAGCATAAAATTGTACGTAGAGTCCGGGACAGCTCCCATCTTTGTCGTGAAAGTCACTAAATGTCCGGTTTCAGAATATGTTTTATTCATTTCTATTTTGCAGCAATTCCATCCGGTGCGCATTTTTATTTTCTGAATAAATTTATCTACATTGCCGGTTTTGCTGTCAAAATAAATGATCATAGCGTATATACTTCAATCATATCTCTTAATTCTTCGGGCTGATACCCATTGACCCGCATGATGACTTCTTCATTCTCCAGCAGTAAAGTGGTTGGTACCGACCTGATTTTGTATTTTATGGCGGTTTCCGGCTCGTCGAAAGGATTTACAATCTCGTAGGAGATTTTTTTACCCGAGAGAAACTCATTGACCAAAACACAAGGGCGGCAGTCTTCTTTCTCAAATTTGATAATTCGTTTCATAGATGATGGCATAAAAGTGTAATGAACGGAAATTATATTGTTCCCGATTTTGAAATTTATATACACAATGGCTTGTAACTTTTGGAAAACTTTCTCTATTACCCGAGATAAAAAGTTTTCTATTTTAAATAGGCAGGTCTTCTGGCTTTCTCAATATCTACAGCCTTCCCTTTTTTAGAATCAAAAGTGGCGTTTGGTATTGTAAATATCATAAAATGAGATTACAGCAGCGGGTCTGCTCAGGAGTTTCACCTGATTCCCTTTTCATTATTTGCTGTGGAATACAGATCAAATAACACCTATTTGAGATTACAAATATGGATATTATTTCTTGAATAAGTTTTATTTTTGAAAAACTTTCTTCTTGTTTTTTGGATAGAAATTTTCTATTTGTGATATGTTGTGCTGTTGATAAATGATGTCTATGTGTTTTTATTTTTGAAATTATTTATCGATATTGAAAGAAAAAAGTCCTTGTTTTTAGAAAATAACTCTAACTATTCTCTACATTTGTCACCGCAAAACGGTTCCGGTTTTTTTATCGGATTAAAAGGGAACCGGGTGAAAGTCCCGGACTATCCCCGTAGCTGTAAGCTCTGTCTAAATTGATAAATAAGAAATGAAATGTGCAATTTAGAGAAGTATTAAACATTGGTTTGCCACTGATTTATTGACATTAGATATCACAGAAAAATCGATTTATCTGTGTCAATTGTTTTGGGAAGGCGTTCAATACAGAGGAGCAAGTCAGAAGACCTGCCGTGATGTCGTTCGTAGCTTTCGGGAGAAAAGCGATAGAATATACGACTTCCTTAGCGTTCCCTATAAGACAATCGTGTAGTCTGATGCCTTCTTCCGTCGGTTATATTTTGGAGAGAAATCCGGAAAAAATATAAAAGACCAAAATGATGATTCAAACTGTTATTAAAAGAGATGGACGTGTTGTCGGTTTCAATGAGGAAAAGATCACGGCTGCTATCCGCAAAGCAATGCTGCACACCGACAAAGGAGAAGATTCTTCCCTGATTAGAAAAATTACAGATACAATATCCTGTAAAGGAGAAAGGCAAATGTCTGTGGAGCAGATTCAGGATTTGGTGGAACTGGAATTGATGAAAAGCCCACGCAAAGAAGTTGCCAAAAAATATATTGCTTATCGCGATCAAAGGAGCATTGCCCGAAAAGCAAAAACCCGGGATATGTTTTTGGAAATAATCGAAACGAAGTCGAATGATGTGACACGCGAAAATGCCAATATGAATGCCGACACTCCTGCAGGCATGATGATGAAATTCGCCAGCGAGACCACCAAGCCTTTTGTGGATGATTATTTGCTATCAGGAGAAATCAAAGATGCTGTCCGTCACAATTATCTGCATATTCACGATAAAGATTACTTCCCAACAAAAAGCCTGACCTGCGTACAGCACCCTTTGGATAAAATACTGGGCAACGGGTTTGTTGCAGGACACGGTGAGTCGCGACCCGCCAAGCGTATTGAAACAGCCAGTATGCTTGCGTGTATTTCCCTGGAAACCGCGCAAAATGAGATGCATGGCGGTCAGGCCATTCCTGCTTTTGATTTTTATCTGGCTCCGTATGTGCGCTCCAGCTTTGTGGAAGAACTCAAAATTCTGGAGGAAATTAACGGTGAATCGTATCAGCAATTGTATGATTGCCCACTCGATGATTATCTATCCAAAAATCTGGAGGGATTGACCGGAAAGCAACGGGTGATCCAGCATGCCGTCAATCGCACAGTCAGCCGTGTGCATCAATCCATGGAGGCTTTTATCCACAATATGAACACTATTCATTCCAGAGGAGGCAATCAGGTGGTTTTCAGTTCTATCAATTATGGAACAGATACTTCTGCAGAAGGACGATGTGTTATACGCGAGCTTCTTAACAGTACGTATGAAGGAGTCGGGCAGGGAGGCACTGCTATTTTCCCTATTCAGATCTGGAAGAAAAAGCGAGGCGTTAATTATCTGAAAGAGGATCGAAATTACGACTTGTTTCAATTGGGATGTAAGGTGAGCGCACGTCGCTTCTTCCCGAATTTTTTGAATCTGGATGCTACTTTCAATCAGCACAAAGAGTGGAATGCCGATGATCCCCGGCGGTTTGAGTATGAAGTAGCCACTATGGGATGCCGGACGCGTGTTTTCGAGAATAATTTCGGTGATAAAACGTCTATCGGAAGAGGGAATCTATCGTTTTCTACCATTAATCTAGTCCGGATAGCTTTGGAATGCAGGCAGGAGCTTCGGGAACAGCGGATAGAGGCATTCTTCGATAAACTGGATACATTGCTTGAAATCACAGGGCGTCAACTGCATGAGCGTTTTGAATTTCAGAAAACGGCCGCACCCAAGCAGTTTCCGCTGCTCATGTCGGTGCTTTGGAACGGTTGCGAAAAACTGGCACGGGAGAATTCCATTGAGAAAGTGATTAACCAGGGTACATTGGGAATTGGGTTTATCGGTCTGGCAGAAGCTCTGGTGGCACTCACCGGAAAGCATCACGGCGAAAGTGACGAGTCGCAGGAGCTGGGATTGAGTATTGTTCGGTTTATGAACACGAAAGGAAAGGAATTTGTAGAGAAATATCATCACAATTATAGTGTACTGGCTACTCCGGCTGAAGGTCTTTCCGGAAAATTCACGCAAAGAGATAAAAAAGAATTTGGAGTAATTCAGGGAGTGACGGATAGAGAATATTATACAAATTCGAACCATATACCGGTGTATTATAAATGTAGCCCGCTTGAAAAAGCACGGAAGGAAGCGCCCTATCATGAGTTGACCTTAGGCGGACATATTTTCTATGTGGAAATCGATGGAGATGCCACGCACAACCCGGAATCTATATCGGCAGTTGTAGATTTTATGGATAAGTTTAATATCGGTTATTCTTCAGTCAATCACAACCGTAACCGCTGTCTGAAGTGCGGTTTTGAAAATGCCGCTGCAACACTTGCCGAATGTCCTAAATGTGGCAGCCATGATATTGATAAATTGCAGCGCATTACCGGTTATCTGGTTGGAACTACCGATCGATGGAATGCAGCCAAACTTGCTGAACTTAACGACCGTGTTATTCATGAATAAATTGTCGATTTGCCAAATTGTTGATTATACCACCGTAGATGGCCCCGGATTTCGCACAACAATCTATGCGGCGGGATGCGCACATCAATGTCCCGGTTGCCACAATCCTGCGACCTGGAACTATGAAAACGGGCAAATGATGGCACCTGAGGAAGTGCTTCGGCATGTCGAAGAGAATATCTTTTCGGATGTGACATTTTCGGGAGGGGATCCTCTATTTCAACCGGAAGCATTCTCCCGGCTGGCGAAATTGATAAAAGAACAAACAGCTAAAAATATATGGTGTTATACCGGATTTCTTTTTGAAAATGTGATGAATAATAGTCGTCTTCAGCAGATTCTTCCTTATATTGATGTGTTGGTGGATGGTCCCTTTGTCGCAAAATTAAAGCAGGAAGACCTTCGCTTTAAGGGTAGTAGCAATCAACGTATTATTGATGTGCAGAAAAGTTTAATAAAAGGAGAAGCGATCTGTTTAGCTTTATAAAAACAGTCCACGTTTTATCCTGTTTGTTTGAAAATAGATATTGAATTTGCATTAGCGGCTTAAGTAAGTCGCTAATGTTATAAAAAGCAGAAACGAAAACTATTTTTCCAGCTGCCATGCCTCAATAATATCTTCTTCTGAAATGGGATGGATTCCATCTGTATGCGTAAGCCCCTCAAAGAAAAGGCTGTATTGTTTGATGAGCTGAGCCTGATACATCCACTTGCCGGGAATATAGGGGATGCCTTGTTGCTGGCAATATTCGAGCAAATAATTTGTCTTTCCGTCTTTTTCGGGCATGTTGTGACAGAAAATCATCTTACATCCTTGTAGTAAATTTTCAAACGCTGTCGCCTTTAAGAAATCAGGAGATGAAGAAATGGGTGTCGCGTCTACAATTAAATCGTAAGGGCCTTCGAAGTGAGGAATCTGTTCGATGCCCAACTCTTTTCTTTTAGCCAGTACTTTTTGAGGATCTCTACCGATGATTGTGGTCTGGATACCTAAATCCTGTAACACCTTGAATGCAACTCCCGATACTCCGCCATTGCCATAAATGGCTGCGGTCTTCACTTGTGTCGAGAATGTTTTCAGTCCTCTCTCCAATGCTACTTTCAGTCCGAAGGTATCGGTGTTGTATCCATACAGCTTTCCTCCTTTGTTGACAACTGTATTGACTGCGAGTGTTTCTTTAGCCAATATGTCCACCTCATCGAGAAACGGAATTATATTGGTTTTCAATCCTCCTTTTCCGGTCACTGCGCCTCCTCTGCATATTGGTGATTTGAGAAGACCTGCATAGGTCTCAGCCGTAATGTTGTCCGGAAAGGTGAAATACACCAGATTTAAACCTAACCGGTCGAAAGCCGTATTATACTTTTCGATGGAAGAGTAACTCCCTGATGTTGAAAAAATAAATTTACTCTCTGTATTGAGTGGGATGCTGAATTTAGAAGTCATAATAGATGATTTTGGATGCCTAAAGATAAACATTATAATTTTTATTTTCCATTATCTACACGCTGAGATGGCAATCTAAAAATTAAAATTTTCTTTTAATAAGCAATCCTGTAAAATTCGTTTTATGTTGTCGAATTATTATATTTCTTATTTTCAAAACATTATGTTTTTATGTGCTTGCGATTAATTATAAACAGTTTCCTATCAACAATCTTTTCCTGGTATATTGTTTCGCTTATTCGTCCTTTGCCATTTAAGATGTGGTTTTTGTTTATTTTCTGGTTATCGGGCGATATGCTGTCTGAAAAGCCGTGCATAAAGCAGCGATTGCGTGAGGACTCAAAACAGAAACCCGCAGGAAGGGGCGTCTAAAATCGGAAGATAGAGGCTACTTCTGTTAATGGATTGAAGAATAATAGCGTTTATGTCGGACAAGTGTTTGTAGTTTATTTTGTAAAGTTCTATGGCCTTGTCTGTTAAATTAATATCTATGTTGAATGGGGACTTATGTTGTTTGATTATCAGTAGAATATGGAATGATATGCTTTCTAATTGTTTTAAAAATCAGATGCCATTAAAATGTATTTGATGATTGACAGACACTAGTATCTCATAAAAACCAGAGCATTAATAAATGAACAAACTTTATTTGTGTACACTATTTATTTTCAATCTTTTACGAAATTTGAATCTCCAGTTTTTTTATAAAGGATCAACTGTGAATTCAAGTATGTTTCCTTTTAAATAAGTTGTAACTTATTTGTATTCAGTTTTTTAGAATGTATTTTCATTTTAACGGGATGCTAATGATTCACAGATAATAATTAACCTTCAAATTTAGGTATATGATGTCTGGTTTTTTCTGAATCAGGGCTTGTTATTTCCGATCTCTTTTTCCGGCAATACCCTTTGGGATAATCTGGCTGTACCATTGATTCAAATGTCTATAATTCGCAATATTCCGCGACTTTTTCCGTCATGAATTGCTGAAATGCAAAAAATTCCTCGTTTGTTATCGTCTGCGGATAAGAAAGGATGAGAAGTTCAATCCTTGAAAACTGTTTCCGGTAAGGTAGTTGTAAGAATTTATAAGGAGTGAGGTGAAAGTCCTGGCGTTCGTAGAATGTTAGACGACGTACAGCCTGTTCATCATTTAAAGGCTCTATTTCGAGAATAAGATTTTTCTTTTTCCGCTTCACAAAATCAAGGATTTTTCCACCGTAGCCACCGCTTCTAATCTCGGGAGAAACAGCCAGATGTTCCAGATAAAGAAAAGAATCATTTTCCCAGTATGTGAATATGCCGATAAAGAGGTTATTCTCATAAATAGCGAAACAATGAAAAGCCGCATTCTCCAATGCTCTTTTCATATCATGGAGAGTGCGGCGTTCTATTTTTGGAAAACTAATCTCATAAAGAGACCAGAACTTCTGCCAATCGGCAAAATCTGTATTTTTTATTTGTGTAAATGTGAGTTGACTAGATAACATGCATTCCTTCTAAAACGAGTTTCAGAAGCAAAAGTACAAAAATAACCCACATGGTTGTCGAAACTTGTTTAAAACGTCCGATTAGAGATTTAATAATTACAAATGAAACCATTCCGAATACAATCCCGTTGGCAATGCTGTAAGTGAAAGGCATCAACACCATGGTCAGGAACGCAGGAAGTGATTCACTCATGTCATTGAAATTGATGTTTACCACAGACGAAATCATAAACAATCCGACGATGATAAGTGCAGGAGCAGTGGCAGCTGCAGGAACCATCAAAAATAGGGGAGCCAGGAAAAGTGCGATGGCAAACATAACTGCGGTTGTGAAAGAAGTCAATCCGGTGCGTCCGCCTGCTGCTACGCCCGAAGCACTTTCCACATAGGAGGTGATGGTGCTGGTGCCGATGATAGAACCCACTGTTGTTCCCAATGCATCAGCAAATAAAGCTTTCTTTATTTGAGGGAAATTACCGTCTTTGTCAATTAATCCGGCTTTTTTTGCAACACCAAGCAATGTTCCGATAGTGTCGAAGAGATTGACAAACAAGAATGTGAAAACAACAATCAACATATCGAGTGAGAAGATATGTTTGAAATCAAATTTGAAAAAGACCGGGCTTACGTCGGGAGGCATTGAGAAGATACCTCCCTGCGGAAGATGTACCAATCCAAAGATAGCAGCAAACACCGTGGCAACCGCAATACCGATAAAAAAAGAACCATACACATTTTTGATGTAAAGAACAGCGGTGACAATCAATCCAATCAATGCCACCCAGACGTTTGGGTCAGCCATGTTGCCTAACGAGATAATCGTATTTTGATTCGACATGACCATGCCGGCATTCTTCAATCCGATCAGCGTAATAAATAGTCCGATACCGACCGGAATGGCTTCTTTGATAGGTTCAGGTATGCTTTTGACAATGAGTTCGCGTACATTAAAGAATGTCAGAATCAGGAAGATGATTCCTTCTATAAAAACAGCAGTCAGAGCCATTTGCCAGGAATATCCCAACCCGAGGACAACGGAAAATGCAAAAAAACTGTTTAGTCCCATTCCCGGAGCTTGTGCGATAGGCAGATTGGCGAAAAATGTCATAAACAAAGTTCCGCAGATGGTTGCCAGGATGGTTGCCGTAAAGAGAGCCGGTTTGTCCATTCCGGTGGCACCCAGAATGTTGGGATTGACGACCAAAACATACGACATCGTCAGAAAAGTAATTATCCCTGCGATAATTTCTGTTTTTACCGTCGTTTTATTTTCTTTTAGTTTAAATAATTTGTCGAGCATTTTTTCGGATATTATTCAGTAAATGATGAATTTCAGATGTAATGATGTTCGGATTTAGATAACCCATTTGCCGGCAATAGTCGGAATGAAATACCATTTATTCGACTTCCCGTGAAAATTCCGGCTGATCTCAGTTTCACTACCGAAGCTTATTTTAGGAGTGATGTTATACCAGAACTGAGGTTCACTTAAGAAAATAAGTTTCTTGCCGGATACTGTTTTTGTGCCTTCACGATCCCTGTTTTCACTCCATGTATCCATAAATCCGTCGATTGTCAGCTTTTTGTTGAAAAGGCTGGTAGACCAGGTGACAGTCCATTGTGCATCGTGGCTGACTTTCTTAAATGCATTTAGCTTGTATACCACATAAGTACTCATAAATACATTTCCAAGCTGAAACGGATAAGATGCTCCTGCAAGGAATGAGTTTGGAATTGAAAAACTGGTAGTAGTTCCTTTGATCGAGCCTAATCCTCCGTTGTACTCGATATGAGGCTGGATAGGGCATTTCTTCAGCTTGAAATCGTGTGAGATTTCTCCGTAAATTAATCCGGGGTTTTTCTGATCATAACTGAAGTCGTAATCGATGAACATAAAGGTCGAACCGTTTTCGTCAGCTTTAAACATTTCGTAAGTGGCTGTGAAATAATTTTCGGTAGAAAGCTCTCCTCCATACAAGGAGTGACGAAAATCATAATGAAGTTGGAGATTTTGCGCGTTTAGACTCGCAAAAGAAAGAATCATCAGCGCGATAAAAAGATTTGTAAGTCTCATAAGTAATAGTAAGATGATAGATGGTTATTGAATTTGGCGTCAAAGATAACAAAAAAACTGCATTACGCTGAAATTTTGTTAAATGATTGATGCCTGATTTGTAATTGTCTATCCGTAAAAAAAGCCCGAGAATATTTTTTAATTCACGGGCTTTTAGAATGATAGAGGAAAGGGCTGTTTTGGTTAGCTAACCCTTGTAATTTCCTTGACTCCTTTGATGGTTTTAAGTTTTTTGATCAATCCTTTTAATGCATCGGTATTGCGCAGATTCACAGACAATGTGCCCTGAAACAACCCGTCGTTGGATTGGATACTGATTGAACGCAGCATGACATTCGGTTCTTTTGAAATGATGGATGTCATGTTGGTGACGATGGCTATATCGTCATGTCCTAATACCCGCAATGTGATCGTGTACATCGAACCGGATTCTCCTGACCATCGAGCTGCGATTACGCGATACCCGAAGCGAGTGAACATGTCGTGTGCATTCGGGCAATTTTTCTTGTGAATCTTGATCCCCTGCGATGATACAAATGCGAAAACCTCGTCTCCGAAAATCGGATTACAACATTTAGCCAGTTGATATTCCACTCCTGTCAGGTTGTTGTCGATCACCAATTCATCGGCAGCCTTGTCTTCCTTGTGATTATCGGAAGGCTGAATAACAAAATTCTCAGCACTTGTTACTTCTGTTTTTTCCCGAACTTCATTTTCTTTTTTCTCCAGTTCGAGATATTGATCAATGACATTGTTGACATCCAGGTCTTCATTGGCAATTTCTACATAGAAGTCGGTCACGGTCTTGAATCCCATTTTTTTTATCAACCGCATCAGCACTCCTTCGTCGGCGTCAATCTTCCGGTTTTTCATCCGGCGTTTGAGCTGTTCTTTTGCCAGATCAGATTGTTTGCTGGCTTCTTCTTTTAAATGCTGCCGTATTTTGTTACGGGCTTTGGTGGTGACCACAAAATTGAGCCAGTCTTGTTTCGGAGACTGATTGGGAGAGGTGATGATTTCAATCTGGTCGCCGCTGTTCAGCTTATGTTTGATGGTAACGTGCTTCCCATTTACCTTTCCTCCCACGCAGGACGCACCTAATTTGGAATGGATAGAAAATGCGAAGTCGAGAATGGAAGCACCTTTGGGGAGGCGATGAAGATCTCCCTTGGGGGTGAATACAAAGATTTCATCATCGGCCAGTTCCAGCTTGAAATCTTCCAGCTTTTCACTCGCATTTACGTCTTTGTTTTCTAATGTTTCCCGCAGATTGGCGAGCCATTCATCCACTCCTGATTGATTTCTTACCCCTTTGTATTTCCAGTGTGCGGCTAGGCCTCTTTCGGCAATCTCATCCATCCTGCGGGTACGAATCTGAACTTCTACCCAGCGGGATAAAGGTCCCATCACGGTGATATGTAGTGATTCATAACCGTTGCTTTTGGGGATGGATAGCCAGTCTTTCAACCTTTTGGGATTGGGTTGATAAAGATCGGTGACAATCGAATATACCTGCCAGCATTCAGATTTTTCTTTAGGCAAATCTGCATCCAGAATGATACGGATAGCAAAAAGGTCATATATGTTTTCAAACTCGATTTTTTGTTTTTTCAATTTGTTATTGATTGAAAAAATCGATTTTGTTCTTCCTTTGATGTCGTATTTTAGTCCCGTTTCTCTCAATTTCTCTTCAATTGGACGGATAAATTCAGCTACATATCTGTCTCGCGACTCTTTGCTTTCATTAATTTTCCGGGATATGAAATCGTAAGTTTCCCAGTCCGTATATTTCAAGGAGAGATCTTCGAACTCTGATTTTATTTTATAAAGTCCCAGCTTGTGTGCTAAAGGGGCATACAGGTAGGATGCTTCAGTCGAAAGTTTTAGCGTGAAATCGGAGTCGTATTCTTTTGCACAACGCATCAGGTAAAGCCGGCTGGCAATTTTTACCATGACCACACGAATATCTTCGGCAAATGTCAGTAGCAATTTCAGATAATGCTCAGAGCTTAGTGAAGATTCTTTCTTTTCCAGATCATTCACTTTGATTAAGCCTTTGATAATGTCGGCGACATCGTTATCGAATTCTTTCCGGATTTCTTCGAGCCGGCAAAGCCCGCCGTTGACAATGCGGTAGAGGAACAGGGCAATGATCGTGGTGGCGCCAAGCCCCAACTCTTCTATCAGAATCAAAGCAACTTCGATATTCAGCAGGAGAATATTCCCTTTGTTTTCAGCATGGTCATATTGTCCTGATTCGATACCTTGCTTGACCAGCATTTTTACTTTCTGCAAATCTGATTTTGAAACCTGTTTTTCTAAGGCATGAAGAAGTTTCCTGTATTTTGAAAAAAACAGCTTTTTTTCCTCAGGAGAAAATTGAATATGATTTTCCATACATGCAGATTCTTTATTTTGAACGTAAAAATAACATATTCGCTTGGAAAATAGTGTGATTTATAATGTTATTTAGTATTTTTGTCTCTCCAGAATAGGTAAGAACAAAATACTAAACATAAATAAAAATGTTAACAGACAGGGATTTAAAGTCATTGGAAGCAAAAGGAATCTCGAAAGAAAAGTTGGAGGAGCAACTGGATTCTTTCCGGAAGGGATTTCCATTTCTGAATCTTATTGCAGCAGCTTCTGTTGAAAAGGGGATTCTTAAACTTGATGACAATTCGCAGGCTAAATTTCTTTCCTCCTGGAAGGATTATCTTTCAAAAGGGAAGAAAATTTTTAAATTCGTACCAGCTTCTGGTGCTGCCAGCCGAATGTTTAAAAATTTGTTCGAGTTTCTTGATGTAGACAATGAAGAACCGGCAACCGACTTTGAGAAAACTTTTTTTTCCAAAATTCATGATTTTGCTTTCTTTCAGGATCTGAATGCCATTTCATTGAAAAATGAAGGGAAAGGTGTGGATGACTTGATTGCTGAAGGAAGATATAAAATTGTGGTGGAAAATCTGCTTCTTCCCAAAGGTTTGAATTATGGAAACCTCCCCAAAGGCTTATTGAAATTTCATAAATATGGCGATTATAGCCGTACTCCCGTAGAGGAACACCTCAAAGAAGGAAGTGCATACGCCCGAAATATTGAAAATGAAGTCAATATTCATTTCACGGTATCTCCGGAGCATCATGCACTCTTTTCTGCGTTAATAGAACGGGTGCAACCTGCTTACGAAAAGGATTTCGGTGTAAAATTTGAAATGTCTTTCAGTGAACAGAAATCCAGTACGGATACTGTGGCCGGGGATTCAAACAATGAACCTTTCCGCGAGAAAAACGGAGAAATACTTTTCCGTCCCGGAGGACACGGAGCGCTTATCGAAAATCTCAACGAACTGGAGGCTGATGTCATTTTCATAAAGAATATTGATAATGTAGTACCTGATTCCAGAAAAGAGATTGAAACAAAATATAAAGGTATTCTTGCCGGAGTGCTTGTCTCGATGCAAACCAAAGCTTTTGAATACCTGAATCTGATTGATTCCGGTAAATACCGTCACGACCAGCTGATGGAGATTCTCTACTTTTTACAGGACAAATTATGCATCAAAAATCCGGATACCAAGAATCTGGAGGATGTAGAATTGGTATTGTATCTGAAACGCAAACTGGACAGACCTTTCCGTGTATGCGGTATGGTGAAAAATGTGGGTGAGCCGGGAGGAGGGCCTTTTATCGCTCAAAATCCTGACGGAACATATTCTCCACAGATTCTTGAAAGTTCGCAAATTGATATGAACGATCCTGCTAAAAAAGCTCTGTTTGAGAATGGTACACACTTTAATCCCGTAGATTTGGTGTGTGGAGTGCGTGATTATCGCGGAAATAAATTTGATTTGCCTAATTTTGTAGATAAGAGCACCGGTTTTATTTCTATTAAATCGAAAAGCGGACACGAATTAAAGGCTTTGGAGCTGCCGGGCTTGTGGAACGGTGCGATGTCTGACTGGAACACTATTTTTGTGGAAGTACCTATCGAAACTTTTAATCCGGTAAAAACAGTGAATGATTTGTTACGTCCTCAGCATCAGGGTTGAAATGAATTAGATATTTTGTATTTATTATAGTGCAAAAGCAGTATTCCTTAAAAGTTGAAGAATATGAATTGGAAGGATTTTTTCTACTATTCTGAACATGAGAAAAAGGGAATTCTGCTTTTGCTTATTTTAATCGTTGTTGTTTTTGGTATTGGCCTTTTGTGGAAGCGAACAGCCGATCCTCCTGAACAGATTCGGGAATCGGATAGTCTGAAGCTGGCTTTTGAAGAATATCAAAAGAGCTTGATAGCCGATGAAGAAGACGAACGCAACCGAAATTACGAACGCAACCGAAAACGATACTCCGAAAAATACAAACGTGATTACTACTTGCCAAACCAAAATCATTCTACTTATCCATATAACAATAAAATACCGCCGGCATACGTAAAACAGGAAAAATTGTTGCCGGGACAAACGATTGCCATCAATGAAGCTGATACAAACGACTGGAAAAAAGTGCCGGGCGTAGGAAGTGGCTTTGCTAAACGTATCATCAAATACAAAGAACTCCTTGGTGGTTTTGTCTCAGAGGAACAATTAATGGAAGTATATGGTTTTACTCCGGAAATGTATGCTCAAATCAGACCTTTTGTCCGGATGGATGCCCATTTCTCGAAAATGCAGGTGAATCAACTGAGCCTGGATCGTTTGGCAAAACATCCTTACCTGAATTATAGGCAGGCGAAAGTGATTGTCGATTTACGTCAGCGCCGGGGAAAAATCAATTCAATGAAGACGCTTCAAATGCTGGATGAATTTTCGGAGGAAGATATCCGCCGGTTGAATCCGTATCTGTCTTTTGAATAAGCGGTGGTATGTCGAATGGTTCTGGAACAGATAACTGAGTGCGTTTTTTACGAAAATAAATTCCAGTCTCGAACGCAACGTTTTTTTACAACTGTAAATCGTTATCTTTCTTGTTATCAGTGATAATGTTGTTTCTGAGGTCCATCTGAGCACTACAGATTTTTTACTTTCCGATTCACCTGTCAACAATTCGGAAATGTAGAGTTGATTTTTGGCAAAGATAGGATACGGCAAACTCTGTTTCAATTTCAATCGTAGCTATACGGCTTGTAAATATTATTTGCCTTATTTGCATCCGAAATATTCTGGATTTGGATTATACTTTAACCTCCATTGGGCTTTGTGTGCGCAAGCTGGCTCAAAATCAGGAGTCGAAGCAAATAAAAAAGTCTCCCGGAAGACTTTTCTTCGGAAGACTTTTAAAGCATCATCAATTAGTATTGTATTATGGAATCGGTTTTAAATTAAATTCTTGAATTTTTCAAGGAATTGATCGGCCAATTCTTTGTTGAGAGTCAGCGGAGGTAGCAAACGGAAAGTACTTGTACCACTGGCTCCGGTAAAGATTTTGTCCTCAAAAAGCAATTTTGTCCGTTTCTCTTTGATGGGTTCATTCATTTCAATGCCAATCATTAAACCATAACCACGGACTTCTTTGATACCTGTCATCTTTTTTAGTTCTGAAGTCAGGTATTCGCCGATGGCTGCTGCATTTTCAACCAGCTTTTCTGCTTTCATAATGTCTAAAACTGCTATTGCTGCGGAACAAGCCAGATGGTTTCCTCCGAATGTTGTCCCCAATTGACCTTTTACAGCTTTAAACATTGGATGGATCAGTACTCCGGCCATTGGAAATCCGTTGCCTATTCCTTTCGCAACTGTTATCAGGTCGGCTTGTATTCCGGCATGCTGATGAGCAAAGAATTTGCCGCTCCTTCCGTAACCCGATTGTATTTCGTCCAGAATAAGTATGGTTCCCGTTTCGGTACATATCCGACGTAATTCTTTCAGAAATGCTATATCCGGAATTTGAATGCCTCCGACACCTTGTATTCCTTCGATTATGACGGATGAATAAATCCCTTTTTCCAACTCTTTTCTGGTGAATTCAATGTCGTTGAAAGGAGCAAAGGTCACGTGATCGTTCTTATTCACCGGAGCAGAATAGGCCGGAATGTCTGTGACAGAAACCGTTGCGGATGTTCTTCCGTGAAACGCTTTCGAGAAAGAAAGCACCTTGTCGCGTCCATTATGGAAAGAGGCCAGTTTAATGGCATTTTCGTTCGCTTCTGCTCCCGAATTGATAAGGAAAAGTGAATAATCGGGATAACCGCACTGTTCGCCAAGCTTTTCTGCCAGCTCTGTTTGCAAAGTATTGATTACAGAATTGGAGTAAAATCCCAATTGATTGAGTTGGTTGGTCACTTTTTCCACATAATAGGGATGACAGTGTCCTACGGAAATGACAGCATGACCTCCGTAAAGGTCGAGATATTCATTTCCCAGATCATCGTATACATGGCAATTTTTGCCTTTCACGATGTTGATATTGAATAATGAGTAAACGTCGAATGGTTTCATTCTTATTTTGTTTTGTTATTTTCTGATATTTTGTTGATGTAATCAATCAATCCTTCCTGGTTGATAATGTGCATACCCAGACGCAGGTTGGTTATTCCTTCTTTAAGCTGATAGGTGTAGGCATGAGCTCCATCCTCTTCTTTCACTTCGAAATATCCGAACCGGATGCCCTCACCTTTCTTCAACTCTTCTGCGA
The DNA here is from genome assembly GCA_047605645.1 of Dysgonamonadaceae bacterium. Classification (GTDB taxonomy): domain Bacteria; phylum Bacteroidota; class Bacteroidia; order Bacteroidales; family Dysgonomonadaceae; genus UBA1309. Next base: position 80,897 of record JASGFJ010000013.1, on the reverse strand, counting down.
CTTCCACAATGTGACTTGAAATGATGAACAGAGAAGACTTGATATTTGCAAATGCCGACGCAATCGCTAATGTTCCGTCATAAGCATCTTTCACATTTGTTCCTCTGAACAGTTCATCGAAAATAATCAGCATATTTCGATTGGTGCTCAGTTCGGTGGCCACCTCCTTGATCCGCTTCACTTCTGCGTAGAAATGACTGTACCCCAAATTCAAATCGTCAGAAAGATTGATCGTAGTAGAAATTCCTGAAAGAACGCTTAATCTCATTTTTCGAGCCGGTACCGGTAACCCGATATGTGCCAGATATACCGCGATTCCGAGTGCTTTGAGAAATGTAGATTTCCCTGCCATATTAGGTCCTGAAACGAAAAGCAGTTTTTTGTCTCCGTCAATTGTCACATCGCTTGCAACGGCATTTTCTATAAGGGGATGGTACAATCCCTCAATTTCCAGCGTGTTTTCCTTTTCGGGCAGTACTTCAGGAAAACAGAACCTGTACCTGGCTGCAACTTGCGCAACGGTGATGTATGCGTCAAATTCGTAAATGAAATCAAAAAAGAAACGAATAAGATCGCGTTTCATCATACGAAAGACATAATCTAGCTCCGTTATCTTCATCGGACTCAATCGACCTTCTTTGAATGCATCTTCAAAATCTGTGTCCTGCAATCGCTTTTGCAGTTCGGCGATTCTTTCCGACAAATAAGACGGACAATCTGCTTCTTTCACGGCTTTTTCGCTCAGGGAATCTGCAAATTTGGCAAGTCCTTTCAGAATTTTTACCATTGAAACGACACCCTTGTCCACAATATGATGTTTTCGGCTATTGTTGAATTTTCCGATAAATCGTTTTATCCAGGTGAAAAGTGTCGGTCTGTCGGTGATGAAATTCGCGTGGCGGAAATAGTATTCAGCAAAATCAAGCGAACTCTTGTCCAGGCACATTCCTCCGGTTGCATGTTTCTGGAGGAAAGCAATGGTGTTTTTTCGTCGATTGATGAATTCAATACTATCACTTGGATGTGAGAAGAATTTGTCCAATTCCTTTTTCCCTCCTTTACAAAAGGTGGAATCAAAAATTGAAAACACAGATTTGTCGTTGGTTGAACTTCCAAAAATGTGTAAATCCTTCAGCGTTTGTTCATCAATCTTAAATTTCATATCGTTACGGTTGTATTCTGAAGAATAGAGTCCATATTCTGGCTTATTCCATAAAACTAAACCGTTTCTTGTTTAATTAGAATGCTGCGGCTTTCAATTTCAATCCGGTTGTTTCCTCCAGCCCGAACATCAGGTTCATGTTGTGAACAGCCTGACCCGATGCACCTTTCAGAAGATTATCAATACAGGAAAGGATCAATAGTTTATTCCCGTGTTTTTCCACATGAAGTATACATTTGTTTGTGTTTACCACTTGTTTCAAGTCCGGATTCTTTGTTGTAACTACCGTGAAAGCACTGCCGGCATAAAAATCCTGGAAGATTTTTTCGGCTTCTTCCTGTGTGCCGTCAAATTTCGTATATACAGAGGCAAAGATGCCTCGGGTGAAATTGCCGCGTACCGGAATAAAGTGGATATCTTCGGTAAAATCGGTTTGTAATTGTGTTACCGATTCTGTGATTTCTTTGAGATGCTGGTGTTCGAATGCTTTGTATACGGAAATGTTGTTCTCACGCCAGCTGAAATGAGAGGTTGCTCCCGGTTTTACCCCTGCTCCGGTGGATCCGGTGATGGCATTTACATGTACTTCGTTTTTCAACAAACCTGCTTTCGCCAGAGGAAGCAATGTTAGCTGGATAGCTGTGGCAAAGCATCCGGGATTGGCTATTCTTGCGGCTTTCTGTATTGCCTCTTTGTTTAGCTCGGGTAGACCGTAGACAAATTCATTTCCTGCTGCTTTGTGGCGATAGTCGGTAGATAAATCGATAATTTTCAAGGAAGACGGTACATTGTTTGCTTCCAGAAATTTTTTGGTGTCACCGTGTGCCGTACAGAAGAAGAGGACGTCTATCGCTTCGTAAGGCAATTGGTCGGTAAACGTCATCTCAGTGTCGCCCAGTAAACCTTCGTGTACATCGTATAGCTTGTTGCCGGCATTACTGGTGCTGTTCACAAAGACAAGTTCCGCTTCCGGATGATTCAGTAGTAGCCGAATCAATTCGCCTGCTGTGTAGCCTGCTCCGCCGATTATTCCGATTTTAATCATAATCTATTTGTTGTTTATCTTAGTATTATCAAAATCCAATAGAACTTTTTTACGCCTTTTAGCCGGTTGCTGTTTTTTTGAAGCGAAAGGGTAAATAAAATGTTCTGTAATGAAGACTTGTTTTATTCGATTTCAAAGAAATATGACATTCAAACGAAAAAAATAACTCATTGAGAACCTGGTCTTTTCATCTAAATAAAGAACCGGATGGTATAAATCAGGTATATTTTCGTTTCGCATTTCAGCTCTAATAAGACTTTTTCCTCCTCAGGCAAGTCTATTTAGGGCAAGTCTTCAGTTTTGAACTTTTTTCTGTTCGATTGGAATTTCTACTCTTTTGTCTACAAAGAATTCCGATTCTTTTCATTCTAAAAAGGTATTCTTTAGAAACATCATCTAATAAGTCCGAACTTAAATTTGTGTGTACATCTCAAAAAAAAATTCGGTTAATTCCGTATTCCTGAAAGACATCGTGTAAATACCAGACAAAACAGGTTTACTTCGTGTCTTTTCCCCCCAGCGTGTAAATAGTCAAAGGCATTTTCTATTCACTTCGTGTAATATCATGCCTGGTAACTTTTTCCACGCTGGTGTTTAGGAGTTTCTAATTATTTTCCGTTTTTATCTTGGATGTTATAATATATTTTTGTCGGAATACCATATATTTTGGTAAAACCTTTCGCATCGTCGGCCGACCAAGCTTTGTTTACTTCGCCATATTCGCCGAAATCAGCTTTCATCAAATCAAAGTCACTTTCCACGCCAACCAATACATAGCGATACGGGTGAAGTTCTACGATGACGCGGCCTGTCACATTACGTTGCGAACTGCTTAACATTGCTTCGATGTCGCGCATTACAGGTTCCAGGTATTGTGCTTCGTGAAGGAACATTCCGTACCAGTTGGCTGTCTGGTCTTTCCAGTATTGTTGCCATTTGGTCAGCGTATGTTTTTCGAGCATTTTGTGTGCATTTATAATGACTAGCGGAGCTGCTGCTTCAAATCCGACGCGTCCTTTGATTCCGATAATGGTGTCCCCGATGTGCATGTCGCGGCCGATAGCATAAGCAGAAGTAATTTCTTCTATCTTCTGAATAGCTTTCACTTTATCGTCATATTTTTCTCCGTTTACGGCTGCAATTTCTCCTTCCACAAAATCGATAGTCAGAGTTTCGTGACTCTCTTTTTCCAATTGAGAAGGATATGCTTCTTCGGGCAGTGTCTGATTGGATTTCAAGGTTTCTTTTCCTCCGATGCTGGTTCCCCAAAGACCCTTATTAATGGAGTATTCCATTTTCGTGAAGTCTGCTTCATATCCATGATTTTTCAAATAATTGATTTCATATTCACGGGTAAGAATCATATCTCGGGTGGGTGTGATAACTTCTATCTCAGGGGCAAGCACATTGAATGTCAAGTCGAAGCGTACCTGGTCGTTGCCGGCTCCGGTACTTCCGTGAGCTACTGCGTCTGCGCCGATTTCTTTGGCATAATTGATGATAGCAATTGCCTGGAAGATACGTTCTGAACTAACAGAAATAGGGTAGGTGCCATTTCGCAAAATGTTTCCGAAAATCATATATTTGATACTCTTTTCGTAATATTCCTGCGTAATGTCCAGACTTACGTGTTGCACTGCTCCCAAGCGGTACGCTTTTTCTTCAACCACTTTCAATTCTTCGGGAGAAAATCCTCCGGTATTGGCAATGGCAGTGTATACTTCGTAACCTAATTCTTCAGAAAGGTATTTTACACAGAATGATGTGTCTAATCCTCCGCTGAATGCTAAAACGACCTTCTTTTTCATTGGTTTTTGTTTTAATAGAGAATCTGTTTGAGATTCTTTTTTTTATTTATGTTTCAATTGTTTTTTTAATTCTTTGATAGTCTCTTTGACCTCTTTTTTATCCTTGTGCTGAGCCGGATCGAAGAGCATGGCCGTACAGATGCAATAACGTCTGTCTGTGCGTGTCAATACATCGTAATTGACGCATCCCTGGCATCCTTTCCAAAAAGCTTCATCATCTGTTAGTTGAGCAAATGTAACCGGATTGTATCCCAGCTCTGTATTGATTTTCATTACGGCAGCACCCGAAGTCAGACCAAATACTTTTGCTTCCGGAAACATTGTGCGCGCGAGCGAGAATGCATATTTTTTGATTCGTTTTGCTAATCCGTGCTGACGGAATTTTTCGACAACGATAAGTCCTGAATTCGCTACAAATTGTTTGTTTCCCCACGATTCGATGTAGCAGAATCCGGCGAATTCGTCTCCCGCTAAGGCAATGATAGATTTTCCTTCACGGATTTTTTGTTCCACATATTCCGGTGAACGTTTGGCAATACCGGTTCCTCTCACTTTGGCTGCAGCCTCAATGGTATCCAGAATTGTTTGTACGTATTTTATGTGGTCGTGATTGGCGATAACTACGTCAATTTTTATTTCTTCCTTTGTAGACTCTACATGAGCCTTTGTATCTGTCGTTGTCATTCTTGTTTTTACTATTGCCCTTCGTGTCAGAAATGATACCCCGGCACGATGTTACTCTTATTCTATACCTATAATAAACTGTGAAAGAACTGTCTTGATTTCTTCTCTGGAGGTGTTGTCTTTGGGTATGAGAAGTACTGTATCGTCTCCGGCTACTGTCCCCAGAATAATGTCTGTTGCTTTTTGGTCTATTTCAGAAGCAATGCCCATAGCGTATCCGGGGCGGGTTCGAAGAACTGCGAGATTTCCGGAGAAAGCCAGGCTGACAAACCCTAAAGCTGATAATTGAATTCCGTTATTGCTTGGAATCACGCTAGCCATGATTTGCGGAAGTTGATATACATATCCTCCGCCTACAGGGTTTTTGGTGATTTTCATTTCCCTGATATCCCGAGAGAGAGTTGCTTGAGTGAGTGAAAATCCATTGTCAGCCAGTAGCTTTAATAGTTGCTCCTGGTTGCTGACATTGTTTTCCTTCACAATTTTTCTGATGACTTCCTGTCTCTCTTTTTTTGTTACCATTTGAATAAATATACATATTATCCTGCAAAATTATACATTATATTGTTTGTTGTATCATAAATATACGTTTTTTTGAAAAAATATTCTTGATCTATCCACGGATAAGGCGAAGATGTTAATTCCAGCAGCTCACTATTAATGGGGATATTCATCTTCTAGATCTAACTATTTTATGTGATTGCGAATGTGGAAATTTGTTCCGACATTTGCGGCAATTAATATATGCTTTTCGGTTTTGATCTGAATTTCAAGGCCATAATAATACGTTACATTATAATGAGAAAACTTTTTGCTAAAATCCATTTATGGTTGTCTATTCCTCTTGGACTTATTTTATCATTAATCTGTTTTACGGGAGCTATCTTGGTCTTTGATACGGAAATATCAGAAAAGCTTTATCCGGAACGTTATTTTGTTCAGAAAGTCGAAGGTAAGGCTATGGCTTTGGATAAGCTTGTTCCGCTTGTGAATGCTCAATTGAAAAACAACTCGGTTACCGGCGTACAGGTTCCTTCCGATCCGGAACGAAATTATGTGATGACCCTGGCTCAGGGACGTCGTGTCTCGGCGTATGTAAATCCATATACGGGAAAAGTTGTTGAAGTCTCCGCTTTCATGGATAGCTTTTTTGGAAAGGTGATGGGACTTCATCGCTGGTTGCTGTTCGGAGCGAGAGATTTGGGACGGAATATGGTTGGATACACTACTTTGTTTTTTGTTTTCATTCTTATTTCGGGAATTGTAATTTGGTGGCCCAGGAGCTGGAAAATGTTGAAATCCCGATTGCGGGTGAAAACTAAATACGGAATAAAACGCTTCTTTTATGATTCGCATGTTTCTCTTGGAATTTATGCTTCTGTAATACTGTTGGCATTGGCTCTTACCGGCCTTACCTGGTCATTTAACTGGTACCGGAAAGGATTTTATGCTGTGTTCGGAGTGAAAATGGAGCAGAGAAGCGGAGATATGATGATGGGCGAGGGGGCGCCAAGCGGTGATCGTCCGCCTAAAGGAGAAGGCCGGAATCCGCATGATGCAGGCCAAAAGCCGGAACAGGTAGGAAATGCGATGGCTATGAATGGGATGAATCAAGAAAAGCGTACCGAAAGAGCTGGTGTGCCGGATGATGCTATGCCTGAAAAAAATAAAGGTGGGCGTCCGCCTAAAGGAGAAGGTCGGAATCCACATGGTGCAGGCCAAAAGCCGGAACAGGAAGAAAATGCGATGGCTATGAATGGGATGAATGAAGAAAAGCGTACCGAAAGTGCTGGCGTGCCGGATGATGCTATGCCTGAAAAAAATAAAAGTGGGCGTCTGCCTCAGGATGCCGGGAGTGGAGACGAGGGAGGAATGATGCGTCACCCCGAACCGAAGCAGCCTAAGGCGATTGATTTATCCGTATGGCAGATTGCTTTAGATAATCTGAAGGCGAAAGCAGGTGATTACAAATACATCACAATCAACAATGGAAAAGCCAGTGTGATGCAGCTTAATCAACTTGGGAATGTGCGGGCAACAGATAAATATTCATTTGACGTGAAGACCGGAAAAATTACGGATGTCAAACGATATGCTGATATGCCTGATTCGGCAAAGATTAGAGGATGGATTTATTCGGTGCATGTGGGAGCATGGGGCGGTTTAGTTACAAAAATCCTGACTTTTCTGGCTGCTCTCTTGGGGGGAATATTTCCACTGACAGGCTATTATATTTACTTCTTAAATCGCAAAAAAAAGTGGGCAAGAAAATAATTCAGCCCACATTTATATTGTTTTTCCGAAAAGGGAAATTTATAAGCCGTAGCTTTCACGCATAAAATCTATTGCTTCGAAAATAGCTTCTTTAGATACCGTTTGATTGATTTCCACTTCTCCGATATCCTTCAGGAAAGTGAAGTTAATCTGGTCTGAAGAGGCATTTTTCTTATCGTGGCGCATATATTCGAACAGTTTTTCATAACTTTTGCATCCGAAATGATACATTCCATAGTTCTCGCGGATAAATGCCATTGTTGCCAACAGTTTGTCTTTGGGGAAACCGCAGAATTTGCAGGAAAGGTAAAGCTCACAAATCAGTCCCCAAGCCACAGCATATCCGTGAAGAACAGGTGTTCCCAACTCCATTGATACACTTTCGAAAGCATGGCCGATAGTGTGACCTAGATTAAGTGCTTTGCGGATTCCTTTTTCGAAAGGATCTTCTTCTACAATTCGCTCCTTCACTTTAACAGAAGTCATTAATAATTCCTGCAAATAATCGTAATTCACCTCGTAAGTGTCGAACGCAATTGCCTTTTCCCATTCTTTTTCATTGTCAATCAACGAATGCTTCAACAGCTCGGCATACCCGGAAAGAAGATTTTCTCTATCCAGAGAACGGAAAAAATCAGCATGGATAACGACAGCTTCAGCCGGAGCGAATGCGCCGATTTCATTTTTAAACCGAAGAAAGTTAATTCCCGTTTTACCACCGACTGCCGCATCAACAGCTCCAAGTAGTGTGGTCGGGATATTCATACACCGGATACCTCTCTTAAACGATGCTGCAGCAAAACCTCCCAGATCGGTAAGCATGCCTCCTCCCAAATTGATCAGTAGTGAGTGGCGTGTTGCTCCGTTTTCGCTTAGGAATTTCCATACCGAAGTAAGTGTTTCTATATTTTTATTATCGTCGCCCGATGGTATGACAATGTGTCCGGCACGACGAATTTCTTCCATGTCGCTGATTGCGGGAAAGCACAATTGTTCTGTGTTGCGATCTGTCAGTACAAAGAGTTTGTCGTGCGATAGTTCTTTGAGTAGTTTGGATAAATCGTTTTGAAGATGCGCCGAATTAATTATGTTTTGCATAAGGATTATAGTTCTTATCTGTTTTGTACAAAAATACATTAAAAAACGATAGCTTTTACCAGTCAAGCTCCTCTTTCGTTTGTTTTAAATATAGAAAAGCCGTTGTTCTCTTCTTGTACTGAACTGCTTGCCGGATTTACACCGATAAAACAGAAAGAGGAGACCTTTCGATAGGCGATTTTTCTATACCTTTGCTATTATTGAAAATAAATGTAATTTGTATGTCAAAAGAAATTCTTTCTCTGAAACCCACTCAAGTGTGGAAATATTTTTACGACCTTACACAGATTCCTCGTCCGACACACCACACGGAAGCTGTTCGTAACTATTTAGTGGAATTTGGTAGTCGTCTGGGATTGGAAACCCACGAAGACAAAGTCGGCAACATTGTGATTCGCAAGCCGGCCAGTGCGGGTTACGAAGATGCGCCCGTAGTGATTCTTCAGTCGCATGTGGATATGGTTCCGCAAGCCAATTCGCATGTACAACACGATTTTCTGAAAGATCCTATCGATGCGTATATCGATGGAAATAAGGTGACAGCACACGATACAACGTTGGGGGCTGATAACGGTATCGGAGTTGCTGCTATTCTTGCTGTTTTGGAAGATAATTCCTTGAAACACCCAGCTTTGGAGGCTTTGTTTACAATTGACGAAGAAGAAGGGATGGATGGTGCATTCGGTATTGAACCTGGATTTCTGAAAGGAAAAATCTTGTTGAATCTCGATACGGAAGATGAAGGTGAATTGTGCATCGGTTGTGCCGGAGGCGCTGATATCACTGCATCTTTTCAATATAAGGAAGAAGAAAATGAATATACGGAAGACTTTGCTTTTAAGATTAGCTTGACAGGACTTCGTGGCGGGCATTCAGGAGGTGAGATTCATCTGGGGCGCGCCAATGCGAATAAACTGATGTTTCGGTTCTTGAAAGAGGCTGTGCGTGAATATGAAGTACGTTTGGCTACCGTAGATGGAGGGTCGCTGCGCAATGCGATTCCGCGTGAGGCTTTTGCCGTGGTAACGGTACCGGAAGACGATGTAGAAGATTTAAAAGATTTGGTGGCTGCTTACGAAGAAATGTATCGTGAAGAATACACTGATATTGAAAATAATATTTCCTTTAAAATAGAGGAAACTGTATGGCCGAAGAAATTAATCCCAGAAGAGATTCAGGACAATCTGATTCATGCTGTGGAAGCTTGCCAGAATGGGGTTATCAGTATGTTGACTTCCTTTCCCGGCATTGTGGAAACTTCGTCTAATCTGGCTCGTGTGAAAACCACAGAAGGCAAGGTCGAGGTGGGATTTCTTGCCCGCAGCTCTTCGGATACGCGCAAAGAACAGATTTGCTCTTCTATCGAAAGTGCTTTTGCGTTGGCCGGTGCGAAAGTGGTTATTGATGGAAGCTATCCGGGCTGGCAACCAAATCCCCATTCCAATACAAAAGATGTGATGGCCGTTTTGTTTGAAGAACTCTTCGGACGCAAAGCCAGTGTGAATGTGGTACATGCGGGACTCGAATGCGGTATTATTCTCGATTCTACTCCGGGATTGGATATTGTTTCTTTTGGGCCGACCATTAAGGCGCCTCATTCACCGGATGAATATGTGAAAATTGACACCGTGGAACGTTTCTGGAAATACCTGACCACTACGCTGGAAAGATTGAAATAGCTAGAACCAAGATCGGTATAAATAAAATCAGGCTGTCTTCTTACAGAGATGATAGCCTGATTTCTTTATGTTTAAGCGAAAGATTTGCCTATTCAGTTTCGTCCCGCCATTCGTAGATGTATTCGAGATGTTCGCTGTCGTCGTTTTTCTTTTCGGATGTTTTGTTGAATTCGTGGCTTTCATAAAATTTGATAGCTTGTTTGTTTTCCGCATAGACGGCTACGTCAAGATATTCAAATTTATTTTTGCAAAATTCGATTAGTTGGCCTCCGATACCTTTGTTGTATGCATCTGATTTTACAAATAAAGCACCGATGAACGAAGGTTGAACGATGCTGATAAATCCGAGGATTTTACCTTTTTCTTCGAAAACATAATTGTTCGATTTGGGTAGATACTCGCCTTTCACCGCATTGAAATTCCCCAGCCAGTATTCTTCGGGAATAAAGTGGTGTGCCGAAATGTTTGTTTCCAGCCAGATATCCATTACGGCGTCAATGTCGGTTTCTTTCATCAATCTTATCATATCGTATTGAGGTTTACTTGTTGTTAATACTTTTATTCCATTTATACCTGTCAAGCCTTTCACTTTGCAAAAGTATATGATTTGTTTTTAAATACATATAAACTATTCTTAAAAACGAGCAAGAGATGCATCTTCCTTTCATTCACCTTCGCAGGGAAGCATTCTTTCAAGCGGTAAGGCAGAATGGTTTTTATTTCTTATTTTTGCAGACCAAAAGCATTCTTAAATGGAAGAAAACTATTTGAAATCAATTGTGTATTCGCCCGCAGTCGTTGAGTTTATGACTGTGGCTGTCCGTTTCTGCGCCTATCTGGAGAATCTGGAAGATGAAAACCGGAGTGAATTCACATCAACAGCTATAAAACTCCTGCCTCTGCTTTATATCAAAGCAACTTTGCTGACAGAAACGGAACCTGTATTGGAGGAAGAGGTAGAGAAGTATGTAGACGAGGAAACCTACGGACTGATTGTCCGCAAGGTGGAAAATGTCATGAAAGACAAAGATACTTACCTGGAGGTATTTCTTCAGGATATGAAATATAGTGAAACTCCTATTTCCGCATTTGTCTCGGAAGATTTGGCGGATATATATCAGGATATAAAGGATTTTGCCTGCGTTTATGAAACAGGTATGACAGAAAATATGAATGATGCCCTTTACTCCTGCACGGAACATTTTAAAACCTATTGGGGGCAGAAATTGGTAAATGTGCTGCGTGCATTGCATTCTGTTCATTACGACGCTTTGGCTGATGAAGACCAACAAGGAGATTATAACGAAGAAGAGCACAGTGAAACATGGTAGCATCCATTACGAAAGAAGAAGTGTCGACGATGGGAGTGGAAGTCTTCCCTGCACGTATTCACGTGGTAAATACGGTAGAGGAAGCAGACCGGGCTGTTGATTATCTTCGCGGTTTTCCTCTGATTGGCTTCGATACGGAGACCAAACCGAATTTTAAAAAAGGGCAAAAAAATAAAATTGCGCTGATTCAGTTGGCTGTAGATGATGGAGCCTACCTGTTTCGCCTGAATAGAATCGGCATGCCCGAGAGTTTGAAAAGCCTGCTTCATGACGATAAAATAACCAAAATCGGCCTTTCGCTTAAAGACGATTTTGCTGCTATTGCCGCCCGCACGAAAAGTCAGGTGTTGAGCTTTATCGACTTACAGAAATTTGTGCTTAATTACGGCATCAAAGATCAGAGCCTGCAAAAGATATATGCGATTTTGTTTCATAAACGCATTTCTAAGGCACAGCGCTTGAGCAATTGGGAAGCAGAGGTGCTTTCTGAGGCTCAAAAGGCGTATGCTGCCATTGATGCTTGGGCGTGCCTGCGCATTTACAATGAGTTGAAGAAGGAAGGATAACTACTCGTTCGTAATCTGTTTATCTTCAAAGAATAAAAATTAATTCAGAGAAATGAATAAAAAAATAATTCTCAAACCTAAAAAGGAAGATTCGTTGCTCCGTTTCCATCCGTGGATATTTTCGGGAGCTATTCAGCAGAAAGATAATAATATTCAGGAAGGAGAAGTGGTGTCGGTGTATACCGCTTCGGGAGATTTCATCGCGTTGGGACATTTCCAAATTGGTAGTATTGCTGTACGTGTGCTGTCATTCTCGGAACGGAAAATCGATGATGCTTTTTGGAAAGAGAAAATAGCGATTGCATACGATCTGCGCCGATCTATCGGATTGGTTCGCGAAGACAACAATTCTTTCCGTCTGGTGCATGGAGAAGGCGACAATCTGCCCGGACTGATTGTGGATGTGTATGCCGGAACGGCGGTGATGCAGTCGCACTCAGTAGGAATGCACGAATCGCGCACGGCTATCTGTAAAGCTATTAAAGAGGTATTGGGCGACCGCATTCAGAATGTATATTATAAATCGGAAACCACTTTGCCTTATAAGGCTGATTTGGATGCTGAGAACGGCTATCTGCTGGGTGACTATTCAGACAGTGTGGCAATGGAGAATGGATTGAGGTTTCATGCCGATTGGCTGAAAGGGCAGAAGACCGGATTTTTTGTCGACCAACGCGACAATCGCTCTCTCCTCGAAAAATATTCGAAAGGAAAATCGGTGCTGAATATGTTTTGTTACACAGGCGGATTTTCGTTCTATGCCATGCGTGGAGGAGCTAAGCTGGTGCATTCGGTCGATAGTTCGGGCAAAGCCATCATGCTGACCAACCAGAACGTAGAGATGAACTTTCCGGGCGATGAACGTCATCAAGCATTTGCCGAAGATGCATTTTCCTATTTAGGAAAAATGGGCGAGAATGATTACGACCTTATTATTCTTGATCCTCCTGCTTTTGCCAAACATCGCGATGCCATCCGTAATGCTTTACAAGGATATAAAAAGCTAAATGCCGCCGCACTACGAAAAATCAAGCCGGGTGGAATCTTGTTCACTTTTTCCTGTTCGCAGGCTATCACAAAGGATGCATTCAGATTGGCAGTTTTCAGTGCTGCAGCATCAACCGGGCGAAGTGTGAAAATTCTTCATCAGCTCACACAACCGGCCGATCATCCTATCAATATTTACCATCCGGAAGGAGAGTATCTAAAAGGGCTGGTATTGTATGTGGAATGATTTTTTATAGATAAAATAGAGAATCTTATATAAAAAGCATCTGGCGAACTATTCAATGTCTGCCAGGTGCTTTTTTTATATTGTTTAGAGATTTTGAAATTCTTAGATAAAAATAATCCGTATAAGGCCTTATGATAGACATGAGAGGGAAAAAAAGAAAAGGGGAAATACAAAATGCAAATGGAGGAATTATAAAAATAAACTTTGTTATAATCAATGAAATGGTAGTGTCTCGTCTGTAACAAACGGCAATGTTAAACATGGTTTCATGAATCTTCTTCAAGAATAACAGTCTTGATGAGAGTTCCCCCGGAAGTTTTATAAACAAATATAAGCACCATGCGACCTCTATAATGGCGTATAAACGATGGCTGATACAAAGGGGTGGAATAGTTTGATTGGATAAACTCTTGTGTTTGTAACGAGTTTATTTTTTTGTTAATGGTCTTTTTTGTTACATCCCGACACAGGGAACACGATGGTTTGCTGCGATGGTGAATCGAGCGTTTGCTTGTCATTATCTGATACCTATAAACAATGATTTTACCTTCCCAAAATACCTATTTCAGGTGATTGTTGTTTCTGCATTTTCACTGTTATTTTGGGACTCCAAAAGAGGGTTGATTTTTATTTATTTTTTTTAGCATATACACACTAGGTTTCAGTTTTTTATAACCCATCATTATTTTATGAAAAGAATACAAAAACAGGCCGAATCAAACAGATTTGTCATGCTGTTGATTTTCCTGCTCAGCTTTATGCTGCCTTCTCTTGTCTTGGCTCAGAATCAGGGAGCTATTCGGGGAAAAGTTACTAACGGGAAAATCAAATCCGCCGAAAATGTACGGATATACATTGATGAATTGAATCAGAAAGCAGTGACAAACACATCGGGAGATTATCAGTTTTCATCGCTCCAACCAGGTCAATACACTTTAGTCGTAAATGCGGAAGGCATTCCGGAACAGCGTTTTCCTTTCAGTGTACATGCGGGAGAGGACGTGGTGTTGAATATCAATCTAAAGAATTATTCCCGTACAATGCGTGAAGTGATTGTAACCGGGAGCCAGGAGAAGCTGATTCGCCGGGAAAGTACGAGCTCTTCCCGTCTTCCCATCAGTAATATGGAAAATCCACAGGTGACCAGCGTTGTGGCAAAAGAACTGCTTCAACAGCAGGTGGCTGCCGATTTGGGAACGGCGCTCACCAATGTTCCGGGAGCTGGAGTGCCTGTGGCTTTCAATCAAAACCGCCTGGTGATTCTCTCTCGCGGATTCAGTGTCCAGCCGAAATTTAGAAACAGTTTGGCTACCTTTATTCAGACTTCTATCGACCCGGTAGATATTGAGCGTATGGAAGTTATTAAAGGGCCTTCTTCGACCTTGTTCGGGGCGAGTGAAGTCACTTACGGAGGTCTCATCAACCTGATCACGAAAAAGCCCTATAATTTCTTCGGCGGAGAAACCTCTTATTCTCTCGGATCGTGGAATTTGAACCGCCTCGCGGTGGATATAAACGCACCGATTAGTCAGGCAAAGAATGTCTTGTTCCGAATGAATGCTGCCGGGCACACTGAAAATAGTTTTCAGGATTTCGGTTTCCAGAAAAATATCGCTTTCACACCCTCCATTTCTTATCAGGTGAATGAGCGCCTGAATGTATCTGTTGATGTGGAATATGAGTCCGGTCAAGGAACCTCTCCGGTGCGTTTTACCCCTTACACCACCAAAATAACCAGTCAAAACATAGCTGCGATCGGAATACCTTATTCTACTTCGTTTGCCAGCAATGACATGACCTACAACTCTAACTCCAATAATATCATCCTTCAATTCAACTATCGTTTTTCCGATCACTGGCGTTCGCTGACCTCTGTCAGCCGGACAGGCTCTTCTTTCGACGGATACACTTCCCAATTGTCAGGGCGTTCCGATTCCACGCTACGAGCGCAAGTGACTGTGGGAAAATATGAATATTTCACAACGAATATTCAACAGAATTTTATAGGAGATTTCAAAATAGGGAACATTCGTAATCGTCTGGTTGCTGGCTTTGATTACTACAACTACAAGCAGCAACGCAATACCCGTAATGTAAATACGGGCATTGTCTCGTTTAAAAAGCCGTTGACTACTTATTACAAAACGTTCAATCCGTATTATGTGGATTCGGTAGCAAAAACAACGACTCCGACCAATACGCAGACCCGTGAAAATACGTATGCTGTCTATTTCTCCAATATAACGAACATCACACCTGATTTGATGGTGATGTACAGCCTGCGCCTCGATCGCTTCGAAAGTTCCGGAACTTACAATGCCAACACGGCAACCACTACCGGAAAATACGGACAAACGGCGCTGTCACCTAAATTCGGATTGGTGTATCAGCTGATGCCGCAGCGATTGTCTCTTTTTGCAAACTATATGAATGGCTTCACCAATCAGACCGGAACGGATGCACAGGGCAATACATTCAAGCCTGAGCAAGCCAATCAGTGGGAAGGCGGAGTGAAGCTCGACCTTTTTGGAGATAAATTGGCCGGAACAATCAGTTACTACAATATTGAGGTGAAAGATGTATTGAGAACCGATCCTGACGATGTGAACTATTCTATTCAGGATGGAACACAGACAAGCAAAGGGATAGAAGTGGATCTGGCTTCCCAGCCTCTTTCCGGATGGCAGATTATCGCTGGTTATGCTTATAACGACAGTCGCTTTAAGAATATTGATAAAACGCTCGATGGTCTTCGTCCTGCGGGCTCCGGGCCGGCCAATCAGTTTAATTTCTGGACAAGTTATCAAGTTCTTCGAGGTCCGTTTGCCGGGTTGGGAATTGGATTTGGCGGCAATTACGGAGACAAATCTTACCAAACAAAAACGACATCGACTGAAGTTGTTATTCCTTCTTATTTTGTATTGAATTCAACTTTATTCTACAAATACAAAAATGTACGTCTGGCGGTAAAGGCCAATAACCTGACTAATGAAAAATATTGGTCGTCCCGCTTGGCTCCGCAAAAGCCGTTCAACCTGATTGGGAATGTGACCTTTAGTTTCTGAAAGATTATAACACTCTTATATCCGACAGGCTCTGCATTTTTTTCGAAATGCAGGGCTTTTCTTTTTTAGGAAATATTGTATATTCATCTTTTTTCGTAAATTTGGAATATTCTACCAACTAACTTTAAATAAGCATTTTTATGAAGCAATAGAAATGAAACCTAATTTATTTGAACGATGTTATTCTAAGAAAACCTTACATGTAATTGAACGCTGATGAATATCTATTTTTTTACCTTTATTCAGAAAAGGATGCAATGCATCGTTCTGTTTGTCCTGAGCACTTGTTCTTGTTTGACTGTTTTGGCCGGACAGTCGGAGTCGCGAACACTGAAAGTGCTTCAGTTCAATATTTGGCAGGAGGGAACCATGGTGCCCGATGGTTTTCGTTCTATTGTTGCGGAGATTGTCCGTTCTGAACCTGATTTTGTGGCTTTGAGCGAGGTGCGTAATTATCAGAATACCCGCTTTTGCGACCGCATTGTAGAGGCGTTAAAAGCAAAAGGAAAATCTTATTATTCATTTTATTCTTATGATTCCGGCCTTTTGAGTAAATATCCGATTCTGGACAGTGTAACAGTTCTTGCTCCAAAGGATGATAAGGGAAGCGCCTATAAAATGATTGTTGAAATCGACAAACAAGAATTTGCAGTTTATACGGCGCACCTCAATTATCGGGAATACGCTTCTAATGAGCCCCGTGGATATGACGGCAACAGTTTTAAGAAAAAGCCTGAAGGGCGGGAATATGATTTAAAAAAAGTGCTGGATATGAACAGGCGGTCAGGTAGGATAGATGTTATTAGGGATATCATTAAAGATGCCCAAAAGGAATTGGCCAAAGGGCGAATGGTATTTTTCGGAGGAGATTTCAACGAACCGTCGTTCCTTGATTGGACAAAGGCAACAACGTATTTATTTGATCACAATGGTCTGGTTGTTCCTTGGGATTGTACCGTTGCGCTTCAAAAAGCGGGTTTTGTAGATGCTTATCGTCATATTTATCGCAATCCGGTGACGCATCCCGGATTCACGTTCCCTGCTAATACGCCGAAAGCCGATTTGAGCCGTTTGGTTTGGTCTCCCCAAGCTGATGATCGCGATCGTATCGATTATATCTTCTATTATCCAGACAAGCATCTTGTATTGAAAGATGTACAAATAATTGGTCCTTTAGGTGATATTGTGCGTGGGCAACGGATTGAAGAAAAGACCAAAGACAATATTTTTACTCCCGGTTATGTCTGGCCAACCGATCACAAAGCGGTGTTGGCCACATTCGAATGGAAGTGAATCAATAATAGATAGACGAGAGGCGGGAAACAGTTTGGATATGTTGTTCTCCGCCTCTTTTTTCTTTGTGCTGAAAAGATATACTATTGATACACTTTTGAGAGGAATTTCTCTCTATCCACTATAAAACGGATGTGTGTACCTTCCCCGATATTGCCTTCTTCATCTTTTGCGACCACCCGGAAAGTTAATTTTCTGCGATCGATCTCGATAAGGGTGGCTGTTGCATGGATCGTTTGTCCCAGTCCTGAAGGTTTGGTATGTGTGGTGTTCATTGCTGCACCCACTGTGCTTGAGCCTTCCGGTAGATAATCGGCTACTGCTTTCATCGATGCGTTTTCCATTAAGGCTACCATTGCCGGCGTAGCAAATACCTTCATGTCGCCTGAGCCCAGCGTGCAGGCAAGATTGTCTTCGTTGACTGTTGTTTTACTTTCGTAAGTTAATCCTTCTTTTAGCATATTGATTTCTTCGTTTTGAATTTAAAGGTACAAAAAAGAATTTCTTTTGACTCTTTTCCTATCTATTTCTCCCTTCAAGGAATGAATATCTGATAATGTTGATTTTATAGATGTTTTTAATGATTTGTAAGCTTCTTAAAATCAATATTGTATAAAAAAATGTAATTATTTATTGGAAATTATTTGGAAATACAAAACTTAATATACTATATTTGCAGTGTACTAATAAACTATAACACTAATCTAGTGTATTAATTATAAAAAATAAAGTTATGAAAACTTCAATTCTTTTATCCGTATTTGCTATTTTAATAGCTACCATGAGTTTAAGTGCCGGAAATGTAAAAACGTATACAAATCATTATTCTGATGATAAACAAATTGTAAAAGAATTTACCCGGATTGAACAAGGCTCCGACCAGCCTCTCCAGAAAGAGATTTATACGTATGCAACTGATGGAAAGATGCTCTCTAAAGAAACTTTTAAATGGGCCGGAAGTAAAGGTTGGGAGGGTATTCTTTGCACAGAATACCAATATTCTGAAAATATGAAAGTAGATAAATTGAGATTTACTAAATGGGATAAGGTTACAAATGGATGGTCTGAGAATGCAGAAGAGCTTTCTTATTACTACAACGATAAAAACGAATTAATTTTAGTAGATCATTCTCAAATTGCTGAACGATAATTTACATAGGGGTAGGTAGAAAGCTATTGGATATAGTTTTGTAAAATAAAGGTATTTGTGTTTAAGTTGGAAAAGTCAATTTATTATTCAATTTTCTGTTACCATTTTACAAGTTTTGCGTCATATTAGAAAATAGAATAATCTTATATATTCAGATAATGAAAAATAATTACAGTCAAGGAAGGTCAATTCTTATTATTTTTACATTGCTATGTGCATTTTCGTTAAAAGCGCAAGTGAAAGTCTCCGGTACGGTTCTGGATTCGGAAACGAAGGAGGCAGTCGAATTTTCCAATATCTCTTTAATAAAGCCTGACTCGTCTTTTGTATCGGGTGTTTCTTCGGGTGAACATGGGCAATTTGCGCTGTCGCAAATCGCACCGGGAGACTACATCCTGTCCGTGTCGCTTATCGGATATCGCAAAACTTATCTACCTGTGAAAGCCATTGATAAAGAGACAAAATTGGGAAATATAATGTTAACACCCGATGGTGTTGCATTGAAAGAGGTGACTGTGACGGCTTATTCTGTCATTCAGAAACCAGATAGAAAGCTGATATTGCCCTCTGCTAACCTGATTAAGTCATCGAATAACGGGATTACATTATTGCAGAATCTCCAACTTTCGCGCATTGTAGTCAACCCGATCAATAATTCTGTCACCGTGCCTGGAGGAGGAGCCGTTCAGCTTCGTATTAACGGAATGGAAGTGACTGTTGCCGAAATTACAACTTTGCCTCCGGCCGATATAATCAGAATTGAATATCATGAAGATCCCGGTATGCGTTATGGAGGTGCTGCGGCTGTTCTTGATTATATTGTTCGCAGGAGGGAAACCGGTGGTAGTGTCTCAGCCAATCTGGGTAATATCTTTTTTCAAAAATTAAAATGGGGAGAAAATACATTTTCAGCAAAAATAAACAATCGAAAATCGGAATTCAGCACGAATGTCTACTGGTCGACCCGAAAAATAAACTGGATTCGCGAGAATGAGGAAATATTTGTCTTTCCGGATCAAGTCTTGACGCGAAAAGAAGTGGGGCAGCCTACCCAATTTCAGCAAGACAGAGTCAATTATTCTCTCAATTATAATTTGACGGAGCCTGAGAAATACATGCTTAATCTGAGATTGCGAAACAATTATGACGATTCGCCTAAAAACTTCACAGATCGCAACAGCATTTTGTATTCTTCCGACAGCGATACACCTTTATCAATCTCTGACCACACTTCGTCACAAAGCAATGCGCCTGCGCTTGATGTGTATTTTCAGAAGAATCTGAACAAAAGTCAATTGCTTATACTTAATCTGGTCGGAACCTACATCGATTCACGCAATTCCCGAACTTATAGGGAGCTTCGTGGAACTTCTCTCTCCACAGATATATTTTCACATGTTGAAGGTCAGAAGTATTCACTGATAGCTGAAGGCATTTATGAGAAAACATTTCAAAAAGGAAAACTCACTGCCGGGCTGAAACATAATCAGAGTTTTACCAGCAATCAGTATTCCGGAAACGTAAATGCCGATGTCAACCTCCATTTCGCTGAAACGTATATATACACTGAATATTTGCTTCGTATGAATAAGCTGGATTATACTTTGGGCATAGGAATGACCCGTACAAGCAACAGTCAGGAAGGAATTAGCAATGAAAGTTATATCTTGCGTCCCGCACTTCGCATAAACTATAAGATTAGTGAAAAAGCATCACTTCGTTACAGTACTTCTGTTTTCAGTACGCCTCCGTCTCTTTCCTATTTAAACAATGTGGAACAAGACATTGACTCGCTTCAGATTAGAAGAGGAAATCCGGATTTGCGCACAGTCTGGTTCTTGAGCAACAAGATTACGGCAAACTACAGTCAAGGCATTATTAATTTGGAATTCTTTGCTCATTATCTGTATTATAACAAACCGATGATGGAGCAGATAAGCTACAACGGTGATAAATTTGTGCGGATGACCATCAATCAGAAAGCAATGCACCAGCTCTACACAGAGGCTTCGATAAGCATCAAACCCTGGAAGGATTATATCACATTGAAATGGACTCCCGGATTTAATCGGTTTATAAGCGAAGGCTCCGATTATACACACACTTTTTCCTATTGGAGAAACGAACTGGAACTTTTCTGCGGTTACAAAGGGTTTTTACTCGGAGCGAATATCTATTCCCGCTGGAACAACTTGTGGGGAGAAGATGTGGAATATGGAGAAAAGATGCACATCATTACAGTTGGATACAATAAACCCAAATGGAGCCTGACAGCGATGATATTCAATCCTTTTTCAAAAAGATATGATCAGTCAAGCAAAAATTTGTCTGCTCTGGCACCCAATTCTTCGTACCTTTATACAGATAATCTGGCCCATTCTTTTGCTATCCGGTTCAGTATGAACCTAGATTTTGGACGAAAGTTTAAAGCGGGAAGCAAACGTTTGAATAATGATGATTCCGATAGCGGTATCATGTCCGGGACAAAGAAGTGATTTTTTTAGTAGTTCCCCTTTTGATTAAATTGTTTAAATAATTAGGTGTATATGCGGATGAAACTATTTTGTCCGCATATATTTTAGGTATATAATTCATTCGATTGTGTATCTTTGTCTGAATAGAGATTTTTCATCCTCCCCGGTAAAGGGGGAATTGGGAAGAACGAAAATAATGGAAAATATGAATACACAAAAAATGAAAGAGCAATTCGATTTGATTGCTCAGAAATACGATAACAACCGCCGTTGTTTTATTCCTTGTTTTGACGATTATTACAAGCGTTCGGTTTCGCTGTTGAAATATTACAAAAAGGAGCTTAGCCGGGTGGTTGATTTAGGCGCAGGGACAGGACTTCTGACGAAGGAAATCTACGAGCTGTATCCCGATGCTCATTTTACGTTAGTAGATATTGCGGATGAGATGTTAGATGTGGCTCGTCAGCGTTTCGCCGGGTTATCAAATTTCGATTATCTTTCCTCGGATTATATAGAGAACTTTCCTGCTGAAAAGCCAGATTTGATCTGTTCAGCACTGTCGATACATCATCTTGACGCTGAAGAGAAAATAAAGCTTTATTCGAAAATATATGCCGGGCTGGATGCCGGAGGATGTTTTTTGAATTTGGATCAGTTTGTTTCCGATTCATCCGTAATAGACAAGATGTATAGCGATTGGTGGATGGATTATATTCAAAACAGCGGAATCAGTGAAGAGCAGATGGCTCGGGGACTGGAACGAAGGGCCTTGGATAAGGAGAATTCTGTGGAGACAACGGTCGCTTTATTACAAGAAGCGGGCTTTTCCAAGGTGGAATGTATCTATCGGTTTATGAAATTTGGTGTTGTCCTGGCAATAAAATAAGACCTGCTTAACAGGAAGCACTTGCGCTGATTGCACGTCCTTTTATGAGGAAGATTGTGTATATTTGTTGAATATTACAGGGAAGACCAGCCTCTTTTGCCTGTTCGGATTATCCCGTCTCATGAATATTCTCTAAATTGAAATAGTACAATAAAACATTCCAATATATGAAAACCAACGACTGGAAAGACAGACTGAATGTCGTTTACTCTACTAATCCTGATTTTAACTATGAAAAGGAAGATGAAGAAGAGTACGAAACTATCGATAAGGCAAAACAACAGCTCCGTATTCAGCTGGATAAGCGGAACAGAAAAGGAAAAGCCGTTACATTGGTTAACGGATTTATCGGTTCGGAAGATGATTTGCAGGCTTTAGGGAAATTGCTTAAAGTGAAATGCGGTGTGGGTGGTTCGGCCAAGGACGGCGAAATTATTGTGCAAGGAGATTTGCGTAACAAAGTTCTTGAAATTCTGCAAAAAGAAGGCTATGCCAAGTCTCGTGTCATTTGATAATCCAGCGCTCAAAGTAGTGAAGGCTTCCGCCGGTTCGGGTAAGACCCATCGGTTGACGGGAGAATACCTGCGCCTGCTTTTTGATTCGGATTATGCTTACAAACATATTCTGGCGGTCACTTTTACAAACAAAGCGACGGATGAAATGAAATCGCGTATTGTGTCTGAATTGGCACGTCTGGCTCTGGATCATTCTTCTGATTATTTGCAGGCATTAATGGAAGAGCGAAAAATGCCGGAAGAGGCAATCCGCCTGCAATCGAAAAAGATTTTGGTGAACATCCTGCATGATTATTCTTCTTTTTCCATTAGTACGATAGATAAATTTTTCCAGCAAACGATGCGCGCATTTACCCGCGAGATTGGTTTAGGTGGCGGCTACAATGTTGAACTGGATCAGGATAAGGTACTCGACGCTGCTATTGATACTCTGTTTTCCGACTTGGAAAATCCCGAAAATAAAGAACTTCTGGGTTGGCTTATTCGCTTCTCGGAAGAGAATATTGAAGATGGAAAAGGCTGGGAAGTGCGGAAAAATATTCATTCTCTGGCAAGAGAGATTTTTAAGGAAAACTACAAAACTTTAGTCAGCAGATCGGATCGGGATGAATTGGATAAAGATCTTTTGAACGAATACAAGAAAGAACTTTCTGCAATTATCGGTGCCTATGAAAACAGACTCAAGCAATTGGGTGAAAAAGCAATAAATATTTTACAGCGTTATCACCTTCGTCCCGATAGTTTTAAGTTTGGCAGTACTTCCGGAGTAGGTGTTGTCGAGAAATGGGCGAAAGGTATCGTGGAGGAACCAAAAGCCAGACTGATTGGATTGCAGGATAATCTGGATGTTTGGTACACCAAAACAACCCCGGCTGATGTGCGGGGAAATCTGGAATCGGCATATCCCGAATTTAACGAATGCATCAAAGAAGCTATTCAGCACTATACGGGCAATCGGCGGGCATACGCGACGGCATACGAAATCAACCGTTACTTCTTTACATTGGGTATTCTCTCGGATATTGATAAAAAAGTACGTGAATATTGTGCGGAAAACAATGTGATGCTCATCTCGGATACGACCGAGTTGCTTAGTAAGATTATCGAGGGAACAGATACTCCTTTTGTATATGAGAAGATTGGCAGTCGTGTAGAACATTACATGATTGACGAGTTTCAGGATACTTCTTCTCTGCAGTGGGCAAATTTTCTGCCCCTGGTACGCAACAGCTTGTCTTCCGGCAACATGAATCTTATTGTCGGAGATGTCAAGCAAAGTATTTATCGCTGGCGTAATTCCGACTGGAAACTACTAAACGAACAGCTGGATATCGATTTCAGGAATGAAGGTGTTTTTCATGACTCGCTGAATGTGAACTGGCGAAGCACAAAAAATGTGATAGAATTTAATAACTCCGTTTTTAAGACCTGTGCCTCGCTTTTGCAGGAAAATTATAATCAAAAACTTCCGGAACTTACAGAAAATGCAGATTTAATCTCTTTTTCGCATAAAATTGAAGATGCTTATCTGGGATTGGAACAAATTGTTCCGGCTAAAAGCATGAACAAGGAAGGGCATGTCAAAGTGGAGTTTCTTGAAGATGATGAAGAACGTGATTGGAAAGAACAAGCCTTACATCAACTCCCTTCATTGATGGAAAACTTGCAGGATAAAGGATATGCTTTGAAGGATATTTCTGTTCTGGTGCGAACTAAAGCGGAAGGGTTTGCTGTGGCAAATTGTTTGCTTGAATACAAAAGCCGGCATGCAGATTCTCCTTATAAATATGATATTATTTCAGACGAAGCACTCGTGGTCGCCAATTCCGATAATGTGAAGGCCGTGATTGCGATGCTTCAATACATTAAAAATCCGCTTGATGAAAATCGAAAAGCTTTAGCTGTATATGAGTTTAAGAAGCAGAATCATTTGCAGGATATCGCAACTTCTGTCCGACAGTATCTGAATGTGGATGCATCTTTTTCGGAAGAAGAACAGAAACTTATCGAGCACATAGCGGCATTGCCTTTGTATGAAATGGTAGAAGGTATTTTCGGAATGCTTCACGATGATGAATCCTACAAAGAAGATATTTATATTCAGGCTTTTCTCGACTTGGTGCTTGACTTTACGGTCGGTTATTCATCCGATACGGATGCTTTTCTCCGTTGGTGGGAGGAGAGCGGTTTTAGAAAAACAGTTTTCACGCCCGACAATCAGGATGCTATTCGCATTATGACCATTCATAAATCGAAAGGTTTGGGATTTGGAGTTGTTGTGATTCCGTTTTGTAACTGGAATATCGACAATAAAAATTCTGAAATTCTGTGGTGTAGTTCTACGCTGGAGCCGTTTAATAAAGTGAATCCGGTTCCCGTCAGGTATTCATCGAAACTTGTCGATACAATTTTCTCTTCTGATTATTACAACGAGAAGATTCATGCTTATATCGACAATCTGAATGTGTTGTATGTGGCATTCACTCGTGCAAAAAGCGAATTGTATGCGTTTGCACCGCGGCCTTCCTCGAGAGGCAAAAAGGGAGTGGAGATTTCTGATATTGCAAGTCTTCTGTGGTTGTGCTTGCAAGCTGATACTTCGGGCGATTCGTTAATGAATACGAGTGATTTCTTTGATCCGGAGAGTTTGCTTTTTGAGGCAGGTGCTGATTATCGCCCTGTTTTTAGTCCGGAAGAGAAAACGGTAGAGGAGATTCCTGCAGAAAAATTGGTGAGTATTTCGTTCGAAGATCGATTAAAATTGCGCCTTGGTAATAAATATTTTTTCTCTGAGGATGGTCAGCGGGAATTTGGTTCGCTCATGCATGAAATTGTCAGCGAGATTGAGACTCAGGCTGATTTACCTGTTGTCCTGGACAAATATGTAGATTCGGGAGATATCACATTGTCGGAAAGAATACAAATGGAAACAGAGATAGAAGCATTTTTTTTATTACCGGGAGTTGCCGATTGGTATTCGGGACGTATGTCGGTGAAAAACGAAATTGAAATTCTACTTCCTGATGGTAACTTTGTTCGCCCCGATAGAGTAATGATACTGGCTGATTCCGTTGTAGTTATCGATTATAAATTCGGAGAAAAAGAAGAACGGAAATACGGAAAACAGGTGGCTGGTTACATTCACCATATTCGTGAAATAGGATATAAACAGGTGACCGGTTATGTCTGTTATGTGAAGTTAGGAAAGATTGTGGAGATTCCTGCTTAAACAAAACATTGCTTATTTCGGAAAAAACATTAATTTTGTAACAGCTTTGCGAAGCTATTTTGATGTTGGCGCGGTAGTTCAATGGATAGAATAGAAGTTTCCTAAACTTTTGATCCGGGTTCGATTCCCGGCCGGGCTACAACTCAAAATGCTCTCCCTTAGAAAATGAATGCTTGTTTTTAATAACGTACCCTTTCGAATACTTCTTTTGATTTTCATATAATATAGATTTCGGAAAAATAAAAAGTAATTGTTATGAAACCTTCCTCTTATTCATTTCTTTCTGTTTTTAGTATATTCATGATACTTGGACTTTCCCTGTTTCCTCAGGCAGCACATAGTCAGAAGACGATTCGCTTTGGAATTAGAGGCGGATATGATTTTATTAATCAAACACTAGATAAAAAAATCCTGAATGCAAGTAACAGGACGGGGTATCATGCCGGTATTGCCTTAGATTTAGGGTTGCCTCTTCAGCCTCTTGGTGTTGAAATCTCAGCCTTATATACCCAGCAAAAAATTCAAACTGGAGATGAAAATTATTCCGTTGATAACGCCTATTTTCTAGATGTTCCCGTCAACCTGAAATATACGATTGGAGTCGGAGGCATCGGAATTGTTCTTTCGGCCGGACCTTATATCCGTTTCAATCTGAATGGTGGAAATATTAATTTTCACGATATCGGGGAAACCTATAAGTCTCAAACATTTCAGGCCGGAGCTAATTTTGGCGGCGGTGTAAATCTTAGCAGCCACTTTTATATTGGTGTGACCTATTATACAAGCTTAACTGATAATTATAAAGAGACAGATGCTCATTTTGATGAGGTTTTCAGAAAAAGACCCGATCGGATGGCGCTGACAGCTACCTATTTTTTCTAAATGTTCTATGTTGATGTAATACTTCCGCTTCCTCTTCCCCAACTTTACACATATACAGTGAATCAATTTGTGGAAGCGGGTTGTCGTGTCATTGTTCAGTTCGGAAAGAAGAAATTCTATTCAGCGATTGTCTTGAAATGTTACGATGCGGATACTCCGAAAGAAGGCTTGAAAGAGGTTACATCCATTTTGGATTCCTCACCGATTGTTTTAGAAGCTCAGCTGGAGTTTTGGCAATGGATGGCACATTATTATATGTGTCATCTGGGAGAAGTGTTAAAAGCTGCTTTGCCTTCAGCCTTTAAGCTGGAGAGTGAAACCCGTGTTCGTCTTTTACCGGATGCCGTTGTTGAGGAGCGCCTGACTCCAAACGAAACTAAAATATTCGATTTGTTGTCTGATGGCAAAGTGTATGCTGTTTCAGAAATTAGCAAAGATACAGGCATTGCTAATCCTATTTTAGTGCTTCGTCAGTTGATTGATAAAAATATGGTCATGGTAGACGAGCATTTGGATAAGAATTTTGTGCCAAAATCAGAAACTTTTGTCCGGCTGAATAGCAGTGATGAACAACAGCTTCATCAGGTAATAGAACAGCTGAAGCGTGCTCCTAAGCAATTGCAGATGCTTCATTATTTCCTTCATCAAGCCGGTGAAATTCCTTATTCTCAGTTTTCCATGTCTGCACGTCTATTGCTTGCTGAGACGGGGTTGTCTGCTTCTCTGTTGAAGAGCCTTGAAGAAAAAGGCGTTTTTGTAATGGAGAAACGAGAGTTGTCGGCCGAAGTAACGACTGAATCGGATTTCGCCCGGCATATTTTGTTGAGTAATGCACAACAACAGGCATTGGATGAAATAAAAACATCGTTTGTCTCTAAAAATGTGACACTTCTTCATGGGGTGACTTCCAGTGGAAAGACGGAGCTCTATATAAAGCTGATATCCGAGCAGTTGGAAGCCGGGAAACAGGTGCTCTATCTGTTGCCTGAAATTGCCCTGACAACTCAGATAACCGATCGCCTTTATGCTGTATTCGGAGACAGGTTGGGGGTGTATCACTCTCGCTTCAGCGATCGGGAGAGAGCCGAAGTGTGGAATAACCTGTTAAAGAATAAAGGTTGTCAAGTTGTTCTGGGTGTTCGCTCTGCTGTTTTTCTTCCGTTTACGAATCTGGGGCTGGTGATTGTGGATGAAGAACACGAATCGTCTTACAAGCAGCAAGATCCCGCTCCCCGTTATCACGGACGGAATGCCGCCATTGTTCTGGCATCCGTCTTTCAGGCGAAGACGTTGTTAGGAACGGCTACTCCGGCTGTTGAAACTTATTATAATGCGCTGCACGGAAAATATGGTTTGGTTGTTTTATCAGAGCGATTTTCCGGTATCAGGTTGCCGCAAATTGAAGTGGTAGATACAAAAGAATTGAGGCGAAAAAAAATAATGAAATCCCGTATTTTTTCACCCCCTCTTCTCGAAGAAATGAAGGTCAGGCTTGAAAAAGGAGAACAGGTGATTTTGTTTCGTAATCGTCGAGGTTTTGCTCCTTATCTGGAATGTAAATCCTGTTCATGGACACCAAAATGCCATCATTGCGACGTCAGTTTAACCTATCATAAAAATGCCAATATTCTGGTCTGTCATTATTGTGGAGCCACTTATCGGGTCGAAAAAGATTGTCCGGCTTGCAAACTCCCGAGCGGACTGGAAGTCGTCGGCTTTGGTACGGAAAGGGTAGAAGAGGAGCTTACGGAGTATTTTCCAGAGAGTCGGATTGCCCGCATGGATTTGGATACCACACGCAGTCGTAAATCGTTTGAGAAGATAATTGGTTCTTTTTCCCAGGGTGAAACGGATATTCTTATCGGTACCCAAATGGTTTCTAAAGGGCTTGATTTTGACAATGTAAGTCTGGTTGGGATTCTTCAATCCGACAGCCTGATGAATCAGCCTGATTTTCGGTCACACGAACGTGCATTTCAGATGCTGGAGCAGGTGAGTGGGCGTTCCGGAAGAAAGGGAAAACAAGGGTATGTGATATTGCAGACGACTAATCCAGACAACAGCATCATCAAAGCTGTCTGTCAGCATGATTATATCCGGTTCTATAATAAGGAAATTCAAGAGCGTGAGGATTTTCATTATCCTCCTTTTTATAGATTGTTTCATCTGATTCTGAAATCCAGGGATAAAAAGCAACTGGAAGAAGCATCATTGATATTTGCTTCCATCTTACGGCAGAATCTGGGGCAACGAGTTTCCGGCCCGATAGAACCTTTTGTTTCCCGAATTCAATCTTTATACATTCGGCGGCTTATGGTGAAAATAGAGAACAATCTATCACCTTCTCAGGTAAGAAATGCGATGAATATTTCGATTGCTCAACTAAAGAAGCTTCCCTCCGCAAAAAATACAATTATCTATGTGGATGTAGATCCTTTATGAAAAAAAGATAAATAAAAAGTGCTTTTTTTGTATATGTTAAATTCTTTTTGATTAACATTTTGTACTCCAGAGCTGCGTATCTCAAGTATTGTCCTTTTTTGTGTTTTAATTTATTTAGAAAAACTATTTAAATCAATTCGAAATTCTTCTCACGAAAAACTTTAAAAAAACTCTATCTGAAGTGTTTCTTTATATACTTGTTTGTAATTAGCTTGTAATCAATTAAATGTGTCATAGATTTGATTTATAAGACTGTTAATAAAGAAAAAAAAAGGTACGATATATTTGCGAAGTTGATAAACTTTTTGCTAACTTTGAGAAATCCAAAATAAAAATTCTTGTTCTATTTTTGTCAAAACAATAACTGGAAACCCATGGAAAGAACTCTTGTAATCATTAAACCTTCTGCTATCCAAAGAGGATTAATCGGTGACGTAATTTCAAGATTCGAGAAAAAAGGCTTACAGTTTGTTGGTATTAAAATGATTCAATTAGACGATAGAATTCTTGATGAGCACTATGTGCATTTGAAAGAAAAGCCATTTTTTAAAAGAATAAAAGATTCTATGATGGCAATTCCCGTAATAGTAATGTGTCTTGAAGGTATAGATGCTGTACAGGTGACCCGCAGAATAGTTGGCAACACCAATGGCAGAGAAGCTGCTGCAGGCACCATAAGAGGAGATTTTTCAATTGATGTACAAGAAAATATTGTCCATGCTTCTGATAGCGTGGATTCTGCTAAAGAAGAAGTTGCTCGTTTCTTTAAAGAAAATGAAATTTTTAATTATAAACTCAGGATTCTTCCGAATTTATATGCAAATGATGAAATTTAATAAAATTATAACGAAGGCAGAGGTTGCCTCGTCGGAAATTAGAAAAGTTTTTACAATAACGGCAGTTGGTCTTCTTTTAGTCCCTTCTATGGCTTTCGCAAAAGTTAAAAATGAAAGATATAAAAGTGCAGAGGCTCGGGCTAAGTATCAGCAGAGGCATTCAGATGATGATGCAACGTATGCAGACGGCATAAAAATCAAGAAAGATCTATTTATGATTGATAAAGCTCAGCTTGAGAGAAGTATAAAAGCTGATGCGATTCCAGCCGACCAATTATACGGCGGAATTTGGAATAATAATTTTGTGAATTGCTACAAGGCATTGGAAAACGTTCCTGATTCTTTCAAAGTCAACCTCAAAGGTTTTACAATGCCGACTATGGGATATACAACTTCTAACTTCGGACCTCGCGGTCGCAGACACCACTACGGTATTGATTTGAAACTAAATGTTGGAGATACAGTTTATGCTGCTTTTGATGGAAAAATCCGTGTGAAAAGATATGAGCCGGGAGGCTATGGTAATTTTATTACTATTCGTCATGCGAATGGATTGGAAACAGTATACGGTCATTTGTCCGGATTTTTAGTAAACGAAGATCAATATGTTAAATCAGGTCAGCCTATTGCTTTAGGAGGAAATACCGGACGTTCTACCGGACCTCATCTACACTTCGAAACAAGATTCCTCGGTCGTGCAATCGATCCTTCCCGCATTATAGATTTTGAAAACAAGGAATGCCACCGCGACTATTATGTCGTTAACGCATCCAGTTTCTCTCCAAACGGAAACGGTCAAAGAAACGCTCCTGTTTATGCCAAAGGAAATTCAGATAACAAATACACCAAAGGGAAAGTTCGTTATCATCGTGTTTCAAAAGGGGATACTTTGATTGAAATTGCACAAAGAACGGGTGTTTCTGTTAAGAAATTATGTTCCCTGAATAGAATTACGAAACGTACTACTCTTCGTCCGGGAAAAACATTACGCCTGAGTTAAGATAAAAGATATAAAACGAAAAAACGCAAGTGGATAATTTCACTTGCGTTTTTTTTATATATTATTGCATGACGTGTATATTATATTAATTGTTATCATACTTGTCTTTTGTGATAATTTAATAACTATATTTGCATAAAGCAATACAGATTCTCTATGTTTTGATTATGGTAAGGAAAAAAGAATATTGGGTGTTTATAGGCTGGCTGACGCTAGGCGGACTATTATTCTCAGCCTGTAATATTCGAAAAGAGAAGCTCAAAGTCTGTATTGATCCCGCTCCCCTTTTATCTGTTTCTTCTGGCATTTCAATGGATAATCAGTTTCGGCTTTTTCTGGATGATCTGAAAAAGGA
The DNA here is from genome assembly GCA_047605645.1 of Dysgonamonadaceae bacterium. GTDB lineage: Bacteria > Bacteroidota > Bacteroidia > Bacteroidales > Dysgonomonadaceae > UBA1309. The sequence goes on along the minus strand of JASGFJ010000013.1, from coordinate 49,889 downwards.
GTTGAAAACTGAATCGCCTGAAGGATATAAGCCTTCTGCTGTACTTATCGAAAGATATGGTCTTAGTGAACAAAGAGGAAGGTATTATGTATCAGGTTTTGTGCGTGTTTCTAATGAATTTACTCCCCCCAAGAGTGACAATAATGAGATTTTATTCGTTCGTTATTCAAGTAATTTATACACGTTTCGTGTTTCCATCTTTATGTTGGATAATTTCTTGCATATCAATGGAATACTTCGAATAGAACTAGCTCAAAAAGTAAGAATGAAAGTGATTAAATAATTTGTGGTTATTTGTAGTCATATTTCAGGTTGTATGCTTTATAACGCCTATATTTTAAGTCTCTACGGTTCTTTTATGTCTAAATTTTACAGTCGTATATTCGTTTGATAAAATCATAATAGTTCATTAAATTCAAATATATGAAGAAAAATATATTTCTTTTTTTGGGGTTCATACTCTCATTGATTCTTCTAGCCGAGGGGCAGCATTTGAATAAATTTTCACCCTATTCGCGTGTCTTTATGATGCAAAATGAGCAGACTGAATTTTCCAGGTCAAAACTAGATAAGGCTTTCCGGGTGAAAAGTATAGATGATAAACGGTATGTTCATATTTTTATTCGCCTTAATAATCCGGACCAACTCGATTCGCTGAAGTTACATGGTGTTATTGTGAACTCCGTAATTGATCATCTTATTACCGCCATGGTCCCGGTGGATAGTATGAATGTTGTGGCAGGTCTGACTAATGTGAAGCGAATGGAGATAGGCGTACCGGTATATATGCGAATGGATAAAGCCAGAGCAGCAGCTAATGTAGATTCTGTGCATCTTGGAGTGGATTTGAATCAACCATACAAGGGCAAAGGAGTGGTAGTCGGCGTAGTTGATAATGGGTTTCAATTTACTCATGTTAATTTCTATAATTCAGGAAGAGATTCGTTACGGGTGAGGAAAGTCTGGAATCAAAATGATACAACTGGGGTTGCTCCGACAGATTACTCTTACGGAAGTGAATATACTACGGCAAATGCAATTAAATCTGCCGGGTATGATATGACAACCGAGACGCATGCAACACATGTGTCGGGTATTGCAGCAGGAGCAGATACGATTAATAAATATTATGGAGTGGCACCACAGGCCGATTTGGTTTTTGTAAGCTACAATTCGGACATTAGCAGTTGTATTCTGGATGGAGTTAAATATATTTATGATTATGCTTCATCAGTAGGGAAGCCGGCTGTAGTTAACTTAAGTCTGGGATCGCATGTAGGACCGCATGATGGTACTTCGACCTTTGATGAGGCTTGTGATAATCTTCAGGGAGCCGGCCGTTTATTAGTGGGAGCTGCAGGAAACGAAGGGCAAGACTCGCTTTATATTCATAAAACATTTTCATCTTCAACCGACACTTTGAAAACTTTTTTTAAATATGTAAATAATTCTACGATGAGCTGTTATGCAGATATATGGGGTGAAGCTGGAAAGACATATAAAGTGGCTTTAGGAGTATATGATATTTCTAAAAAAACATACAAGGCGATAACTAGTTTTTATGATGCAAGCAAATCTGCTGAGGTTGGTTTGTCTTTATCCGGTTCTACTTCCGGGCATGGTTCGCAAAGTGCTTCCTCTGCGAGTGGAACGTTTTATATTGTAACAGAAACCAACTCAAATAATAATAAAGCCAATGCGTACGTGCAGGCTGTTATGACAAATCTCCCGTCCGATCAATATGTCTGCTTGCTCGTCACAGCCTCTTCTGGGGCTGTGAATGCATGGAGCGGAGAAGAATATGCTACTTTTGATGCTTATTCTCAGTCGAAGTGGACGACAGGTACTTCGTCTAACTCTGTTGGCGAAATTGGAGGAACTGGTAAAAAAATTATCTCCGTAGGTGCTTATGTGACGCGCAGTGTTTTTACAAATCTGTCTAACAAATCTTATACGACAAACTACACTGTGAGTGATTTGGCACCTTTCTCCAGTAAAGGACCAACTATTGACAACCGCATGAAACCTGATATTACAGCTCCTGGTTCGATGATTACTTCATCCTATTCGAATGCCAGGTCAATAGTAAAATCAGATAGTCTGTATTTGACGAAAAAGATAACTTTTAATAGCACTTCCAATTATTATGGTGTTATGGAAGGAACATCTATGGCAACACCCTTTGTAACAGGTGTTTTAGCCACATGGCTACAAGCGAATCCTGAACTTACTCCGGCCGATGTGAGGACTATTTTGCAGGAAACAGCTATAAATGATAATTATACCGGAAGTGTTCGTAATTCGGGAAGCAATCAATGGGGGTACGGAAAAATTGATGCATGGAATGGACTCAAGAAGGTGTTGAGTCTGGCAGGGGTTAGCAGTTCGACTCTATCAAATACAAACCGTGTATTTACTGTTTCAAAGACTGGAAGTGTGGTGACTTTAACTTTTTCTACAGATATGTCCGATGTAAATGTCAAAGTCTATACATTGACCGGTACTCTTTTGTTGGAGAAGACACCAGGGAGTGTCAGTCAAGGCAGTGAAACCGAAATTGATTTTGGAGGTAAATCTCATGGTGTGTATATAATTCAGGTGACAGGAAGTCATGCCCAAAGACAGAATACAAAGATTGTTTTATAAGAATCCATTATCGGGACAGAACCATTTATGTAGATACATGTTTTTCTGAATATGAATTATCTAGCGCATGCATATTTATCTTTTTCTGAACCTTCGGTTTTAGTTGGTAATCTGATTGCTGACTTTGTCAAAGGGCGACAAATTGAAAAATTCTCTATTGGCATTCAGGATGGTATCCGGATTCATCGCCAGATCGATGAATTTACGGATAGGCATATAGTCAATAGAGAGGTTAAAGGTGTTTTTTCTGAAGTTGTCGGCAGATACAATGCTTCTTTTCTGGATGTGGTATATGACCACTTTTTAGCTGTAAATACGGTTTATGAGCCAATTGGCGGTTGGGCGTATTTCGCGGAGTCTGTATATGAAGAAGTTGATCGTGTATTGCCGGGTCTTCCAGAACGATTTCAACGATTATTTATCTATATGAAACGTGAGAATTGGCTATATAATTATCGGGATATAGGGCTGATTCAGCAAAGTTTTGAACGACTCTCACAAAGAGCGCTCTATCTGGATAATGAAAACAAAATTTTTGAAGTATTTGTTTCAAATTACCAACTACTCGCTGATGGCTTTCATGCTTTTTTCCCTGATTTAGTGGCTTACGCTGAATCGCTCCAAAAAGCCAATAAATTGATAGATTCAGGAACAGATAAAAGAAAAGTCAACGGCTATAAAAAATGACCGTTGGCTTTTTACTTGGGTTTTATGTCAAATGTCTTTATTCTCTGATAATGGTTTGTTCTCTGTCCGGCCCTAAAGAAATAATGCTGACAGGCACACCCAATTCTTTCTCCAGAAATTGAATGTATTTTCTGAATGCGCTCGGAAATTCTTGTTCAGATTTCATATTGCTCATATCTGTTTTCCAGCCTTCAATTTCTTGGTAAACAGGTTCGACATTTTCTATTTCATACGGAAAATCAGGAGTAATTGTTCCTGCTACTTTGTAAGCTGTGCAAGCTTTGATGCTATCGAAGGTGTCCAATACATCACTCTTGGTCATGATTAGTTTCGTTACTCCGTCCAGCATGATTGCGTAGCGTAGCGCCACCAAGTCTATCCATCCGCAACGGCGCGGGCGTCCGGTTACAGCGCCGAATTCAAAACCTATTTTTCGAATTCTCTCGCCTGTTTCGTCATGGAGTTCTGTCGGAAACGGTCCACTGCCCACGCGTGTGCAGTAGGCTTTGAAAATGCCATATACATCTCCGATTTCTTTTGGGGCAATACCTAATCCGATGCAGGCTCCGGCACAAATGGTGCTGGAAGAGGTCACAAATGGATAAGAACCAAAATCAATGTCCAGCATAGAACCTTGTGCACCTTCGGCTAATATTCTCTTTCCTGCCTGAATTTGTCTGTTAATAACGTTTTCGCTATCGATAAATTGGAACTGTTTGAGCTTTTCCAATCCCGCAAACCATTCTTTTTCGATGCTCTCGAGAGCGGAATAGTCGAAATTGTGCTGTTCAAATATGTTGATATGTCTTTGTCTGGCTGCTGCATATTTCTCTTCAAAATTATGAAGGATATCCCCAACGCGCATCCCGTTGCGGCTCACTTTGTCGGTATAGGTTGGACCTATTCCTTTTCCTGTGGTGCCGATTTTTGCATCTCCTTTTGCTGCTTCATAACACTGATCGAGCAGGCGATGTGTCGGAAGAATCAAATGAGCTTTTTTTGAAATTTGCAGGCGGTCAGTCAGCTTATGTCCGGATTCTTCCAGAGCTTCTACTTCGATTTTGAACAAAGCAGGATCCAGTACAACCCCATTTCCGATAATGTTGGTTTTGTTACCTTGGAAAATTCCTGACGGAACCGAACGGAGAACATATTTCTTTCCTCCGAATTCCAGTGTGTGGCCTGCATTTGGTCCACCCTGAAAGCGGGCTACGGTATCATAGGATGGTGTCAGGACATCAACGATCTTTCCTTTTCCCTCATCACCCCATTGCAAACCCAATAAGACATCGACTTTCATTTGTTTTTAGTTATTTAGTTTTAGGTCTTGCGCAGACTTTCTCCATGGTTGGTTGTTCATGGTTTTGTCCAGGCATAAAGTGTATTGATTATTTGTTTTTTTTAGATGCATTCTTCTTTCCTTGCTCTTTCTCCAGTTTACGCTCTTCGGCTTGTTTCAGGCGCTGACATTTTGCGCATATGCCGTAGATGTACATGCTGTAATAACTGACCTTAAATCGTTCGAGCTTTTTCTGAATACCCGGGCTAAACAGGTTCCCGTTTTTGTACTCTTTTACACTGCCGCAATTGATGCATATTAAATGGTCGTGATTTTCGTTTCCGTAAGCGCGTTCATATTGTGAAACATTCGCTCCGAACTGATGTTTCACGACAAGTCCGCAATCGAGCAATAGCTCAATTGTATTGTACAATGTTGCTCTACTTACACGGAAATTAGATTCCTGCATGGAAGTATAGAGAGAATCCATGTCAAAATGTCCTTTTGAAGAATAGATATGATCGAGAATAGCATAACGTTCCGGTGTTTTCCGGTGGTTATGTTTACTCAGGTAGATGGTGAATTCCTCTTTGACGTGTTCTCTTATATTTGAATAATCCATAGACTTGTTTTCGTGCTGCAGTGAACAAAAATAGATAATTTTTGGCGAATAATTATTTGATTTGACTCAAAAAATACGAAAAAGAACAGATTCTTATTTAGAATGAGTAAAAAATATGATAGCCGTCTCTCCGAGAGTTTTGTAAAGGCTGTACATTTAATTAATATCCGCCTGAAGTCACGGAATAATTGATGAATTCAATATCTGGGATTATTCTCCGGAAAAATAAGGGAGAAAGACTCAAAAAACGATCTTTCTAGCTTCAACCAAGTTCAAGAATAAGCTGTCGATTCCTCTTCTTATGTCCCCGGAAAGTGAATTATTATTGTCTGAAGCTACTCATTTTAAAATATTCAATATTTTTATCTCGGTTCATAAATGTCTTGTTGAATTTTTGATATGATCTACCCGTTTTTGATTGTGAAAAAAATAAACTCAATTTGGAGGCAAACAAGCTTGAATTTATGCTTAGTGATTTATTTTTTTATTCTGTAAATTGCTTAAATACAATGAACGTTGTTCGGTTGATTAAGGTGGCGTTTATGATTGGACTTGTTTTAGTATGTTATTGATGACCGAGCGAATGATATCTTTTTTTATTTTCCCCATGCTTTTCTAGGGCTGTTTGTTCCGGTCTTTTCCACGGGGTGCTTCGTTCTGAATGCACTTGAAATTTGTCTTTGCAGGATACAACTAAATAAAGCTTTCGACTTGTCTGTTCACTCTTTGATATAAGAAGCGGTTTTGTTTTACAAATAATAAGGTATTCTTTTATGCGACACGCGTATTTTTATATAAGTTTGTAATGGTATTAACGAAATTAAATTCTGTAAAAATGTTTGATAAGAAGATATATGTTGAACGGAGAGGCAAGCTCAAAAGTCTTGTAAAATCAGGAGTCTTATTGTTTTTAGGTAATGATGAGAGTGGAATGAATTATGCTGATAATACGTATCCTTTCCGGCAAGATTCTACGTTCCTTTATTTTTTCGGATTGCCTTACGCCGGACTTCATGCAATTATAGACTTGGATGAGGGCAAGGATATTATTTTCGGAGATGAATTGTCTATCGACCATATTGTTTGGATGGGAACACAACCTTCACTGAAGGAAAAAAGTGAGAAAATCGGAATACAACATACCGAACCGCAATCCGCTTTGTCGGGTTATTTACAAAAGGCTTTAGCATTGGGGCGCACGATTCATTTTTTACCGCCTTATAGAGGTGAACATACATTGAAATTGTTCTCCTTGCTGAACATCGCACCTGACGAATTGGATAAATCTGCTTCTGTTGAACTGATAAAAGCGGTTGTTGCTTTGAGAAGCTACAAATCGGAGGAAGAAATCAAAGAAATAGAAAAGGCTTGTGATATCACTGCAGATATGCATATTGAGGCTATAAAGGTGGCTCGTCCCGGAATGAGAGAATTTGAAGTGGCTGCTGCTCTTGAAGCTGTTGCTTTTTCGAGAGGAGGAAGATTGTCTTTTCCAACCATTGCGACGATTAATGGTCAGACACTTCACAATCATTCTCATGAAAATGTCATCCAAGAGGGAGGGCTAATGTTAATAGATGCTGGAGCAGAAACGTCTATGGGGTATGCCGGAGATATGTCATCGACTTTTCCCGTAAGTAAGAAATTTACGGCAAGACAAAAAGATGTGTATGACATTCAGGTCGCATCTCATTTGGCTGCTGTGGCTGCGTTGAAACCCGGAATTCGATATACGGAAGTGTACGACATAGCTGCCGGAGTGATTTTCGAAGGATTAAAATCATTAGGTATCACCAAAGGAAATACAGAAGATGCTGTTAGGGAAGGTGCTCATGCCATGTTTTTCCCTTGTGGACTGGGGCACATGATGGGATTGGATGTACATGATATGGAGAATCTCGGTGAAATCTGGGTGGGGCACAACGGACAGCCTAAAAGCTCTCAGTTCGGACGCAAGTCTATTCGTTTGGGGAGAGAACTGGAATCCGGCTTTGTGATAACTGTGGAACCCGGCATTTATTTTATCCCCGAATTAATTGATTTATGGAAAGGGCAACATAAATTTTCCGATTTTATTCATTATGATAAACTGGAAGAATACAAAGACTTCGGCGGTATTCGCAACGAAGAAGATTATTTGATAACGGATGAAGGTGCCAGACGCTTAGGTAAAAAAATACCACTTACAGCAGAAGAAGTGGAAGCTTTGCGGTAACTTATTGTGGTATTTTATATATGATGCGGAAAAGAACTTTCTCTCTTTCCGCATCTTTTTTGATAAAATTTATGTAATTAAATTTGCGGAGATGAAAAAAAATAATTTTATTTGTCATAATAAACGAACGTTAATATAAACTTTAAATAATTACCGGCCTATAGCATATCATTACTCTTATAACTCAAAAATAGAAAGTGTGATGGAAAATATCAAAGTCATGACTGATGAAGAGTTGGTCATTACCTATGCTGGAGGAAATAATGCTGCTTTTGACTCTTTATTGTCGAGACATAAGCAAAGCGTTTTCAATTATATATATTTTATTGTTCGTAATAGAGAATTAGCCGAAGATATCTTTCAGGAGACATTTGTTAAAGCAATTGTAACCATAAAGCAGGGAAGGTATGTCGATAATGGTAAATTCAGAGCTTGGATTAACCGGATAGCACATAATCTTATTATTGATAATTATCGTCAGGAGAAAGGCGAGAATACGGTATCAAACGATGAATATGAAGTCGATTTGTTGAATAATCCGGCTGTGTGCGATGAAACAGTCGAAGATCGGATTGTGAAAGAACAGATTCTCTCAGATGTGCGTAATTTGATTCGGTTTTTGCCGGATAATCAGCGGGAGGTTCTAGAAATGCGTTATTATCAGGATATGAGTTTTAAAGAAATATCTGATGTGACTGGTGTAAGCATAAATACGGCTTTAGGAAGAATGAGGTATGCTATCCTGAATTTGAGAAGGCTTTCTCAGGAGAATCGTATAATCTTGACAAATAATTGAATTTTATTATAAATCTTTAAACCCGAAATGCACTACTGTGTTTCGGGTTTTTTAAATTTAGAGTTTTGCTAAGTAATGTATTATCTCGAAGATAAAGATCTGGGAGTCATCTTTGTTCGGGTAGATGTCCGAGCGAAGCAATTTATTGCGCGCAAACGTGAAGGGAGAATTATACTGACAGTGCCTGAAGATACAACGGAAAAAGAATTGAGGACTGCTTTGGAAAAAATGAAACCTGGGTTACTTCAACTCGAATCGGTTGAACGAGAAATAATAGATGAAAATTTTGTGTTGAAGACTCTTTCCTTTGAAGTAAAGGTCGTTAGATGCAATTTTTCGAGGTGTTATGCTCAGATGCAGAATTCGGTACTTCAGATTGCTGTTCCGGAGAATGTTTCTATCGGCGATGAGGTTGTTCAGGCAGAGGTACGAGGTGCCATTGAAAGAGCCATGCAACGTGAAGCCAGAAGAATACTTCCCAGTTGGGTAAGACAATTGGCTTTGGAGCACGGGTTTGCATTCGCTGAAGTAAAAATAAGCAAAAGTAGAACTCGCTGGGGAAGCTGTTCTTCGCAAAAAAACATTAGTCTGTCTTGCTTTTGCCTACTTTTGCCATCACAACTAATTGAATTGGTGATACTGCACGAATTATGCCACACGCTGGAGTTGAATCACAGTGCCCGCTTTTGGAATCACCTGGATCGCATAACTGGTGGAAAAGCCAAGGAATTGACCCGGAAGCTAAAAGAATTTCATACTAGTTTTTAGCCGTATCTTCGTGATGTAGATTTTCTTTTCCGAAACTTAGCGGAAGTAAATCCTGGATGGATTCGACCTCGTAAATTTCGTTGGCACCGCACATGATGATTTTAATTTTGTGATCAAAGCGGTTTTCAACTTCAGAAATGACCTGTCTGCATGAGCCGCAAGGAGCGCATACCTCTTCTGTGAAATCTCCGTTTGTACATGCTGCAATAGCTATCTGTGTTACAGGAATATCGGGGTATTGCGAATTTGCGTAAAAAATGGCAGTCCTTTCTGCGCAAAGGGTTGACGGATAAGCGGCATTTTCCTGATTCGAGCCAGTAATGATATCTCCATTTTCAAGCATCAGAGCCGCCCCAACATGAAACTTAGAATAGGGAGCATAGGCGTGTTTTGTTGCCGCTTTTGCTGCTTCAATAAGTTTTTTTTTGTTATCGTCGCACTCTTCTAAATTGTAAATCTTTATTTTTGCTGTAATATTATGTTCTCTCATTGTATGTATTCTTTGTTTCAAAGATATTATTTTTTTACTTTCGTACAAAAAGGAATTTAGATGAAACTTTGATCTGGATAAACTTTGTAAAATTGGAATTTTTTAGATTAAATCAAAATATAAGATATGAAACAATCACATTTTAGCCAATCATCTTTTCTTAACCGACTGTTTTTATGGCTTCTGTTTTCTGCTTGTGGCATACATTGCAGTTATTCTCAGCAACGGCTAAAGGTTTATCTCGATTATATTGACAAATACAAAGACGTTGCTCAATACCATCAGTCGAAATATAAAATTCCTGCCAGTGTTACTCTTGCGCAAGGATTGATAGAATCGGGCGCCGGTAAAAGTGATTTAGCAAAAAAATCAAACAACCATTTTGGTATTAAATGTAATACCGATTGGCGGGGTGAACGGGTATATGCTAAAGATGACGGACCCAATGATTGTTTCAGAAGCTATGACAAAGTAGAGGATTCTTATGAAGATCATTCTTTTTTTCTTACACAAAAACCTCGTTACCGGAAGTTGTTTGATTTAGAAATAACCGATTATAAAGGTTGGGCCAGGGGGCTTCAAAATGCAGGTTATGCGACGGATAAGGCTTATGCAAACAAGCTGATTAAAGTCATTGAGGATTATGAACTGTTTGTATATGATAAAAGTAAAGGGAAAAAAGGAAAATATCGTGAGTATGCAAGCGATTTCCCGGGGATAACGACAAAGCACACTCCGTACAAAACACACGGGCTTGTGTACGTGATTGCACAACGAGGAGATACGTATGAATCAATTGCAGGAGAGTTTGATTTTAAAGTAAAAGATTTGTACAAATACAATGAAGTCCCGGAAGGCTTCCCTTTGAGTGAAGGTGATTTGGTCTATTTTGAAAAGAAAAAGAAAAAAGCCGACAAACCTTATTATGAACATGTGGTCAGGGTAGGGGAATCCATGTATAGTATTTCTCAAATGTATGGAGTCCGGGTCAAGGATGTATATAAAATGAATAAAAAAGATATGGAATATGTGCCTGTGGAAGGAGATGTTCTGAGGTTAAGATGATATCCCTGTATTGGAAAAGCGTAACTCCAATTTGGTTTGCGCTTTTCTCGATTCTGGGTTTTTTATGTTCATAAAGGTCAGTTGTTGTATTCGATTTAATGGACAAAGAATGACATAAACAAGCTTCATACTTAGGGGGGAAATCTGTTTTGCCAATACAAATGAATTGATTAACTTTGCCCACATATTCATTGGATGCTAAGAATTGATTTTAGTTTTCCATTATTCGAATTTACCATATTGATTATTAGTTATATAATCGATTAATAAACAAGAAAATTATGTCGTACAAAATTGCGGTGTTTGACACAAAGCCTTACGATGAGGCTGTTTTTAACAAAGTAAATAAGGATTATGGCTTTGAATTGAAATACTATGGAGAGCATCTGACAGCCAAGAATGTGATTTTAGCAACGAGCGCTGATGCTGTTTGTATTTTTGTAAATGCAGTTGTAGATAAGTATGTTATTGATAAACTGGTTGAATACGGAGTGAAAGTAATTGCACTGCGGTGTGCCGGATTTAATAATGTGGATCTTCATTATGCAAAAGGAAAAATAAGAGTAGTGCGTGTACCGGAATATTCTCCTCACGCCATTGCAGAGCATACTTTGGCTCTGATGTTGTGTTTGAATCGCAAAGTACACCGTGCATTTATACGTACCCGTGATTGGAATTTCTCATTAAACGGCTTTCAAGGGTTTGATATGTGTGGCAAAACAGTCGGCGTAATTGGTACAGGAAAAATCGGACGGACCGTCATTGGTGTTCTGAAAGGTCTTGGTATGAATGTACTGGCTTACGATTTATATCCGAATGAACAAGTGGCGGAAGCGCTGGGATTCACTTACAAATCTCTTGATGAAATTTATGCTGAGGCTGATATTATCAGTCTTCATTGCCCACTCACAAAAGAAACAGAATATTTGATTTGCGATAAGTCCATCGAAAAGATGAAAGACGGCGTGATGATTATCAATACAGGGCGTGGAAAATTAGTACATACGAAGCACCTGATTGAAGGTTTGGTCAGTCTCAAAGTCGGATATGCAGGTTTGGATGTATACGAAGAAGAATCGGATTATTTTTATGAAGACAAGTCGGATGAAGTATTGGCTGATGATGTTTTAGCTCGTCTGTTGTCGTTCAACAATGTAATTGTAACTTCTCATCAGGCGTTTTTCACCAACGAAGCTATGTCGAATATTGCGAATACGACGTTGGGGAATATTGAAGATTTCTTTGCTGGTAAAAAACTTGTAAATGAAGTTGTCGCTCAATAAGATACATGTTGTATATTCTGAAAGAGAGGCTTGTTCTCGAAACCGACAAGCCTTTCTGGTCAGATTTTTTTTGCTGACTACCGTACTCCTGTCTGCATTCTCTGTTGTGGCATGGGCTGCCCCTAAAAGATTTACTGTAGTCATAGATGCCGGACACGGAGGAAAAGATTTTGGCGCTTGTCGAGGAGATTATATTGAAAAAAAGATCAATCTAGGTGTTGCGCTGAAGTTAGGTAATCTTATTGAACAAAATTTACCCGATATTAAAGTGGTTTACACTCGCAAAACAGATGTTTTTGTCGAGCTGGATAAGCGTGCTGAGATAGCGAACCGTGTAAAAGCCAATCTTTTTATTTCCATACATACTAATTCTACAGCAGGGACAACAACCTCTGCTTCCGGTGCAGAAACCTATATTCTCGGATTAGCAAGAAGTAAAGAGAATCTGGAGGTTGCAAAAAGAGAGAATTCCGTTATCCTGATGGAAGATAATTATAACCGCCGTTATGAAGGTTTTGATCCGAAATCACCGGAGTCGTATATCTTATTCGAGTTTATGACCAATAAGTATATGGAGCAAAGTTATGATATGGCAAGCTATGTCCAGAATGAATTCAGAAGATCGACCAATCAGAACGACAAAGGTGTTCGACAGGCCGGTTTTCTCGTTTTGCGGAAATCGAGTATGCCGAGTCTGCTGGTTGAAGTTGGTTTTGTTAATAACTTGAAGGATGGGCCTTACATAACTTCGGATTCAGGTCAAAGCGATATTGCCCGAGCTATTTTTAATGCATTGAGGAAATACAAAAGGGAGTTTGATAAAAAACAAGGAGTTGTTGCTGTCTCTGTCAAAAATGAAAACTCGGACGAGGATTATAATAGTTCTTCTGACGACTCCCGCTCATTTCAGCCTGATTCCGGCTCTAATGGCGATAATATAAATAGCAACAGATATAACTCTTCACAACGAAACTCTTCATTGAAAGTCTCAGCCAATTCAAAAAAAACAGAGGCAAAAGGTTCCAAGGTTGTATATAAAGTGCAAATAATTACGTCCCCTATCAAAATAAGTAAAGGCTCTTCTCAGTTTAAAGGATTGAGCCCTGTGGAACTAATTCATGAGAAAGGACAATATAAATATACTTACGGTTCGAGTTCAGATTTCAATGAAATACTTCGTATATTACGCGACGTTCGGAAAAAATTTAAAGATGCTTTCATTATTAAAATAGACAAGAGTAAGAAAGCAAATTAATCAAACATAATCAGAATAAATTATATGAAAAAAATAGTTTCAAAAGAAATAAGAATAGGAATGGCTTTTATTTTAGGGTTGTTTTTATTGTTTTTTGGAATCAAGTTTTTGAAAGGCTTTAACATCTTTAAGCCGTCTAACTCTTATTTAGTCACATTTCAGGATGTTTCTGGGCTGAGCGTATCAAGTCCTGTTTTGCTCAACGGGTACAAAGTAGGACAAGTTTCAGGGATGAGGGTTGACCCGCAAAATATGAAAAAAGTGCTTGTCGAGCTGACGATGGATAAAGATATTCATATCCGGAAAGGAAGCCGCTTAAATCTAGACGTTTCCATGCTAGGTTCTGCCTCTCTTGTTTTAAACATGAATCCCTACACAAAAGATATTGCCACAAGTAAAGACACCCTGATTGGGCAAAATGTAGTAGGGTTGATGGAAACTTTTCAAAAACAAATGGCTCCGCAAGTGATAAATATGCTGCCTAAAATTGATTCTATCTTGATGGGAGTACAGGCTTTGGTCAATAATCCGGCACTTGCAGCTTCACTTGAAAATGTCAACGAGACGACAAAAAATATCAATCTGGCTACTCAGGCATTGCAACAGATGATGGCACAACTTAATCATCAGGTTCCTGCTATTACGAATAATCTGGCAACAACTTCCGGTAACTTTTCCCAAATGTCAGCCCGGATGAATAAGCTTGATTTTGAACGAACCTTCAGTCGAATGGATTCTACGATGAGTAATGTGCAGCGTATGTCTCAGAAATTGAATTCTCGAGACAATTCCTTAGGGCTTTTATTGAACGAACGAGCTTTGTATGATAGTTTGAATATTGCCGTTGGACACACTTCTGCTTTGTTGGAGGATTTGAAAAAAAATCCTAAAAAATATATCAATCTCAAAGTCTTTTAAAACGACATTATTTAAAAAGATTCTAAATAATATATTTTTACACGAAAGCCCTCAATCCTTTGCTTTATACATTGGATAGGGCTTTTTTGGTGTTTTTGAAGAATAGAGGGTGATAATAGTATATTGATATTAATTATTTGATTAGTAGTGTTTTATTTGGTTGTACGTGTTTGTTCGTTAACCTGAAGGCAACTCCTTTGTAACTGTCTGAAAATAAAACATATATTTTAGGATTTAAAATCAAAATATTTTTGGTATTGATTTTCTTGTTTTTATTTCCAAATTTTGTACTCACAAAACACCTGATCGTCAATTAAAGATTCAACAGAATTTAATGGAAGCAAATGTGGAGATATTATGGAGAAATTGTCTGAAAGTGATTCAAGACAACGTTTCTGAGAATGCGTTTAAAACATGGTTTAGGCCTATTAGACCATTGTCGTATGACAGAAACGTGTTGACGATTCAAGTTCCCAGCCAGTTTTTTTATGAATATCTGGAAGATAAATATGTCGATCTTCTCCGCATGACATTATTTCGTGAAATAGGAAGTAATACAATCCTGAATTATCGCGTATTGGTAGAAAATACTACTAACACGATGGTCGATTATCAAGGGGAAACAAAATCTCTGGGAGTTGACCGTATTACCCCCAAAGATGCGAATAAAGCGCCAAGTCCCTTCCGTAAATCGGTTCCTCAAAATTTCGATTCTCAATTGAATCCGAAATATACCTTTGATAATTTTTTCGAAGGACACAGCAATAAATTGGCGCGTACGGCAGGTATGACGGTTGCTTTGAATCCCGGAAAAACAGCATTCAACCCCTTGTTTCTTCATGGTAATTCAGGCGTTGGTAAAACCCACCTTTGTCATGCTATCGGGACAAGAATCAAGGAGCTCTATCCCGAAAAACGGGTGTTGTATATTTCAGCTCATTTGTTCAAAGTGCAGTTTGCTGATGCCGGTCGTTTCAATACAATCAATGACTTTATCAATTTCTATCAGGGAATAGATGTGCTCATTATTGATGATATCCACGAATTGGCCGGAATCGAAAAAACACAGAATACGCTGTTTCACATATTCAACCATCTTCATCAAAACAGCAAACAACTTATTCTTACCTCCGATAAAGCTCCTTCCGAGCTGAACGGTGTTGAAGAACGTTTGTTGACCCGTTTCCGCTGGGGATTAACTACCCGTTTGGAAAGTCCGGATCAAAGGCTGAGGGTGGAGATTCTTCAAAACAAAGTGCTTCACGATGGATTGTCTATTCCGGACGAAGTCTTGATGTTTATTGCAGAGAATGTCACGAATAATGCTCGTGACTTGGAAGGTGTGATTGTTTCTCTGATTGCCCATTCCGTTATCTACAACAAAGAGGTAGATATGGAAATTGCAAAACGAGTGATCGAACAGACCATTCGCAAAATTGAAAGCAGAAAACTAGCCATTTCTGATATTGAAGAAATGGTGTGTAATCATTTTAATATCAAGGTGGGCCTTATTCACACTGCTTCGCGTAAACGCGAAATTGTACAGGCTCGTCAAGTGGCTATGTATTTGTCAAAACAATATACAGATATGTCTCTCTCTCAAATCGGAGTATTGATTGGTCGGAAAAACCATGCAACAGTGTTGCATGCATGCAAAACAGTCAAAAATCAGCTGGAAGTGGACCGGAATTTCAGAACAGAAATACAAGAACTGGAAATGAAGCTGAAAAGCTAATCCATTGTGGAGTTAAGCATATTAAAATATTCGGCGAAAGGTACAAATAGTACCTTTCGCTTTTTCTTTTTTACATAGAGATAATATTGTTGAAAACAAACTTTACACATAGAAATTTTGTATATTTGTACACATATATAGTTTGGGTATTTGTCCTCTCTATGATGGAAAAGATATTTAAAATAGACATTAATTAATAATTTATTTTTTTATTCCAAATCATGATTACAATTGACAAATTTAACTTTGCCGGCAAAAAGGCATTTGTGAGAGTTGATTTCAATGTGCCTCTTGATGCTAATTTCAAGATTACTGACGATACTCGTATCCGTGCAGCTCTTCCAACTTTGAAAAAGATTCTGACAGATGGCGGCAGCGTGATTATTGCGTCTCACCTTGGACGTCCGAAAGGCGTAGAAGAAAAATATTCTTTGAAGCATATTCTGGGTCATGTTTCCGAATTGCTTGGCGTAGATGTTCAATTTGCGAACGATTGTGTTGGAAAAGAAGCGGAAGTGAAAGCTGCCTCTTTGCAACCGGGAGAAGCTTTGTTGATCGAAAATCTTCGTTTTTATGCTGAAGAAGAAGGAAAACCTCGTGGTTTGAAAGAAGATGCAACAGATGAAGAAAAAGCTGCTGCTAAGAAAGTTGTGAAAGAAAGCCAAAAAGAATTTACAAAGAAATTGGCTTCTTATGCCGATGTATATGTTAATGATGCTTTCGGAACAGCTCATCGTGCACACGCTTCCACGGCTCTAATTGCAGACTATTTTGATGCAGAACACAAAATGTTCGGCTTCTTGTTGCAAAAAGAAGTAGATGCTGTTGAGAAAATCATGAAAGAACCGGCTCGTCCTTTTACTGCAATTATCGGAGGTTCAAAAGTGTCTTCAAAAATCGATGTTATTGAAAACCTGCTTACAAAGGTAGATAACCTGATTGTTGGAGGAGGTATGGCCTTCACATTTGAAAAAGCACAAGGTGGAAAAATCGGAAATTCTCTTTGCGAAGACGATAAACTGGATTTGGCTCGTGAAATTATTGCGAAGGCAAAAGCCAATGGCGTGAAATTGGTATTGGCTTCCGATGCGAAAATCGGCGATGCATTCAGCAATGATGCAAATTCTAAATATGCTGAAGCAAACAATATTCCTGACGGATGGTCGGGTTTTGATATCGGTCCTAAAGGCGAAGCTGAATTCTCTGAAGTCATCAAAGCATCTAAAACAATCCTGTGGAATGGTCCGGTCGGTGTTTTCGAATTCGATAACTTTGCTCATGGAACCGAAACAGTAGCTAAAGCGATTGTTGAAGCTACAGAAAAAGGAGCTTTCTCTCTAGTTGGAGGTGGAGACTCTGTTGCTGCTGTCAACAAATTTAATTTGGCTGATAAAGTTTCTTATGTTTCTACAGGAGGTGGCGCTTTACTTGAGTTTATCGAAGGAAAAGTTCTTCCCGGAGTGAAAGCAATCAGAGGATATTAATATTCCTGGTTCACCATATATTATCAAGCCTCGTTCCTTTCGGAGCGAGGCTTTTGTTTATATATTCAGCAGAAATTTATTGAATATTGAGTTTCTGAGTGCTGCGTGTGCCGTTTGTTGTAATAACTTTCACCAGGTAGATCCCTTTTGTCCAGCCCAAAGTCGGGATAGTCGATTGGGTACCTCCGTATTTCTGTGTTCCGTTCAGATAAAATACATTGATCAGGTGAATGTCTTCCTGACTTTGTATTGTTATTTTATCCGAATTCCAGTAAATATAGATTCCGTTTTGAGTAGATGCCTTGTTGATGGAGGTCGCTTGCACTTGATAAAAATATTGAGTATAAGAGGTCTCTCCCCAACTTGAGTTATCGTGTTGGTAGGTATGGGTCGTATTAATCGCTATAGAGCCATCACTTAGGGTTTCAAATTCATTTTCCATTTTGAAATAACCGAGCCACGAGTTATCTTTTCCTAAAGTCTCTTTTGTCAAACTCTTTATTTGATTTTCGTTTGTATATATTTTCGTTTCTCTCGATGCAGGAGTCCACAGACTGTCTTTTTCGTTCCATTTATAATTTGCAGATTCGAATTTCCTATTTACCGTGTCATTCAGATATTTTGTTTTGATGATGCCATGCCATTTTTTTTTACCGGATAGGTAATAATTTTCATACGAAAACGCATTGTCTGTATATACAGTTTTCTTGGTTAATATCCATTGTGATCCTGTATTGGAATAACTGTTTCTTGCTTTCAGGATGTTTGCCGATGAGTATGTCAGACTGTCCCGATAAGCTTCTCTCCACGCAGAAGAAGTGCTGTTGTAGATCGAAATCGACTCCAGTAGCGGCTTATCATTATCGTATATATGGTTTTTTTTCCAAAGAGGCATCCAATCTGTATTTGTGCCGGTGCGGTAATATATTTCCTCAGATAATAAGTCATTGAGGTAAGTATATTCATTTTTTGAATATTTAATCCAGTTGTCATTGGTTCCCGTGTAATTTTCTTCGGAAAGCAATCGCGATGAGTTACTGAGTGTTTTAAGCTGTTTAGACTGATTGCTCCAGTTGTTAGATATAGAATCGTATTGATATGTTTCTATCCCATTTTGAATAGAGTCGTTTGCATAAGTATATTTATACCGGAGAGTCGGTTTCCAATTTCCGTGCTTGTCTTTTCCTCCAAATTCAATCACAGAAACCGGTAATCCGGACGTATTGTATTGGTATTCTATGCTGCAAGCTGCCGTAAGCTCATCGTTCGTCTCGTTCCTGCAATATGTTTCCTGGCGCAATAAATCCCCATCATTGGAATATGTATAAATCATTTGACCAACAGGGATTTGGCTTCCGCTATCGTATAAATAATTTTTTTCACTGATTAGCTGTTGGCTCGTGTTGTATTCAAACAAAGAGAGAAAACTTTTTTCCCAATCTTTTTTTTCTGTATCCCATAAAAAATCTGTTTGTGCTTTCACAGAATAGGCTGAATCATAAAGAAAGGCTGATTTAGAGGATGGCTGACTATTGGCGGAAAATGTTATTAGACTGTCGGGAATAGACGATAAAGTGCACATATAGGTCGTCTTTTTATTCCACGATATGAGCGAGTGAGTCGATGAGTCAACATTTCCTTTAGCGGATAAGCTAAGGAAAAAACTCAAAATGAGAAATCTGTAAAATAGATTAGATAGGAAACAGTATCGTAACATAGAATTTTAATTGCAAAGAGTTTTGAGTTAAGTAATTAATGGGTCTTTTGTTTGATATCTAATTAAATAGTTTGTTTATTTGAAGTTGTTTTTATGGATGATCGGTTTTTTTGTAAATATACAATAATATAATTCTATTTGCTTGATTTATACGAAAAAATAATAATAAATTAATGCATAATGGTCGACATCGCACAAAAAAAGGAAAGCCCGAATATGAGATTCGGCTTTCCTTATCCATGATTTGTTTTTTAGAAATCTACTGTTTTTACTTTAGTAGCTATGTCTCTATCTTTTGATGCCGCGGATATTTTTCTGGATTTACCAAGCTATTTTTAGAACGTTTGGTGAATTAACTACCCTGATCAGATAGATTCCGTATGGATTGTTTGAAAAGCTGTAATTTCCATTTCCGGAATAAATAAGTTTACCAGAAGTGCTAAAAATCTGAATATCCAGGTTGTTTGTGTTATAAACAATTCCTTTTGAATAATAAACAGATTTGTCACTGTTCGTTGCTTCTATTCCTGATGAAGAACCCTCAGTCAGGGATATATAAAACAGATTTACACTATCACCCTTTGTAATAGTATGTATGCCGGCGTTGAGTGTTACGGTTAAACTTCCATCAGCACCTATTGCGTAACCAATTCCGTCTATTTTGATCTTTTTCCCGGCAAAAGAGGATGGAAATACGAGATAAAGCGTACTGCTAGTAGCGGCTGTCGTGAAGCTGATATTGGTTGTCGTTTCAAGTTTCAGGCAGCAATCATAAGTGGTTTCGTTCACGGTAACACTTCCTTTGGATGTTGATGTGTTTCCTGATATTGCAAATACTGAACTATTGTCGTTCATTAGCGTACATATTCCTCCACTGGTTGTTTGAGAGGTAGAAAGAACAATAATTGTTCCTGAAATAACTTTGGTAGAAGAGGAATCGCTGGCAGCCACAGTATATGTATATGTGCCGGCAAACGTAGGTGTTCCCGAAAGAGTAACGGTTAATCCTTTTATTACAGCGCTCACTCCTGCCGGCAGATCAGAATCGTCTACATCGATTGATGTCGCACTCCCGGATGCTGTTACTACTGTAGATGCGATAGAACTTCCTAAGTAAATTGTTTGATTAAGAGAGCCTGTGGTCGTCAGTACAATAGATGAATGGTTTGTTGAATCAGTGGGAGTGTTGGATGAACTCTCTCCCTGAATATTTACAAGACTGGTTGTATAGCTTGTTATCGCATTTTTCAAAGCTGTGTTTACGGCGTATGAAGCGTCATCGACGGCATTGTCGAATGTCCATTTAAAATCTCCTCCCTCGACGCGCCCTGCATAACTCATGACGTTTTCTTTGGCAACGGATGGAGCGTCAGGTGTATAAGAATACATGATGGATGAGTTGGTGTCGAAATTGTTGTATGTATTATTTCCGTAAACTGTTTTCACTGTTGCCGGAACAATTTCATCTCTGCCGGAAGCTACATAAGCGTCAAAGTCGACTGTTGTTGTTTGAGTATATCCCTCGGCACCGTAAGGAACAAATCGGGTTTCTCCGGTCATGTAATTGTTATATGCTTTGATAATTCCTCCGTTTTCTCCCGAAAAAGTAGGCTTGTTTTTATAATCATTTGCTCCGGTTGATGAATTCCATACATCTGACCCCTGCATAGATATTAGCAAAGGATATTTGCAATTGCGAAAATAATTAGCTTCCGAAAAAATAGAACTTCCCATGCAGGCGCCTGTTCCGTATTTTGCATTTCCGTCGTAATAGTTGTTATAAACATGAACTGAAAAGAAGCGTACCCGCGGATGACGACTGTCTGAGTGATCGTACCAATTGTGATGATAAGTCACATATAGATCATATTGGTTTTCACTTAATCCGAGTAAATTACATTTCCCATTGTCCCAGAAATGATTATATGAGAATGTGCAGTAATTGGATTTCTTACAGTCCAGAGCTCCGTCTCCTTTCACTTGATCTGCGTCACTGCCGGCATCTCCATAGAACATGTCGCAATTATGCACCCACACATATTTATTCCCTTGTTGCAGACCCACGTTGTCTCCTTCATTGCTATAGCAGTTCATAAATCCTAGATTTCGGATTTCCACATTATCCGCATTTTTCATACGAATGCCCCAACCATCGGCTACGGCATCGTCTCCAATACCTTCGAGTGTGATACATCCGTTTGAATTGTTATTGTTCTCAATGACAATATCACCAGCTTCCATGACGCTCATTCCTGTTATTTGACCGATGAAACGAATTGCAAGCGGGCGATTGTCATAGCCTTTCTTAAATCCGTAAAGAATATTTTGCAATCCGGAGAAGGTGGTTTGTCCTCCTTTCGAATTAATTTTTACGGCTAAACTTACAGTATCCTTACTCTTTTCTGTGACATAAACAACGAGGGCATCATCCTTAAGAGTACCGTCGGTCTTGTAAGCGCCGGGAACGCGATTGTTCGCGAATGCAAAACCTGTCCGGTCGTGTTTTAACACCGTGATTGAAGAAGAGGTCGTCTCTTCAAATTCAACGCCGTTGTTGTTTACTGCTTTTACTGTAATGGTATACTCTCCACTTTTCAAACCAGGAATGTCGGCACGAAAATATGTCCCATAACTTCTGATTAGTTTGTTGTCGATTTGTTTGGACGTAAATCCACCTCCACTATAATACACATTGTAGGATACAGCATTACTGACTGGAGTCCAAGTGACATAAGCACTTTCGAGCCAACCGGTTTGTTTAGTTAAAGTCAATGCCTGAACGAGATTGCCGGAGCAAATAAGCAAAGTAAACAAGCAGATGATAATGGTAAAAGATCTTTTCATGTTTTGAATTTTAACGATTTAACTTTAAAAGAATAGGTATTATGAGGCTTATTGCAATTATGTATGTAATTTTTATTATTCTTGATGTCTAATCAAAAGTTTAATATGGAATGTAAAATAATTAAATGGAAGAGAAGAAGCAATGGTGATAATTGGTGAAAAAAGGGGGAGGATTTGTTTTATCTTCACAGTCAAGGATTGTTTCACCGGTAAATAACCCATGTTTTCGAAAAAAGAACGATTTGCTGTTAAGTATTTACTGTTTTTTTTTAGTCAAAAAGATAAGGTTAAGATAGTCAGTACTATCATAACAAAAGAAAAATTTTGAATGCCTGGAGCTGATAAAATTTTTCTTTTGTTTAAATGTAAAAATAGATGATAAGAAGCAAGTTTGAGAGTACATTTCCTATTGCTACTCACTACAATTATGAGGTCAAATGTATTACCTGCGATGAGGTAGTCATCTTCGACAGTTGAGTGTTAAACAGCAACGAAACATTTACGAATAGTCTCATCAGAAGATTTTACTTTCTGGAAACAAGCATCCATTGGCACCATTTCGGGAGCTCTGCCCGATCATCCATATTCGCATGGGTGTTTTCTTTCAGGGAGGTCTCGTAATGAACTTTAGTCATTACTGAGTCCCAAAGCATAAAACTAATTTCTTTTAAACTCATAACCTAAACTATTTAATTGTAAAATACGGCAGCCTTAATGCTGCTTTGTCTGGCGTTGTTATAAATGATAAAATCGAACGTCATCTTCAATTGTGCTACCGGAAAAGAAGTAATTATTTTTTCAATAAATTGATAATTGCAATCACATCTTCGCTACCCAATCCGGCATTGTGTGCTTGTTGATAGGTATCTACCAACACATTTGTCAATGGATAATCCGCACCCGCTCCTTTGGCTAACAAAACATCCTTGAACATCAGATCGAGGGCAAAAGCTGCTTTGTAATTATCTTCGAGAAGCAGAGGAGTTTTCACTTTTGTAGCCCCGCTTCCGCTTGCACTCTCGTTAACAATTTCAAGCATGTCTTCTCTGGCGATACCCAATTTCTCAGCAAAAAGTGTTGTTTCGGCAAGTCCCAGATAAATCATGGATAAGAAATAGTTAATAGCGAGTTTGGCGGCAAGCCCTTTTCCGTTTTCTCCAATATGCTTTACCAGTTTACCCATCTTCTTCAGATAAGGCAATGCTCTCTCTACATCTTTGTCTTCACCGCCTGCCATAATAATGAGGGTACCTTCTGCGGCCGGCTTGGTGCTTCCTGCAACGGGAGAATCTATGAAACCTGCACCTTTTGCCTTCACTGCCTGTGCTGTTTCCAGACTTACTTTCGGTGAAATTGTGCTGATGTCGACAAATAGTTTTCCGGCTAATGCTTCTGCAAGAATTTCTTCGTATACAGCCAGCACTGCTTTGTCGTTGGTAAGCATGGTAAATACAATATCTGAGTTTCTTACCACTTCAGAAATTGATTGGGCTATAGAAGAGGTCCCTTCAAAATTTTTCGTTTTTTCTGCAGTTCTGTTATATACAGTCAGGGGAAAACCTGCTTTTTCAAGGTTCTTAGCCATGGGATTTCCCATGTTTCCTAATCCGATAAAACCTATTTTTTCTTTGCTCATGACTAATGTGTTAACTGTAAGTCGATATATAAACAATCTCCGATGCAAAATTACTCATTTTTTTCAATTAAGTCGTGAAGAAATAATGAAGTATCGGAAGTATTCCTAAAATTTGATAATTCATCCTTTTTTCTTTACTTCGTCTCAGGAATACGAATATATCTAAGACAAACAACCATGAGGATAAGTTCTTTCTTTTTACTTTTTTTAATTTACGGATGCAATCTTTTTCATTTAGATGCAAAGGCTGAAATTAGTATTTCGCGGGATACAAGTTATACAACTTATTCAGCTTATTGGAAAATCAAAAAACAATATCCGGATATCAAGATTGTAAAACCTCTTGTTGATAATCGACTGAAGAGTTGTGAAGATATTGTTTACAAGACGTTTATTGGTGATTCCCGTTCTTTGCTTTTGGATATTTATCGCCCCGATAACGGGCAAATCTATCCGGCTGTGATCATGGTGCATGGAGGCGGCTGGAGTTCCGGAGATAAATCAATGGAGCGCCCTATGGCTCAGCGCATCGCAATGGAAGGATATGTCACTGTTCCGGTAGAATATCGATTGACACCCGAAGCTCCTTATCCGGCAGCTGTTCATGACATTAAATCTGCGATTCGATGGGTGAAAGCCAATGCCGCAGCTTATGGTATTGACACGACAAAAATTGCCATTGAAGGCGAATCGGCCGGAGGACAATTGGCGATGCTTGTGGCTATGACAAATCAGAATTCGTTATTCGAAGAAGTAGATGCCGGAGGTCAAAGTTCTTCGATAGTACATGCCGCGATTGATGTGGACGGAATTGTTGACTTTCTCTCACCCCGTGTTTTGAATCTGAAACGCAAGCCGAATGCCGCAGATGTATCGTGGCTGGGCGGCACATTTGATGAAAAGCCTCAGCTTTGGAAAGAAGCTTCTCCTATTTTCTGGGTGAATGAAAGATCTGTTCCGGTCGCTTTCATTGTCAGCAGTGTGGCGAGATTTCATGCCGGACGAGATGAAATGGTAGATATGCTGAACCATTATGGAATATATTCAGAAAGGCATCAGGTGCCTGATAGTCCGCATTCTTTCTGGATGTATGAACCGTGGTTTGAACCTACACGGCAATATATTCTGGGATTTCTGAGGCAGGTATTTGGCAAATAGCGATGATACCGTGTTTAATGAATGAAATGTTCACAAAACAGATGATATAAAGAATAGAATTGCAAAAACAAAGGCAGCGATGGATGTCTTTTTCAGAAACGGGTCGAGCAATCTTTTTTCCTGTATTCTGAAAATATCGATGAGAATCTTGATGAACAGAACAGATGCAATCAGAAACAAGAGTTGTTTCCAAGTATCAAAATAAAGCGCACTGTAAATAATAAAACAAGCAATGCCTATTGCCGTGATGCAGGCATGGTAAATCTTGGCTTTGCTATAGCCCAGCTTGCCTGCAATGGTTATCTTCCCTGATTTAATATCGTTATCTGTGTCGCGCATATTGTTGATATTGAGCACTAATACTGTAAAACATCCCATTCCTACAGCCGGAAGCCAGGGGCGAAAATCGAGCCGGTGTGTATGCAAAAAATAAGTGCCGATTACAGAGACTAATCCGAAAAAGATAAAGGAAAAGATATCTCCTAAACCTACATATCCGTATGGATGCTTTCCTGCTGTGTAGGTAAGTGCCGCAACAATGGATAATATACCCAGAACAAGAAATATAAATATATGCAGAATGTTGATGAATTGTGCTGCTTCGTAGATTAAAAGAGCTCCGACAAACAGCGAAGCGAGAATCGATACAGCTATTCCTCGCTGCATCTCCTTCAAGGTAATGGCTCCACTCTGCATGGTGCGTTGAGGACCTACACGTTCGCCGGTAGTGTCAGTTCCATGCTGAAAGTCTCCCAAATCGTTTGCCAGGTTTGAAAGCAATTGCAGCAAGGCTGCGGTAAGAACAGTTAATACTGCAATCCAAGGACTGAAAGTACCCTGAAGAAAAGCCACTGCGCTTCCTGTTATGGAGGTTGCGGCAGATAAGAAAAGCGTTCGTGGACGGGTGGCTGAAAGCCATGCTTGGGTTGTTGCCATATTTATTTTTAATGTGCGATAGTTCAATTTGTGAATGTCCTGATTGTTTAAGGCACACTTTACTTGGTTATTTTATCTCAGGACAAAATTATAAAATCGCCCGAAGAAATCAGAATCTAAAGAGGAAAGATCTGTTTTTACCTTGCTTAATACCGGATAATATACCCTGTTTTCTCTATTCCTCGACCTTAAAGAAGGGCATTGGACTATATAGGAAAAAAAGAGATAGCTGTACTTGTCCTGACAAACTATCTCTCTTCAGAATTAATCTGAACTATATTTTTTTAGACCTCTTTGTCGCACTTTTTTATTTATCTATTTGATTTGTAATATCGTGAAGAATTTCTCCGATGGTCGGATGTGGAAAAATAATCTTTTGGAAAACCTCCAGTGGCATTTTCTGTTGGATAGCCATACCTGCGATTACGATGAGTTCCGAAGCCGGATTTCCGATAATATGACATCCGATAATCTGCTTTTGAGGATTCAGAATCACTTTGCAAAGCCCGTTTCCTAATTCGTTTTCTGCGACAAAGCGGCCTGAAAATGCCAGTGGAAGTTTCGCTACCTGATAGGCTATCCCTTTGGCGTTTAGTTCTTCTTCAGTCTGGCCGACACCGGCAATTTCAGGATTGGTATATACAACTCCCGGAATAGCGTCATAACTCATTTTATCTTCCATTCCCAGAATGTGATTAAGAGCTACGGCTCCTTCACGGATGGCTGTGTGGGCCAGCAGCGATTTGCCATTTACATCACCACAGGCATAGACATGCGGATGGTTGGTTTGAAGGTATTCATTAGTCGGTATGCCTGCCCGGTTAGTTTCTATTTGTAGGGTTTCCAGTCCGAGGTTGCTGACCACAGCCTTACGTCCCACACTAAGCAGTATTTTTTCGGAGGGGATAGGGAATGTTTCTCCCTCTTTTTCCACAACCACAAATTCGGAAGTTACTTCCACAACTTTGCTGTTGAGGTGAAAATCGATTCCTTTCTTCGCGTATTCGGTCCGCACCAAGGCTGACGTTTCCTTATCCATGACTCCCAGTATCTCGGGAAGCATTTCAATGACAGATACTTTCACGCCCAGGCTGTTGAAGAAAGACGCAAATTCCATCCCGATGACACCGCCTCCGATGATGGAAAGTGTTGCCGGAAGATCATGCCCTTCCAAGGCTTCCCGCGATGTCCAGAATCCCGTTTCCTGCAATCCTTTGATAGGTGGAATCACTGTCTCTGAGCCGGTACACAAAAGTACGTCTTTCACAGTATACGTTTCCTCTCCGCACTGAATCCGTATTTCTCCGTTCTCTTCTCCGGCAAGGCGGGCTTCTCCTTGAATCACGGTGACACCGGCCTGGGTAAGTTTTTGTTTGATTCCCGCTACCAACTTCTTCACAGTTTTGGTTTTGCGGGCATACATTTTCTTCAAGTCGAATGCTGGCTGCGAATTTGCGAGAATGCCGTATTTTGCTGAAGAACGAATCGTGTCTAGCACTTTTGCCGAATAGAGAAGTGTCTTTGTCGGAATGCACCCTTCATTAAGGCAGACTCCTCCTAAACTGTTTTTTTCAAAGAGAACTGTTTTTAGTCCATTGTGTGCAGCTTTTTCTGCGGTATCGTATCCTGCAGGACCTCCACCAATGATTGCAATGTCAAAATTCATAAAATAATTAGGTTTTCGTGATTGGTGTTTTTACAAACCTGACGATGTCTGTTACAACATCCGAATGGCAAGTAAAGATACACAAGAAATCAGAATCCATAAAATGATTCCCTGAAGAAATGGTTTCCAGCCGATGGTTTGTATGGTGCTTTTGGAGAGCCCTGCCCCGATGAGAAAAAGAGTAAGGGTAAGTCCCCGCTTGGAAAGTAAAACAATGGAGGATGAAAACAAGCCTATTCCGGAAATGTAACTGTTGATAATCATTGCAATTATATAGAGAAATATAAAATAGGGGATGGCAACCTTACGTCCGCCTTTTTTGTAGAAGAAGGCAGTGATTATAGAAAGAGGAATAATCCAGAGGGCACGTTCCAGTTTTATAGTCGTGGCGATGTGCAATGCCTGGTCGCCGTATTTCTGTGCTGCACCAACCACCGAACTTGTGTCGTGAATAGCAATGGCAGCCCATGTTCCGAATTCTTCCTGGCTCATGTTTAAGAGATGTCCCACAACCGGGAAAATGAATAAGGCCAGTGCGTTCAGAACGAAAATTGTACTCAGCGCAATGGAGGTTTCGTCTTCATCGGCTTCCACTACCTGTGTCATTGCAGCAATGGCGCTCCCTCCGCAAATGGCTGTTCCCGAAGATATGAGCAGACTTGTCTTTTTGTTGGTATGGAGAATCCATCCGATGAGCAGTCCGAAACCTAGAGTGAAAGTGATGGAAGTGGCAGTAAGAAAAAATCCGGTTTTACCGACCGATAATGCTTCATGCACATTCATTCCGAATCCGAGTCCGACTACAGAGGCTTGCAGTAGCCAATGGGTGGCTTTTTTGGTGATTTTGCGGAAGGGATTTCCAATGGTAAAGGAGATGACTAATCCAGCAAATAGAGCGATGGGTGGTTCAACGACCGGTAGCAAAGTGGCTACGGCTATAGCAATGAAGGCTATTTCCCTCCATGTGAACGCATGTTTCTGGGTTTCTGTTATCGTTTTCATGCTGCAAATTTCAGCAGAAAACAGACAGGTTGGTTATACAAAAAGTTTATATTGTATTCCTTTTGGTTATATGTCGCTGTGCAAATTCTATGAAAAGCTCAGATAATCCGGATACTGGTCCGTGGGGGTAAGCAAAATAGAATGAACGTGGAATGTCAAACCCGCTGATTTCAATGACTTTGTAATTCCCTTGAAGCAAATTTTTACTCACCGAATGAATAGAAACCAATCCGATGCAGTTGGCATGTTCTATGTAGGATTTGATGCTTTCGGTGCTTCCCAGTTGCATTGCTACTTTCATCTCATTGATAGAAACATGCCTTTCATTTAGTTTCCGCTTAATGACTTCCAGGCTTCCCGAACCATTTTCCCGCAAAACGACAGGAATATTTTTCAGTACTTCGAGTGATATTTCATCGTGCCGGGCAACAGGTTGTGAAACGTGAGCGATAGCTACAATTTCATCTTCAAGAAAAGGAGTGTATTTTAGTTGGGGATTTGTGTTACTACCTTCAACCAATCCCAGTTCGACTTCTTTTTCCAGAAGCAGGTTTTCGATTTGCTGTGAATTCGCATTCACCAGAGAGACATCAATGTCAGGATGGACAGCATGAAATTTTGCCAGAAGTTCCGGAAGCACATATTGTCCGATAGTAGTACTGGCTCCCAGTTTGAGTTTGCCGCTAAATTTATTTTTCAGGGAAGACAATGCGAACTCCAGCTTATCATACATCTGTAAAATCATCGTTACATATTCAAAAGCGACGCGTCCGGCTTCCGTGAGGGAGAGCCGCCCTTTTTCCCTGTCGAAAAGACGGATGCTCCACTCGGTTTCCAATTCCTTTACATTTTTGGTCACTGCCGGCTGCGAAATGAAAAGAAGTTCCGCTGTTTTCGAAAAGCTCAGGTGTATCGCTGCCGTATGAAATACACGTAACCGGAAGTTTTGCATAATTACAGTTTTTTTGATTTCTATTATTCGAATACCTTTGGGATAAAATGGAATTATTAGCCGATATCTTCACCGGATGTTTTCAACATTTGTTTTATATAAATTTGCAAATTTATTGATTGTTGATAATTTTCCATACAGCATCCACCCAGAAATCTTCGCTGTTGAGTCCCGGCACAAAGCGGAGCTCTTCACCTCCTTGTTTCCGGAAAATTTCTTTGGCCTGAACATCTATATCAAACAATGACTCCAGGTTGTCTGTCGGAAATCCTGCGCAGACCACGACAATGTTTTTGTCTCCATTGGCTGGCATCTGCTCAATCACATCATCTAAAAAAGGTTTTTGCCAGTTTTTCGAAATAGCAGAAGAGTACGCCACCCTATTTTTGCTTTTATCCAAACCGAGTTGTTCCGAGACCAAACGTAGTGTCTCTTCGGTCTGAAAAACATAGTCAAACTCCTTGCCTTTGCCTTTTTCTCGCTCGATGTGTTTCAATGGGAGACTGTGGTAGCTAAAAAGAAGTTTATCGTAAGGCTTTTCTACAAAGGGTTTTACCTGTTGGCTCAAAGCCTTGATAAATTCCGGATGATTGTAGTATGGCTGGATCAAGCGTAGGTGATAGGCTCTTTTCTTTTTTTTATAATATTTTGTCACTTCATCTATGGTGGTTTGGTAACTCGATTGGGCGAAGTGCGGAAAAAGATGCATGACAATCAGCTCTTCCATTTCGGGAACCCTTTCTTCCAGCTTCTTAATGGCATCTTCTGCATTTGGATGTCCGTATCTGAAGGCATGCTCGACAGGTACTCCGGTCTTCTCTTCCAATTTGCGACAAAGATTTCTCACGTGGTAGACGAGAGGAGAAGACTGGTTTTGATAATCCCAAATCAATTGATAGTGGTGGGCTGAGTCATATTGTCGTTTGGGAGCGATAATCCAACGTGCCAACATATAGCGGAAGGGATTGGGAAGATCGAGAAGCTTGGGGTCAGACAGCATGTCACCTATAAACTGCTTGACATCTCCGGGTTGATCTGATTTCGGACTTCCTGTATTGAGTATAAGTATTGCTTTTCCTTTCATACGATTAATTTTTACTAGTAGATGGTATGTAAATCGCCTGATTTTTGAATCATTGTTTTGGGTGATTTAATAAAAATCATGCTTTGTTCCATCCTATTAATGTTTCTCTGTTCGGAAGATATGTAATCTACCTGATTCGTTACTTGTTGCTCCGGCTAATTAAAAAAGCAGGTTCGGTTTCATATTTGCGAATGCCGATAAGAAAGTTACCGGAGTAATTGGCAAATCAACGTTTGGAAGGGCGGAGTTGTTCATTGCAAGACTCGTTGATGTGTGTATTTTTCAGTTATGATGTTCTTTCGGAAGTCTAAACCGGTGAAACAAGGTTCGTATTATTTTTGATTGGAGAAACCTTTATTTTATATCTTAAGTCGTTCTGTAAAATCAGTTTCATGTATCTAATCTGTTATGTCATTTATTTTCAGAATACTACTTCTGTTTGTACTTCCAGCTAATTATGAACATTTACGTCTATGGTTTCCTTTCATTGTTTGATTTCCAAGTATAATCTTCTTTTTCTGATATAGGAGACTTTCTTCTTATGCTTGGGTATGCCTCTTTCTCCAACTCAAAACAGGGATTGTTTTCTAAAAACAATCCCTGTTAAGTTGCTAAATAAGATTAGCTTCATGTATCTGATTTTTCATATTACTCATCTTCAGTATACTCCTGATGTATATACTTACAATTCGTTATGAATATTTATTTTTAAGAAAGGAACCGTATGGCTTTATACATAAGTTTCCAATAGCTTCACTGTGCCCTTCGGTATGATTTCCATCGACTGAGTTGTGGCGGGAATCAGTACCGATTCGCCCTGTTTCAGTTCAAGGATATTTCCCTTATCGTCTTTGATGGAAGCGGCTCCTTCCATGCAGATGTAGATAATGAAAGAGTCAATAGTCTTGTAGTCGCGGCAGAAGGATGTATCCAGTTCGAGTAGATTGGTGGTGAAATAATGATTGGATTCCAACAAGACTGCTTCGTCTTTTCGGGCCGTATATTCGGTATGATACTTATCGTATACTTTGAAATCGATAGCCTCTTTTGCTAATTCGGTGTGTAGCTCGCGTTCATTTCCGTTAGCATCAGTTCGTTTGTAGTCGTAGATGCGGTAGGTGATGTTCGACGTTTGCTGTATTTCGGCGATAAATGTGCCTGCGCCGATAGCGTGTACACGGCCTGCCGGAAGGAAAAATACATCACCGGCTTTTACATCCTGTTTGTGAAGATAATCCATAAACGAATTGTCTGCGATGCTTTCCACATATTTTTCGGGCGTCAGTTGCTTTTTGAATCCTGAATAGAGGCAGGCGCCAGGTGTTGCATTGATGACATACCACATTTCTGTTTTTCCGAATGAATTATGTCGCTTTTTGGCCAGCTCGTCATCCGGATGAACTTGTATCGATAAGTTGTCTTTTGCATCGATGAATTTGATGAGCAATGGAAAAGTATTGCCGAAACGTTCGTAGTTCTTTTTTCCTAGCAACTCTGAGCGAAATTTACTCAATAGTTCGTCTAACTTGCATCCTTTCAATTCACCGTTACTGACTACCGAAACATTGCCTTCCACACCGGATATTTCCCAACTTTCACCGACTTTGTCTTGTACAGGACTAATTTCTTTGAACTTACAAATTTCCGATCCTCCCCAAATAATGGTTTTTAGGATGGGATCAAATTTCATTGGATATAAAGCCATTTTTTGTTTAGATAAATTATATTCGTAATTTGATGTGAATAAATTGAGGCAGATAGTTGCTCTCTATTTTTTATATGAGTTTAAGTACGTATCTGAAAAAGAGACTAGCTTCTTTTCTTTAGTACCAGTGCCGAGCGGGCAGGCAGATACAGTCTCAGCCACCCTTTTCCTTCCGGTTTGTACATTTTGTCCGACTCTGTGAAGTGGGATATACTATCGTCTTGAAGGCCAAAACCTCCGTATTTTTTATTGTCTGAATCCAGGATGATAGAATATTCGCCTTCGGGAGCCAACATACCGTAACCGGAGAAAGACTCGTTGGGATGAAAATTGAAAACAAAGAGCAGCTCACCTCGCATAATAGCGAGTACGTTGTCTCCATCTTTTTCCCATATTTTTAAAACCGGTGTTTGTTGGAAGTTTTTTTCCGATTTCACAGTTTCCAGCATATCGTGATCGAAGTCTCCCAGATATTGATATTTCAGATCTTTATTGTCTACCAGGCTCCATTGGCGGCGGGCATATTTAAAAGACCATCCGTTTCCTTCACGAGGAAAGTCTATCCATTCGGGATGTCCGAATTCATTGCCCATGAAGTTAAGGTATCCTCCATTAATCGTGGCGAGAGTAGCGAGGCGGATCATTTTGTGAAGAGCCATTCCTCTATCTACACGGTAAGTAGATTCTTGAAAACGTGACATGTGCCAATACATGTCGGAGTCGATCAAGCGGAAAATAATGGTTTTGTCTCCCACCAATGCCTGATCGTGGCTCTCGGCGTATGAGATAGTCTTTTCATCACTTCTGCGGTTGGTCAGCTCCCAGAAAATAGAAGTCGGATGCCAGTCTTCATCCTTTTTTTCTTTGATAATTTTGATCCAGTAGTCCGGAATATTCATCGCCATGCGATAATCGAATCCGTATCCGCCGTCTTCAAACAGAACAGCAAGTCCCGGCATACCGCTTACTTCTTCGGCTATAGTGATGGCGTTAGGATTGGTTTCGTGCACCACCATGTTGGCTAACGTCAGATACACGATGGCATTGTCGTCCTGATGTCCGTTGAAGTAATCCCCATAATTCGAGAATGCTTCTCCCAGTCCGTGATTGTAATAGAGCATGGAAGTCACTCCATCAAAGCGGAATCCGTCGAACTTGTATTCTTCCATCCAAAACTTACAGTTGGAAAGTAAAAAATGCAAAACTTCGTTTTTACCGTAATTGAAGCAAAGGGAATCCCAAGCTGTGTGGTAGCGCATTTCTCCTGTATAAAAATACTGGTCATCGCTTCCGTCGAATCGTCCCAGTCCTTCCACTTCGTTTTTGACAGCATGAGAATGGACGATATCCATAATAACAGCAATCCCCATTTCGTGTGCCGCGTCGATGAGTCGTTTCAAATCATCGGGTGTCCCGAATTTGGAAGATGCCGCGAAGAAACTGGAAACATGGTATCCGAACGAACCGTAATAAGGATGTTCCTGGATCGCCATAATCTGTATAGTGTTGTATCCATCGGCTTTGATGCGCGGGAGGATACTTTCTCTAAATTCGTCGTAAGTGCCGTATCCTTCTTTTTCTGTGGCCATGCCGATATGGCATTCGTAGATGAGAATCGGCGATGTGTCGGGTTTGAACTTTTCCTTTTTAAACTTATAAGGTTGCTCCGGATCCCAAATTTGTGCACTGAAAATGTAAGAGTCTTTGTCCTGAATGACACGGGTAGTCCAAGCCGGGATGCGTTCTCCTTCACCGCCGTTCCAACATACGATAAGCTTATATAAATCGCCGTGCTTTAAGGTGGAAGCTGAAAGATTTATTTCCCAAACGCCGTTTTCCAATCTGTTGAACGAAAATTCTTCACTACGTTGCCAGTTGTTGAAATCTCCAATCAGGTAGATAGCCGTGGCATGAGGTGCCCAGTCGCGTATAGTCCATCCTGTAGGTGTCTTGTGAACGCCGAAGTATAGATATCCGGTTGCAAATTCCGACAGCTTTATTTTGCCGTTTTGCGTAAGTTCGGCGATTTTGTCGAGTGCGTGGCGGTGTCTGTTTTCAATTGCCGCTTTATAGGGCTCTAGCCATGGATCGTTTTTAATAAGATTAACCATAAGTTTGGATTTAAGTTCGAAATCAAAGATAAAGCCCTTAAAAGGGACGGTTGGATAATGTTTGCTTAGATAGCTACTTTGATGATGATTTTTTTGATCTTGCCTTCGCCTACCAACGGTGCATGGGCATCTTCCGGAAAGAAGATAATACATTCGCCGGGAAGAACCTGGATGTAAGTAGAGGGTTTATCGGCAAAAAATTGTAAATCTTTTACTTCATCAAAGTCTGCTTTGGGTTGATTCAACGCATTTCTATTTGCCCATCCGAATGTTTCCGGGGCAGACAGTGGAATCTGAATGTCCAGGTATTTGTTATGCACTTCCAATTTGGCAGCTTCTGCTGCCACAAGTTGGGTATCGGATTGCTTAACGAACACTTTGTCCCCATCAAGGACGATTTTTCCTTCCGGTAAGGAGTTAAGGTCTGTTTTCTGAAGAAAGTCAAACGCGACTTTGAAGTTCGGATTCACGTTGATGTAACGTGACAACTCGTTGATGCTTGCTAAAATCATAAGATGAATAAAAAATGGTTATTAGTCCTTGTTTTAGGAGCGGGCGAAGGCATTTATTTTGCTGCTATCCGGCTATCCTCCTTACAAAGATAATCTATTTTATGAAAAAAATCCGTCTTATGTCTCTCTTTTACTGAACTGAAATATTCAGGACTGCATATCCCGGAAAGAAGCTGTTGACTAGCTTTCAGGCAAAGCACCGGAGTCACCCGGACAGAAATCGAACAAAATTGCAAACTGTTCTTTAAATGAGGTTCTTAAAGTCTTGTTTTTTTTGTAAAAATGGTTGTTTTATGATATTTATGTATATATTTGCGAGTATAATGTTCTTTAATACTTACTAAATAACACGACTAATGAAGGAGAAAATTGGTGAAAATGCCGGTAAGGTTTGGGCTGTCCTAAATGAGGTAGGGAACAGCAATTTGAAAGACGTGAAAAAAGCGACAAAGTTGACAGAGAAAGACTTGTATGCTGCTCTGGGCTGGTTGGCTAGAGAAGAAAAAATCGTTTTTGAAGAAGCCGACAAAGAAATTTTTGTGGCATTGGCATGATGCCAAAAATGAAAAATGGAAAGCAGACAGTTTCTTGAGGAATGTGTCTGCTTTTTTATGGTGTGCCGTGCATAATTAATAACTCGGTGGTCGCATTTTCAAACTTCCATCTTACTGGAGTCATATATCGCAAAACGAAAAACCCTTGTTTAAGACGGCCGATTGAATATGCTTACAAACAACATGTCTGTGGCATGGAGTCGTATCGGATTTTTCCGGTTCTTATATTTTTTGAAAGAAAACCGCCAAATTTTCTTCACTGCCCAAATTTAATTTTTTTCGCAATCGGTACCGGGCAATTTCTACTCCCCGAACGGATATATTCATCAACGGAGCTATTTCTTTAGACATTAAATCCATTCTGATATAAGCACACAACATTCTATCTTTCTTGTTTAAATCGGGAAATTGTTGGTTTAATTTTTCAAAAAAGTCCTGATGGATAGAATCGAAAGCCTCCTGAAAGGATTGCATATCGGCATCGTGTTCAATATTGATATCAATCTGATTAATTAGATGAAGTACCTTGCGCCTGATGTCCGGTAGCTTTCCCTCCGAAATGCTTTGAGAAATCGTAACAGCTTCTTTCTTGATGTTCTGCAATATTTCATTTTTCCGTACGATATTGGATGTCGTACTGATTAGCTCTCTGGATTTGTGTTCAATGATGGTTTGGAGCCTGTTCATTTCCAAAGATGATATTTTCTGATCTTTAAGCTCATTCTGTTGTTTTTGCCAATTGATTTCTTTGTTCTTCTCAAGAATCATAGCCTGTTGTTTTTTGGTGAGATGACGATAGAGATATGCCAGTGCCAGTGCAATCAATATGGCATATAAAGTATACGCCCACCAGCTGCGATACCAGGGTGGTAATATCCGAAAAGATATGCAGGCTATTAGCGGATTTTCTTCGTTTTTATTTAAAATACGAACACTAAAGGTGTACTTGCCCTCTTTCAGGTTGGTAAATTCTTTCATTGAATTTCCGGAGAAGTCACTCCATGTCTCGTTTCCTGCACCTGTCAGCATATAAGAGAATTGTGTCGCCCCTGAGAAATCATTGACACTGTACTCAATGCGTATTGAATTATATTTATAAGGAATGATAATTTTTTGATGTTCGTCGTAACTAAAACTACGGCCATAAACCAGCGAATCTTTTCCCATGGTCAGAAATAATTTCCGGATTTGAAGGTTCAACGGATATATCCTCTTCTGCGCATTCCTGAAATAGAGCAAGGAAAAGCCTTCTTCTGTTCCGGCAATGGCTTTGTCTCCAATGACATTTATGTGTTCAAAGTCTTCAATTAACAATCCTTTGAGAAAAGACTCCGTGTGGTTTACATGATAGGATTGTGTATTCGTATCGTATCGAGCTATTTTCAGTTCTCCGTTCGTTACATACCAGATATTCTGGTATTCGTCTTGCTTGAGATAGGTATATGTTGTTTTGCCTTCCAGTAACTCTTCCAAAACGGTGTAAGGTTCCAACCTATTCTTTATCCTGTTGTATTTTAAAAGACCTTTCCGTGAAGCGATGATAATCTCGTTTGCTATTCTGGAAATATAGACATTGTATCCGGCGGGAAGATGTTGTGAATTCAAGCATTTTGCCCGGGCAGATTTTAAATCGGAAGAGAGTATGACCCGGTGTATTCCGCCTTCCTTGTTAGCCATCCAGACAGCATTCGATTCCGGTTCGACAAACATGGTTTTCGCCGAGAACGCTATTCCCTCAATCCGATTTCTTACGCTCCAACCATTGTCTCTTTTCTCAATAATATACAGGCCTTTATAAGTTCCCACAAGTAAGCGATCGGGATAGCCGTGTAGTTTGGCAATACTCCAGATTCCCCGTATTCCCTGAATATGTGATGTTTTATTCCCATCGGTAATGATAAGGGCATTTGCTCCACCGCAAAATAGCTTTCCGTCGTATTGCAGAAGCGACCATACCTGGCCTTCTGTGCCGGGAATGAAATCTATCCCTTTGTTTTCCTTTAAAGAAAAAGGATCATTTATTCTATACAAGCCCTGGTTTGTTCCTAAAAAAAGTTTGTTTTTGAAAAAGCTTGAAGTATATCCGGAGCCAATGGCCGATTTATTACTATACAGAAAAAGCATTGGAGAATTCAGGTCGATCCGGTCGATACCATTGTCAAGTCCCAGCCAGAGAGCTTTTTCGTTGTCGAAGAAAAGCGAAAGTATACTTTTGTTTTGTAAACCGTTACCAATGGAAATTTCTTCTGTTTGGTGCGTTCCCATATTCATAGTTAATAATCCGTTTTGCATGGAACCCAGGGCGAGTAAAGAATCTTTGATGGCCGCGCAGGACAATTGATTTGCCTGTATGAAAAAATCTGCGGCGGAATGGAAGGGTTTGGCCTCTTTTCCGTCAAAAAGGAATATACCGTTGAGGCTGCTGACTATCAGCATCCGGCCTTTATAAGGCAGCATGGCGATGATTTTGCTTTTTGCGATGTGTGAGGTATTCTGGTAGTTTATGAATTTCTTTCCATCTAATTTGAGAATTCCTTCCGATGAGGCCACATAGAGCTGATTGTTGATAACCGACGAATGCATGATATCCGGACATTTTATCTGTGTCAGACTATCATTTGCATTCAGGGAGAAGACAGAATGATCCGATTGAAAGAATACCGTATTATCCAGAATATGGATATTCCAGATATTTCCAACTTCACTTTTTTTATATTTCAAAGAAAGGCAAGTATAGTCCAACCCACCTAATTTGTTTGGGGTGAAATATCCGAATTGCATCTGGCCGCCGACGTATATCCTGTCGTTTTTTCCACATCGCACGGCACGAAGTTTTGCATTGTGGATCGAATAGATGTTCCATGAAGTACCGTCGTATTCAAGCAATCCCTTATTATTGGCAACATAAATCCATCCGTTTCTATGCTGTTCGAGCATCCAATTCTGATTGCCCGCCTTGTAGGTGTGCCTGTTGTAATTGGTGATGGCTTTTTGCCAATTGGAAAAAACAGGCAGGATGGTGAAACAGGAAAAGAAAATAAGCAATTTAATTCTCATATTTTTTGGCTAAGATGACTAAGGTTTCCCAAAAATAAGCAATAAGAAGAAGATTGCTCTCTTATTTATCCAGTAATTCAATCGGTTAATCATTTTTTTTCGCCATTGAGAAAGTAATGATGTAGTGAAAATGGCTTGTTGATGAACTCGTGAAGTGCAAAAAAATATTTTTGAAAGAATATAACTCTTAAATTCATCCCCGGTTTAACCATCTTGCATGAATAATCACTAAATCTAGTATTATGAAGAAAAAACACATTCTAAGGAAAGTATATCTTCTTATATTATTATGCTTTTCTATTAGTTTTCATTTGCTTGCTCAAAACACCCTGACTCTTAAAAGCCGTGTTGTTGATGCTAAAACGAAAGAGCCTCTCATTGGAGTTTCTGTCAAAGAAGACAAAACGACCAATGCGACCATGACAGATACAGAAGGGTATTTTACCCTTAAAGCCAGGAAAGGAACTCTCATTAACATATCCTACATCGGCTATTCCACTCTGGTACTGAAAGCGGAAGATATCAAAAGTTCAATTCTTTTGAAAGAAGATAATAAGACGCTGGACGAAGTCGTAGTGGTGGGATATGGTGTGCAGAAAAAAGTGAACCTGTCCGGATCTGTTTCGGCTATTAACGGAGATGTTATTGCTGCAAAGCCTTCAAGCGATGCCTTGGCAGCCTTGCAGGGAGTCCTTCCCGGAGTTTCGATTTCAAGAACAGGAGGGCAGCCCGGATACGAAACCTCCGGGATGGAAATTCGCGGAGCTACTTCTACAAATACTACACAGACGCTGGTGCTTGTAGATGGAATAGAAAGTGATCTGGCTCTTGTGAATCCGAACGATATTGCCTCTATTTCAGTCTTGAAAGATGCGGCTGCGGCTGCCATCTATGGAGCTCGTGCTGCTGCCGGAGTTATTCTTGTGACGACAAAAAGCGGAACAAGCGGAAAGACCCAGGTCTCTTATAGTGGCTATTATGCCATCAACAGACCGGGGAATATGCCTGAACGATTGCCTGCTTGGGAAGAACAGGCATTCATTAACGAATCGCGTGTCAATCAGAATGGTTCACCGGAGTGGAATGAAGAACAAACATCCTGGGTGTCCAATCCGAATTTCAACTACCGGGAAAACCCCAATGGCAGATGGGATTTCTTTCAGGCAACCAATTGGGTACATGAAGGGACAAAAAAGAACATGTACCAGCAAAATCATTCCATTTCTGTCAGTGGAGGAACAAAAGAGTTGAAATATTATATATCCGGAAATTATTTTTCAAAGAAAGGATTATTGAAATACGGACCCGACAAAAACGAACGCTATAATTTGAGATTAAAATTAGATGCCGAGTTAAATCCGTATGTCAGTCTGAATATTAATTCAAGTTATCAGGGACAGCTTATCAGAGAGACTCCTTATGGTGCAGCCAACATACTCGAACGCTTATACAGAGTGCGTGGCAAACAACCTATATATAATCCGGAAGATGCGTTGGGCGAAAGTTCCTACAATGGTGATTTGCAGGTGAATGTTATTGATATTATGAAAAACGGAGGCAGCAAAGAAACACATTATGAAAACTTTGTTGTAAAAGGAACACTTTCGATTCATGACCTTGTTAAAGGGTTGCGAGTGAATTTATCAGCCTCCCGTAAATTTGGTTATGATTCTCGGGAATCTACAAAACGTTATTTAGCCTGGTACAATCGTTTAGGTACATCTATTCGCTCTAAAGTAAATGACCCGAATTCTCTGATCAAGATGAAGAACGATTATCATCATGATTTGCTGGAAGCTACGGTGAATTATGATTTTAAACTGGGTAAAGAGCACATTTTTAATTTGTTAGGAGGGACAACCTATGAAAATTACCGGAAAAATCAGATAGAA
The DNA here is from genome assembly GCA_047605645.1 of Dysgonamonadaceae bacterium. GTDB lineage: Bacteria > Bacteroidota > Bacteroidia > Bacteroidales > Dysgonomonadaceae > UBA1309. The sequence continues at coordinate 9,820 of JASGFJ010000013.1, read as the reverse complement.
GGAACCGCAAAGTCTTTGATATCCAATGATTTTTATTCGTTTAATTATTACGATGCTTCAGAGGCTACAAATTCCAGCTTAAGCGACCTGATTGAGCCATGGGCTATGATGTCTTATTTCGGAAGGCTCAATTATAATTTTATGGACAGGTATTTGTTTGAGGCAAATGTGCGGTACGATGGAAGTTCCCGTCTAAGCCCCGGGTATCGCTGGAAAGCGTTTCCTTCATTTTCTGTGGCATGGAGAATAAATGAAGAAAAGTGGTTTGATGTGCAGGATATAGATAATCTGAAGTTGCGTGCATCCTGGGGGCAATTGGGAAATGGCGCTGTTTTGGGCTTGTATGATTACTTAGCTTTGGTGACAAATGGAACGCATATCGGTGAAAGCTATTATTATCAGAAAATGTTGGCCTCCAAGCAGAAAACATGGGAAACCATCGAAACAACCAATGTCGGAGTGGACTTTGGGTTGTTAAAAAACCGGTTAACTGTCACAGCAGATTATTACTGGAAATACAACAAGAATATGTTGGCGCCTATAAACCTGCCTTCTCAAATTGGTATTGGCACATCCAATGCCAATGTCGGGAACCTGAAAACATGGGGTTGGGAAATAGAAGTGGCCTGGCGGGATAAAATCCGGAATTTGAACTATCAGGTGAGTCTTAATCTCTCGGATAGTAAAAACTTACTTAAAAAATACAGCGGGCTGAATGTTATTTCCGCAGGAACAGTCGACTTGCTCGAAGGCTATGCTATTAATTCAATATGGGGATACCGAACCGATGGATATTGGAACAGTCGAGAAGAATACCTGGCCTATAAAACGGCTAATTCCGGTTATGAATCTTTTCAGGATGCAAAAGTATCGGGCGGCGATGTTAAATACATGGCGCAGGGAAAAGCCGACCATCAAATAGGAATTGGAGGCGGAACTCCCGAAAATCCGGGCGATTTGGTTTGCCTGGGAAATTCTTCCCCCAGATATCTATATGGATTGAGTATTGGCTTGCAATGGAAAAATTTTGATTTTTCTATGTTGTGGCAGGGAGTTGGCAAACGGAAAATACTGATTGACTCCGGTACACTGGCTCCATTCAGCGAAACTTCCCTGATGCCGTGGACTATTCATCGCGACTACTGCAAGGTGGATAAAGATGGAAATCTGACTCAAGCCGGATATTGGCCGCGCTTATATAATTATAACAAGACGGAACTCTTCAATTATCACCCTTCCGATAAGTGGGTGCAAAATGCTTCTTACATCCGCCTGAAAAATATACAACTGGGCTATACGCTTCCGGTGAATAAAAAGATAGCGGAGAGGCTTCGGGTGTATGTTTCGGGAAATGATGTTTGGGAACATTCCGATTTACTTTCAGTCTTTGACCCGGAAGTGAAAAACAAAGCGACTGCCGGGTATTATCCGTTCTTCCGTACATGGAATTTCGGATTAAATATTACATTTTAAAAATTTGAAACCATGAAAAAGATATTATTTTTCCTGATCACGCTTCCTCTTTTTATTGTGGGATGCGAACTGGACAGAATGCCGGAGACAACATTGACGGATGATGCCTTCTGGAAAGCTGAAAACGATTTGCGAAATTCGTGTAATTATCTCTACGAACTTTTAGATGGATTTTCTCATGATACCCGATCGGATGAATTGGTAAAAACATCTTCGGACGATATTTCCAACGGTAGCCGACCGACTCCTTCGACCGACTCTATCAATTGGTCTGCTCCTTATCTGAAAATAAATGTTTCAAACAACATATTGGACAAAGCCGTGAATGCCTCCATTGCAGAAAGCTCTAAAAACCGCTGGTTGGCTGAAGCTCGTTTTTTCAGGGCATACAATTACTTCGAACTGGTGAAAAAATATGGCGGTGTGCCTCTTATCCTAAAATCGTTCGACTCGACCGATGATCCTGAAATATACAAAGGACGCAATACTTTAGAGGAAGTGATTACTCAATGCTATGTCGATTTGGACTTTGCTTCCAAATGGTTGCCGACGCATGCTGTTATTGCCGCTTCTTCATCCGATTGGGGAAGGGCCAGCCGTTCCTCCGCTTTGGCACTCAAAGCGCGCATTGCCCTGTACATCGGGACACTTACCAAATACCACAGCTTGCCGGGTGATGCCAAATCCCATTTAAAAAAATCGATTGAAGCCTGTGAGGCGGTAATGAAGGAAGGGCATTCCCTGTATCCGGATTTCCCAAAATTGTTCTATCTGGATGGGGAAGGAGCGAGCAACAAAGAAAATATTTTTGTGAAAGTATATGGCCCCAACGGAGCACCGACAACTCACCACGCTAATTCCCGGCAAATGGAAAACACGGTGTCTCTGACGCGGCAAATGATTGACCAGTTCTTATATACGGATGGATTACCCCGTGAAAAATCACCATTGAAACCCGCTGTTGAGCCAAGTTTCGACTCCACCTTGGAGAACCGGGATCCTCGTCTATTGATGACCGTTTTCAAAATAAATGAGGATGCTTATAAAGGGCCTTATCAGCCTTTCTCAAATCAGCATGGATACGGATATTCTTTGAAGAAAGGGTTTATGCTCACGCAATGGGAAACGGCAACGAAAGAATATGTGGACAAAATGCTGATCCGGTATGCCGAAATATTGGTGACTTATGCCGAAGCGCTCTATGAACACAATGATGCGATAAGCGACACTGAGTTGGACAAAACTATCAATCTGATACGTTCAAGAGCCGGATTCACCGCAAAGCTGACCAATGACTTTGTAAAGATAAACGGTTTGAGTATGCTCGATGAAATAAGAAGGGAAAGAACCGTAGAATTTATAGATGAGAATTTCCGTTACGATGACATTATCCGCTGGAAAATCGCAGAAAAAGTCTTGCCCCAATATATGATTGGAGCCAAATATGTTGATGATGAAACTTCCAAAGAACGAGAAAATCTGAAAAATAGATTGACGGATGCTAACGGGATGCTGAACGGGGTTTTCGTTTATGACCAAAAAGATATGTATGTGATTGAAATAAAGGATTCTCGCCGCTTCAATCCAAACAAAGATTATCTCTATCCTATTCCGGTGAATGAAATTGCACTGACAGGCAATGCCATAAAGCAAAATCCGAATTGGTAATCATTAAATTTAAAGCACAATGAAAACGATATTTTATTTTTTAACAGTATCTTTAGCTTGTGGATTTTTATTCACAAGTTGTTCCGATGACGAATGGGGAAGTGGAGATCCCGCTATGGAACACGTCTATTATTTTGGATTTCAGAACTGGGGCAGCACCAGCGGCACCTACAACAACAATAAAGTTGTGTATTCCCTGACAAAAGGGAATAGCCTTCAGATTCCGGTTGAATTCCACAGTGAGCGCACCCGCTCCTACGATGTCGTTGTGTATTATTATGTGTCGGCTCAGGATACGGAGCTGAAACGGGGAATTGATTATCAGATCACCGATGAAAACGGGACGGAGATTCATCCCGATAGCAACGGCGCATTTGCAATGACATTTCCCAAAGCAGTGAAAGAGGTAAGGGATATTTATGTAAAATCATTGTCAACAGGCAGCAAAGGCTCGTTTTATGTTCTAACTTTTGACCCGAATGCCGGAGGGATATCCCATCCCGATAACATCGTCAATAACAAGACGAATGAATATGAAGTAAGGGCTTTTACTCGAAATTATAAGGTGAAGGTGGATGTGAAATAGAATCTGGCTTCAGGAACAAAGATGGTTTTACTGTTCCGGTGAAACTGTCTTTGTTACTCCTTGGAAGCATGTCGCATTTCTTGCTGAATGCGGCAAGGTATTTCTATGTAATGTTTCCTGAACAATTACCTTTAAAATCGTTTTGTCATGAGAAAAAAAGTAATCACTCTTTTTATTGCCTGCTTTTGCCTGCTTGCCGTAAAAGCTCAATCTGTTTTGAATACAGACCATCTCTCCGGTGTAAAACAAAATATATATATGCCTTTCTACCAGCCTGCTTACCGCTTGCTGATACAGCAAGCAGAACAGGCTTTGTCCCAACCTGCTTTATCCGTAACAGACAAATTGAAAACTCCGGCAAGTGGTTCGAAACACGATTATATGAGCCAGGCTCGTTATTTCTGGCCGAATCCCGCCGAAGAGGATGGTGTGCCTTATATTCGGAAAGACGGCGAAACAAATCCGGAAGTAGAGGATATAGAGAGCCTTGATCGGAAAAGGTTGGAATTGTTTACGGACAAGGTCTCGACCCTGTCGTTTGCCTGGTATTTTAGCGGTGATGAGCGCTATGCACAGAAAGCGGCAGAGTTGATTCGTGTCTGGTTTTTCGATAAGAAAACCCGGATGAATCCGAATTTGAATTATGCGCAGGTAGTACCTGGTCAGGAAGATGATAAAGGTCGCTGTTATGGGTTGATTGATGGATACCTGTGGATTGATTTCCTGGATGCTGTGCAATTATTGGAGCACTCAAAGGCCTTTACCGTTAGGGACTCAAAGATGTTGAAAGCCTGGTTTGCGCAATACCTGAACTGGATGCTGATAAGCCCGTTGGGTATTGGTGCTTCAGAGACATTAAACAATCATGCAATTGCTTACGATGCGCAAGTGGTAGCTTACGCCCTGTATTCGGAAAATGACAAAGTCGCATTGCGAGTATTGCATGAGTTGCCGGAGAAACGTATTTTTACCCAGATTACAGCCGAAGGAAAACAGCCGGAAGAGCTGGAGCGAACGCTTTCTTTTAATTATTCACTGTACAATCTGAACCATCTGATTGATATATGCCTGATGGCAAAAAAGAAAGGAGTGCCTGTTGATGAGGCTGTTTCTCCTGCCGGTGCCGGCTTTTACAGAGCGGTGGATTTTCTGGCCGGTTATCTGGGGAGAAAAGTTACAGAATGGCCTTATAAGCAAATTAGCGGTTGGGAAGAAAAGCAACAAGAACTTTGCCGCGATTTATATCGTATCTATTCTTTCAATCCTTCCCGAAAGGATTATTTGCAACTGTTCCGCCAATATGCAAGAGTGAAGCCGACAGATCGTTTCAACTTGCTTTATTTTGATGCAGATGTGGCGGATCTGGCTTTTGCTTTTGCTGCAGAACAGCTGCGATTTGGGATAAACTGTACCGCTGAAGCACGCCACAAAACACCTAATAAGACATTGGTAAATCCACGCACGGTCGAGAAAGATGGGAGTCTTCGTATTGTCGCTCCGCGTGACTGGTGTTCCGGATTTTTTCCGGGGAGTCTCTGGCAAATGTATGCCTATAACCACCTCGATTTCTGGAGACAGGAAGCCGTCAGCCACACATGGCCTATTGAAGGGATGAAACGTTACAAGGGAACCCATGATCTGGGCTTTGTTCTTTTCAACTCTTTCGGACAGGCTTACCGCTTAACGGGAGAATCTTCCTTCCGGGATGTGACGCTTCAGGCTGCAAAATCGCTGGCTTCGCGCTATAACGATACCGTTAAAGCTATCCGTTCGTGGGATCACAGCACAAGCAAATGGGATTTTCCGGTGATTATCGACAATATGATGAATCTGGAGCTCCTTTTCTGGGCATCCCGGCAAACAGGTGATTCTTCTTATTTACACATTGCTGTAAATCATGCCAATACGACAATGAAAAATCATTTTCGTCCCGATTATTCCTCTTTTCATGTGCTTGGCTACAACCCGCAAACCGGTGAGGTGATGAAGAAAAATACCCACCAGGGAATAAGTGATGATTCTTTTTGGAGCCGCGGACAAGCATGGGGATTGTACGGATATACCATGTGTTATCGTTTTACAAGGAATCCGGCTTATTTGCAACAAGCCGAAAAAATCGCTCATTTCTTTTTTACCCTGCCTCACCTGCCGACGGATTTGATTCCCTATTGGGATATGAAAGATCCGGCTATTCCTGATTCTCCGAGAGATGCTTCGGCTGCCGCAGTTTTTGCCTCCGGATTATATGAATTGTCGGAATATGCCGAACAACCCATGAAGGATACGTACCGCAAATGGGCCGACCGGATTGTAGAGAATTTGCAGAGGAGCTATCAGGCTGAAAATGGTTGCTCGCAGGGCTTTCTCTTGCTGCATTCCACCGGAAATTATCCTTCTCACGATGAAATAGATGTACCGATTGTTTATGCCGATTACTATTATCTGGAGGCATTGTCCCGCAGGATAGGACTTAAAAACTATTGAGTAGGCTCGGAGGAGTGTCGTGTTAAAATAGATGTTGATAAGTAGTAGTGTTTGTCTCTAGAGCCTTGAAAATAAGAAGTGTGCCGGATTGGATGCATGAAGCGGATTGTATAGGATGACTTAATGGATTGTCAGTATATATATGTCGTGTGCTGACAATGATTGGTATGTGAAATCGATGATGTGGAACAGGAGATGCGTGGTATTAATTGTATCGGGGGATTGATTAAATTATCCCTTAAGTGAATGTTCATAATTGCTTGTAAGTGTATACATCGGTAGTCTATTGAAAATAAACGACGTAACGGATTAGATGCATAAAACTAATTTTACAGGACGACTTAATGAAATAGAGTCTATCGGTCGTGTTCCGGAAATAGGAAATATTGGCCATTGACCTAACCAAGCTAATCATCGTTGATGAACTTCAAAAGTTTATAAAATAGAGATTCTTCATTCCGAAAATAAGACAAGGTATGAACTCGCCTCGGTTTGCTTTTGAATTGAATACATCCGGTTTATAATGAATAAGGTGGCGGAGTCTGTTCAAACGATGAATAAGGTGCTGGAGAGGGTTGCAAGTCAATAAGAGTTTGTTAATTGCACGTCGCCCTTATTGCTTTCACTTCATGGAAGGAATTGATATTGCATAAATGCTTTTTTTTGTATTGATTATCATTTGCTTATGATATACAATCATTGCCAATGCGCTAAACACGGCTATTTTGTAACTTTAAGTGTCACTAGTGTCCTATTAAAATTTTGATTATCTCTTGTATGCAGCTTTCTTTTAGTTATTTATGAGCTATTTTAAAGTAAACGGACTTGAATTCAGATTTAATGCTTTATTACAGCATTTGAAAATTTACACTTTGTAAATCACTGGAAATCAAAAACCATTATTAGTCATATTAAGACAATGACCAGTGAATTGTTTTTAATGGGACAGCAATGTTTAAGTGCAATGAGTTGATAATGGATTATTTTAAAGCTTATTGGATGTCATAGCCAAAGACGCTCTAAATAAATGCTCGTTTTCGCCTTGTTGCCCAATAGAAAAATAATTGAATGAAACATTTTTGTATTTTCCTTACTGTTCTTTGCTTCTGTTGTATGGAGGCTAAGGCCAGCGTAATCCCGTCAACACAGAAAAATCGGGTGACGGACGGCTGGGAATTTATCCGTTTGGATATGGCAAATGCTTGGGAAGTAATGCGCCCTGTCCGTTCGGGACAACCCGAATCGGTGCCTTTGTGGACAAAGGTGACAATTCCCCATTGTTATAATGCGGAAGATGCGGTAGATCCGGATGTGAATTATTATCAGGGAGCTGCCTGGTACCGAATCGAACTGGATTTGAATAATCCCTACCGGAATGGGAGGACTTTACTTGAATTTGAAGGGGTCGGGCAGCGCGCAGAAGTGTATGTCTATACGCAAAAAGTAGGAGAGCATCTGGGCGGATATGATGGCTGGGCTGTGGATATTACTGAAGCAGTCGCTGCTTTTCTGTCCGATACGGAGCGAAGCAAGCGCTTTAACGGCAAGATTCCCATTGCTGTCCGTTGCGATAACAGACGCGATGTGGAAATCATTCCTTCCGATATGTCCGACTTCAATCTTTACGGCGGAATATATCGTTATGTGAATCTTGTTTATACCCCTTCCATCTCGTTCAAACAGATAAAAATAACTCCCTCTGTTGATGAACAGGGAAAGAAAGGACAGCTTGGCATCCAATCTTTTTTCTATAATCCCGATTCATTGCCCGATGAGGGACGATTGTCTGTTCAGCTGAAAGACCCGAATGGAAAAGTCTTCTATAAGAAAACCGTCTTGACGAAGTTTCTTACAGACATTGTTCTGGAGGATATCGATGTCTCTACACCGCTTCTATGGGATGTAGAGGATCCACAATTGTACACTTGCGAAGCTGCGCTCGAAATAAATGGACAGTTTATCCGCTCGCAAGAGCGTTTCGGGTTTCGGCATTTCACCTTTAGGGAACAAGGGCCATTTATGCTTAATGGCAAACGTTTGCTGTTGAAAGGAACCCATCGTCACGAAGACCATGCCGGAAAGGGAGCTGCACTTACAGACGAACAAATGATTTCGGAGATGCAAATGATAAAAGAAATGGGCGTAAATTTTATCCGTCTGGGACATTATCAGCAATCCGACATGATTCTTCGTTTGTGCGATGAGTTGGGAATCCTGGTTTGGGAGGAAATTCCCTGGTGTCGCGGCGGTCTGGGCGGAACTGCTTATCGAGAGCAGGCAAAGCGCATGCTGACCCATATGATCGGGCAGCATTACAACCATCCTTCCGTAATTATTTGGGGACTGGGCAATGAAAATGACTGGCCGGGTGATTTTAAAAACTTCGACAGGGATTCTATCCGGATGTTTATGCAGGAATTGCATACTTTGTCGCATCAGACAGATAATACCCGCGTTACGGCCATCCGGCGTTGTGAATTCTGCAAAGACATTGTAGATGTCTACTCTCCGACAATCTGGGCGGGATGGTACAGCCGCTCGTTTCGTGACTACAAGGAGATGAGCGAGGAAGGAGCCAGGAATACCAAGTGTTTCTTTCATGCAGAGTGGGGAGGTGACAGTCATGCCCGGCGCCATGCGGAGGGCGATTTTGCCGGAATGTCGGCTGCGGCTACCAAAGGCGACTGGTCCGAATCTTACATTGTCCGCTTGTTTGACTGGCATCTGAAAGAGCAGGAAAACATGCCGGAATTGACCGGCAGTGCTTTCTGGACTTTCAAAGATTTTTCTACGCCATTGCGTCCCGAAAATCCGGTTCCCTACGTAAATCAGAAAGGGGTTGTAGAACGTGACCTTACTCCGAAAGAGAGTTATTATGTTTTTCAGTCATACTGGGCAAAATCTCCCATGCTGCATATTTACGGCCATTCATGGCCGGTGCGTTGGGGTGAAGATGGAGAAAAGAAGGAAGTATTGGTTTACTCCAATTGCCCGGAGGTAGAATTATTTCTGAACGGTGTTTCTCAGGGGAAAAGGAAGCGCGTCTCTTCTGATTTTCCAGCCGCAGGATTGCGCTGGAATGTTGTTTTTGCAAAAGGAGAAAACAAATTGCGTGCCGTCTACACTGATGGGACAACGACATTGTCGGATGAGATATCACAGGTATATCAAACGGATAAATGGGGAGAAGAGGCGCGGATTGTAATGTCACAGCGTGCTTTGTCGGATAGCCTGGTTTATGTGGAGGCATTGATTCAGGATACGAACGGAGTAAATTGTCTCGATTCACGAAGTTATATTGAATTTTCCATCGCAGGGAACGGAAAACTGATCGATAATCAGGGAACTTCTTCCGGCTCGAGAAGAGTGCAGGCCTGTAACGGCCGGGCAGGGATTAAAATGAAAAAGTCCGGTATCTGTACCGTTTTCGGCAGCTTCTATATTCAATCAAAATTGAAAGATTCTGCAGGTATAGCATTCGATTAGGTGTTCCTCTGTTTATTTGACTCGGAACATATTTATTGGGTTTTTTCTATCTTCCATGTATTTCTTTGTTTAACCCACATTGAGCATTTAAACCCTAACGAGAGTTAAAGTATAGTTAAATTT
>JASGFJ010000012.1:0-112524 GCA_047605645.1 Dysgonamonadaceae bacterium | reverse complement strand
TAAATATTTTTACCTGTATGGTCTGATATATAGTTTTCTTCTTCATTTTTTCTGTTTGATTTGTTTGTTGTTCATACTGCATCGTAATTCATTATTCCCATCCGAATTGACCGGTGGTGCTTTCCGTTCCTCCGTCTTCCCAGTTGTCGATGTCCGGATGCGAGTTCGTAAAATGAATTCCCGAATGCGCAGTAAAAGAGCTTTCCATCTCGACCTTGACCACCCGGATTTCAGGTTTCATATAAGGATGCTTTTTCTTCACGGCTTTGTCTCGGTCATTCAAAGGCGCATGTCTCACCGACAAGTTAGCAGATGTCATTGAGTTTGTGTCAATTTCTTTTTCTTTCATTTGTAAAAAAATTTATGTTAGTTATGAATTGTCCAATCGTGGAATTGCAGTGGAACTGTCTAAGCGCCTAAGCGTGGAATCGGGTAATCGAAGGACAGTGGAACAGCGAAAAGGCTTAGCTGTCCAATCGTTATGGAATTGTTTAATCATCCAATGGTGATTCTGTGTTATTGAAGAACTATTAAATCGGGGAACAGTGAAGTCACAGAATCGTCGATGTATAAATGGGAATGTACGATTCGGCATGGCAGCATGTTGCCATGCTATGCTTCTGTACAAATCGGTATTATGTTGTAAATTTCTTACCGGATTACCAGATAGGTTTGTGTTGGGCATACAAGTAAAAATCCCGAACGATGTAATGGGATCTTTCTCCGATGAAACAATCGGATGATTGTGTACAAAGGAATAATCACGCACCCGAAGGAAAAGTAGGGACGTGAAAAATTTATCGACAAAAAGGGTTGGTCGACTTGCTGGAGAAAAAAATAAGTTTAGCTTGTCGCGGGTGATATACGCGCGTTTTTTATTTAAGAATTGGTGAGGCTGTGTGTGTGTGTGTGTGTGTGTGTGTGTGTGTGTGTGTGTGTGTGTGTGTTAGCAAAATAATTGAATTATGCAAATTTATTTCACTGAATATCACATTATTCACACAAAATTTCTCACACGTAAAAACAGCTGAAATTCTATTGAAAATCGGGCAAAAAAACACGCTTAAATATGTTGAAAACTGATCTCGCAAAAGCTATTAATTTTAGATTGGGTTTGTTCCAAATCGATATCAAAAGTAGAAAGTCTTTTTGAAAGGAAGGCACACTTTGCTTCGACGTTTTGTTTTATTAACAACCTGCAACTTTGTCTATATTTCACATTACGACTGCTAAAAAATGTTAGTACATCTTATGAAATCACGGTTTCCCGTAAGCTGGGTTTTGCTTTCATTTTAACAAAAAGATGGGGACTCATCTATCCTATCTTGTGATTTTTCAAAGAATAATGTCAGAACTTCGGGTGTACTTTGCTGATAGATGAGAACTATTTCAGGGTGATTGATATAGATAAGAGGTATATTGTTGATTTTGGTTTTTTAACGGTTTTTTAATTGTAAAATGCTTTGTATATATTTCATGCTTTTGCTATGTCTGGGAGATATTGTTGTTTTAAGACGTACGATCGTGCGTCTCTACAATCGTCATTATCTAACATCAACCCTTTATTGCGGGCGAATTGAATTCGCCCCTACACATCACCGCTGTAGGTATCCGAAACCATTATTCATCATCTCAACTCCAACCCTATTCCTCAAGCTTGGGCATTTGCGATTTAGCTCTGCTGATTTCCAATTGAATTCGCGAAAAGAGCTTGATAGTGTTGATAATAAAAAAAATGTTGCGCTTTATGAAATGTAGAGTTTTCTTTTGTGATAATAGAGAAAACTTTGGGTTGTAAATCAATTCTGTTTTCAAACCTTCCCACAGCCCAGCAGGTCGATATAATCTTCACAAGTTCCGTTCAAAGACATTCTCGTTATGCCATTGAAGAGCTTCTTTTCTGGGATGAAATAAACGATTTACGGGTAATATTATTTTTTTAGAATCAAATTGCCGAATAGAATAAACAGATGCCTCATTCTCCATAAACTTCTTGGATACGATAATGCTATAATCAGGAGTAATCGTCATTAGTCCATTGTCAAAAGCCCGATGAAGATTGGGACATAAGGCAATCCCATTGCCAATAGTATCGTCATATTCTAGATGAAAAGGGATAATATGACAAGCATCGATCAACGAATGTCCAAAACCTGATTGTATCTTCAATCCGGTAACACTACACGTATAGTCATATATTTGAGGAATTTTTTGTTTAAAGACATTGCTCCGCAGATAAATCTCTTCCTCAAAATTCTCCTCATTATTTTCTTCTTGCAAGTGCTTTATTGTCTTCTTATATTGGATTGCGGAATCTTTAAGTATTTGTCCTGCTATAATATCTAAATATGAAGTATCACCTATGCTGCCAGGACATACATCCGGAAAGTATTTCTTTATTATAGTACCTCGAAGAACTTCCCGCTCTATACTTTGATTTAAGTAAAAAAACAGATCCTTATCCAGAGTTGCATAACAGACTGTTTGCAGAAGTGCCTGAAACGATTTAATTGATTTTTTGCTCGTTAAAGGGACATCCTGTCCTTCTTTGACAACTAACCTCCAAAAAGGCTCGTTGGACAAATGATAGAAAGGAAGAGTAAAATTCATTGAATGAGGAGTCCGAACCCATATATTCCAGTTACTCTTAAATAATGCAAGAAGTTCGGCTGTTATGTAAATACGCTCACTGGTGATAATTTTTTTCTCTATCGCATCGATTATACTCAACAGAAGTATCGGCTTATGAGGTGCACCGCCTAAATTAGGAGCACGTCTTAGTTTCGAAAAATCATATATGTATTCATTAAGGCCTTTCATATACCCAAAAGTCAAAAACTTTATGCAAAGATAAAGAATTGAATTAATCTAGTCTATCTATATACGAATGCTTTTCCTCTGGTTTCTTCTGCGCCAGTTTTTATGCTTCTCTTTTATTGACTATGAATACACACTCAAATCAGATAGTCGTTTACGTCTATTACAGACGCGCTTCCTCGTCTATTGTAAAGGCAACGGCACGTCTGCCTCAGACGCTGGGATATATATGGTAAATACAGATTCTCGGCTGTTGGCGAGAACTCCCAAGGCTGTGTATTCCAAAGTAAAAGGAACTTAATTATTTTTCTTTCAGCGTATTTTGCACTTGTGCGGCAGAGGTTATACCTCCGTTGTTGCTAAAACAAAGGCTCTCCCTTGAAAATAAAAATACATCTCAGGCCTATAAGCCTGAGATGTATCACTCCTGAGGTCTGATATCCGCAGCAGCCCTTTCCTGGGTGGGTGCGATTTGCAATCTCGAAAGAATCCGACTTTGTCTATCATTCAAAAAAGATCAGCCTCATCAATCAGCAATCCGGAAAAGAAAACGACGCAATATACCCTAAATGTGGTATTTCACCGGAAAATGAATGAACGTATTTTTGCTGTATCAATCAATAGGAGATATTAGTATGATAGCAGCACCCGCCCTTTTACGAAACTTTTTCAATCCGTTTGCAGGAGCCGCCAATTCCGATTCTGCGGTTTTGTCGGATACGGAGAATGCAGGAAGTGAGATTAAAATCAGTGCATTGAACGTCAGCATCGGTAATAATCATATTCTGAAAGATATTAACTTAGAAATCCCCAACAATAAGATTACCTGTATCATCGGGCCTTCCGGATGCGGAAAATCGACCTTGTTGAAAACCATCAACCGTTTGATTGATGACAATGAAAAAGTGCGGATTGAAGGTGAAATCAATATCGATGGTGAAAACATTTACGGAAAGAAAGTGGAAGTAACACATATCCGGAAGAAAATGGGATTGCTGTCGCAGCGCCCGACACCGCTACCAATGTCTATTTTCGACAATATTGCATACGGCTGTAAAATTCACGGCATCCGACAGAAAAAACAACTGAATAAGATTGTAGAAGAGAACTTAAAAGCAGCCGGGCTCTGGGAGGAAGTGAAAGATCGTTTAAACGCGCCGGCAGCCAGCCTTTCCATCGGACAGCAACAACGATTGTGTCTCGCGCGGGGATTAGCTATCAAACCTCAGTTTATCCTGGGGGATGAATCTACATCTGCACTCGATCCGATTTCCAGCAGACATATCGAAGATTTGTTTGTGAATCTAAAAGAGAAATACGGTGTTGTATTGGTTACACATACGCTTCGCCAGGCTCTGCGCATCGCCGATCATGTGATTTTTATCTATCTGGGAAAAGTGATAGAAAGCGGCCCGGCGAAAGAATTGTTTCATCATCCGAAACACGAACTGACCAAACAGTATTTATCGGGTGTATTTAGCTGATATCGCTATCTGTTCTATCCTTAACGGTAAAAAGACAGCCGCACACAGTGGAATTTTCCGACCCGAGAATAACTATTTACTTTAAAACACACATCCATGTACAGATTGCCAGAGACTTTGGATACAGATATTCAAAAATTCGGAGCATTAGCAAAAGACTATCAGGACAAGAAGATTGAAGCCACTCAGTTTAAGGCTTTCCGCGTCCCGATGGGGATTTATGAACAACGACAGGACGAAGTGTATATGTCGCGAGTGCGTACCACCGGAGGCGTAATTTCGCCAAGGCAATTGCTCCAGGTGATCGAAATCGCCGGAAGGCATCAGTCCAACCTGCTACACATCACCACCCGTCAGGAAGTACAAATTCAGAACTTACAACTGGATGAAGTGGAACCCGTAATGCACGAATTGAAAGCAATCGGCCTGAGCACCAAAGGTGGTGGAGGAAATACCATTCGTAACATTATTGTTTCCGAATGGAGCGGAATTGACCCCGACGAACAATTCGATGCAACACCTTATGCGATGGAATTGACTTCGCGTTTGATCGCTGAAGCGGATTCCTACCTCTTGCCCCGAAAAATGAAAATCGCTTTTTCTTCCAACGAAAAGCATATAGGATACGCAGCAATCAATGATATCGGACTGGTAGCAAGAGTTCGAAATGGACAGAAAGGCTTTTTTGTTTATGCCGGAGGAGGAGCCGGAGCCAAACCAACATTGGGGTGGACACTGTTTGAGTTTCTGCCGGTGGAAGACTTGTATGTGCTGGCAGAAGCTCTGAAAAAATTCTTTTCCGATTATGGCAATCGAAAAAACAGACACAAGGCACGTCTGCGTTTCGTCTTTTACAAATTGGGCGAACAGGAGACTATACGCTTGATTCGGAGCTATTTAGAGACACAGAAAAAAGAACAGTATCCTCCTTTCGTCGTCAACGAAACGACATTAGAAAGGCACGAATATCTTTCCGGGGACTTTCCGAGGGATACTACAGAGGAATTTCAGACTTGGAAAAGGAGGTATGCCACTCCGCAAAAACAAGCCGGTTATTACTCCATCCTGGTTCCTGTCCTGTTAGGAAACATCCACTTGAATGATACAGCTTATATTGATACATTGACAGGTCTGTTACAATTAGTTGATAAATTGGGGGTGGAAACTTTACGATTTACAACAACACAAAATATTCGTCTGCGAAATATTCCCGACAGCGCTCTTCCCATAATTTTTTCTTTGCTGAAAGGAATAGTCGCGGATGTGACTGCACCGAGACTGCTCAACAATATTGTCTCCTGCACAGGAGCCGATACTTGTCGTTTAGGAATCGGACTTTCGAAAGGACTAGCCACTGCTATTCGCAGGGAATTGCTCAAAAGAAATCTCGACTGGGATGCTCTACAGGATGCTAGAATTCATATTTCCGGATGTCCAAACTCTTGCGGGCAGCAGATCTGGGGCGACATTGGATTCTCCGGAAAAATACTGAGAAACAACCGGATATACCCTGGATACCAGATATATCTAGGAGCTAACAGAGGAGAGAAACCGAGTTTCGCCGAAACAATCGGAAGTCTGAATGCAAGAGATATTCCTTATTTTGTTGCAGAATTACTGAGCAATTATCTGGTCGAAAAGGAAAAATACACTTCTCTTCGCGAATATCTTCTGAGTGAAGGGAAGAAATTGGCATTGCAACTGATCGACAAACACAAGCAAATACCTCCCTTCGAAGAGGACAAGAATTACTATTTTGATTGGGGCGCGGAAACCCTCTTCAGTATCGTGAACAGGGGAGCAGCGGAATGTTCGGCCGGACTTTTCGACATGATTGATGTAGATCAGACCATCATCGACAATACGAAAAAAAGACTTGAAACAGAATCGGATAGCGCACGAAGAAATGTGTATCTCTATGAAATCGTCTTTTCTGCCTCACGAATGCTCTTAGTGACACGAGGCGTAGAACCAAAAACGACGGAGGATGTTTTCAATTTGTTTCTCCGCAGTTTTATAGAATATGGTTTTGTAAATGAAAAATTTAGAGATATAGTCACAACAGCCCGTGACAACAAAGAGGCAAATTTCGAATCAAGAAAAGCCGAAATATTTGCCTTGGCAGACGCCGTTTCGGAACTCTATAAAGACATGGATGACTCTTTGCAGTTTAAAGGAATAAAACCCAAAACGGAGGAGGAGACTGCAAAAAAAGAATGTGAAGTGAAGGAAATATCCGGCTCTGTAAAGCAAGGAGCTGACAAATTTAAGGATTTGCGCGGAGTGGCTTGTCCGATGAATTTTGTGCTGACAAAAATAGAATTGTCACCGATGAAGTCGGGAGAAACATTGGAAATCTGGCTTGACGAAGGGCAACCTATCAGCAATGTTCCCGGTTCTGTACGTGGCGAAGGTCATGAAATTCTGGAACAAGAGAAAGCCGATGAAGGTTATTGGAAGGTAGTGATAAAGAAAAAATAGACGGATACATTTGTGCACCGATGAGTAAATTCTCAAATCCGTCACAATCCGATCTCATATAACAATCTAGCATATTACATACTTGAACGATGAGCAAACTGAAGGTAAACGATGAAGAACAGGAAGTAACACTTCCTCTGACAATTACAGATTTGATTAAGTTGAATCAAGTGCTGCAACCCGATATGGTGTCTGTTCAGTTGAATGGAGATTTTGTCGAACGCTCTGATTTTGATTCCACCCAATTGAAAGAGAACGACGAAGTAGATTTCCTTTACTTTATGGGAGGAGGCTGCTGATGGATTTCACACCCGAACAGATAGAGCGTTACAGCCGGCACATTCTTTTACAGGATGTGGGAGTAGAAGGGCAGGAAAAAATTAACAAAGGCAAAGTACTGGTAATCGGCGCAGGAGGTCTGGGAGCTCCGGTTTTGCTCTATCTCGCTGCAGCCGGAGTAGGCACCATAGGCATCATTGACGGCGATGTGGTAGAGCTGAGCAACCTGCAACGCCAAGTGATTCATTTCACCCCCGATGTAGGCAAACCCAAAGTACAATCTGCCAAAGAAAAAATAGAACAAATCAATCCTGATGTCCGGGTGATTACCTATCATGAGTTTTTCACGAAGGACAATGCCCTAGATATTATCAGAGATTATGATTTCGTAGTAGACGGAACCGATAATTTCCCGGTGAAATTTTTGATAAACGACGCTTGCGTCATGGCGGGAAAACCGTTTTCACACGGAGGTATTCTCCGTTTTGACGGACAGACGCTGACTTATTTGCCGGGACACGCCTGTTATCGCTGTGTTTTTCACAGTCCGCCTCCTCCAAATGCCGTCCCTACTTGTTCGCAGGCTGGCGTACTCGGCGCTATCGCAGGAATGCTGGGAACAATTCAGGCGGCAGAGGTACTCAAATTTCTAACAGGAACGGGAGAACTACTGACCGATCGGTTACTGACATTCAACGCGAAAACGATGAATTTCCGGAACGTGAGACTTAAGAAAAACAGCAAATGCCCGGTATGCGGCGACCATCCGACCATTACGGAACTGGTGGAGGCTGAACAGGCGGTTTGCGAATTGAAGAAGAAATAGAATAAAACAAAAGTTATGAGTAAAATCCTGAATGAAATCCTGGATGCCAACAAACGGTATTCTTCTGCGTTTGGAGACAAAGCAAATTTATCATTACCTCCCTCGAGGCAGTTTGCCATACTTACGTGCATGGATGCTCGTCTTGATCCGGCTAAATATGCAGGATTAAGCGAAGGTGATGCTCACGTTATACGAAATGCGGGTGGACGTGCCAGCGACGATGCGATACGCTCTTTAGTTATTTCATATAAACTCCTGGGGACAAAAGAATGGTTTGTGATTCATCACACCAATTGTGGAATGGAGTTTTTTACGGATTCAATAATGGGAGAACTTCTGGAACAAAGTTTAGAGACAGCCGAACTAACTCCGGAAGGGTTCAAAGATGTAGGGAAAGGCTCTGGTTCATCAGAAGGAAAATACATAAAATGGCTTACCATTGAAAATCAAGCAAAAAGCGTAACAGAAGATGTGATTCGCATTCGCAGACATCCATTAGTTCCGGCAGAAATACCCATTTATGGGTATATATATGATGTTCAAACAGGAAGACTTATTGAAGTTCCTGAAGCGACTCAAGAAGGAAAAGTGAAATGAAAACAGTTTTATGATTAGAATTCCTCAGCAAATAATTGACGGTATCATCGCTCAAGCCAAAAGCGAATTGCCGGATGAAGCTTGCGGTCTGCTCACCGGAAACGAGCGTGAAGTGAAAAAGCAATATCCGTTGACCAATATCGATCACAGTCCCGAGCATTTTTCCTTCGACCCGCGAGAACAGTTTCAGGTGTTGAAGTCGGCAAGAGCAGAAGGGCAGAAAATCATTGCCAACTATCACAGTCATCCCGCTTCGCCGGCTCGTCCTTCCGAAGAGGACAAACGACTGGCTAATGACCCGAACATCACTTATCTGATTGTGTCGCTGGCTCAGGAAGTGCCGGTAGTGAAAGCATTTGTGGTTTTCGAAGGAGATATGGTACCGGAAGACATAGAAATTATCTGAGCAAAACAAGTCAAGCGTTCTCTTGTTATCTCAAACACACGAATCCGTCTGATAAAACCTGTTTTGTCAGACGGATTCGTATTATATCAAGAATAAAGATTGCTTGTGTTTTTATAACATTCACATTACAGATCGCAGCTCGTCAAAAAAACAGGTTTATTTACAGAAGTCATTGTAGTGGGTTCTGCACATAAGACAAAAGAGTTTACAACAAGCCTATATCAGACAACCCTCATTGATTGTTTGAATAGGAATTCCCATCAATAGTTATTCCCTTTCAAAGAGAAATTCCACGATAAAACAAACAATAAAGCTATTTAGCATCTTATTTTTAGCGAAAAAGACCTTTATTATTACCAAAGCATAAAAATAAGCACTACATTTGTTCTGTAATTACTAAAACAACGGAGACTATGCTTTTACAATTCTCAGTTAAAAATTTTAAGACCTTTAAAGACAAAGCGACTCTGAGTTTAATCGCTTCGAACTACGACAAAGATACTCGTGAGACTGAAAATGTTTTCAATGACATGAAATTCAATTTCAGGCTTCTCAAAAGCGCTGTTGTTTATGGAGCAAATGCAAGTGGCAAGAGTAAATTCCTAGAGGCTATTGCTTTTATGAGATATTTTGTCATTAATAGTTTCAAAGAAACTCAAGAAGGAGATACTATTGGCGTTGAACCGTTTCTCTTGAGTGCCGAAACAGAAAACAAACCCTCTGAATTTGAAATTATCTTCGTATTTAATGGAGAATTATTTCGTTATGGTTTTGAAGTAACAACAAAGGAAATTGTTTCCGAATGGTTATACCATAAGCCTAAAACAAAAGAAATTGAATTGTTTTACAGGGACAGAGACGAATTTGAAACTCACGAAAAGAAATTCACAAAAGGCTCTATGGTGGTAAAAGGGAAACTTGTAAGAGATAATGCTCTTTTAATCTCCGTTGCTGCACAGTTCAATGAGACGACAGCCATTACAGTTATTAATTGGTTCAAAAGACTCAAATTCATTTCAGGACTAAATGAATCCGGTTATCACGGATTCACAATGGGAAAAACAGAAAACCCAATACAAAAAATGAAAATTCTTGAACTATTGAAAGCCGCAGACTTTAACATTCAAGACCTTAAACTTCAGAAATTAGATATTGACAAAATTCCAAAAGGAATGCCAAAAGAGATAAGAGATGAAATTCTCAGAGAAATGAGAGAAGAAAATACAGAGTTTATTGCCGATGTATTAACAACCCATAAAAAATTCGACCTAAACAAACAAGTCACAGGCAATGTAAATTTTTCCCTTGATGATGATGAATCCTCGGGGACACGAAAATTTTTCGCCTTAACAGGCCCGATTTTAGATGTTATTGAGAATGGATATACGTTGGTTGTAGATGAACTAGATTCAAAACTGCACCCAAACTTAGTGAGTAAAATTGTTTCATTATTCAACTCAAAAGAATTCAATAAGAAAAATGCTCAATTAGTTTTCAACACTCACGACACGAATTTATTAAGTTCAGGTTTATTTAGACGAGACCAAATTTGGTTTACAGATAAAAACAAATACGGTGAAGCAAAACTATATTCTTTAGCAAACTTTAAGTCCGATGAAGTCAAAAAAAATGAGTCTTTTGAAGAGAATTACATCAAAGGGAAATATGGTGCTATCCCATATTTAGTTCTTTTTGACAATTTAAATCTTAATGTGTCTCAATATGAAAATGAAGAACAAAAGAGCTGAACAAATTGCAACTAAACAAATACACAGAGAGGGGTTAAAAAAGAAAAGACGCTCTGAACCGAATTTAGAAAGACCTTTAGCCGAATTAGAAGAGAAACCATTAATATTGATTGTTTGCGAAGGTGAGAACACAGAACCTTCATATTTCAATCAGTTCAGACTTTCTTCTGCTACAGTTAGGTCAGTAGGCGAAGGCTATAACACAATATCATTAGTTGATAGAGCTATAAAACTAGCAGGAGAAAAAGAATATAACCAAGTTTGGTGCGTATTTGACAAAGATGACTTTTCTGAAGATGATTTTAATGAGGCAATCAGGATAGCAGAAGCCAATAACTTCGGAGTAGCTTATTCCAATCAGTCTTTTGAGTATTGGTTAATTCTTCATCTCGACGACCACCAAGGAGCGGGAATGCATAGGAGAAGTTACAACAACAAAATAAATGGATTACTAAAACCGTTTGGCATCACTTATGAAGGGAACAGCAATAAAAAAGTTAGTGAAGATTTTTTTGAGTTATTAGATGGAACTGATGCAAAAACAAAGAAGAAAAGAATTGGTTTAGCTATTGAAAGAGCTAGAAGAAACTTTAACCGATTAGATCATAACAATCCGGCAAAAGAAGAATCGTCGACTACTGTATTTAGGCTGGTGGAAGAACTATTAAAATATTTGTAATTTACCAGGAAACATCTCTGTCATTCCTTTTAACGAATGTGAGTTGAACAAATCCACAACTATCTATTAAACATTTTTCAAATTTCTTTCAACATTGAATGATTAGAATTCAAAGCTAGCCTACTTCCGTTAATCCCTAAGACAAAAGAGTTTACAACAAGCCTATATCAGACACCCCTCATTGATTGTTTGAATAGGAATTTCCATCAATGGTTATCTTCTCCGAGCAAGAAAAAAAACAACTACTATTCACCTTGTTTATAACAATTAACTAAAAAAACATTCGCAAAGGATAACATATCGAGATAGGATATGTAAAAAAGCAACAATATACCGACTGAAAAAAACGAAATATAACCTTACAACTCTTTTGTCATCCAAATTGTAGTAGCATAATGTCCCGAATTTCCCATCGGGCGATCGATCGATTCAAAGCCCAGACGATAGTAGAGCGAAACGGCTTTTGCTAATTCATCGAAGGTTTCGAGATAGAGAAGATTGTATCCCAATTGGCGGGCTCTGTCAATTGCATTCCGGATAAGAATACTACCAACACCCTTTCCTCTCGCTTCGGGCGACAGATACAATTTGACCAACTCAGCACAGCCTGCCGGCAATCCGTCGGTCGGATAAACGCCGCAAGATCCTAACAATACTCCATTTTCTTCAGCCACCCAGCATTCGGCATCCGGACGATCGAAAAGTTCGTAAAGATGGTCGGTGGCCGGATCTGTATAGACCGTTCCTTCCCGGGCGATACCGAATTCTTCAAAGACTTTTTTTATCAAATGAGATAGCGTTGCATTGTCCTGTTGTTCTATTTTTCTGATGTCAACCATTTTTATTCTAAGATTGGAATAGCTTGTAAAAATAAGAAATATTGTTTGAACGACTTCCTTCCTGACCAACAAACATGCCCGGATATTGAACATTGAATGCTTGAGACTCGCCGAAATGAAACGGATACAAGAGGACTTCATTTCTTACATTGATAGAGAAGAGAGACGTTGCAGGAAACATTTCTGTGCCATTTCACGATTTCCTCGCGATGAATCCGGCCAACATCTTTTTCCGATTTTACAAACATATTATCGTCTTTGTGCAAAAAATAACGAAGGTTGCAGCTCCCGAAACAAAACACTCAGCCGTCACAGAAGTTTTTGTCGTATTTACTGCCGAAATAAACACGATCGACATTTTCGTACATTCACCCTATTTTTATTTAAATCCATCGGAAACAAATACATATCCCCCAAAAGAAGGGTACCGGGGATCTTCCCGGATACATCTATGAGAACCTCTTGGTATAGACTGAAAAACATTTTCATATTTCCCATTAATAAATCCAAAGAAGCTGTGTAACACCTTTTTACTTTCGAAGGGCTGTATATTCAGCGATACTCCTCCGGGCTGTTATTGATTTCTATATTCCAGCGGAGTCATATTTTCATGTTTTTTGAAAAATTTGCCAAAGCTGGTCGAATCAGGATAGTTGAAATGTTCAGCAATCTGAGCAACAGTCATGGTTGTAGATCTAAGCAAAGACTTGCTTTCGAAAATGACCAATTTAAAAATCCAGTCCTGCACCGTACTTCCCGTTTCATCTTTGATGATTTTGGAAAGATATTTGGGAGTGATGTTTAGTTTTCCGGCATAAAACTGGCACCTGCGGTGGTGCTTGTAGTGACGGAAAAGCAGATCGATAAACCGGGTTACGTAGCTATCTTTTTCGCGTTCGTTGAGAATAAGCGTGTATTTATCGTATATCGCCGAAAAATCATAAATGGCTGCGAGTAAACTTAACTCTATGACTTCTTTTCGATAAGGATGATTCACATCTTCGTATCTTCCTTTCAGATAGTGGTAAATATTCATAATATCTTCATACTCGCTCGGTTCCAGTTGAAAAAAGGGAATATTCTTGATGTCATATATGATGTGTCCGACACTGATTCCTTTCACATAATCGAACGAAAATGCGATATACTTTGCCGAAAAATCTTCAGAGAAATCGTTTTCTTCGCAAATAAACATCATACCCGGAGCCAACAAAACAAAGGATCCGGGAGTAAGTCTATAAGACTGAAAATTGATGCGGATATCCGCTTCGCCACGAGTACAAAGAGCACAAATGACCGAATTAATGATAACCGGATGGCCTACAATATTCAAATCACGGGAGTCAGTATCCGAAACAATAAACTTCAGATTCTTCGAATTTTCGAATTCGGAATTAGTATTCTGGAAAAGGTCGAGCGTAAAAGCGCTTCTTAAATCAATCCCATTGTTTCTATTCGAAGCCATTTTCTACGTGTTATTTTTCTCTAATTCTACTTTTTGACTATAATTAGAGCAAATATACCCTTTTCCGTCGACTTTCTTATTGAGAATTTTGCACAAAAAATAAAGGATTCAAAAAATGAAAAAGTATCTCGTATTCATGCTTGTCGCCATCAGTTTGGCGAGCTGCACTCCAAAAGAACAAAAAGCAGCAGAAACACCGATTGTCGTAAAAACAACTATCATCTCTTCCGAGAGTTATTCAAACAGTAGTAACTATCTGGCAACGATTGAACCGGAAACCAAATCGGGATTAAGTTTTCAGGTCAGTGGAAATGTCGAAGCTGTGTATGTTTCCGAAGGCCAATTTGTCAAAAAAGGAGCTTTACTGGCACGCCTTTCGGGTGGTCATCTGAGCAATGCATATTCGTCGGCCAAAGCAAAATACAACCAGGTACGGGATGCTTACACCCGAATGGAGCAACTTTATAAAAACAGCAGTCTGGCTGAAATAAAATTTGTCGAAATACAATCGAAACTGGAACAGGCCAAGGCACAACTTCAATCGGCTCAGAAGGACATATCAGACTGCAACTTACGTGCTCCATTCGACGGCGTTATAGACAAGAAAATGATTGAAATCGGAGTAAATGTCAGTCAGGGAATACCGGTACTGAACCTGATGAAGATAAGCAGTGTGAATGCCAAGATTTCAATTCCGGAAAAAAACATCTCGAACATACAGGTGGGGCAATGGGCCGAAATCAATATTCCGGTACTCAACAAGACATTTACCGGAAAAATATCAGAGAAAAATCTGGCTTCCGACAACTTGTCACAGACCTACGACGTGAAAGTGAAATTAGCCAATCCGCATAACGAACTTCTTTCGGGAATGGTCGGCAACGTGCATCTGCAAGAAGCATCTGCCCCCAAAGTGATTACGCTCCCGGCTGAAGTCGTACAGCTACTGGCGAATGATCAACCATTTGTGTGGGTGGTGGACAATACCAGCAAAGTACATCTGCGAAATGTGAAAATAGGCGAACAAACAGCGGATGGTATCCAAATCATCTCCGGACTGAGTAAAGGCGACAAAGTGGTAACGGATGGCTATCAAAAATTAAGCGAAGGATTAATCGTAAAAGCATTGTAAGAAAACTCTATGGAAAATAAAAAATCAAACAATAAAATCGTCGATTGGGCGATGCGGAACAATAAGATAGTACTCATTTTTTCCGTGTTTTTCATACTTATAGGCATATACAGCTTAGTGGAAATGCCCAAACAGGAATATCCGACTATCACTGTCCGTCAGGCTTTGGTAGTGGGAGTTTATCCGGGGGCTACCCCTAAACAAGTGGAAGAACGGCTCACCAAACCTCTCGAAGAATATCTTTTCCGATACAAGGAAGTAAAAAAGAAAAACACCTACTCTTATTCACAAGACGGTCTGGCGTATGTATACGTTGAGCTGGAGGACAATGTGAACAACAAAGATGAGGTGTGGTCGAAGATCAAACACGGACTCATTGCCTTCAAACAGACTTTAACTCCTGACATTCAAGCTATCGCGGTGGACGATGATTTCGGAAACACATCAGCTATGATGATGACTATTAGTTCTCAGACCAAAACCTACCGACAACTTGAGAAATATGCAGATAAGCTCGAAGACCAGCTGCGAAGCGTTGAATCCGTATCAAAAATCGAAAAGTTCGGTACGCGAAAAGAGGAGATCAGCGTATTGCTCAACAAACAAAAACTGGCTTCCTATAATGTTCCCGTTTCAGCCTTAGCGCTCGATATTTTTAGCGACGGATTGGTGAATAATGCGGGCGAAATGGATAAGAAAAAAGGGATTATACCCATTCACATACGAAACAGTATCGCCACAGTACCTGACTTGCAGGAAAAAGTTGTTTATACCGATGCCAAGGGCAATTTTATCCGGTTGAAGGACATTGCCGAAGTAAAGATGGAATATCCCCGTTCGGAAGGATACATCGAACACGATGGTGTAAAAAGCGTAGTTGTTTCCATCGAGATGCAAACAGGAAAAGACATCGTACATTTTGGGAATCAAGTAAATTCGGTTCTGTCTAAGTTCAAAACAAATTTACCCAAAGATGTACACTTACAGACCATTGTCGATCAGCCACAGGTCGTTGGAGATTCAGTATCGTCTTTTCTGGTGGAGATGTTAATCGCTATCTGCTCAGTTATTTTAGTGACTCTCATCTTGTTGCCTTTCCGAGTGGCAGGAGTCGCTGCGACGTCCATACCGATTACCATTTTCATTTCGCTCTCCATTCTTTTCGTCTGTGGCTTTGAATTGAATATTGTAAACTTTGCCGCACTTATTGTCGTACTTGGCCTTATTGTCGACGATTGCATTGTGATTGTGGATGGATATATAGATTATCTTGACGAAGGTTACAGCCGTTGGCATGCCTCTATTATGAGTGCAAAAGAATACTTCAAATCACTGATTACAGCCACATTGGCCATCAGTATCACATTTTTTCCATTTCTTTTCACCTTTAAAGGAACACTCCTCGACTTCATTGCCTCTTTTCCCTGGACAATGAGTCTCACGCTGTTTGTATCGCTCGGCGTAGCCATTATCGTCATCCCTGTTATTCAGTATTATTTAATCAAAAAAGGTCTCTATGAAAAAGGTAAAATTCCAAAAAGAACATTTCTCGATAAGGTTCAGGAGATATATAATCGAACCCTCCCTCAATTTTTTAAGCATCCTAAGATTGTATTCTCTGTGGTTATTCTATCACTTATTTTAGCCTATTGGATGGTCAATCAGGTGAATGTAAGAATGATGCCTTTGGCGGAACGCAATTTATTTGCTGTGGAGATTTATCTTCCGAAAGGAGCTTCTATCGAACAAACGCAACTTGTTTCGGATAGCATGCAGAATATACTGAGAAAGGATAAGCGCATCACCTCTGTTACTTCTTTTGTTGGGACTAATGCTCCTCGATTTCACACACTTTATACGCCTAAAATCCCGGATAAATCATATACACAATTGATTGTGAATACAGAATCGAACGAAGCGACAAACGAAATCATGAATGAATATATAAACAAATACATCGACTATTTCCCGAATGCAAATATTTATTTCAAACAGCTTGATAACGAAAGCGTAGAAGTACCCATTGAAGTTCGCCTTTCGGGAGACAATGAAGATGTATTAAAAACCTATGCCGCAGCCATCAAGAAGGAAATGCATACAATAGATGGATTGATGTGGATTCGGGACGATTTTGAAAATACCCGTCCTTACATAGATGTCAATAAAAATTCGGTTCAGGCAAGCCGTGCCGGAATCACAAACAGTGATGTGGCTACCGAATTATCAAATTCGTATGGCGGACTTGAAGTAGGCCAAATCTGGGATGCAGATTATGCCATTCCTATTAAACTCAAAGATGTGCAGGAACAAGATTCAGCATCTTCTAACCTGAGTGGTCACTACATCCCCAGCACTTCCGACAAATCAATTCCATTGGCACAAATTGCCGAGGTCTCTACCCAATGGTATAATGCACAGCAACCCCGGCACAACGGAGTACCGACCTTGACGGTGAAAGCAATGCTTAAACACGGCGTGAATGCCAACGAAATCCAATCCGAAGTGGAAAAAATAGTGAACAAAATTCATCAGAAAATCGGTTCACCTGATATTGATATTAAATACGGAGGATTCAAAGAATCGGATGCGACCACTGTTCCGTACATTGTGTCCGGATTGAGTATCTCTATTCTAATCATTTTCTTCATCCTGCTTTTCCATTACCACAAGATCAGCCTGGCACTCCTCACGTTGGCTTCCACGGTGTTATGTTTCTTTGGAGCGGTGTTCGGTATCTACATTTCAGGACTGGATTTCGGCATCACCTCTATTTTGGGTGTCGTCTGTCTTTTCGGAATCATTGTCCGAAACGGAGTCATTCTTTTTGATTATGCTGAGATGCTTCGCAAAAAGCATAAGATGACAGTAAAAGAGGCTGCCATAGAAGCAGCCAAACGCAGAATGCGCCCCATTGTCCTAACCTCGCTGGCTGCCTCCACCGGAGTAATCCCAATGCTCTTAAGCGGAAGTCCGCTATGGGCGCCTATGGCAGCCGTAATTTGCAGCGGTGTGCTCATCTCGATGTTTTTCATTATCTCCGTCTTACCTGTCGCATACTGGCTAGTTTACAGAAACCACGACAAGATTCCTAAAATGAGATTACATAAAAGTGCCATTATTACCGTTGTCTCTCTGCTGTTCTCTGTTTCCGTCTTCTCTCAAAACACTTTCTCTTTAAAACAGATGAAAGAGATGGCAGCGAAAAACAACCTGACCTTGCAAGCCTCCAAGCTCACGATCGACCAAAGTAAAGAAAAGGAAGCAGAAACCTCCACGCTCTATTTTCCGAATCTAGAAGCTAAAGCAACAGCCTTTCACTCGCCCAACGGTTTGCTCGGCAAAGACATTTCCCAGACCTTTGGACTACCGGCGATGAAGAACGGACTAGTCACCGACATGACCGCCATACAACCCATTTTTCAAGGTGGAACAATATATAATTCCAACAAATTAGCGAAATTAAACACCGAGGTCAACAGCCTGCAAATGAACGATTCGAGGAAAGAAATCCTTCTACAGGTAGAGTCAAATTTCTGGCAGCTTTATATTTTACAGGAAAACAAGAAAACATTGAACTTACTCGATAGTTTGACCAACAGCCTGCACCACGAAGTAGCCAACGCTGTGAAAGCGGGCATCACCAACCGCAACGAGTTGCTACGCGTAGAGCTCCGCCAAAGTGAAATCGCCAGTCAACATCTGGAATTGGATAACGGCATCAAAACCTATAAGTCGGTGTTGGCACAACTTATCGGGCTGAAAAATACAGACTTCAATATAGCCACAGAGGCTAAACAAACAATTAATCCGTTGGATGAATATGTGGACGCGGAAACAGCATTGCCGACTACAGAGAAATATCAACTACTCAACAAAAACATCGATGCTGCCAAAATCGATGAAAAACTCGAATTAGCCAAGACCTTACCAAAAATTGGTATTGGAGCGAGCTACACCTATCACAACCTACTCCCGACAAACCGGTCGTCGATGACCTACTTTGTGCAGGTATCCATCCCAATTTCAGATTGGTGGAAAAGCTCACATGCTGTCAGACAAAAGCAAATTGCTTCGCGTATTGCCGAATACAATAAGGAGGATATGTCTCAAAAGCTAATTATCGAGATGGATAATTTACGTCGACAGTTGGACGAATCCTATCAGCAAATGAACATCGCCCAGTCGTCTATTAAATCAGCAACAGAGAATCTGCGCCTAAGTTCGGATTATTATAAAAACGGTATGGAAACGATGAGCAATCTGCTCGAATCCCAAACGCTCTTTCAGCAAGCACATAACAAATTGGCCGAAGCTTATGCACGCTACATGGTGAAACGTGCCGAGTATAGAAAAGCCACCGGAAGATAAGTGTTGAAGTAAAAAAGACATCCATTCAAAAATCAAAATTATGTATCAAAAACAATGCAAGTTCATCTCATTTATTCTTTTAATGTTATCGATAAAAGCAACGGCTCAGATTCAGAAAGAAAAACTGACTGACAAACTTTATTTTCCTTTCGGTATAGGCTACCTCAATTCGCCGCACAATAATCTGAAAGCAGGAATTATTGTCAACATGGCGGCCGAATACCGCCTGCACAGCACCCAGGGTATGTTCTTTCGACTTAGCTATGACAATCGTTCTAATTCTTACAAACGAAACGAAATAAGCGGAACAAACATTACTCAGGGGAAACTGGAATTCAACGACTTCCTTCTCGGAGCCGGTTATCGATTCAATGGACAACATAAACTTCGTTACTTTACTCTCATGCAATCCGGTCCCAGTCTTTGCGAATATCAGCAAGTTATCTCCACCAACGAGACCTATCAGGTAAAGGACAAAAGTACGACTATTCCCGTGGTCAAATTATTGTTCGGCAGTGAATACTATATTGGTAAATCAGCTGCCATCAGCCTTGATGCGGGCTATATCTGGAGCTTGAAAAACACTCCTTTCGAACAGAACCATCTCTACGAAGGTGCCCTCTCAGTTTCCATCGGATTGACAACAAATTTGTTTTGAAAAGCTTTTCCTCATTGGAAAGGCGAAACAATAACAGTTATCTTCCTCAACTCTGACACTCAATTTTCTCTCTGTTTAAACCAATACTGCCCGTTCAAATAACAGAACGGGCAGTATTATTTTTCACGAAATTACACCCATTATTTAAATCAATGGAATTCCATATTTAGCAGCTTCTTTATACATTTCATCGCTCCAGATGCTCGCTTGTATCTCACCAATGTGCGCTTTTCGAAGGAAGTACATACACAATCTAGACTGTCCGATTCCTCCACCGATAGATAACGGCAGCTCATCGTTTTGCAATTTTCTATGGAACAGGTATTGCAGTCTTGATTCCGCGTTTCTGAGTTTCAACTGATGCAGCAACGCTTTTTTGTCGACACGAATACCCATCGATGAAAGCTCGAGAGCATTTCCCAGCACCGGATTCCACACAAGTAAATCTCCGTTAAGTCCTTTGTAACCATCTTCGTTCAGCGTGCTCCAGTCGTCGTAGTCGGGTGAACGTCCGTCATGTATTTCTCCGTCGGACAGCTCTCCTCCAATACCGATAATGAAAACCGCTCCATATTCTTCACAAATTTTATTCTCTCTCTCTTTAGGAGTAAGATCCGGATATTTATTCAGAAGTTCTTCGGAATGAATAAAGGTGATTTTGGAAGGCAGAATCGGATTAATTCCAACAAAAGTTTCCGTCACTACAAATTCAGTCTGAAGCAATACGCCATATATTTTGTTGACTATTTCCTTTAGAAAACTTACCGTGCGATCTTTCTCACCGATAACTCTCTCCCAGTCCCATTGATCAACATAAAGTGAATGAAGATTATCCAGCTCTTCGTCAGCACGGATGGCATTCATATCTGTATAGATCCCATATCCTCTGGAGATGTTGTAATTGGCTAGTGTAAGCCTTTTCCATTTAGCGAGTGAATGCACGATTTCGGCTGTCAGATTATTCAGATCTTTGATTTGAAAAGAAACTGCTTTCTCTATTCCATTCAGATCGTCGTTTATCCCCGTGCCTTTTTCTACAAACAACGGTGCAGTGACCCGTCTAAGCCTTAGCTCAGAGGAGAGGTTTTGTTGAAAAAAATCTTTAACCAGTTTGATGCCGTGCTCCGTTTGTTTCAGGTCAAGAATTGGTGAATAGTCTTTAGGTTTGATTAAATGTGACATTTAAAAATCGTTTTTAGTATTAGTATTTGTGTCAGCAAAGTTATATTAATAAGTCATACATGGAAACTATTTTGACTTATTAACCTTCATTTTGACATATATTACAGGATATTTATCTTCAAAATGACTTATTTCGTTGATTTTAGTCATGGATATCCCACAAAAAACAATCATGAGTAACAGGCCTCAACCAAACGATAGAAATCATTCATGACAAATTATTTATAAAACCTAAAAATTCAAAGGATAGAGTATAAGTTCAAGTCTGTTTACGTCAAACACACCGACAAGCATCTAAAGACAAGCACAATCTGATTTTTAAACAAGATTTTAGCAGGATAATAGTGGATTATAGAATAAAAAAACGAATCAGATCAATCTAGCTTATTTCGCACATAATTGGTTGTTGCTTTTTATTTGATTCTCCCTTTCACGAAGAGATAGAAAAGTTTGTACATACATAAAGAGCCGGAAAATTCCTTTTCCGACTCTCACTTTATCATTACACCCGGAGCAAAAGAACGTTCGGGAAATATGCCTAACCTGAAGGCGAATTTGTTTTCTTTGCCTTTTGTTGTCGTTCCCGCTCCCGTTCTTTCAGCTTTTCTTTTTGCTGACGCTCTTTTTCCCTGCGCTCCTTTTCGCGCTGTTTGAGTTTCTCATTTCGAGCCTTTTCCCGGGCTTTCAGATCATCTTTACGCTGTTGCTCTTTGCGCTTAATTTCTTCCTTGCGCGTTTTCTCAGCATTTTCCTTATCCCGCTGGACATCTTGCTTCTCTTTAGCAATTGCCTTAACAGAATCTTGCCTTACCTTTTCCACAGCTTGTTCAGCAGCTTTTTGCGTACGCCACACCGCTTTCAGAGAATCTTTTTGAGCCCGTTCAACTGCACGCTGAGCCTTTGCGATCCGAGCGATTTCTGCTTTACTGAGCTTTTCAGTGCGTTCATCTTTTATCTTCTCTTTCTTCGGAAGCTTTTGTTTGATAATATTCTTCAAACCTTCTACAGGATTCGACAGATTTACCTGATTCAGTATTTCCAGGCCGGAATTATTGGCGGCTTTCACCTGCTCTTTTTCTTCTTCAGTGAGGACAACCTCCGGAGTCTCTGTCTTTGCCACTATTGAAGGAGCTTTTATCGTTGATATATCAATATCTTTCAGCGATTTTGCAGGAACCGGAGAAGGTTCGGGCTTCACATGAATCGTGTCGGAGATCGTTTCGGTCTTGACTTCCGGCACAGATTGTTTTCCTGATTTCGAATCATTTTCAGCCAATTGTTTCTCCTGAACAGTAGCAGATTTTTGCGACTTCCACAAAGCAGTCAATTGTGGGAAATTAGAGCCATAAGTGGTATCGAAAAATGCCAGATAATCATTGAGTGTCCGTCCACTCTGCAATATCACGTAATTCTCGTTCGAAATAGGAACAGGAATAACTTCTTCTCCTAATTGAGAAAATAAAGAATTCTTACTGGCATCATTTATATATTGACTTAGATAGCGGAAATTCTCAAAACCTTTGACAAGTAAAATTCCCGTATTGGCCTGATCATCGAATATTAAATCGAAAGTACTGATGACATAGTGCGAAAAGTTGTAATCGGCCAATGTATACAGCAAATCATTCTTGTTTATCTTAGTCAACGGGTAAACAAGTGCCAGCATTTGTGTCACATTATCATTCCGTTTAAACTGCATAGAAGAATCCTTTGTAGCAGTTAAATCCTCATTCTTACCGAAACTGGCATTCCATATCATGCCTTTCAACGGGCCGCCTCCGGCAAGCTCCTTACCTGCCATCGATTGCTTCATCATATCTGTCGCGACCGCCGCCACATCCGACTTCGGATATTTACTTAAAATTTCCTTTAACCCATCCCTGAACTTATCTTCTTCTTTGCTTTGTGCATACGTCAAGGCGTTCAGGAAAATAAATTTAGGCATAAGTTCAGATTGCGGGAACTTCGATTGGATATCCTCATATCCCTGATGAACAACTGCAACGTCAGAGCGCAGATAAGCCTCGTATGTCTTCTCATAAAGAGCATTCTGAAGTTTCTCGGGATTCTGCAGATTCCATTCATAATCAGGATCTGCAAAGGCCTTGGCATAGTTACTTTGAGGGAAATCAGCCATCATCTTACGACGATAATTCTCGGCCATTGTCTTATTACCCAACTCATAGTAGAGGAGATATAAACGGTAGTAGATTTCCTGCTTATTAGGCGTGTAAGGGAAACGCGTCAATTCGGTTTCATAAGCCTCCACAGCCAAACGGGAATCATTCAGTTGCTCCCGGTAAATAACTCCCATCAGAAATAACGCATCATCAATTATTTTATCGGAAGCTGCAAGCTGCAATTTGGAAAACGGCAGTTGTGCCAGATAATATTCTCTTTTGTGCGGATCATTCGACGGAGTGAAAGAAGGTACATGCTCCTCCTGCTTTCCGGTAGAATCTTTTTTAGCTCCTTCGGAGGCTGATTCCGTTTGATCGAGCGATACAATCAGGCTTTTATCACGTCTTCGCCAGTTGTCTTCGAATTTTCTGTTTCCCCATTTCTGCTGAAATGAATTTTTACCCTGAGCAATGCTTTGTTCATTATCGAAATAAAAACCTCCCTGAGTATTTGGAAGTAACGGAATGTCGACATTTCCGGCCATGCCGGGACGAGCTGCTGCATTGGCATCTGCTTTTTCCCTGGCGGCACTGAGTTTTGCTTCTTTTTCCTGCTTCACCAAATCGGAAATGATTTTGTCAATAACATCGTTACGGGCCTGTTCGGGCATTCTGACAAGTGCCTGAAGACTATCCTGAAGATGTATTGCCTGCTCTTGTGCTGCCAACTGCTCCAAAACCTGCGAACGCAACGCGACGCGGGAATAATCGGGATGGTCTTTCTGCAAAATAGACATTGCTCCGGAATAGTAGGGCTGTGCTTTCACATATTCTTTTCTACCAAAATACAAGTCACCCAGAGTCACCTGCACATGCGCCTTTTCAGCTCCATTGCGCGTGCTTTTGGCGACGGCTTTCGCATAAGCCGACAGGGCATTCAGAGTGTCCTGCTTATTCAAATAAATATTTCCTTTGGCGTAATAGACCTGATCGAGATAATCTTTATATTTTGAATTTCCGGCAAATCCATCCAGCATATCCAAATTTTTTGATGCAGAAGAAGGATCGCTATTTTCGGCCTGTTTCAATCTGGCATTCAGTTCATAAACAAAAGGTGTATTCAGCCCTCCTATTTCAGAAAACACCTGATAAGCCATGGTTCGTTTGCCCAATTTTTCATACGTCTGCCCCAGAATATATTTATAACGGGTTCTCTCCCACCCTGATTCTCCTCGTTCAGCGGCCGTTACCAAAAACGGCACAGCCTCCTGATATTTTTTCTGTCGCAGCAAGAGATTCGCATTCGCCGCAGCAAACTGCCCTTCTAAATGCTTCGGCACGCCACCATTCAATTCCATTTTCTTTAGAATATCCTCCGCTTCATAATACCAGCCCAGCTGACTGTATGCTTTCACCATCCAGAGGCGGGCTTCGGCTACAACTTCAGGATCATTTGCAAAAATGCGTGTGATGTAAGAGAATGTACTGATGGATTTTAAATAATCATCATTCTGATATTCCGCTTTTGCCATCAACAGCCAGGAATTTTTAAGATAAGGATTGAACTCTTTCTGCTTAAACCATTTCTGGTATTCGGCATTTCCTCGTTTACTCGCATCCTTTATCGGCTTTTTCTGAATGGAATGCAATTTAATGGCCTTCACACATTTATCAATCACTTTATTAAAAGATCCTCCCTGACTTTTCTTGTCAAGCGACGAAGCTTCGAAAGGCAACACATACAGCATCTCGGTCATATTGTCTTTGTATGCACTATTCTTTGCTTTCAAGGACTCATCATAAGCTTGTTGTGCGTTGAAGTGAATATTGTAGTGTGTGTTTGTTGCATGATACCAACGAGTCACAGCCGTATTTTTCTGTGAGGTACAAGACGACCAGACAAAAAACACAGCAACCAAACATGCAACAATTAATAAAAATCTGCGTTGAGACACTCGATGGTAAATTTAATCATTATTTAAAACACTAAAAATAAGCTTTTATTGTTTACGAAGCCGAATTTCGGGAGAAGCAAACGCCTCCGTTTTTCAATCGGATAACATTTTCCCGTTCTTTCAAGGGTTCAAGCTTCTTGGTATTTGCATAAAACAAAAAAGCAGAACAAGGTGGAAAATCCAATTTGTTCTGCTTTTTTCAGATATATAATCGAAATAATAATTCGGAGATACCGTTTATCACCCGTTTTTAGACATTCTCTTACGTTCGTTTTCGTCGAGATAAATTTTACGCAGGCGCATAAAATTCGGAGTCACTTCTACATATTCATCTTCTTTGATATATTCCAAAGCTTCTTCCAGGCTGAAAATAATAGGAGGAGGAAGCACTGCTTTATCATCCGTACCCGAAGCACGAACGTTTGTCAGTTTCTTTGCTTTGGTCACGTTCACTACCAAGTCACCTTCTTTTGAATGTTCACCCACAATCTGACCTCCGTAAACATCGGTTTGAGGTTCGATAAAGAATTTACCGCGATCCTGTAATTTATCCAGTGCATAAGCAAATGCATTACCCGATTCGCTGGCAATAATAGATCCGTTCAGACGTTTATCAATTTCTCCTTTCCAAGGTTGGAATTCAAGAAAACGGTGAGCAATAATAGCTTCTCCGGCCGATGCAGTCAGCGCAGCATTATTCAATCCGATAATACCACGTGAGGGAATAGTAAATTCCAAAAACACACGTTCGTTTTTGCTTTCCATCATTGTCATTTCGCCACGACGACGAGTCACAAGATCGATTATTTTGCTTGCATATTCTTCCGGAAGATTAATCGTCAGCTGCTCAACCGGCTCACATTTCCGTCCATCGATTTCTTTGATAATTACTTTGGGTTGCCCAACCTGTAATTCATAGCCTTCACGACGCATCGTTTCAATTAAAACAGATAAGTGCAGCACTCCACGTCCATACACAATCCAGGAATCGGCACTGCCTGTTGTTTCCACGCGGAGAGCCAGATTTTTATCCAACTCTTTCATCAGACGATCGTAGATGTGGCGAGAAGTTACGAACTTACCATCTTTCCCAAAAAATGGAGAATTATTGATGGTAAACATCATGGACATAGTCGGTTCATCAATATCAATAGGTTCAAGCGGTTCCGGATTGTTAATATCTGCGATAGAATCTCCGATTTCAAATCCATCGATTCCGATCAAAGCACAAATATCTCCCGATTGCACGCGATCGACTTTAGTCCTGCCGAGACCTTCGAATACATTAATTTCCTTGATGCGGCTTTTAACGAAACTTCCGTCACGTTTGCAAAGTGCGACATCCTGTCCTTCACGTAATTCTCCGCGGTGTACACGGCCAATAGCAATTCTTCCCACATATTTGGAATAGTCAAGAGAAGTAATCAGCATCTGAGGAGTTCCATCCAATACCTCCGGCGCAGGAATGTATTCAACAATAGCATCCAATAGGGACGTGATATCCGTTGTTGGATTTTTCCAGTCCTCTGACATCCAACCTTGTTTTGCTGAGCCATAAATTGTAGGGAAATCCAACTGCTCTTCTGTTGCATCAAGACTGAACATCAAATCGAAAACCATTTCATGGACTTCGTCGGGACGACAGTTCGGTTTATCAACCTTATTGATCACAACAAGAGGTTTCAACCCGATTTCAATCGCTTTTTGAAGCACAAAACGGGTCTGTGGCATGGGGCCTTCAAATGCATCTACTAACAACAAGCATCCGTCTGCCATATTCAATACACGTTCCACCTCGCCGCCAAAATCGGCGTGTCCCGGTGTATCAATGATATTGATTTTAGTATCTTTATAGGTAATGGAAACGTTTTTGGAAAGAATGGTAATTCCTCTTTCGCGTTCCAAATCATTATTGTCAAGAATTAAGTGTCCTGCTTCCTGATTTTCCCTGAACAAATTTCCGGCCAAAAGCATCTTATCTACAAGAGTTGTTTTGCCGTGGTCTACGTGCGCAATAATCGCAATATTTCTAATACTTTGCATCTAAACGAATTTTAGGGTGCAAAGGTACGATTTTTTCCGCAGAAATCTATGTTATATAACATTTTATCGGACAACAATTATTACAAAACATACGCGATTGTGTAATCTGACACAATCGCGTACCAAATTGTTATGCTGAATATTAAATAGACTTTACCACTTTCTCCATATCCAAACGGGATTTAGGGGTCAGATTCGGCTGATTGCTATCTTCCTTATCCCGGTAGCCGACCGCTACGGCAAACAAGGTTTTATACCCTTTCTGCTCTAACACCTGATCATATTTATCCCGCTCAATGCCTTCCATTGGAGTCGTATCGAGATGAAGAGAAGCCGCAGCACTCAGGAAAAAGCCCAAAGAGAGATACACCTGATTTGCCATCCATGCTTTTACACCGGCTTCCCCAGAAGGCTTTACTCTGGTTTTATAATACTCAACAGATCCTGCTGGAAGTATTTCTTCAATCAATGATTCAAACTTTTCCACATCATCCAGAACACTAAAAACGACGACCAGGCCGACATTATTTATCTTCGACTTGTTATGAAAAGAAACTTCAGCCAGCTGTTCTTTCGTTTTTTCGTCGGTCACAAACGTAAAAAGCCAGGGTTGACTATCGATTGAAGAAGGGGATAAACGGATAATCTCTTTCAGTTTTTCAATCTGATCTTCCGATACTTTACGGGAAGGATTATACATTTTTGTTGTGTACCTGCTTTTTGCTAATTCCAGAAAATCCATCTTTTCTTACAATTTAATTAAACTATCAATTTTATAGTTGCAAACATAAGTATTGTTTTATATTTTTGCAATAACGGACAAAAAGTATAGTAAGTATAATGTATTGTATAAACGGTGAAAAATACCCGTGCACGACAAGCCTCACGATGAAATACATCGGAGGTAAATGGAAAGCTGTTATTTTAATTCACCTCTCCAATGGCAAACAGCGTTACAGTGAATTAAAAAAGAACATTCGGTGCATTACCGAGCGCACCCTTTCTTTGCAACTGAAGGAACTGGAAAACGACGGACTCATTATCAGAACAGTCCACACCACAAAGGCTCCACTTATGGTCACTTACGAAATGACAGAATTCGGCAAAACATTGCTTCCTCTACTTACAGCAATCTCTCAATGGGGACAATTAGCCGCAAAAAACAATCGTGAAATCAAGATTACAGAACAATCACTTCTAAAAAAACACTCCTTATGAGAAAACGACTTTCTCTCACTTCTCTTCTGCTGATATCAATTATCTGGGGTTGCAACGGGACAGTAAACTCGAAGCGGGCTACGACATTCAAGACTATTCAAAAAACAGACTCATGCATTACAAATACCAAAAACAGCTATGAGATCTATATCCCCAAACGGACAAATAGTAACGAAAAATTTCCCCTACTCATTATTCTCGATGCCCATGGAGACGGAAAATCTGCTCTTGAAAAATTTATTCCTGCAGCATCGGAATATAACATAATCTTAGCGGCATCCAATGCCGTTAAAAACGGACACGAAGATTATCAATATACTATCCAGGAACTTATTGCCGACATACAGAAAAAATATCCTCTCAACACATCTATTTATATTACCGGATTTTCAGGAGGTTCGCGTATGGCCCTGGCTTATGCAACCAAACATCCGGTGAACGGACTTTTGCTGTGTGGAGCATTGGGTACGCGCGAACAAATAACCAGTATATCTTGCCCTATCGTATCTGTTTCAGGAACTGACGATTTTAATTTCATTGAGACCGCTCAATATATTCTTCAGGAAGAAACATGTCCTTCGAATCTGCACATCGAATTAACAGACGATTCTCACAGCTGGCCCGACAAAAATATGTTAGTAAGCACATTAGGATATCTCCTGATTGGCAAAAATTCGCCTCAGTCTGCTTTTCAGCGCTTCAGGTTCAAACAGCAAATGCGACTGGATTCTCTGAGTAGAAAAAATGATTTGATAAAAGTGGAAACTATCTCACGAGACATGGCACTAAATCCTTATTTTGATGACAACCAAAAGTATGAAGAGCTCCATGAGCTTCTACTGAAATCACCGGCTTATATTTTTCAAATAAACAGACTAAGCAATTACCTGAATCAGGAAGTGGCGCTCTGGCAAACCTACACAGAAGCTTTCTCTTCCGAGAGTGAGGATTGGTGGGAAAAAGAAATTGCATCTAACGAAGAAAAAATCAGACTGGCAAAGAATCCTCTTCAAAAAGACTTATACCTGAGAGTCAAAGGATTTCTTGGAATAAACTGTTATTCTTATTGCAAACGAGCCATTGCACAGCAAAATGCGGCCATGCTTCACAAAATGTTAGTAATCTACAAAGCAATAGAGCCCAACAACACCGATATGCTCTATTTTTCGGCCTTCATTCCTTTCTGGGAAGGTAACTCCACAGCCACTATAGAAGCATTAAAAAAAGCAACCAGGGCAGGATTTTCGGATTTGGCTGAATTAAGGGCGGACTTCCCCGAAAATATTTCCTCCAAAGTAAGTCTGACAAAATGAATTTGAGACAATACATATTCAGTCTCTTTCTATTCACAGGTTTATCCATTTCGGCACAAATAAAATACGACTTTGTGGTTGCGAAAGATGGCAGTGGAGATTTCAGGACAATCCGGGAAGCCATCAACGCAGTTCCCGATTTGAGAACCAATCGCACTGTCATTTTCATCAAAAATGGCATCTACAAAGAAAAGCTCACTCTACCACGAACAAAAACAAATGTAACATGCATTGGAGAGGATGCCGCCAAAACGATATTGACTTTTGACGACTTCAACCAACGTAAAAATAGATTTGGAGAGAATATCGGCACATCCGGATCAGCAACATTTTTTGTCGACGGAGATGGATTTACAGCACGAAATATCACTTTTGAAAACTCGGCAGGCGCAGTAGGACAAGCTGTAGCAGTAAGAATAGACGGAGACAAAGTCAGTTTTTACGACTGCCGGTTTCTGGGCTTTCAGGATACACTGTATCCTCACGCAGAAAACAGCCGCCAATACTATAAAAACTGCTATATTGAAGGGACTGTCGACTATATTTTCGGATTTTCGACCGCTTTGTTCGAAGATTGCACTTTGTTTTGTAAAACGGCCGGTTATATCACAGCAGCCTCGACTCCTCAAGAACGAAAATTCGGATTTATTTTTCGCCATTGCAGCATAAAAGGCTCTGCTCCTGAGGGTTCATTCTACCTAGGAAGACCTTGGCGTGCCTATGCAAACGTTGTTTTCCTCGAATGCAACATGAGCGAAGTCATCAATAAACAAGGTTGGCACATCTGGGAGAAAACAGAAAATGACAAAACCGCATTCTATGCCGAATATAAAAATTTCGGTCCAGGGGCAACTGTTGACGAACGCGTATCCTGGTCAAGACAATTATCGGATGCTGAAGCAGCACAATACACCACTAAAGCGATTTTAGGAGACTGGCAACCGATATATGAATAATAATTCGGTAATCCAGATTAACAGTTTTAGATTCCGAAAAATCAATCACTTTATTTTGAGGTTCATTGTTTCGGAAGTAAATTTGCATCTTCAAACTCTTTTGGAGAATCCGGCTTGAATACAAATATTGATTTAAATAACCCCGAACAGAAGAATGCCCTCGATTTGATTACGCACACGCGGCAATCAATCTTCCTGACAGGAAAGGCAGGCACAGGAAAGTCTACTTTTCTGAAGAATCTCTGTGAAACCACAAAAAAGAAATTTGTTGTACTCGCCCCTACCGGGATTGCGGCTATCAATGCCAATGGAGTCACTCTTCATTCCTTCTTTAAACTTCCATTTCGCCCCATGATGCCGGATGATCCGGATTTGGACTTGAAAAACGGCCGCATTTTTGAGTTCTTCAAATACAAAAAAGAACACAGAAAAATCATTCGGGAAGTTGAATTGATTATTATTGATGAAATATCAATGGTTCGTGCCGATACAATCGATTGTATCGACCGCATACTCCGGGTTTATTCCGAAAACATGCGTCAACCCTTCGGTGGTAAACAAGTGGTTTTCGTGGGAGATATTTTCCAGTTGGAACCTGTCGTAAACGGAGAGACGCGGGATATCATCAATCGGTTCTACCCAAACCCTTTCTTCTTTTCCGCCCGCGTTTTTCAAGAGACAAACCTGATTCCTATTGAGTTTACCAAAATATACCGCCAAAGTGACCAGAACTTCATCAATATCCTGGATAACATCCGGAATGGAAGTTCCGATGCTATCAATCTGGAACAGCTCAACCAACGTGTCGACGCCTCTTTTCAAACACAGGACGACACCATGTATATCACGCTTGCAACAAGAAGAGACAATGTCGATTTCATTAATGACAAGAAACTCGCCGAATTACCTTCTCCCGAATTTGTGAGTCGTGGCAATATCGATGGCGATTTTCCCGAGTCGAGCTTGCCGACATTGCTCGAACTGACTCTTAAAGAAGGCGCCCAAGTGATGTTTATCCACAACGACCAGGAATGGCCGCGGCGCTGGGTAAATGGCACTTTAGGAACAATCTCCGGCATTGACGACAACGGGAATGTGTATGTTTATCTCGAAAACGGAAGCGAATATCTGGTGGAGCTGAACACCTGGAGAAATTACCGATACAGATACAACGAAAAAGAAAAAAGAATTGAAGAAGAAATCATAGGCACATTCACCCAACTCCCATTAAAAGCAGCCTGGGCCATCACCATACACAAAAGTCAGGGACTGACTTTTTCGCATGTTATCGTGGACTTCACCGGAGGTGTATTTGCAGGAGGTCAGGCGTATGTAGCTCTCAGTCGATGTACTTCACTGGAAGGGATTGTTCTGAAGAAATCAATCGAGCGAAACGACATCTTTGTCCGGAGAGAAATTATCGACTTCAGCAAAAAATTCAATGATGCACGCCTTGTTCAAAAAGCGATGAAAGAAGCCGATGCGGATGTGCTGTATGGAAAATCCGCCGAACTCTTCGACAATATGGAATTTGGTGAAGCGCTGGAAACCTTCATTAAAGCGATTCGTGCCCGCTACGATTTAGAAAAACCGTTTGTAAAACGATTTATCCAGCGAAAATTACATATCATTTCAGCTCTAAAAGACGAAAACAGAAAGCTGAAAGATAAGATGAGACAGCAGACCGAAGCACTTCAACGGTATGCCAACGAATACTATCTACTGGGAAATGAATGTATTATTTCTTACAAGGACACGCGCGCGGCATTGGCCAACTTCAACAAAGCGCTGGAAATGAACCCTACATTTGTGGATGCATGGGTCAGAAAAGGAGTTACCCTATATGATATGGGCGATTATTTCGAAGCAGATATTTGTTTTAATAAAGCGGTACAACTAAGTCCAATGAGCTTTAAAGCACTTTACAACAGAGGAAAAAACCGAATGATGCTGAAGGATTATGATTTGGCAATTACCGACCTGGATAAAGCCTCTAACATCAACTTAGAGCATGCAGCCTGCCATGAATATCTAGCCGAAGCATACGACAACACAGGAAAGAAAAAAATGGCTGAAAAGCACAGGTTAATAGCCGAACACTTACGCTACAAAAAAAAATGATCTGAACAGGAAGTTTTAGTTATGGATACAGAAAATTTCAAAAAAGAGTTCCTTCGCCGAATAGAGGTGCTTAACGAACGCATCGATGAATTACAGAAAAAGCTGGAACCGAAAGCAAAGGAAGTGAAAGGAGATGCCAAAGTTATGATGGAAAAATCTTTGGTAGAGCTTCACGAAATAAAAACGAATCTACAGGAGTCTTTCTCTGATATGCAGAAAGCTGCCGGAAAGAAATGGGAAGAAACAAAGGTCAAATACGAACCGGCATACAAGGAAATGCAATCAAAAACGAGTATTCAGATTGAAAAAATATGGGAACGACTCAAA
Organism: Dysgonamonadaceae bacterium; assembly: GCA_047605645.1. GTDB lineage: Bacteria > Bacteroidota > Bacteroidia > Bacteroidales > Dysgonomonadaceae > UBA1309. The sequence goes on along the minus strand of JASGFJ010000012.1, from coordinate 79,510 downwards.
TCGTTTTTTGAATAACAACCAACAACTACCAGGCAAAAAGAAAAGCGGCATCATCGATGTCGCTTTTCTTTTTGCCTGGTAGCCCATAGGGGAGTCGAACCCCTCTTTCAAGAATGAAAATCTTGCGTCCTAACCGATAGACGAATGGGCCATCCTTGTTCTTTCGGAGTGCAAAAATAGTACGAGTTTCTGAATTTACAAACTTTTTTATGCCTTTAGATAAAAAAAGACGAATCGAAATCCGCCTTTTACCTGATATTCTGAAAGATACAAAATTTATTTTTATTCACTTTCAGAGTCTTATTTTTCCTTCACAAATAAAAACAACTTATTTCTGAGCATTTCCACCTTGTTTCATTGATTCATTAACGGTTGTTGCAGCTGTCATTGCCGATACAAGTTCATTCAACATACCGCTTGCTGCAGTCGGAGAATTAGGAAGCAATATTAAGTTACTCCTATTGGAACCTCCTATCGCCTGCAAAGTGTCATAATGCTGGGTCACGACAATTAGAGCAGAAGCTTCTTGCGAATTAATATTAACATTGTTCAGAACTTTCACCGATTCTTCCAAACCTCTGGCAATTTCTCTCCTTTGGTCGGCAATCCCCTGTCCCTGAAGCTTTTTAGATTCTGCCTCCGCCTTAGCCACAGCCACAATACGTATCCGCTGCGCCTCCGACTCATATTCGGCAGCTGTTTTTTCCCGTTCAGCAGCATTGATCCTATTCATAGCATGCTTTACCTGTTCATCCGGATCGATATCCGTAACAAGGGCTTTGATAATCTCATAGCCATAACTATTCATTGCTTCCTGCAATTCCTGCTTTACGGCAACAGCAATATCGTCCTTACGAACAAACACATCATCCAGTTTTAGCTTCGGCACTTCGGCACGAACGACATCAAAAACAAAGGAGGTAATCTGATTTGCAGGATTTTCAAGTTTGTAATAAGCATCTGCCACTTGTGAACGAATCACTTGATATTGTACAGAAACTTTCATTTTGATAAACACATTATCCAGAGTCTTGGTATCAATCATCACATCCAATTGTTGAATACGAAGATTCAACCGTTTCGCAATCAAATCAATATAAGGAATTTTCAAATGCAACCCGGCATGTCTTACAGCCAGAAATTTTCCTAATCGCTCAACAATCACTGCCGTTTCCTGCTTTACGGTGAAGAAAGAGGCAAAAAGAGTAATTAGCGCAATTACAATAATAACATAAACGATAATCATAGATATGAAGTATTAAATTTATAAAGATTGTTTTACGCTTAAAAATAACAAAAAACGCGGATATATCACTATTCTTTTGCCATTTTCTTAAAACAGGAACGAATAAAAACAATAATATTCTGAAAATTAGAAATAAGGGACTAAAAAAACTCAATTCTATCTATCAGCTATACATAAACTGATAATCAGCGAATTGATAGATTGTTAATAATTCCCCCAAAAGCATTACCCATTAGTTCATCAAAAATACATATCTTTATTCCTGTTTTTGAATTCACAATTATGCAACCATTTACACATCTTCATGTTCACTCTCAGTATTCACTTCTTGACGGACAAGCCAGCGTTAAGGGACTAGTAGACAAAGCAAAGGCCGATGGTATGCGGGCAATTGCCCTGACAGACCACGGAGTCATGTTTGGGGTAAAGGAGTTTTTCAATTATGTCAAGAAAAAGAATGCTCCATACAACGATGAAATCAAAAAGATAAAAGGTGAGATTGCAGAAATTCAAAAAAGCGATGATACAAACAAAGAATCCAAACTGGCATCACTACAAGAAAAGCTGAACGATGCGAAGTCTCATCTTTTCAAGCCAATCATCGGCTGCGAGTGCTATGTGGCACGTCGCGGAAGAAAGTTGAAAGAAGGGAAACCCGACATGAGCGGTTGGCATCTTGTTGTTCTGGCTAAAAACCTGACAGGATACAAAAATCTGATAAAGATGGTATCATACGGATGGACCGAAGGTTTCTATATGCGCCCGCGCATTGATAAAGAACTGCTTGAAAAATACCACGAGGGATTAATTGTGAGCACCGCCTGTCTGGGGGGTGAAATACCTAAAAAAATCACGCAAGGTAACTTTGAGGGTGCCGAGGAATCTATCCAATGGTTTAAAAATCTCTTTGGGGATGACTTTTATCTGGAACTGCAGCGACACAAAGCGACACGAGCAGACGCTAATCATGAAGCATATCCTCTGCAGGAGAATGTAAACAAAGAACTGCTTCGTCTGGGAGAAAAATACGGGGTGAAAGTAATAGCGACCAACGACGTCCATTTCATCAACGAGGAAGACGCCGATGCCCACGACCGGTTGATTTGCCTGAGTACAGGGAAGGATCTGGACGATCCCAAACGCATGCGCTATACCAAGCAGGAATGGATGAAAACAACAGCTGAGATGAATGAAATTTTCAGCGATGTTCCTGAAGTACTATCGAACACACAGGAAATTGCAGATAAAGTTGAATTCTATTCTATTGACTCCGGTGCCTTGATGCCGTTTTTCTCCATCGACGAATCTTTCGGAACAGAGGAGGGCTACAAAGCTAAATATTCGGAAGAAGCACTGAAAGAAGAGTTCGGTGAAAAATCATTCGAGCGTTTGGGCGGATACGACAAGGTAATCCGAATCAAACTTGAAGCAGACTACCTGACGCACCTGACCATGATTGGTGCTGAAAAAAGATATGGAGATAAAATGGACGCTGAAACGAAAGAGCGCATCGATTTTGAGTTGAACACGATGAAAACGATGGGATTCCCCGGTTATTTTCTAATTGTGCAAGACTTCATCTCCGCCGCCCGAAACATGAGCGTAGCAGTAGGTCCGGGACGTGGTTCAGCCGCAGGTTCCGTGGTTGCATTCTGCTTGGGCATTACAGATATCGACCCCATTAAATATGATCTTCTGTTTGAACGTTTTCTTAACCCCGACCGTATCTCCATGCCCGATATCGATGTCGATTTCGACGACGACGGACGCGGAGAAGTACTCCGATGGGTAACAGACAAATATGGACAGGAACGGGTTGCACACATCATTACATACGGAACGATGGCAACAAAATCAGCTATCAAGGATGTCGCGCGCGTTCAAAAATTACCTTTATCCGAATCAAACAGATTGGCTAAATTAGTCCCTGACAAGATTCCGGATAAGAAAAAAGTTACGTTGCGGGATGCCATTTCTTACGTACCGGAATTAGGCATGGCGGCTCAGAGCAACGACAAAATCCTTTATGACACGCTGAAATATGCGCAAATGCTTGAGGGAAATGTACGAAACACCGGAGTACATGCCTGTGGGGTCATTATCGGCCGGCAGGACATTTCAGATATTGTTCCCGTAAGTACCGCTGAAGACAAAGAAACGGGCGAAACCATGCTTGTTACACAATACGAAGGTTCCGTCATTGAAGAAACAGGGCTTATCAAAATGGACTTTTTAGGTCTAAAGACCTTATCCATTATCAAAGAAGCTTTGGAAAATATAGAACAAACAACAGAAAAGAAAATAGACATCAGTGCGATTCCCATTGATGATCTGAAAACATACAAATTATACAGCGACGGAAAAACAACCGGAACTTTCCAGTTTGAATCGGCCGGAATGCAAAAATACCTCAAAGAGTTGCAACCCTCAAAATTTGAGGATTTGATTGCAATGAATGCATTGTACCGACCGGGACCGATGGATTATATCCCTCAGTTTATCGCTCGTAAACACGGAAAAGAAGAGATCACATACGACATTCCCATCATGGAGCGATACCTCCATGACACATACGGGATTACAGTTTATCAGGAACAGGTCATGCTTCTCTCCAGACTTCTGGCCGACTTTACCCGTGGACAATCGGATGAGCTCCGAAAAGCAATGGGAAAGAAGCTTATCGACAAGATGAATGCCCTGAAAGAGAAGTTTTTGGCTGGAGGTAAGAAAAACGGACACGAAGAAAAAGTACTCAACAAGATATGGGCAGACTGGGAAAAATTTGCGTCCTACGCATTTAATAAATCCCATGCTACCTGTTACTCCTGGGTCGCTTATCAGACGGCATGGCTAAAAGCCAATTTCCCGTCAGAATATATGGCGGCAGTACTTTCGCGAAATTTGTCGAACATCACCGAAATCACCAAGTTCATGGATGAATGCAAGGCCATGGGCATTAAAGTATTAGGGCCGGATGTCAACGAATCGAAACTCAAATTTTCCGTAAATCAGGATGGAGACATACGCTTCGGTCTGGCTGCTATCAAAGGAGTGGGTGAAGGTGCTGTAAACAATATTCTTGAAGAACGCAGGAAGAATGGTCCATACAAAGACATTTTCGACTTTGTGGAACGGGTCAATTTAAGCTCCTGCAACAAGAAGAACATAGAATCCCTTGCCCTGGCTGGAGGATTTGACAATTTTTCAAATGTCAAAAGAGAGCAATTTCTGGCACCCAATGCCAAAGGAGAATTATTTATCGACTCCTTGATCAGATACGGCAACAAATACCAGACAGACAAATCCCAAGCTGTCAATTCTTTGTTCGGCGATGACACTTTTTACGAAATTGCTCGTCCCGAATTGCCCATGGCAGAACCATGGTCTGACCTGGAAAGATTGAATAGAGAGAGAGAATTGATCGGAATGTATCTTTCGGCACATCCGCTCGATGAGCACGCAATTCTTCTAAGATATGTATGCAATGCACATGTAAATGAGCTGGACGACAGAGAATCATTGCTTGGGAAAGAACTTATATTCGGAGGCATTGTCAGCGATGTGCGCGAGGGGATTACCAAAACCGGAAAGCCTTACATGATTATCCGATTAGAAGACTTCGAGACAAGTGGAGATATCCCTTTATTCGGCGAAGATTATATCAACTATTCGAAGTATGGCAAAAAAGGGCTCAGCATTCTTTTCAAGGCAAAAGTACAACCCGGAAGATATGGTGACAGACTCGATTTGAAAATAAACACAGTACAACAACTGAGTGACTCCCACGGCATGGTTGAAAAAATCAAAATTACATTGCCACTGCACGATATGGATAGTCAAATGATTGACGAATTGGCGACACTGACAAAAAACAATCCGGGAAATTCATTGTTATATTTTGAAGTTATCGACGGAGAACGCAATATGAAAGTACAACTATTCTCTCGTGGCATGAAAATTGCAATCAAAAAGGAACTCATCGAATATCTCGAAGAAAACGAAAAAATTATTTTCAAAATCAATTAATAAATATATTCAAAACTAAAACAAATTAGCTATGGCTCTTGAAATTACAGACGCAACATTTGAGGAAATTATCAACTCAGGAAAACCGGTAGTAGTAGACTTTTGGGCAGAATGGTGCGGTCCATGCCGCATGGTAGGTCCAATCGTTGAAGAATTGGCTAAAGAATATGAAGAAAAAGTAATCATCGGAAAAGTTGACGTTGACAGCAATGACGAAATAACTTCTAAATTCGGCATCCGCAACATTCCCACAATCTTATTTTTCAAAAATGGAGAAGTCGTTGACAAACAAGTGGGTGCAACTCAAAAATCCATTTTGGCAGACAAAATCGACAAACTTCTGTAATCCAACAGGATTTGTTCTTCACATAAAACGAACGGGAATGCATTTTCAAACTGCCTTTCCGTTCGCTTTTTTTATAAAAATCCTATTCAGAATACTCTAAATACTAAAAATTAATATTTTACACATCGAACAAAAGCCAAACAAGAAAAACATTGTATTTTTGTTTCCCAAAACGAGAATAAACTATGATTTCCGGATTTTTTAATTTCTTGAACAATATTAAATTTCGCTATATTTCTTTTCTGCTGATTGCATTGTTTATCGTATCATGCGCCAACAGAGGAACACCATCGGGGGGAGATTATGACCTGGATCCGCCGAAATTAGTCAGCATTACTCCGGCCATAGGAGCCACCAATGTCAAAAACTTAAAAACAATAACAATCCTTTTTGATGAAAATGTTCAACTGGAAAAACCGGGTGAAAAAGTCATCATTACACCACCACAACACAAAGCTCCGGTTTTCACGGTTATCAACCGGAAAATCAAGATCGCACTCAACGACACATTGATACCCAACACCACGTATGTTTTCGATTTTACCGATGCCTTGGCCGACAACAACGAAAAAAACGTACTGGACAATTTTGTCGTAACATTTTCCACCGGAGACAAAGTCGATTCACTTCAGGTATCCGGAAAAGTGCTTGCTGCCAATAACCTGGAGCCTGTTACCGGAATATTCGTCGGTCTTCATTCCAACCTGGAAGATTCGGCTTTCGTCAAAACTCCTTTCGAACGTATTTCCAAGACCAATTCCAAAGGAGAATTCACTATTCGCGGAGTCACTCCGGAAAAGTACAGATTGTATGCACTAAACGACGCAAACAACAATTACAAGTATGACAATCCGTCAGAAGCAATTGCCTTTCTTGATTCATTAGTCATTCCGTCCTCCGAGCGCGCCTCAAGAACCGACACCATATTTAAAGCCGATAAAAAGACAGTGGATACGCTTGAAGAAAAACAATTCACCCGTTTTCTTCCCGACAACATCATATTGCGGTCGTTTAACTCGGCTTTCGGAAAACAATTCTTACAAAAATATGAGCGTCCGACCAACAATACCGTCACGTTACTTTTTGCAAATCCGACAACGCGTCCCAAAATGGAATTTTTGGACGAGAAGAAGAATCCGGACTTCCCGACAATTGAGGAAAGAAGTTATCATAACGATAGCATAAAATACTGGATAACCGATCCTGAAATCATTAAAAATGATTCTTTGAGAGCACGTGTCACCTACATCAAGACCGACTCCCTCAATATCGGCCGGGAGGTAAGCGACACTCTTAAATTGTTTTTCCGGGAATTTAAGGGCAAAAAGAAAGACAATAAAGATAAAAAAGGCGAAGAAGAAATCAAATTTATAAATATCAAACAAAACCTAGGTTCGACTGTTGATATTACCCAAAATCTTTATTTCGAATTTGAAGAACCCATAAAAGATTTCGACAAAAACAAATTAATCCTTAGCCACATGAAGGATTCGGTGTATACGCCTGTCGAATATACACTTTTTGCCGACACACTCAATCCAAGATTTTACAGGATTAGCAACAAGTGGATTCCGGGTGATCAATATAAAATATCAGCTGATTCAGCTGCATTCCATGGATATTCGGGATTGTGGACAAATAAGCTTGAAGGGAAATTTAGTATCAAAAAAGAAGAAGAATATGGATTATTATTCTTAAATCTCATTAATTTACCTGACAATATGCCCGCTTTTGCAGAACTTCTGGACAAATCGGATAAACCTATCCGTAAAGTTTCAGTCAAAGACAAAGGAATTCTCTTCAGGTACATCAATCCGGGAACTTATTATGTCCGCCTGATTCTGGATAAAAACGGCAACGGACAATGGGATACCGGAGATTTCTTCAAAGACCTTCAACCGGAAATGGTATATTACAACCCGAAAGCTTATGAGATTAAAGCAAACTGGGATTCTCAGGACGATTGGGATTTAAACAAAGTTCCTGTCGATAAACAGAAACCTCTTGAGATAACTAAAAACAGACCGCAGGAGCGGAAAACGAAACGTCAACAATTAGAAGAAGCAGAGGCAAAGAAAAACAGTAAATCCAGCAATACAACTACGGGAAAAACCGGTACATCGACAACGACTTTTACTAATTATTGAGCAATATAAAAGTGGGAGGCGCCAATTTAATAAAAGGACACAACTCTGCACAAATTTTTAAAACATGTAAAATTATGAAAATTCGTATTTTAGCCGTATCATTTTTATTCCTTCTATCGTTCTATGCGATGTCGCAATGTGAGGTCGCCAATAACAGATATTTTGGAGCGGGTGAAAACTTATCCTATGATCTGTATTTCAAGTATGGAATTCTGTTTTCCAAAGCAGGCAATGCCTCAATAAAAACAGAATCTATCAAACATCAAGGCAACAATGCGTATAAAATGTCGCTCACGTCGCATTCTACCGGCCTTGCACGAAAGGCTTTTCCCCTGGATGACACGCTCTCCTGCATCATGGATTCGTCTTTGCGACCGCTGGCTTATTTCAAAGATGCCCATGAAGGCAACGAACATACAATAGAAAAACAAACATATACTTACCTGAGCGGAAATAATATAAAAATCCACGCCGTTCGGATTAAAAATGGAGAAGAGCGTTACAATGTGACTTTCACAACCAACAACTGCACTTACGACATGATGAGTATCGTGTTTTTTGCCCGGACACTCAATTACGATGCAATGAAAAAGGGCTCTAAAACAAGTGTTGTTTTTATTTCGGGACAAAAGAAGATGAATATGCAGATCAATTATGAAGGAACAACAAGCGTGAAAGCCAACAACGGCGTTTCATACAATTGCCATAAACTAACATTGACCATTGAGGATCCCGCCTTCCCCAATCCGCAGGAAGCAATGAAAGTACTGATAACAAACGATCTGAACAGAATGCCTGTACAAATCGAATCAAAACTAAAAATAGGCTCAACAAAAGCTATTTTGAAAGGATTTAGCGGGCTGAAAAATGCTGTTGGAAGTCGCTAACGAATAAATACCGGTTCATCTCGTTTGGAAAGATGCTCTGCATAAACATAGCCATCGAGGTCGAATGCACAAAGTTCATCGCGAGTTTTGATTTGATGCTGAATGACAAAACGGGCCATTGTCCCGCGTGCTTTCTTTGTATGAACAACCACCTGGCGATATCCTTTCGGCCCTTCTTCTTTAAACTGAGGCGTAATGATTGATATGCCGGAAGGCAGCAATTTTCGTTGAATGACCTTCGCATATTCATCGGAAGAAAGGTTCAGCCAAATCCGGTCATCTTCTAAAAGTCGTTTCGAAAAATATTCGGTCAACACATTTCCCCAATAACCATACAAATCTTTTCCGCCCGAATTTTTAAGCGAAGCCTGAAGCTCGAGCCGATAAGCTTTAATCTTATCAAGAGGGCGAAGAAAGCCGTATACAGCCGAAGTAATCAATAAGTGCTGTTGCGCATATTCCATTTCGGATTTATTCAGGGATTCAAAATTGAGTCCTTTATAAGCCATGCCATTATAGGTCAAAGCAGCCGCTCCTTCCGGCGATTTTTCAGAGAAAAATTGATGAAGCTGCTCCGAAACAGTGTAAGCCTGTTTCACCTGAACATTCATCAAGCCGATTATCTCATCTATCGATAAAGGCATAAGCAAAGACATTATTTCATCCCGCTGCCTTTTGAACAAAGGTTCCGTCAAATCCAAGGCGATTTGTTTACCGGCGAAATGCATCATCTTAGCAGGAGAAAGAGTAATTATCATGAGTCAATAAAGAATTATTGGGCGAAGATAGATGGTTTTTAGCATTCCATAAGACTTTTGGCTATTTTTTCAGTCAAAAATTTCAATAAACAAAAATAAAAACCTACATTTGCACACCGAAAAACGATGACTCCGTAGCTCAGTTGGTAGAGCAAATGACTCTTAATCATTGGGTCGAGAGTTCGAGCCTCTCCGGGGTCACTGGATAAAAGAGAATTACAAATGTAGTTCTCTTTTTTTATGGTCAGAAAACACAGGATTTTGCTTGTCCACTATTCAAGGGCAAGGAAACAGTAGTAAAACAGATTTTCCCAACACGAAATAGCCAGAAAAAATTACTTATACAAAGCATGCAAATGGAGGAAAAGAGAGTCGAATTAACAGCTGAAAATCGGACATTCAGAAGAAAGTTATCGATACAAAAAAAAGCATCTGATTTGCAAACTAAATAAATGTCCATAATCAATCATATTTCTAGACTATATTTAGAATAAATGACATAAAAAAAAAGCTCCATGGAACTAATTTAATTGGACGACTAATAAGAATTTCTCTTTTTTTTACAGCCAAATAAGCTGTAAAAATCCCCCCTTTCATCGGTACGTAGTACTTTTGTTGCCAGATAAAAAGGGGGATAACTCCAGAAATTAATATCGTTGTTTTATACAAAAATTTATAAAGACATAAATAAACACAGCACCTCCCGAATAGAGATTATAGGCGCAGTTTATTTAGGGGTATCATAAGCTCTAACATAAAGAAATAGCCCAATCAACACTTAGTAAAATTTATTTGCTTATGATTTACTCATCCTTTCTTTCAACTCGCGAGTAGTCTTGAAATAAATGGGTGTACCTACCAATAACATCAGCAAAGACAAAACGCCAATTGATATTGTAATTGCATTTAAATATCCCTGGATTAATATAAAAGAATAGATTGCTCCGGCAAATGCTGTACCTAATGCAGAACTCCCTTGCTGGACTGTCACTATTGCACTACTGGCTTCACTCGCAAGCTGTTTTCCCACTCGCGATAGCGCAAGTTTGTAAGCAGATGTTAGCATAATAGAATTACCAAATCCGACAAGACCCGTAGCTATCCATAAGTCATAAAACTTCAAGTCATAATGAAAGTTATGAAATAAAAAGATAGTTCCCAAGAAACCGAGAACTGTAAGAATTCCCCCTAAAGCATAGGATTTATGGTCTCCAATTCGTTGGCTTAAAGGCCTACTAATAACTGATCCTATAAAAAACATAATCCCAAGTGCAATAAATGCATTGCCTGATTCAATTGGAGTAAATCCGACTTCACTTTGTAAGCATAAAGCAGTGACAAAGAGATATCCAGGATAGGTAAATGTAACTGTCATTTCACTAACAAATCCATTTATCACCATGGGTGTCTTAAATAGAGACGGAGGTAAGATTGGCTTCCGTCCCGCAAGCTCTTGAGACCTTTCTACCTTCCACAACAAAATTCCGCAAGGTATCGTACCTAAGAACAGCCACCATAGCTCAGGCCAGTGTTTTCCTAAAGATACGGGAATCATTATACACAATAGGCACAAAACAAATAATACAATTCCCCAAATATCCATATAGGGCTGATTCTTATCTGATTTAGTTTCGGGAATAGCAAAATAGCCGAATATAAGTATAACTATGCATATAGGTACATTCATAAAAAAGGCAATTCTCCATCCTAGATTCCATAAATTAGCTGAAACCAACCAACCTCCGACCACTTGGCCTATCGCGACGGAAAGACCCGCAATTGACGTGTAAGTTCCGACTGCATTACGATGGCGTTCACCCTCTAATGTCATGTGAATTGTAGCCAGGATTTGTGGTATTAAGAGTGCAGCAAAAAAGCCCTGAAGTACACGCCCGATAAGCATAAAAATGATATTTGTAGCAAACCCACAAATTGCAGAAGCAATACAAAATCCAATAATACCAATCAGAAACAAGGTCTTCCTCCCATACTTATCTCCTAGACGCCCTCCAGTGGCAATTAAAGCCGCAAAACTCAATCCATATAGAGCAACGATCAACATAAGCCCGGTCTCATCTGTTTTTAATGTCTTACCAATTACCTCAAGTGCAACATTAACTATTGAGAAATCGAGTTGTGGCAATAACTGCCCCATAACAAGGAGCAATAATCCAAACGCAGAAAGTTCTTTCGTTTTATTTTTGCTTAACATTTTTGAAGATTAATGTTGGTTATTTGGAATGAGTTGATGATAAGATCTGGTGTATGAACCAAGTAATCTTTAAAGGAATTATAAAATATCAGCATCTTTGCTTTGCCCATACATAGCATCCCCTTCGCAGATCGTTTTTGTTCTGCATTATACAAATGTTCGTCCTTCATTATTTTATTTTTTTAATTAGGACACAAAATTATGAGGAAGAAATATTTCCTATCAATAGGAACAAAACCTTTTCTTATAAAAATCAAACAATCGCTCTATCTTTTCTTATTTGTTTAGGGGTTTGACCCGTGTGTGTTTTAAGGAAAGCTGTAAAATGCGAAGGATATTCAAATCCGAGAGTAAAAGCAACTTCTGCCACAGACCAATTCGTATGTATTAATAATGATTTAGATTCTGCCACTATTCTTACTATTATATGGCAGGAAGGGCTTTTCCCCGTAACCTTCTTCACAGAACGATTCAGGTGATTCACATGTATATGCAATAAATCAGCAAAATCTTTTGACGATCGGATACTTAGTGGAGCTTGCGGTGATTCAACAGGGAATTGTTTACCTAACAACTCTAGAAAACGTAGCGTAATACGATGTGCGGCATCAAATTTTTCACTATTTAAATCAAGGTTTGGATATAACCCTAAAGCTTCATGTATCAATAATTGCAGATAGTTGTTTTGTTTACTGTACTTATAAATATAATTATTTTCCTTTTCTACAACCATCCTATTAAACAGATAGGATATATTCGCCAGACTATCCTCATCTAAAAAAACAAGAGGATTCCCCTCCAATCTAAACATTGGATAATCTTGAATATCTACTTTATCGTTAAAAGATTGCATGAATTCCTCAGAGAATAAACAAAACCATCCATTCTGAGTCTCGGAAATTGCTTGCCACGAATATGGCACTGAAGGGTTGGAAAAAAAAATAGCAGGTTTATCAACCAGTATTTTAGTATCTCCATAGTGAACAATACCGGTACCTATGATTAATGTTATTTTATAAAAATCTCTACGGGTATATGAAGAAGTAACTGATGGAAGTTGTCGCTGAAAAACATTAAAATGTCCAATACCTCCATTCAATAATGCATTCATAGGAATAGACATTTTATCATAGAAATCTTTTATTGTCTCAATACTTCTCATCGCGCAAAAATATAAAAATCAAGCAATATAAATATTCATAAGTAAATATTTATAATTAACAGCAAGCATATATACACCAGTAGCATATTGAAAATAAGCAACATGTTGAGTTAGATACATGGAATTTATTACTATTGTTTTCATCTTGCATTTATTAATTATTCCATGAGTAAATAAACTAAACAACCAAGTAAAGACCTCACATCAGCAAGCTACGAGAATTAACTTCACGCAGATGCTCTTGCGCCAATCGCATACAATACTTTTAACAAGCAGGAAAACATAGACGAAACAGTTCAGACAGAAATTCCTGCCATAACATCCTCTTTTTAAATCCTTTCAATAGACAAACAACCTAATTTTGTTGTCTACCTCGGATTATCAACAAATACACAAAAATAAAATCCACCAGCAATTTCTTACTGATGGATTTCTGTGCGGATGAAGGGACTCGAACCCCCACGCCTCTCGGCACCAGATCCTAAGTCTGGCGCGGCTACCAATTACGCCACATCCGCAGCTCTTTTGGTTTAGCGAGTGCAAAGATAGCTTATTTTTTCATTTAGCAATAGCTTAAGGCACATTTTTTTCAAACAATTCATCACATTTGGCTTTTTCCGAAAAAGAAATAACTTTGTACACAATGAATGAACGAATCTGTGAAATCACGAAACTTATCAAAGAAAAGGCTTTATCTATCGGCTTTGATGCCTGTGGCGTATGCCGGGCTGAACACGTGGGTGAAGCACAGATCCATTTTCAAAACTGGATCCAAAAAGGATTACACGGTTCCCTGGATTACCTCGAACGAAATTCGGAGAAGCGTTTCAACCCCACCCTATTGGTCGAAGGAACAAAATCTATCATTTCCGTAGCTCTGAATTACTATCCTCAGGAGAAGCAAGACGAATCCGTTCCCCAATTTGCGTATTACGCTTATGGCCGTGATTATCATGATGTTGTAAAGGAGAAACTTTCTCAACTGCTGGCATTCATACAAACACTCATACCCGAGGCTGCAGGACGTTGCTTTACCGACTCGGCACCTTTCCTTGAATCTTATTGGGCCACACGAGCGGGCATCGGATACAAAGGCAGAAACACGCTTCTCATTATTCCAGGCAAAGGTTCTTTCTTCTTTTTAGGGGAAATACTATTAAATATCGAACTGGCATACGACAAACCTCAAGAGAAATTTCTCTGCGGCAAATGCACAAAATGCATAGATGCCTGTCCAACGGGAGCTTTGCAGGAGGGAAAATGCATGGACGCCCGCAAATGTATCTCCTACCAGACAATAGAAAACAAAACGGACGAAATAGACAGCGAAATAGCTTCAAAACTGAGCAATAGAGTATATGGATGCGATATATGCCAACAAGTATGTCCTTGGAATAAAAAGGCGAGACCACACCAGACTGCGGAATTTGTTCCATCTCCGGAATTTTTAAACCTTAATGCAGAATCGATCTCGTCGATGAGCGAGGAAGATTTCCGAATAATTTTCAAAGGCTCAGCTATCAAGCGGGCTAAACATAAAGGCCTGATGAGAAATATCCGAACTTTAACACTACATAGAAGAGCAAAAGACGAATAAACTCTCTTTTTTCACCAAACAGCTTCCCTCCTTTTCTATTTTAGGTTCTACGATCATACAATTTCCCCATTCCGGGTATTTAACAGAAAGAATCCTGACTTTCATAATTCATCCTACAAACGGATAAAATCCGATTTATTTTATTATATTTGCAAATAGGTAACTATCGGAATACTAACTTATAAATCATCGCTTCACATGAAAGAACTTAAAATGTTTATCGCTGGAAAATTTATCGATAACACCTCCGGGAAATGGATTAATGTACTAAACCCATCCACAGAAAAAATCATAGCCAAAATGCCTGATGGCTCTGTTGAAGATGCTCAAAAAGGGATCGATGCTGCAGAGAAAGCGCAAGAAGCCTGGGAAAAGACACCCGCTGTACAACGCGCTTCGTATTTAATAAAAATAGCCAAAGGCATACGCAAAAGAGAAAAAGAATTAACCGAAACCATTGTAAAGGAAGGAGGAAAAACTCTCGATCTTGCAAATACCGAAGTCCTTTTCACTGCCGATTATCTTGATTATATGGCAGGATGGGCGCGTCGCTACGAAGGAGAAATTATCCCAAGCGATCGTCCGAATGAGACCATCATGCTATTCAAAAAAGCAATTGGTGTGACAACCGGAATTCTCCCATGGAATTTTCCGTTTTTCTTAATAGCACGCAAAACGGCTCCAGCCTTAATTACCGGCAACACAATAGTTATAAAGCCGAGCCAATTAACGCCTATAAACGCATACATTTTTGCACAAATAGTAGAAGAGAGCGGACTTCCGGCCGGCGTATTCAACCTGGTAAACGGACGAGGCTCTGTTGTCGGATCTGAACTGGCATCTAACAGTAAGGTCGGAATGGTCAGTTTGACAGGCAGCCTAGAAGCAGGCATCCAAACAATGGAAGCTGCATCTAAAAACATAACAAAGGTTTCCCTTGAATTAGGAGGCAAAGCTCCCGCCATTGTTCTGCCCGATGCCGATCTCGATCTGGCCGTCAAATCGATTGTTGCGTCCCGCATCATTAACACAGGACAAGTTTGCAATTGCGTGGAACGCGTATATGTTCACAAATCCATAAAACCTGCATTTATGGAAAAGCTGATTACCGCGATGAAGGCTGTGAAAGCCGGAGATCCGTCAATAGTGAAAGATCTGGATATGGGGCCGCTCATTGATGCAAAATCGCTCGAGGCTGTACAACAAAAAGTAAAAAAAGCGATTCGGCAAGGAGCCAAACTTGTGCTCGGAGGAAACAGAATTGGTACCAAAGGGTACTTCTTCGAGCCAACCATATTAGACAATGTTATTCAAAAAATGGATATCATTCAGGAAGAGACATTCGGCCCTGTTCTCCCGGTGGTGGAATACGAACAGCTGGACGAAGCCATCACCTGGGCAAATGACTGCCAATATGGCCTGACGTCTTCTATCTATACACAAAACCTGAATACTGCATTCAAATTGATCCGGGCTCTGAAATTCGGAGAGACATACATCAACAGGGAAAATTTCGAAACCATGCAGGGATTCCACGCCGGATGGCGCAAATCAGGAATCGGCGGTGCAGACGGCAAACACGGTCTGGAAGAATACCTTCAGACACAAGTTGTGTATCTGGAAACACAGCAATAAAATTTCTTTAAGAATAGACATATTCTCTTTTTATTATCTACTGAAAAGTTGCTGCCACAAATCCGTATTCATCAACAGTATACTTGATGTGGCAGCGACTTTTTTCATTTATATCAAAGAAATTATCCATTCTGTTTGTTTAATATTATATCCATAAGAACTATCTTTGAACGAAATTCAATGCATATATAGTAAGAAAATCAGAATAGACATTATGGCACTAACAATAGGAGATAAGATACCGGAAATATTAGGTATCAATCAGAAAGGAGAAACTGTAAAAGCCTCTGATTTTGCAGGGAGTAAATTAGTATTGTACTTTTATCCGAAAGACAGTACTCCTGGATGTACAGCCGAAGCTTGCAGTTTCAGAGACAATTATCATTATTTACTCAAAAAAGGATATAAAGTTCTCGGAGTAAGCGTTGATGATCAAAAATCTCATCAGAAATTCATTGAGAAACAAGACTTACCCTTCGATCTTATCGCCGACACCGATAAGAATTTGGTAAACTTATTCGGAGTATGGGCAGAGAAAACTCTTGCCGGCAGAAAATACATGGGGACTTTGCGTACAACATTTATTATCGATGCGAACGGAGTCATCGAAGAAACATACGACCCCAAAAAGATCAAGACAAAAGAACATGCCGAGCAGATTCTCGGAGAATGAGATTTTTTTAAGCAAATAAACTAAGAACCACAAAATTATTTATGGCAGACGAACAAAAAACAGCACCCAACAACGAAAAACTGAAAGCACTGCTTGCAGCGACTGAAAAAATAGAGAAAAATTTCGGTAAAGGATCCATCATGAAGATGGGAGACGAAAAAGTGGAAGACGTAGCAGTCATCCCAACAGGCTCCATCGGACTGAATGCAGCTCTTGGAGTTGGAGGATACCCTCGCGGACGTGTCATCGAAATCTTCGGCCCCGAATCATCCGGGAAAACAACCCTGGCCATCCACGCCATCGCTGAAGCTCAAAAAGCAGGAGGTATTGCCGCTTTCATCGATGCTGAGCATGCATTCGATCGCTTCTATGCAGAAAAGCTTGGCGTTGATATAGAGAACTTATGGATTTCACAACCCGACAGCGGAGAACAGGCTTTGGAAATTGCGGAACAACTGATTCGCTCATCTGCAATTGACATCATCGTCATTGACTCTGTGGCCGCCCTGACACCAAAAGCGGAGCTTGAAGGAGATATGGGTGACTCTAAAATGGGATTACAAGCCCGATTAATGTCCCAGGCCTTGCGGAAGCTGACCGGAGCCATCAACAAGACGAACACTACGTGTATTTTTATCAACCAGCTGCGTGACAAAATCGGAGTAATGTTCGGTAATCCGGAAACAACCACCGGAGGTAATGCGCTAAAATTTTACGCTTCGGTACGACTCGACATTCGCAAGATAGGACAACTGAAAGACGGAGAAGAAGTAAAAGGTAGTTCAACCCGTGTAAAAGTGGTCAAAAACAAAGTTGCACCTCCATTCAGAAAAGCCGAATTCGACATTATGTACGGTGAAGGCATCTCCAAGAGTGGCGAGATTATCGATCTAGGTTCCGACTTGGCTATTATCAAAAAAAGCGGTTCATGGTACAGCTACAAAGACACGAAGATTGCACAAGGTCGCGATGCTGCCAAGCAAGTAATCAAAGACAACCCGGAATTAGCAGAAGAACTGGAAGCTCTCATTTTTGAAGCATTGCGCGAGAAAAAATAAGTCTAAATTCGGCACACGCTATAAAAAAGCATGAATTCGGTGAATGAATTCATGCTTTTATCTTTCTACATGATTTATTCCTTTTATTCCTGTTTTACAACTCCTTTTTTACGAGAATAAATCAATTTTTTACCACTAGTTATTCCCTCTACAATCACTGTATAAGTTGTATTTCGGCTATCATTGGTATAAAAATCGAGGCACGACTGCGTTCCGGATTTCAACACGACATTGGGATTCCAATAAATAGTGGTACGCAAATCCGGAGTTTGGTCATTAAGAGCTGCCGGAGTTTCATATTTCGGAGAATAAAACTCATCTGGTTTCTGATACCCCAAAGGAGTAATAACTTTCTTATTCAAAATCGAATTGGGTAATTTTGACGGACGTAATCCCGCCGGCCAAGTGGTCAAGGCAATTACAGGATTACCCGAAGAAAGCACCAACGTCTTAGCCGGATCGACGTACACATCTACTTGCGCGATATCTGCCACATTTATATATCCGTCCAATTCACCGAAAGTACAATGGAGATTTATTCCATCGAGTACAAAATCGGCATTTTGATTTCGAATTTTAACTCCATCCCCCGATGAAACAGACTGAACTCCGGGAATGTAAGAAAACAACTGCTCAAGACTTGTTGGGGAAAAGCGTTGAATCTGCTCCGTCGAAATAAAGCGATCGGGATCGGAAATACCGGTGTGATTATCAATTCTGCTCACGCTTCTTCTCGACTGAGTCACCACAACTTCGGGCAAATCTATCTGCCTCATTCCTTTTTCGTTGATATATTTTCTGTTGGCTTTCCATGCAAACCGATCCACCTCTGCCATATCCGGCAAATTGTCAGCAACAAGGGATGTTCGGGGCACCATCGGATAAAGAATCGGATTTATTCTTAATTCCATTACATCGCTCGCCTCTCCTGTTTTATTGAAACACATCATAAACAAAGCAGTACTGTCAGGCAATTCAAAATTTGTAAATCCAAACATGCCCTTTTCGTCAGCAGAAGCCTCATCGACATAACCATATCTCATGGCAAGGAGTTTAACCTTTGCATTTTTAGAATTTCGCCCCAGAAATCCCTTCACATCTCCTGTAATATTCTGTGATTTTTCGGGTTGAATGACCGGTTTTTGAATACTATCAAGCAATGCTTCCTGAATATTGTATTTCCGCCATCCATTTGTCATCATCAGCAAATCAGCATACTCCAGCGCATGACTGTCATCGCTAAAATACCAAGCGGGATGTTCGACTGTGCCTTTCAGCTCAGAGGTAAGATAGATTTCTGAAATAATATTTGAAACAGAATCCGTCTGAATATCCTTGTCATCCGTAACAGCAACAGCAAATTCGGAGACAAGCGAGTCTTTAGGGTCGGAAAGAACATCCACACATAAATGAACTAAATTCCGTTGTTTATAGACTGTTTTATCCGTTGAAACGGATGCCTCATACTGATCTTTTTTATTATTAAACACCAATCTCTCTGCCAATACATGCATATTATCCGATAAGAGCAAGAGATGTGTTACGCCAGTATTAAATATCCGTTTCGGCAACCTTAGCTTGTTTGCAGAAGCATTCCACTTTTGCAGGTAAATAGGAATTCCCTGGCGATGAATCAGCAAATAGTAATTCTTGTCCTTATTCTGCTGATTCGAGATTACAGCTACCGCCAAACTATCCAAATCCGACTCTGCACGGAGTGAACACGCATTCAATTGTGCAACCGGAAGCTCCACTCGATTGCTCTTCCCCTGAAAATCTACCTGCGCATAATAAGTTTCTCCGGAAAGCGGCTGAAAGAGAAACTTCCCCATGCCTTTGTACATTGTCTTGAAATCAACAATTTTCGCCCCCTTTGAATTAAAAACAGCACCCGACAATTCAGCACCTGTTCCATTACTGTTCAAAGCTTTAAATGCAACAACATTGGTTTTATCAGCAACCAGGTGCCCTCCTTCCGGATAGAAGTTTACACCCGGGAAACCAGTTAAATAAGGCACATATACATATTTTTTAAAAGTTCTTCCCTTGTCTTTAAATTGAATCAGAAAATATCTATTTCCTGTACTTGCATCCAAACGAATGATATATGAAAAGAAATTATCCCCATCAGGTTTTAGCAATTTAGCAGACTTTATCTTCTGACCTGATACTACCAACGATTCGGGTAAAGCCAACTCACCCGATTTCTTATCCCTGAAACGCAATCGGATTCTTACATTATTATCATCCATATAGGATAAATTGTTTTCAATTGAAAATTGAGAGGCATTCGGATCTGCGATATACACTGGCTGAGTATAGAAAAAATCCTCTCCACTATTTTCCAGATAACGCGTATAGGCTCTCAATCGGTAACTTCCTTCGGGTAATGACTCCGGCAAATGAAGTGTTCCAAAGGACATTCCACTCTCTGTTTGGCGAATCTGCTGTCGAACTACGACTGAATCACCGGGGGAAATCAACTCAATATACACATAGCGGCTCCAGCTTGCAGCTTTCTGATTTGCAGCCTGAAGGAGAAATGCTCTGAAATAGATTTTTTCCCCATTCAAATAATACGGGCGGTCCGTCTGCACATAAATTTTTTCCTGAGGCTGAACCAACAATTGCGCATATAAATTTTTAAACATCCGTTGATAAAGGGAATCTTCCGGTGCATCATTCTGAGCCTTAAGGCAAAAGATATTGCATAAAAGGAGAGCTAATGATGCAATAACATACTTTCTCTTCATTTCCAAACCAGTCATATTAAAACACAATAAATTCATCAACAAGTAAATAGAGCAACATAAGAAAACAATGTATCTTCGGCGGGTAATGTACGGATGTTTTTGAAATATAGAAAGAAAATCAAATTAATAAAACCAAAACAAACAGCTAATTATTTATTCACATAAACAAACTGACTTAATTCGTTCTTTAGTGATGACCGGAATATTCAGGGAAGCGAGGAAGAGTGAAAACAAAAAAGCTCATAACCAAAAGATTATGAGCTTTTAAATCGTACCCGGAGCGGGACTTGAACCCGCACAGCCATAATGGCCACAAGATTTTAAGTCTTGCGTGTCTACCATTCCACCATCCGGGCAGACCAGAGCGAAAAACGGGACTCGAACCCGCGACCCCGACCTTGGCAAGGTCGTGCTCTACCAACTGAGCTATTTTCGCGTATTTCGATCGCAATTCCTTGCTTTCGTTAAGCGAGTGCAAATGTAAAACCTTTTTTTGATTTGACAAACATTTTCCGAAAAATCACCCGATTTTGTTTAAAGATAGTTGCGATAGTGTTTTCATTGACCGTTCTTTTCAACTCTTTTGGAATTTTATTGAAATATATTCGGCGGATGTTAGCTTCTGGATATCAAGGATTGAAATTAAACTCTTATATTTGCACCTTGAATTACATTAACCATAAAGAATGGACGATACAAAAATTTTAATTGACAACATCGTAAAATTTTCTCAAGAGAAGAAAGCCAGAAACATCGTAATTGTAGACATGTCAGATATGCCGGGAGCTATCTGCCAAAGTTTCATTGTCTGTGAAGGGAACACCCCGACTCAAGTGGAAGCAATTGCAAATGAAATAGTGGAAGGAATAAAAAGAGAGACAAAAGAAAGGCCAATCTCTGTGGATGGACTACGAGAATCCCGCTGGGTCGGAATAGATTACGGCACAGTTATTGTGCACGTATTTATTCCCGAATTACGAGAGTTTTACGACATCGAACATCTATGGGAGGATGCTAAACTAGAAACAGTTCCTGAACTGGATTAAGGAGTTTTTAATGAATAGCAACATAATTGAAACTTGTTTGTTATAAAAGAGAAAATACCGCATACTGAAAACAAAGGTGTGCGGTATATGTATGTAGAATAATATATGGAAAATAGAAAAAAGCCATCGCCCCCTGGAGGTAAGGGGTCTAAAATGCCTCTCAATTACTGGTTATATTCCGTTGTAGTGCTTTTGCTTATCGGAATGTATTTCTTTTTCGGCGACGTTTCAAGCAAAAAAGTTTATTGGTCTGATTTTGAAAAATATGTCTCAAACAATTGGGTCGAGAAAATCACGGTCTACAATAAGAAAAACATGCTGGAGGCCTATGTTCGAAAAGATTCGGTAAAAAATGTTTTTAAGAATGAGGATTTAAGAACGACAAAAAATCCGATGCTGGTTGTGAATATTCCGTCAGCCGATGGATTTGATAATTTCTACAAGAGCCTTAATCCCGAATTAAGAACCCGAATCACGGTTGATTACGATTCAGGCTCCGACTTATGGGATATCCTTGTCGGACTCTTACCGTTTGCACTACTCGTCTTTCTGTGGATATTCATCATCCGGCGGATGTCGGGAGGTGGAGCCGGTGGTGGCGGCGGTGTTTTCAGTGTCGGGAAATCCAAAGCGCAGCTTTACGATAAAGGTTCCGATCTGAAAGTAACCTTTAAGGACGTAGCCGGACTTTCAGAAGCAAAAGAAGAAATAGAAGAAATCGTAGAATTTCTTAAGAATCCGAACAGATATACAGAACTTGGAGGAAAAATTCCGAAGGGAGCCCTTCTGGTTGGCCCTCCGGGAACTGGAAAAACCCTATTGGCAAAAGCTGTCGCAGGTGAAGCCAATGTTCCGTTCTTTTCCATGTCCGGTTCTGATTTCGTAGAAATGTTTGTCGGCGTAGGAGCTTCGCGTGTGCGCGACCTTTTCCGGCAGGCAAAAGAGAAATCTCCCTGCATCATCTTCATCGATGAAATCGATGCAATTGGTCGGGCTCGTGGCAAGAATCCCAACATGGGTTCTAACGACGAACGGGAAAACACCCTCAACCAGTTGCTTACCGAAATGGATGGTTTTGGCACCAATAGCGGTGTGATTATCTTAGCAGCAACCAACCGGGCAGACATTCTGGACAAAGCCTTGTTACGTGCCGGACGTTTTGACCGCCAGATTTATGTAGATCTGCCGGATCTGAATGACCGCCGGGAAGTATTTAAGGTTCATTTGCGTTCCGTGAAGATCGACGACTCGGTCGATATAGATTTCCTTTCCCGCCAAACACCGGGTTTCTCCGGAGCCGACATTGCCAATGTATGTAATGAGGCGGCTTTGATTGCAGCGCGTAAAGGGAAGAAAATCGTTCAAAAGGATGATTTTCTGAATGCTGTGGATCGCATAATTGGTGGCCTTGAAAAGAAAAACAAAGTCACTACTTACGAAGAAAGACGATCGATTGCCATCCACGAAGCCGGTCACGCAACACTAAGCTGGTTCCTTGAATATGCCGATCCGTTGGTGAAAGTGACCATTGTTCCCCGCGGTAAAGCATTGGGGGCAGCCTGGTATCTTCCCGAAGAACGTCAGATTGAAACAAAACCACAGATGCTCGATAAAATCTGTGCTTTGCTGGGTGGACGTGCAGCAGAGGATGTCTTCTTAGGAAGAATTTCATCGGGAGCAGCCAACGATCTTGAACGGACAACGAAACTGATCTATGCCATGGTTGCTTACTACGGAATGAGCGACAGCCTCCCGAATATATCCTATTATGATTCATCGGGACAGGATTACGGTTTTACGAAACCCTATAGCGATGAAACAGCATTGCAAATAGACAAAGAGGTTCGCGAAATTGTTCTCCAGCAATACATCCGGGCAAAAGAACTTCTCGAAAAGCACAAGGAAGGACATGCAATGCTTGCCAAATTATTGCTTGAAAGAGAGGTTATATATTCTGACGATTTAAAACACATTTTCGGGGTTCGCCCATGGACTTCCCGCTCTGAAGAGTTAATGAACGAAGCAGAGGGAAAAGTGAAACCGGAAGAAGGAAATGGAAATATTGTTCTGTCAGAAGAAACACACAGTGAAGTAGAACCTGAAGAAGAGAAAGAAGATTGACACTCTTCCATAATACCCAATATTTTGAAGTTGAATAATTTTTTCACAAGAGCTTTTTTCGGAGCCTTGTATGTTATATTGCTGTTAGCCGGGATTCTTCTCGGCTACACTGCTTTTACGACCGTATTTGCACTAATAACAGCCCTTTCCTTATTTGAGTTTTATCAGCTCATCGATCGGCACGCCAATGTGAAAACATCCAAACCACTAAATATCGGGGGCGGATTATTACTTTTTCTGGCGACTGTCTGCTATTTCCTTACCGGATATGTATACGGCTATGCAGGTGTAGTTATTTATATTCTAATTCTTTTCATCAGCGAGCTTTATTTAAAAAAAGAAAATCCCATTCAATCAGTGGCCTATTCTTTGTTTGGCATTGCCTATATTGCTCTACCTTTAGCGCTTGCTGTCAGCCTGGTAACTTCACCCGCAAGAGAGTTCCGATTTGAATATTTATTGGCACTCTTTGTGTTTATCTGGCTGAATGATACCTTTGCCTATCTTACAGGGATGATGTTTGGTAAGCATCGCCTTTTTGAACGAATTTCACCGAAGAAATCCTGGGAAGGTTTTTTCGGGGGGCTCATTTTCGCATCAGCCTCCTCTCTCCTCTTCTATCATTTCTTTCCGGTCATGCCGATGATTGCATGGATTGGGTTTGCGGTGATTGTGGTGATTGCAGGGACATTAGGAGACCTTTTTGAATCGCTCTTAAAGAGAACTCTTGGAGTCAAAGATTCAGGGAACATGATTCCCGGACACGGAGGGATCCTGGATCGATTTGACAGCACATTGTTCGCAATACCGGCAGTTTTTGTATATTTAATATTCTTGAATTAAGATAATAAGCAATTGATTTTTACGTTGTTTATTTACTTATTCAACTATAGAAGATAGATAAAGCTCCTGAGAAACATGAAAAATGAAGCCTTTCCTCCACTTGTATCTGTTCTTGTCACAACATACAATCAAGAGAACTATATCGTTCAGGCAATTGAAAGTATCATGATGCAAGTATGCAATTTCTCTTTTGAAATTGTGATTGGAGAGGACTGCTCTACAGACAATACAAGACAAATCTGCATAGAACTGCAAAAAAAATATCCCGAACACCTCAGGTTGATACTGAATCCTCAAAATGAAGGACTCATTAAAAACTTCTACAATACACTATCGCACTGTAGAGGCAAATACATCGCTGAATGTGCAGGAGACGATTTTTGGAATGACCCGTATAAATTACAAAAGCAGGTCGATATTTTAGAGAAAGACCCGGATATTGTATTGGTTCATACAGCCTGGAATGAGCTCTGCAATGGAAAACTATCGATTCGACAGAAGTTAGATCCATTGGAGCTAAGAACCGGGAAGGAATACACAAAACAATTGATGAACCAAACCACAGATGTATTAGTATATACCTGCTCGGCATGTTACCGGAGAGATACAATAGAAGAAATAAGAAAGCGATATCCTCCATTTTTCAGCAATAACTATCCATGCGAAGACTATCAGTTAGTGTTTTTTTTATTGCAAGCCGGGGACTTTTATTATCTCAACGAAAGCACAATCACTTACCGAGTATTATCCGAATCGGCTAGTCATTCATCCAATCCTGAAAAAATATTTCATTTTAAATGGGGAGTGCTTCAGTTGCATATCGACATCTTCAATGAGCTAAAACTGAATATACTTGATGCATCTGTTTATCTCAAGTGGGTCTCTCATTCTTTGCTGTTACTTTCTTTCAAAGCAAAACGGAAGGATTTAGCAGAAAAAGCGAACCAGACTTTTCGGGAAATCGGATTTCAGATTTCCTTTACAGACAAACTACTATTATGTATCACAGAGAACAAGTTCCTTTTCAATGGACTCCATTCATCGTACCTGCTTATGCGAAAAATAAAACGATCGCTAAGAAAAAATCGAACGACTAAATCTTTGTCCCATGTCACCATCTCTTAAAATATGCATTGTGGCTCTCAGCCTGGCAAGAGGAGGCCTGGAACGAAGCACAGCCTTATTGTCCCGAATGTTGACGAATGCCGGATATGATGTACAGATTGTTATATTCAACAACGGGGTGGACTACGAATATAAGGGAAAACTTCACAATCTCGCACTTGCAGAAAATGAGAAACCAACACTCCTTTCGAAATGGAAAAGGATAAAAGCCTTTAAAAAGATTATTTCCGAGAATCAATTTGATTATATAATTGATGCACGATGCCGTAGTAATCCAATAACAGAATTGCTCTATCTTTTCTTCCCGTACATCAAAGAAAGGAAAATCTATGTTGTACACAGTTCTAAGATCGATTCCTATTTCACAAAAAATGACTTCGTCGCAAAGATGATGATCCGCAATTGCAAAATGATTGTATGCGTATCGGAAGGAATTAAACAGCTTATTTTCAGCAGATATCAGAATAAAAACCTGACAGTTATCTATAATCCAGCTGAGAAAATGCAAGAGTCGATATCGTCTAACACACCGGATTCGCCACAGAAATATATTCTCTATCTAGGTAGGATTTCTGAAAAGGTAAAAAATCTAAGGCTGTTGATCGACTCCTATAATGCATCCTCGCTGAAAGAAAAATCGGTAAAGCTACTCATTGTCGGAGATGGGGACGACAAAGAAGAGACCAAGCAATATATAGCACAAAATGGTTTGCAAGAGCATGTAATAATGCAACCTTTTACACCGAATGTATATCGCTATCTACAGAAAGCTTTATTTTTGGTTCTGACAAGTTATTATGAAGGATTCCCAATGACACTGATTGAAGCTTTATCAGCCGGCACTCCTCTTGTTTCGGTGGATTGCGATTATGGGCCACGCGAAATAATTACCAATGGATACAACGGACTCTTAGTCGAAAATCACAATATCCGGAAACTGAGTGAAGCCATGAACCGGATGATTGACGACAGAGAACTCTATACGCGATGCAAAGCAAATGCTCAAAAAAGTGTTCTGCATCTCGATCCGGGAAACATTATCCGACAGTGGAAAGAAATACTGACATGAAATGAAATGAGTTAGCATTTCTCTTTAAAATATACCAACATAAGCCGAATCATTTTCTCCTTCAGAAGCATAAAATACTGAATTCCGTTAGCCGGCAACAGCAATATCAGCTGCTTTCTTATCGGGAGATTTCTCTTATTGATATATTTATTATAGTAATCGAATGTTTTACTATCTCCAAGCAACTTACTTTTTACAGCAAGAGAAAAACGTAAATTATCAATATAGCGTTTAAGATCTTTGTGCGTGGCTTCCAGCTCCAAATATTTAATATATTTGGGTTTTCCCTCCAGACTTGTCACTTGACGAGAAAGACTATGGGGGTCATAAACATACAAAGCGGAGATTTTCCAGATAAAGCAAATTTTATATTTCAATCCAACACGAATCCACATATCGGTATCTTCTCCACTTTTTATCGACGTGTCAAATAATCCAATTTCCGCGAAAATATCTCTGCGAAACACAGAAGCCGAAGTAAATAATATCTGAGCCCGTTTGACTGGCATGAAGATAAAGGATTTATGATAGGCCGTCTTCAGAAAATCGACAATTTCATAATCTCCTGTCTTTTTTAAAGAATACCTGGCTTCCATTCGTTTTCCATGGTATTCAAACTCAGAGGCTGTAGAAAAGACTTTCTGTTCCGGGAACAAGCGGATATAGTTATATATTTCCTCCAAAAAATGAGGATACCACAAATCATCAGCATCAAGGAACGCGATATATTTGCCTGTTGATTTCTCAATCCCCAGATTACGGGCATTGGATACACCTCTGTTTTCGGTTTTAAAATAGCGAATAGGTAAGTCACAAACCGCCATTACCAACTCTTCGCTGCGATCAGTAGAACCATCATTTACAATAATAATC
Source organism: Dysgonamonadaceae bacterium (assembly GCA_047605645.1). Taxonomy (GTDB): domain Bacteria; phylum Bacteroidota; class Bacteroidia; order Bacteroidales; family Dysgonomonadaceae; genus UBA1309. Next base: position 51,933 of record JASGFJ010000012.1, on the reverse strand, counting down.
TCATAATCCGAGAAGTTTTGACTGCGGACACTTTCAAGCGAATGAATGATATATTTTTCTTTGTTGTATAAAGGAATGACAATACTAAAAAATGGCATGAATTTCTTGGAATAACAACGTTCTGTTTATTTGTTCTTTTTTTAACTTGCCATAAAAATAAGACTTATTGTTTATTTTCATCTATAAAAAGTTGACAAAAGGGGTAAATCGGGAAAATTTTATCTCGGGAATAGAGAATTATTACCACCTTAAATTCTGATGTGGCATAAAAAGCAATACGAATAGTTACAAAATACTGTCATTTACACCACATATATTCTCTGAGATAGCGTCCTGTGACTCTGCATCAGACTTTCTATTCGGAAGCTCAATCAAAGACACAGTACTTGTATAAAAAATTTAAATTACCCCTCTGAAAAATAAAGAAGAGACAAGCTTCCCGCCGTGATTCCAAAGGCTCGCATTCTAATTTGACCGAGCAGTCCAAAAGGATAAATCGCTTGTATTTTCCCATCTAAGATCATCTGCTCTCTCGTGCCTACTTGCTGTAGAGAATGCCATTCAGTTCCGCAGATTTTCAATTGCAATTGTGAACCCATTGATTTGCCAATCATCCAATCTGTTGCGAATTTGGTAGATGTTACACTTACCTGTATTGAATAAGTATACAACTTGCAAATAAGATACTTTTTTGCGTCTGTAGTAGACTCGCTTCCACGTCTATGTTAGATGCAGAAGCACGTTTTTTTTGAGTATACGCAATACTCGGATTTGCATCAAACAAAAAACACAGACCATTCGACATCCATAGTCATAATTAGCCAGAGTACTTCTTTTAAAAACAGAAAGTCAGCCATTCATCGGAAATGGCTGACTTTCTTTCATAAACCCAATTGAAACACGCTATGAATATGGCATATCAAAATTCGAGGATATAGATACCTCGTCCTTCAATAGCCAAAGAATCATTCCATGAAATTGTCTTCCCGCTTAGAATGTCTTTTGCGTTGTTAGCCGGAAGTACTTCTTTGTATCGGAGCACATTCAAAGTCTTGCTCTCGCTTGCTCCATTAAGAAATATAACATAGGATTTATTTCCTGATTTTCGTTCGTAAACATAAACTCCGTCGTTGGGTTGAAACTGTTTCAACGAACCTTTTGCAATCACCTCATTGCCTTTACGGAAGAGCAAAAGTTTTTGCAGAAAGTCAAATTTTGCATTCTGTTGCTCATTTCTGCCCTCTTTTGTAAAGGCATTGGTCTTATCGTTTTTCCATCCTCCGGGAAAATCGACGCGAAGAGCTCCATCACCATTGCTTTTATCTCCGTACATTCCGATCTCTACTCCGTAATATAGCTGAGGAGTTCCCCGGGTTGTCAGAAGCAACGTAAGTGCCTGACGATACCTGTTCATATCGGAAGCATCCTTTTCATCTTTCAGAAACCGGGAGGTGTCATGATTATCCAGAAAGGTTAGTAGATTATAAGTGTCAGTATAAACAATATCCTGGCTCAGGAGATTATATATAGGAGAATAATCCACTTCCTTTTTAGAAAAAGCTGACAGCATGGTTTCTAATAAAGGGAAATCCATTACTGTTTTCAGGTTGGAATTTTTGGGAGCCGCCACTTTGCTGTCTTTCTGCCAGAAAGAAACTCCCACATTGTTATCCAGCCAGGTTTCGCCAACGATATTGAAATTCGGATATTCTTTATTTATGGTTTTACACCACCGGGACATCATATCAAAATCGATATACGGATAGGTATCCTGACGAATACCATCAATACCGGCATACTCAATCCACCATATACTATTTTGAATCAGATATTTTGCAAGATGCGGATTCCGCTGATTCAAATCAGGCATCGACTGCACAAACCATCCGTCAACAGCCATCTGCTTATCATAATCCGAAGTATAAGGGTCAAACTGTGTCCCTGTTTTAAAAGAAGTCTGCACGTATCCGTCCGGAAAATTAAACCAATCGTGCGAAGGTCTGTCTTTAAAAAAGAAATGGTTGCTGCCACAATGGTTAAATACCATATCCATAACAACTTTCACCCCTTTCGAATGCGCAGCTTCGACAAGAGAACGGAATTCATCATTTGTCCCGAAACGAGAGTCTATTTTATAATAATCGGTAATAGCATAACCATGATAAGATCCCTCTTTCATGTTATTTTCAAGAACAGGTGTCATCCATAATGCCGTTGCTCCGAGGTTTGCAATATAGTCGAGATGATTCTCAATACCTTTCAAATCGCCTCCATGACGAGCCGATAATTGGGTTCTATCTACTTTTGTCTCTTGCATGCCGGTAACAACATCATTGGAGGTATCTCCATTGGAAAAGCGATCGGGCATCAATAAGTAGAGTACATCACTCGAGTTAAAGCCGATCCGTTCGCGAGAATCAACACTTCTGGATTTGAGTTCGTATGGAATCACCTGATTTTGTGTTCCTTTGGATAGCCGGATTTGGAATTTTTGAGGTTTTGCTTTTCCGATATTCAAATAAAGAAACAGATAATTGGAATTTTCCATGGGAGCGATACTGCTAATATGAATATCTTCAGAGATTACCTTCACTTGCGAACCGGTCACATCTTTTCCATAGATCATCACCTGCAGAATAGAGTCCTGCATTCCCGACCACCAGCTAAGCGGTTCTACTTTTTTTATTTCAAATGCTGAAACAGATTGGCCAATAAGAGCCAATATGAAGAAGATAATTATTGGTCTTTTCATACAATTCAAGGGATAAAAAAGGCAAGCTACTTCCGTACGTAGATGAAGCTTGCCCTCAGTCATAAGATTATCGAATTATTACAGTTTTTTCAATCCTTTTGCAGCTGCTTTATCTGCTGCTATAATGCTGATGGCATATCCTCCTGCAGGAACAGCCAATTGAGTCAGTTTAGACTTGCTGTCAACAAGTACTTTACGAATAGTGTATGCCTGAGGATTCGTTTTATAATCGGCATTCTTAGCATCCGCATATATTGTTGCTACATACGTCTTTCCCGGAGTCAGGAAGTCGAATTTGATGTTGGATGTATGAGGATTATATCCGGCAACGCTGCCGATAAACCAATTGTCTGTTCCTTTGGCCTTACGTGCAATCGTAATGTAATCGCCCGGCTCTGCTTCCAGATATTTACTTTCATCCCAATCAATGGCCACATCCTTGATGAACTGGAAGGCATCCATGTGTTGTTCGTAATTTTCAGGCAAATCTGCTGCCATTTGAAGCGGACTGTACATAACTACATACAAAGCCAATTGATTGGCCAGAGTACTGTTGACACGAGAATTGTTGCCCGGATTAACCTTACTGATATCCATCTGGAAGATTCCCGGCGTGTAGTCCATCGGACCACCAATCAGACGAGTGAAAGGAAGTATAGTGACATGATTGGGGTGATTTCCGCCGAAAGCCTGGTATTCGGTACCACGTGCTGATTCATTTCCAATCATATTGGGATAAGTACGGCACAAGCCGGTAGGACGAACTGCCTCGTGTGCATTCACCATAATTTTGTAGTCGGCAGCTTTTTTCACTGCATACAGATAATGATTGTTTATCCATTGTCCATAATGGTGCTCGCCCCGAGGAAGAATATTGCCGACATAACCGCTTTTCACTGAATTGTAACCGTTGTCAACCATAAATTGATAAGCAGTATCTATATGACGTTCGTAATTGCGTACAGAAGCCGATGTTTCGTGATGCATCATCAGTTTCACCCCTTTACTTTTGGCATAATCACGCAATTCGGCTACATGAAAATCCGGATAAGGAGTTACAAAATCAAAGACATAATCTTTTGAACGATCAAACCAATCTTCCCATCCTTCGTTCCAACCTTCTACCAAGACCTGACTAAATCCGTTTTTGGCTGCAAAGTCAATGTATTTTTTCACATTTTCAGTATTTGCCCCATGCTTTCCATTTGGTTTCACCTTGGAGTAGTCCGTCACACCTAAGTGTACACTCGTTAAATCGTCGGTATAGGCCCACGTGCTTTTTCCGGTAATCATTTCCCACCAGACACCAATGTATTTCACGGGTTTAATCCAGGATGTGTCTGTATATTTACATGGTTCATTCAAATTCAGGGTGATTCTTGAAGCCAGCATATCACGTGCATCATCACTCACCATCACCGTTCTCCAAGGACTGGTCGCCGGAGTCTGGATATACCCTTTATCTCCCTGTGCATCAGGAGTCAGGCATGACTCAAAGACCATATTCTTGTCATCCAATACCAAATGCATGCAAGAGTAATTTACCAAAGCCGCTTCATGGATATTGATGTAGAGTCCATTGTTTGTCTTCATCTGCAAAGCTGTCTGTACAGCCGTAGGTCCAATAGGCGTTTGAGAAGCATTGGGCGTAATGGCTTTTTGCATGTGACTTCTGATTTCAGACAACTTACATGTCGTATAATCATATTCCTGCGTATCGTAATCGCCGGGAATCCAGAGAGCCGTATGATCTCCAGCCATTGCAAACTGAGTTTTTTCTTCTTTAATTACAAAATAAACCAGATTTTTCTGGTCAGGGAATTCGTATCTGAATCCAAGTCCGTCATTAAACAAACGGAAACGAATCAACAGGGTTCTGTCCTTATCTGCCTGATTCAATGTCACGGCAAGTTCGTTGTAATGATTACGAATACTACTTTCTTCTCCCCAAACAGGCTTCCATGTTTCATCGAAAGTAGATGTTTGAGTATTTACAATAGAAAAGCCGTCATAGAGTGAATTCTTTTCAGCGCTCGCCTTATTTCCTTCGGGAGAAAAGTCATAAAAAGCTCGCTGAACACCGACTGGTTTCAGGTCCAAGCCAAGTTTACTTGGTTTGATCACATCCTTCCCCTTATAGGTAAGGGTGTATGTCGGTATTCCTCCATCCTGAAGGAAGAATTTCATCTCCAGATTTCCATCGGGTGATTTTAATGTTTGTGCCGACAGCAATAAAGTCATTACACACAAACCAAGAGTGGTTATCCAAGTCTTAATCATAATTACGTATATAGATTAGAAATTATATATTCTGTTTCAATATTTATTGACCTTCACAGTATAAGTAGTGGTCTTGTCTTTCACCTGAATCAAATAGATACCATTTTGCAGATTAGAAATATCCAGCTTTTCGTTCAGTATTGCATCTTCTATTTTCCGTCCGAATAAATCAAAGAGAGTAATCTGAACAGGCTCATCACCTTTATTATAGATGGTATTTCTATCAGCAAACACAGCACTGATAATATCCGAACCTGTATTTTCAATCGAAGAGAGCGCCTGATTGTCGGTGTACAATCTGAATTCTCCCGGAGCCAGGGTTACGGAGTAAGAGGTGGAAGAGAATGTTTCGCTCTCCCCCGTGAAAACATTATACCATGTACCGGTCTTTGGTAATGTAGCGGTTACCGTAGTACTGGCAACGCCGAAATTTCCAACGACAAAAGCATTCATTCCTGAGGAGCGCCAGACAATGGAACGAGCTTCGGTCGCCCCTACCGAATAAGTTACATCAGTGGATGAAAATACCGGATAAGTTGTTTTCAACTGATTCAATTTGGCATAAACATCATATAACGCTTTGCGTGTGGCAACAGTATAATAATCCCAACGGACAGGCTTTTCGTCAGTGCGGTAAGTATCTCCTATAGTCACTCCATCACTGGCAGTATTAATTGAAAAATCATACCCTAACTCACCAAATTGCCAAATCATTTTCGGTCCAGGCTGTAGCATAAAGAAAGCAGCATTCAATTTAGCTCTGTTTAGAGCATTTGAAAGAAGTTTCACATCGTACGAACCGGATAGATTACCATAAGTCAGTGCCTTATACATAGTTCTCTCCTCATCATGGCTCTCCATGTAAGTTACCAGGTTGGGTTGAGTCCAATTTCTGTTTGTATAGATTCCCCAATCAAATCCCGAATCGGACATCCATCCCATAATGCTTTGGCAATAAGCATTGTTCATATTCCCCCAAGGCATTAATCCGGCATCTGACAACACTTTTTCTTCTGAATTTGCAGTCAGGTGTTCAATAATCACATAAGCCTTATTGTTGCGTTTCCATATTTCAGTAGCCATTCTTTCAAGAATAGCAATACGGGAAGCATCATAAGAATAACCATCTCCTACGGTATTTGTAAATCCTTTAGTAAAATCGAAACGAAATCCGTCGACTTTAAATTCTTTCATCCAGAAGCTGTTAATGCTATCCACTAGAGCCTTTGTCTGTACAGATTCATGATTAAAGTCATATCCCCAACTGTAAGTCGAATTGGGTGAAGTGACGTTGTACCATGGATTATTAGCTGCCGGACGCGAATTTGCACTATCCCAATAGAGCTTGACAAATGGACTTTGCCCGAACGAATGATTCAGTACCAGATCGAGAATCACCGCAATACCGCGACCATGACATTCATCAATAAGTGCTTTTAAAGCGTCTTTTGTTCCGTAATATTTATCGACTGCGAAATAGAAGGATGGATTGTATCCCCAACTGGAATTTCCTTCAAACTCATTCACAGGCATCAACTCAATCGCATTTATCCCCAAACTTTGCAAGTAGTCCAACTTGCTCCTGACTCCATCAAAGCTATGAGAAGATGTAAAGTCCCGAACAAGCAGCTCATAGACAATAAGTTTACTCTTATCTGTAACTGAATAGGAAGAGTTTGCCCAGTTATAGACCGGCTGAGCCGTCTGCAAAACAGAGACAATTCCGGTTGTTTTTCCGGTCGGATATGCTTTCAGATTAGGATATACAGAGGACGGAATGTACGGGTCATTCCAGGGGTCAAGTACTTTGTTGGTGTAAGGGTCTGCAATTCTTAGTGAACCATCTACCAGATATTGAAATGCATATTCCTGTTTCTTGGTCAGATGATTGAGAGTTATCCACCAATAATCACCATCTTTATTGAGCATATAGTCATTCGAGAGTGTCCAGTCATTGAAATCTCCAAGAACGAAAACCGAACTTTTTCCGGGCGCATAAAGCACCAGAGTTGCAGTTGTATCGTTTGGGTAATTGATTCCGGCTATTGTTCCCGCCGGGCGTACCTGTGACACCTGATCTTTTTCTACAAATACATTCACCGTATCGTACTTATAAGACGAATTTATTCCGGCTTGTATTACCATTTGATAACTGCCTTCATTGGTGAATGTTTTTGAATATGTTAGAGAGGAAGAAGTATTTGCCGAGGAGATTACAGTTCCATTCATCAGCAAATTCAATGTAGTGGATTCGGAAGCAATGGCTCCAAAATTGATAGTGGTATTTTTGGCCACTATTGTGTCTGTAGAAGGTTTTGTAAAATAGACGTTAAGATCGGCTGTGTAAACCGGAACAGCAATGTCATTACCGCTATTTTTTCCTTCCACACTACCTGTACTGTTGCGTAAAACAAACATAAGTTTTTGTACCGTCTCTGAGGAGGGTACGCCATAAAACGATTTGATGTCGGGAGTAATGGTGAATTGCCATTTGTTATTTCCCAATGACACCAATTTATATTTAGAATCGTTGTTGAGCCAAGTTGTGGCATACTTCCAATCGGTAGATGAAGTACTTTTATTGGTAAGAACACCGGTATGTACATAAACATCCGTACCGATATAAGTACTCAGCCCACCTGACATTGACGAGACATCAAACACAACGGTTATGCTTCCGCTGGTTGTCGGGAAAGCAGGAGTGGTTGTCACCATCTGTGACCAGGCCTGCCCGATGGTAATAGCTATAAAGAGGGCTATATTAAATATTCTTTTCAACATACTATCGATAATTTATTGCTAAACTGTTTCACAAAACGAACTCAAAGTTATCATCAACTTACTTGAATCTTTTTATCCGAAATTCACTCAAGCATTTCCTAAATTTTCAAATCTCTTTCCGAAATCCATTTATTCTTTTTTCAGAACTTGCTTATTCCTTTCTGGTATTCTTTTAAGATTTTCCTTAATTTATTTGTCTTTTTCCGGGCTCTCACAACTAATTTGCAGGATCTCAATTTCACCCTATCTTCTTAAAGTTAAAAGACATTTTGTATACTTTCTAAAAAAAACCAATGGGTATGTAGTATATTCTCAAGATAGAATCTTTAGAAAAAAACGGGAGGCAAGCTTCCCTTACCAATGCCTCCCGTATTTTCAACCTATTCTTCTTACCTTATTTCTTTATACCGCTTTAATACCATTTATTGCTTTGTCAAAGTACAATAACTTGACTCATCATTGGTCAGATACAGTTTAACAAGATATGTTCCTGCATCTGCCACCGTTATATTTGCACCGTTCTGAGTCAGGTTATTAAGGGTTCCTCCCATATTCAAATCCCAAGCATCATTTGCCCGGAACTTAAATGTTCCTGCTGTAAGACTCACTGTTGCACTCCATGAATTATCTGTTGCATTGTAAGTCATCGGAGTACTGGCATCCCATCCTTTAGGAGTAGCATCACCAATTAACCCCCATACTGTTTTTGTCACAGTGTACTTCAGATTGTTCAGGTTTGCATAGATGTAATAGAAGCCTGCTTCAGTGACCGACAAATTATCTCCACTTGTACTCAGCAAACCATCCTTGACTCCATAATTGCTATGACTCCAGTCAGGAGCTGTTGTTAGTTTGAATTCTCCGTCCAGATAGGAATAACCTGTATAAATCATATTCATTCCCGCAGAATAAAGTTTGGTGGCAGAAGCTGGAGACCATCCTTGCTGATTGCCTGGAACGTACAGATAAGGACTTGCCTGACCTAAAAGCTCAACAGTGTATTTACGAGTGAGCATGTTCAGCGTCAGATTTACCCATTGAGCCTCTTCAATCAAAATACTTCCTGCACTTGCGGATGTCAAATCCCCGGCAGTCGCAGTATTGCTATCAATCGCAGATCCGAATACGCCGTCCAGATTGTTTGCTTTCACCTGATCGACAAGAGAAGCCGGAACAATCAAAAGTTTTGTATTATTAGCAGGAGCCTCAAATCTTAAAGAAAATACAGGGTCATCATACACATCTGAAGAGCTATGATTAAACACTTTCATATCAGACACATTCCATCCGCTTCCTGTATTTGTCAACAAATAATATGCATCTTCAATAGTGACACTATATGGCACAGGTGTTATCTTCACAGAGCCAAAGTTAAAAAAATCTCCATAGGCAATTCTGGAAGTACCTTCGGCAATATAAGCCTTCACTCTGACATACACATCTCTTTGCTTAGGTGACAAACCAAATACTGAACGGAAAGCGGTATTGAGCTCATCTACCGTAACGTCGTTACCATCTCCCACATTCAATGTTGCAAACGTTGTGAAATCTGCTGTATTCGAAAGCTGAAGAACATACTCCATAACCGCTCTGCTATTGAGCTTAGGAGTAGCCTGAGTGTCAACGACGTTGATGGAATCTGTCGCCTTATAAGTCGACAGATCCAGGTTATTCTTGAAAGTATTGTTCAGGGCAATGGTCAATCCTTCAAAAGTCTGAGCATCTTCCTGAGGGTTTGTTTGCGGATAAACCCCATCATTAAAGTCTTCGTTACAAGCTGTGAACGAGAGTAATATCAATGAAAATATATAAACTAAATGTTTCATTCTGTTTTGATTTAATTGGTTTTCAATGTTGTGTTATTGAACTCGTCCGGTTCCGGCAAGGAAATTCAGATACACTTTCTGTCCGGCCTTACAACCAATGCGAGTCTGATCACCACCACTTCCCCGGTAAGCAATCTTTCCGTCCAAGAAAATAAACTCAGTTCTCCACCAGTCTATTCCGTCCAAGACCACTGCCAGACGAAGGTTGGAATTATCATCACCGGCACAATCGGCGGCCAGCGCAGGGGATACAAATTCACCGTCAGAGGTAGTCGGCGGTGTAAATTTCCAACTATCATTAGCCCCCCAGGTACCACCATTAGCTACACCAATTACATAGACATTCGGATCGAGGAATTTTACATCATAATCGTATGAGCGCCCGTTAATAGTTGCCGTAATCACGACCAGGTGCCAACCAGAGTCACTGAATTTGATATTTCCGCCGTCATCGGTATAGTCCACACCACTGATTGTGACATTTTTACCTACACCAAACTGATTATTATCCCAGGCGGTTGCTGTATTGAATTTCATCCCCTGATCTTTGCCGCACCATAGCATAGCCCAGAATTTACCGGCATTGCCATTCACCGGAGTCATGGTAACAGCCTGCGTCCAGTCCCAGTTGCAGAAAGTTCCGATTGCATAAAACTCTGTAGGCAATGTCATTGGTGGCAATGCAAAATAGCTCTTCACTTGCGGAAGTTCAATGATATTAGAAAGTATTGTATCTCCGGATGGAGCTCCCGGCACAGTTGCTTTTAGGCGGAAATACAAAGGAAATGCCGTTGTCGGAAAATCCTCTTCTTTCGTAATTCCCATCAGAGGAACAATTGCTTTTGCTATTTCGGTTGTACTTACATCCATTCGAGCCGTAGTATAAGTCGTAGCCAACGTTGTACTGACGGAATCGGCAAAGGAAGAACTTACCGAGACTTCCACAGCATATTTCACGGATGCAGCAAATCCGTAATTCGGTTGAGAACAGGTCAGCAAAATAGTGCTGTCCTCTTTCAAATCGTATACACCATTTACATACCGGGGCGTGTTCAAGACAAACTCAGTGGGTGTCTGAAACGTCGGATTCGAATCTCTGTCCGAGTCACAGGATGTGAATATGAGCGCTCCAATAATAAAGCTTATAATATAATTTAATGTCTTCATCGTTTCGTTTTTTAGGTATTAATAGCCTGGATTTTGTGTTAAATTTTCATTTGCATTCAAATCGGAAGCCGGGATAGGCAATAGATTGTAGATGGAAGAAACACCTGCACCATCAGCTGTACCACCTTTCCAATCCCACAAATAAGAACTGGTTGTAAAGTATCCATAACGAATAAGGTCTGTACGTCTCAATGTTTCAAAATAAAATTCTCTTGAGCGTTCATCCAAAATATTGCTCAATGTCAAATCTGTTAGTTTTGCGGCATTTGCTCTTGTTCTCAGCACATTTACAGCAGCCAATGCATTGGCTTTGCTTCCCCCGCTTCTTAGCAATGCTTCGGCATACGTCAAATATGCTTCGGCTTTTCTCATAAATGGAACATCCATATCCACAAATTTAGAGTCCTTAGGAGTTCCGCCATTAGAATATGAGTTTGAAAATTTAATTACAGCCACACCTTGTTTGAACGTATTTACATTTTTAATAGGCAGAGAAGTCTGGAATACTTGAGTTATTCCATTATCCTGATATTCACCATAAGTGGTAAACAAGGCTCTGTCATCCCCTGCAGCAGTTGTCGTATTCACTGTATTTGCAGGAATATTTCCATCTGTAAAGAATTTTTCTGCTAAAGCTAAACGCCCGCGGTTTCCGCCCCAGCCTTCTGTTGTACCCCAGCTACCCATACCTGTTGTATGTGTAGATGCAATCAGGAATAAGGCTCCACCGTAAGATTGCGTATCCACACCGTCAAATCGTATCGGAAGAATAATCTCCTGACGGGCGTTCGCATTTTCACCGTTATTCCCCATAAATAACTGTGAATAGTCAGAGCATAAACCATAGCTGGAATCCATTACTTTTTTAGCATATTCAGCAGCAGATGCCCATTCAGCTGTTCCGGTATACACCTCCGCATTCAGGTACAGGCGAGACAAAAGCATCCAGTCGGCCACTTTGTCGGCTCTACCATACGGTGCCTGTAGGGCATCGTACATATCCGGTTCAATTGTTTTTAATTCGCTAACAATATACGTATACAGATCGGCTCTCTTCATTTGTTTTGGAAGTTCAGAAGAAACAGTTTCTACAAACGGAACATTTCCAAAGAAATCTAACAGATAATAATAGTTGAGAGCACGCATAAAACGAGTTTCCGCACGTTGCTTCACAGTTTTGTCATCGGTAAGTCCGGCTGTCTGTTCCAGAAAATGATTACATAAAGTGATATCAAAATAGAGACGACCATAAAGACCTTCCAATTGCCCGTGTCCTGATGACCAACGTGTGAAATTCATTTCCGGAATCCCCACATCTCCCCAGGAACAGATAGCCTCATCGGTAGGAAGTTCGCTAAAGTTCCAGATTAATCGATAAAAACTGGATGTTCCTTCGTCAATTCCGACAACATCTGCGTCTCCGGCCGGCCCTTGTTGTCCTGTCAGAGCCATTGTGGCATAAATTTTTGCAAAAACGTCATCCTGGTTGAATTCAGTTGTTGTATTCGGGTCAATTGGCGATACATTCAAATCTCCCACACAAGAAGTGAATCCTAATGTCAAACATATTGCCAACGTCCGAACGATTGATTTAAAATATGATAGTTTCATTGTATTTTAGCTTTATTAGATATTAGAAATTCAATGTTAATCCAAGAATACCCATGATCGGACGAGGATACAAATTCTTATCAATGCCATACACAGCGCCGGTAGATTCAATGTTCATCACTTCAGGATCAAGACCTTTGTATTTCGTAATTGTCATGATATTCTGACCAGTCAGATAAGTACGTCCGGAAATACTCTTTCCAAACAATTTATTAAATGAGTATCCCAAGGTTATATTATCCAGTTTGAGGAAAGAAGCATTTTGAACAAAATAATCAGAGAACATATAGTTTCCGGTTCCTGACCAACCTAGGTCAACAGCTGCTTTAGGCCTGTTGGAAAAGAAACCACTTGTTGACCAAATTCCTGAATAAGAAACATTTGCATTATTGGAAAGCACGTCATTATAAACATAATTATTCAATTTAGCCCTCATTGAGAAACTCAAATCCCAGCTCTTATAAATAACTTTCGATGTAAATCCTAACTGAACATCTCCCATCGGGTTCTTATAGATATATTTGTCTGCATCATTAATAATGCCGTCTCCATTGCGATCAACAAACAGGTTTTCAATAGGCTTCCCATCCTTATCATATACTTGTTGGTATACATAGAAAGAAGAGGCTGCATATCCGACTTTATGTGCTTGTGCATTTCCGCCTGTACCGGCTGTAATACCGCCTGTAGCAACATAATAACCTGTACCGGAACCGGTAGTAAGCTTCGTAATTTTATTTTTGTTATAAGTCATATTCGCTCCTAACTCCCAAGTCAAATCTTTGGTTGTAATGGCACGATAGGTCAAAGCAACTTCCAAACCTCTATTATTCATTGTTCCTACATTACTCAATACTTTATTACTAAAGTTAGATCCCGCAGGTACAGTCACTTTATTAATCAGGTCGTTTGTTTTTCTATAATAAAAGTCGACAGATCCATTCAGTCTATTATTGAGAAATCCAAAATCAATACCTGCATTCCAAGTGGTGGTTTGTTCCCACTTCAGATCTTTATTGTAGGCTGTCGGACGAGACAAAGAATATTTATCGTCTCCGAAATAATAATATGCTCCGGCCTTATTATTTACATAGAATGGAAGGTAGGGGTAATCACTGTCGGTAATATTCTGTTGTCCGGTGATACCATACCCAAGACGAAGTTTTAGATCTGTAACAGGTGCAACATCTTTAAGAAAAGATTCTTCTTTCATTTTCCAGCCGAATGCCAATGAAGGGAACAAAGCCCAGCGATTGTCTTTCGAAAAACGAGAACTACCGTCGTCACGCAAAGTGAATGTCAGCAAATAACGATCCAGTAGAGAATAATTAGCCCTTCCAAAGAATGAAACTAAAAAGCTTTCTGTTTTAAAGGCAGAATATACAGGGTTATACTGTGCTCCCGGATCTACCGTGTTAGTACTTGGATAAAGCCCATATTGATCGTAATGCCCTTGACGATGAAAATGTTGCCATTCGTAACCAGCCATCACATCAACATGCTGTTTTGCAGCTTCCAGGTCTTTCGAATATTGGGCATACGAACTAAATGAAAGATTGTATTTATCTTCTTTATCTTGTTTGTAGAATCCATAATAGTTATCTGTTCCGGAATAAGGAGAGACATTCGTATTTTGCTTTCCGGTTGAAATATCCGCACCCATATTCACATGTAATCTCAGGTCCTCGAAGCCATGTACTTTGTAGTCAAATTCAGCGCTACCGATAAATGCCTGGGAAGTTGCCCGATCGTCTTTCAGATCCAACATAGCTACCGGGTTTTTGGTTGCTAATGAATTAACCTTAAGTATTGAGGCATTTTGGTCATTCAAATCTTTTCCCGGAGTAGACCATTGAAAATAGTTTCCAAATTCAGCGATACTCGAATGTACCGACTGGGTGGGATCCATTGCCACAGCTGCTCCGACAGCTCCGCCATCTGCATAATGATTCTTGGCATACATCCCTTTTGCATTCAGACTCATGGTCAAATGCTTATCCAATAGGCTTGGACTCAAATTAAAAGAAGCAGTATATCTCTCGAAGTTAGAGGTCTTCAGAATACCATTTTGGTTGGTATATCCGAGAGAAAAGCGATAAGGCATATTTTTGAACCCACCGGTCATTGTCACATTGTGATCGTTACTGAAAGCTGTGCGATAGATTTCTTTCTGCCAATCAGTATTCGAAGTTCCAAGTGCATTCATGATATTTTGGTCATCGCCATAAAGAGTACTCGCCAATTTGCGGAATTCATCCCCACTTAGTACATCCAGAGTTTTACGGACATTGCTGACAGAAATATTTCCGGCATACGATACTTTTGGTTTTGAGCCTGAGAGTCCCTTTTTTGTGGTAATAATAATTACACCATTTGATGCGCGTGACCCATAGATTGCAGTTGCAGAAGCATCTTTCAAGACGGTGAATGACTCAATATCATTGGGATTCACCATAGAAAGAGGGTTAGACAATCCTTTTACGCCGTTGTTATCCATAGCCAATCCATCAATAATAATTAACGGGTCATTGGATGCATTTAAAGAAGCACCGCCACGAATACGAATAGCAGCACCGCCGCCAGGTGCTCCTCCAGCCGAGACTACGTTTACCCCTGCAATTTTTCCGGAAAGCATATCCTGTGCATTGGTCGTTAGCCCTTTATTCATTGCATCGGGTTTGATGGCTGTGACTGCGCCAGTCGCATCATTCTTTTTTACTGTTCCGTATCCAATCACCACCACTTCATTCAGAAGCTTTTCATTATCTTTTAAAGTTACAGTGAGTGAGGATTGCCCATTTACACTTACATCCTGGCTTACGTAGCCGATGTATGAAATTGCCAACACAGCATTTGCAGGAACGTTAATCGAGAATTTTCCTTCAAAGTCTGTTGTAGTACCATTCGATGTCCCTTTCTGAAGAACTGTTGCTCCGATGATAGCTTCTCCTGCGGGATCTTTTACGATGCCTTTCACACTGTGTGTTCCTTGAGCAGCAACGCCCAAATGAAGACAAAGTCCAACCAAAAGGCAAATAAAGAAGTTTTTTCTAATAATAGAAGTCTTTGTTTTATTCATAACATGTTCAAATATTAGTTTAAGATTATAACTAATTCTCATAAATATTAATGACATTAAATCGGCGAGTAAAGACAAGGCGACATTATCTTTTCAAGTTTTCCACGAGCTTTAATGTAGAACAAAGTTATATATGAATATGCCTATGCAGGAGTTGCTGGTAAAAGAGGAAAGTAAGTTTACAAAAGAGGAAAATATGTATTTATCATCTGATATTAAATATATTACAAAACACACAAAATCTAAAAAAAGTAAATATTTATAGCAGGTTAAGGAGGTCATTTTTGCATATTTTGCAAACTTGACTACTCTCAAAGGAAAAAAAATGTTAGAAACCTTCGCTTTTGGAGGGACGTTGAGGCAAACCGAAGATACATTATCCTCAACGAACAATCATCACATATTATACAATAGGAAGGAGCTAAAAAAGCAAGTACGAATAGGAGGTTAAAGAGCTCATTATTTGTATATTTCCCCAATCCGGATTACATCCTCCCGGAGGGAAAAGATTGTTAGAAACCTTCGCTTTTGGGCAAGCTTTAAAACGAGGGAAAAATACATTATCCTTAACGGACAATCACCCTATATTATAAAACACAAAGAATCTAAAAAATAAGAATTAATCGCAGATTCAAGGAAATCACGTCTTGCTTATTTTTCCAATTTGGGCTACTTCCTGAGGAAAAAAATCTTTAGAAACCTTGGCCTTTGAACGAACTTTTAAACGATAGTTATAAACAGTCTGTGGAGAATAATGCAAGAATTGTGCAATCCTCGTACTATCGTTTATACCCAGCCGAACGAGGGCAAAAATTCTTAATTCGGGAGTTAGCAAATCATTTGATTTAGGCAATATTTTCTCATCTTTAAGAAGAAGGGAATTGAAATCCTCAATAAAGGATGGATACAGTTTGAGAAAGACAGAGTCAAAACTATGATAAAATTCTTTTAATTCGTCAGCAACAAAAGTGGTAGAACCTGTGATTTTAAGAAGATCTTCTATTTGATTTGCTTTTGCTTTTCGGTTCATTCTTTTGCGTAAATCCTCCATTTTATCGATATATCCGGAACACATGGTAAACACATAACCAATATATTCTTCTTTGACATGATTACTTTCCGCTAACTTTTCATTCGTTTCAGTCAGGCTCCGGTTAATGTCTTGCAAATTTAGATTGATTTCTTTTAACGAACGTCTTGCTCTCGCTAAAGCCAAGAGCTGTTTGTAAGTGAAAATAAAACATCCGACAATAATAACAGAAAGTATCGATATAATAAGAAGAAGAACCATCAACCGATGCTTTTCTTTCTGATTCTTTACATCATAAGCAGTATTAATAATCGGAAGAATTTGTGATATCTCGTAGGTTCTGAAACGGGCATTACTAAAAATGGCATCTTGCATCGATCTTTTCAGATAATTATATGCACGGTCAATGTCTCCGTCTTCGTATAAGATGAAAGCCAATTTGCGTAACGAAGTATATTCACGAACTCCATTTTTGATATCATTGATCGCTGAAATAATTAAAAATTTCTTTTCTAAATCTTTTTTCCCTAATTCTTCGTAGACACTCGCCATCGCGGCAGCAGAAAGAGATAGTCCGGTACCATTCTGCGTCGATTTATCATAGGCATATTTTGCCCATTTCAAAGCTTCTTCGTTCTGTTTATGCACCAGAAGAGAAGAACTCAGTACAAAATAGTAACCAATCTGATCTTTAGGCAATACCGATAAGATAGAATCTTTGTATTGCATCATCATCCGGAAGTAATGAGAGTTTTCCTCCTTGTTGATAGAAGTGTCATGCATCACCAGATAGATGGAATGATATAGATGAAAAATATATGGCTTCATCTGTTCATCCACATATTGCCGTTCTTGTTCCTGAATAATATTCAAAGCTTTGTCGTACAAACCAACCATCATCATCATTTCGGCATAATTCAGGTTGGCATATCCTCTATCTCTGGGACTATCTAATTGAATGGCCAGTTTTTTTCTATCTACAGCTGTAATAATAGCGGAATCGATTTGGTAGTTCTTGTATATTTCGTACAAATTCCCGTAATAGTCAAATTTCTCTTTCGGGTTGTTTGATTTGACAATTGATTTCTTTATTTCCTTAATCTTATCTTCTTTCACCTGATCACGTATAGGATACTTCTCTACTGTCTTGTCTAATTGCTTCAATAAAGAATCCATTTCTGAGGCATTAACTTGCTCCACACCATACGCATTGATGAATAATAAAGTAAAAGTAAGAATTAAGACCCTTTTCATAAATTGGTGGTAGTTTAAGTTTAATACAAATATAGTATTTATTTAGGTGATGTGTTATTTCATTATGAGATCGCTTTTTCCAACACCTATGTAATCATCAGATTATTAGGATAAAAAAAAACATACACCACTACATTTTATTAAGAAAAAGAAAGCTTATCTGCCGGCAAGAAAAATAGATGAAAAACAATTATTAAAGAATAACTATGTCTCGAAATTCTGGGAGTTCTTCAGGAAGATGACTCATTCATGAAGAATTGCCATGATAGCTTCCAGATTAATTTGCTCTTGCATCGCGATAAAGATATAAATCATTTATTTGTCATGCAAGAAAAACAGTGAATATATTTGAATTATTACAATTGATAATCAACAAAATAGAATATAAAGAGAATATATAAAAGAGCTGAAATGCGGCAAAAGAAAGCTGGTCAATTCCTCTCAACTACCGCTATTTCCACAGAAATGAAGACAACTTTATTCGAAAAAAGGAACAGTATGAGCTTTTTTCCAATAATGTAGCCCTCTATTACACACTATAGAATTGTTCTGTATACACTTGATTTCGTAGAAGCCAATGTGGTTTTCTAAAAGGACTTCTCTCCGAAACAAACAACTTATCGCTGTTAAAATTGAGTCGAATATATAGGAGTCGAATATATTATGGCTACACATCCGATTTGGAATATAGCATTGATAAAGCTTTTAGCGGTGGTGATTCAACTTTGGCTTGAAACCATAAGATGTGTCGCCTCCAGTAGCTCCAATAGACAGATAAGAGTTCTAACTTTTCTAGGGGGATAAAGGACTTTAAAATCTGATAATCAAATATATTTATCAGAAAAACTGCGAGTTCAACCCGAAAATACTAGTCTGTAGCAATCTAAAGTTTTATAAACGTTCACCCTGTATTTTCAAAAATTCAAGCAGTCGTTTGATATCTTATCTTCACTTTTATCCGACCGACTTACACTTGGTAGAAATCCGGCTAAATCGTTTAATTATGTCAAGGACAAAATACTTTCTAAAAAAATTATCCTGTCGGTTATAATACTGATAAAAAACATGAATAATAAAAATCGATACAAAAGCGGTGAATGATATATAAATAAGCAAACAATATCCATGATTTTCAGATTATTTGTCTAATTTTTATCCCTATATTGATATCAAAGTCATACTATACACTTCACTTTCATCTACTTTTTTCCACATACTAAACAAAAGTTAAACGACTAATAAACAAACAAATAAACAAAATAAAATTTAGTAAATAATTTACTTACTGTACTTACTTGACGATTATAGAATAAAATATAGGCTTAATTTTGAGAAAGAGAATTTCGTTATTTTTTTTAAATAACAGAATTATAAAAAATCGCTTTAGTATAACAAAAAGGAACACTTGCTCCTTTTTTCGATGCATTTCCATTTAGTTAAGGAATTCTATTCATGAGATTTCCTCTTAGTAAAAGCAACCTTGTGAAAAACGACAAAATAACCATGCATGATATGCATGATTATTCATATAAACAATAATATCTAACACCTAAAACATTACCTATGTTATTAAAAAAACTCTTTTACACAGGTCTGACTCTTGTTAGTCTTTGTTTGGGGCAATATCTGAATGCCCAGGCGCCCTCTTCTAGCTCCGCAGTTATGCTACAAGGCTTCTATTGGAATTCCACCGGCACCACAAGTTGGAGCCAACTAAACAGTATTTCCAGTGAAATTTCAAAAAACTTTGACATGATCTGGTTACCTCCATCCGCTTATGCCGGAACAAATATTTCCGGATATATGCCCAAACAATGGAGCAATCAAAACAGTAACTGGGGTACAGAAACGGAATTAAAAACTTTAATATCAAACCTCAAGGCTAATGGAACAATTGCTATCGCTGATATTGTAATTAATCATCGTGATGGCAAAACAACATGGAATGATTTTTACGCTGATGATTTTGGCACTTATGGCAATTATCAGTTAACCTCTGCTCATATTTGCTCCACTGACGAGTGCGTCAACCAAGGTTATGCAGCCACAGGAAATGCAGATACAGGAGACAATTATGCCGCAGCCAGAGACCTGGATCACACCAATACGTATGTTCAAAACGACATTATATCTTATCTGAAATGGATGAAAAATGAAATTGGATATGGAGGATGGAGATATGATTTAGTCAAAGGTTATGCACCTTCTTATACAAATATCTACAACAATGCAGCAGCAGCATCCATTTCTGTCGGTGAGTATTGGGATTCAAGTTATGATAATGTATGGAACTGGGTGAAAGGAACAAATTACAACAGTATGGCTTTTGATTTTCCGGGAAAATACGCGGCCTTAAATAATGGCTTGGCAAGTTCGAACTATGCAGCTATGGCATGGACTGACGGAACCGTAAAACGCCCTGCAGGTCTTATACATAGTACTTCTTCCAGAAGATATGCCGTCACTTTTGTTGACAACCATGATACTTATGACACAGCTGATAATCCGGGAAGTATATATTCAGGGAATATTCCGCAGGCCTACGCTTTTATTCTGTCTTCTCCGGGTATCCCTTGCGTATTTTATCCTCATTGGATATCTTATAAAACACAAATAAACAATATGATTGCCGCAAGAAAAGCAGTCGGATTGACAAGCGAATCAGACGTAACAGTTACCAATACAAGCGGTTATTATGAAGCTACCTCCATCGGGACAAAAGGAACATTAATTACACGTATTGGAAGTTGGTCAGGAACACCAAGCGACTATTCTCTGAATTGCAATGGTGATGGCTGGGCGATGTATACAAAAATCACAACCTCTTCCGCCACAGATACAACTTCAACTACAAATATCGGGACACTCACCATTCGGGCAAAAGTGCCATCATCCTGGTCTGCAGCAAGTATATGGGTTTGGGATGCAAACAATACAGCTACAAACTTCACCGGAGGAACCTGGCCCGGACAAGCGATGACTCTTGGTTCCGACGGTTACTATTACATCTCATTAACAAATATTACGGCCTCAAAAGTCGGTGTCGTTATCAACAACGGTGCAACGTCCGACACAAAACAGACTTTAGATTTAACAACAACCAGTGATATTTGCTGGGACCTCTCTTCGACAACCAATACGGATGGAAAATATACCGTTACTGAAAATACAAATTGCCAAGCATCTGTAAACTCATTCACGATCAAAGTAAAAATACCGTCTTCCTGGTCTGCTGCGAGCATCTGGGCATGGGATCTGAATAATGTTTCCACCAATTTCACCGGAGGAACCTGGCCGGGAAAAGCCATGACCCTTGGGACTGATGGCTATTATTACATCTCCCTGACAAACATATCGGCTTCCGAAATAGGAGTTGTTATCAACAATGGTTCAACCACCAACACCAAACAAACGATAGATTTAACAACAAGTAGCGATATTTGCTGGGATCTCTCTTCGACGACTAATACGAGCGGAAAATATACAGCATCTGTCAGCAGTACGTGTGGAGCGACATCGAAAACAATTAGAATGGATTTAGCAGATACTGATAAGACAAACGGATTCTCGGTGTATCCAAACCCGGTAGATAACGAGCTTCACATTCTATCAAATAAAGATATTTATCAAGTAGTTATTTACAATCTGTATGGAAAGAAAGTTTTAAAAACGGATCAAACATCAATTATAATGTCTGCTTTTGCGAGCGGAACCTACATTGTCAAAGTTATTTTTTCTGACAACTCTTCTGAGCTTAGAAAAGTTGTGAAAAAATAATATCCTATTCTACACACACCAGGGAGAGTCTAACTTTCATAAGCTCTCCCTTACGTTTATATCTATTCCAAAAGACACGAATTTAGAAGAATTAACTTTCTCTTGTATCATCTTTGCTGGTTCAAAAACTGGCAGCACGTTTTTTTGAAAAACAGAAAGATGAATATATATACTAAACTCAGTTGCTCTTAACATAATCTAAAATATTTTCTCATGAATATCAAACTTCTATTCACAGTCATATTCTTTTCCCTTGCTTCATTATGCCAATCGCAAATTTTCGTTGGAGATAGAACAGACTTTAGAGATGAAACTATCTACTTTCTAATAACAACCCGGTTTTACGATGGGGACAAAACAAATAATACAGCCTGCTGGGATGGCAACAACTCTGGCGATCCTGCATGGCGCGGCGATTTTAAAGGGTTGATCGAAAAACTGGATTACATCAAAGCCCTGGGATTTACGGCCATCTGGATTACACCTATTGTAGAAAATGCAAGCGGATACGATTATCACGGCTATCATGCTCTAAATTTCAGCAAGGTGGATGAGCGCTACAATTCCAACGATGTCGATTTCCAGGATGTCATACATGCCGTACATAGTCGCGGAATGAAAATCATTCTCGACATTGTACTCAATCACACCGGCAATTTCGGAGAGGCTTCACTGGCACCGATGTTCGAAAAAAAAGGAAATTTATCGACTATCGAATGTATGAAACTTTCCCCCAACACAAAATTATCTGCAGATTATAATACATTGCCATCCGGCTCCCAATATCAGGCGCGACTGGCTTTGATGAAAAACACGGATAACGTAAATCACGACAATAACAACTTCTATCATCATTTCGGTAATTTCAACTGGGATGACTTAACCTCTCAATGGGCACAAATAGCCGGAGATTGCGTAGATCTTAATACCGAAAATCCTACTGTTTACAAGTATCTGGTGAACGCATACGGCCAGTTCATTAAAATGGGTGTAGATGGTTTCAGAATCGACACCGGAAAGCACATCAGCAGATTGGTATTCAATAAAGTATTCAACGATGCTTTTTTGAAAATCGCAAAGGAAGCAGGGAAGAACGATTTTTTTATGTTCTCAGAAATAGCGACTCGCGTGAGAGAAGTCTGGAACAGAGGCATTCCTGCCATTTCAACCCCATTCTATACATGGAAAGACTCCAAATCGTACAATTGGAGCGACGATGCTTCTCCCTATTCGCAAACGGCGGTTTTTGAAAGTAATTTCAATTCATCTGCATCTTCATTCGTGAATCAAAATTCCTGCATCGAAAATTACAACGACAATACTTCCACCAACACGCAGCCAACCTCCACCAATTACAAACTAATAGGTAATAGCTACCATGCACCGGACCATTCCATGCATTCGGGATTAAATGTAATTGACTTTCCGATGCATTGGAACTTTGCTAATGCCGCAGACGCTTACAACCTTGCATTGGGAACAGACAAATACTATAATGACGCGACATACAATGTTGTATATGTCGATTCTCACGACTATGCACCGGACGGAGCCCCTGAAAGCGAAAGATTTGCACAGCCTCAAGACACATGGGCTGAGAACCTCTCTTTAATGTATACTTTCAGAGGGATTCCATGCCTTTACTACGGCAGTGAAATTGAGTTCAAAAAAGGAAAACCCATTGACGTCGGCCCAAACCAGCCACTAATAAACACAGGAAGAGCCTATTACGGAGGATATATCACAGGAGATATAACGGTTAATGATTTTGGAAATTACACGAATGCATCGGGCAATGTAGCAGCCTCTCTAAAACATCCCTTATCGCTTCACATACAACGCCTCAACAGAATACGCCATAGCATCCCGGCTCTACGAAAGGGACAATATTCGACAGATGATATCAGCAAAAGCGGAGTTGCGGCCTTTAAGAAAAGATATACCGATAGCAAGACCGATAGTTATGTACTTGTGGCGATCTCCGGTGGAGCAACATTCAATAATATTCCCAACGGCACTTATACAGATGCTATCACAGGAGATGTAAAGAATGTTTCAAACAATACATTGTCCATCTCATTTTCCGGGAAAGGCAACATGAGAGTCTATGTCCTGTCTACCAGCCTGACTCCCGCTCCCGGAAAAATAGGCACAGATGGTTTATATCTCTACAATACGACACCGGCCGGAACAAATCAAGGAAATTACGATGGAAAAGAAGAAGCGCTTACTGACAATCCGGACACAACACCCACACCTGGTGCCATCGGAACAATCACTATCAGTGTCAAGCCTCCTTCCTCCTGGACTTCGGTAAATATATGGGCATGGAATGCACAGGATTCCTCATCCAACTATACAAATGGAGTCTGGCCGGGAAAGACCATGACACTAAATTCCAAAGGCTATTATACAATAACCTTAACCGATATTGATGCTGCCCGATTAGGTATAATTATTAACAACGGGGAGCCGGGCAATCCTCAACAAACGGTTCGATTGACTGCCTCGGCCGACATTTGTTGGGATTTATCTCTATTACCTGACTCCAATGGGAACTATACAGCTACGGAGAGTTCGACTTGTGGCGAGTCTGTCACTCCACCTAAAACCTATTCATATACAATTCGGGCAAAAGTTCCTTCATCCTGGTCGTCTGCCGGTATCTGGGCATGGGATGAAAACAATGTGTCTGTCAATTTCACAGGAGGCGTTTGGCCCGGAAAAAGCATGACTTTGGACTCTGATGGCTATTATACTTTCTCGCTCAACAATATCGCTGCTTCCAGATTAGGTGTTGTCATCAATAATGCGGCAAGTACCAACACTGCACAAACCGTAGACCTGACAACCGACAGCGATGTATGTTGGGATCTCTCCTCCTCAGCGAATACCAACGGAAAATATACCGCAAGTGTAAACACCAGCTGCGGAACATCAGTCACACCGCCAAACACATACTCTTATGTCATTCGGGTAAAAGTTCCCGATTCCTGGTCACAGGCTTCTATCTGGGCATGGGATTTAAATAATACATCTGTCAATTTCACAGGAGGCATTTGGCCGGGGAAAAGCATGACTTTAGGCTCTGATGGTTATTACTATACGATGTTCAGCAATATCGCTGCTCCGGAATTAGGCGTCGTTATCAACAATGGTTCGACAAGCGACATGAAACAAACAGTGGATTTGACAACCGACAGTGATGTTTGCTGGAATCTGTCTTCTTCCGCAACTTCTAATGGGAAATACACTGCTACGCTCAGCAGCAATTGCTATTCATCAACAGAAACAATCTATTCGGATAATACCAATCAAAAACTGACCATTTATCCGAATCCGGCGAGCAATATTCTTTGGGTCTCTTCCTCTAAAGAGATTTCTTCCGTATCTATTTACAATTTAGTTGGAAAAAAGATCCTCAAAACAGCAGAGACGAGCATCAAGGTCAGTTCATTATCTGCCGGATCTTATGTAGTCAAGGTTGTTTTCTCCGACAATACAACGTTAATCCAAAAGTTCATAAAGAGATAATGAGCTTGGGCTATTAACAATAACAAAGAAAAGATAGATTTAAGGAGGGTCTGCCATTGGCCCGACTCTCCTTAATCTTTTCCTTTCAGAAGTATCCCATTAAAGAATAACCATAATTAATTGACTTAACACGAAAAATAAAATTACTCATTTTCAAGTATTTTCAAAACAAATAAAATTTCGAAATCGATAAAAAACATAACGAATGAATTTAAGTCCGTTCCCTTTGACATTGCTCCTAAATAATAAAAAAGGATATATGGTATAATCTAAATTTCAATAGGACAACCATGTTCTTTTTTTATAAGTTAAGTAGTCCTACAAAACCAGACCATGCACCCAATCAGACACACCATTTATTTTCAACATACCAGATAGACTTACAACTAATGATGAATATTTACTTAATCAAGCAACAACTACAGCATATTGTTGAAAAATCTAAATGAATAAGCCTTTTCATTTCAACAAGTACGCAACAGACTGCTTAATAACAAAGTAATTTAAAGGTAGCACGTCAATTTGAATAGAAACAAACCCTTTATTTTAAAGGGTAATAAGCATGACACATAAAAACGCTAAAGGACAGAGAGAAATATTGCAAACACAAACTTTTGAACGTACTCCAATTAAATATTTAAGTAGTTCAATAACATTAGTTTCATATTTCAAAAACGCCATATCTCTTATTTTCAGAACACTACGCACACGTATAACTTATTATGAATATTTACTTATCTAAATACTTTTTATTATGAGAAAAAAAGACACCTGCAAAGAAAACTTAAAAAGGAGAACTTACACTTCACCGAAAATTGACATTCTATTCGTGGAGACCGAAGGAGATCTCATTATCGCATCTATACACAATACTCAAAATCACCCGACAGAAACCTGGCTAGACGGAGGAGAAGAAACTCAGGAGGGATATTGGTAAATAAAAGACTACATAAAAACTAAAAAAACATGAAACAATATACAACTCAAATTCTATACACAATATTGGCAGTATGCTTGTTTTCGTCGTGTTCCAATGAAAACGAAGTTCTTTCTCCGCCAAATGACAAGAAATTTCAGTCCGGGAATGCCACCATCCGGCTATCTGCTCCTCAATCCGTTTCTGAACAGGCAAGTACTAAAGCAGCCGGTACAACAACCGAAACCGTAAGTCTGCCTTTTTCGGAAGGCTATACACTGGAATGCTCTATTGAAAAGATTGGTTCGACCGGTTCTGCCAAGGCTGGGAGGTCTATTCCGCTGAAACAGGGTGTTAAATACAGAATTCTGGCATACGATTCCTTCGGAAATATAGCCGGAGATAAAGTGCTCACTGTCGGAAAAGAAAACCAGCAGCAATTAAGAATACCTTCCGGCACATATACTTTTGTTGCATATTCCTACAATTCGACAGACACGATTACCGATGTTTTCACCAACCGCTCCATGATTAAAACAGTAGCTCCACCCATTGACGCAATGACATATAAAGTGCAAATGACCGTTTCAGACGGAGATAATTATCTGGCGATTGACTTCAGGCATCTTTTCTCCCGGGTTGTTGTCAATTTTAATGCCGCACAAGTTGAT
Source organism: Dysgonamonadaceae bacterium (assembly GCA_047605645.1). Taxonomy (GTDB): domain Bacteria; phylum Bacteroidota; class Bacteroidia; order Bacteroidales; family Dysgonomonadaceae; genus UBA1309. The sequence continues at coordinate 25,255 of JASGFJ010000012.1, read as the reverse complement.
AGTGCGACTGTCGAGTCCGGTTATGCAACCATCACTCCGGAATACAGTGGCACTTTCTCTGTCACAAATTCAGGCTGCACAATGGCATCCACAGGAACACATATTGACCAAACTATCTTATGGAAAACTTTCGGCACAAAATCAGTAACAAGCGATTCAACAATCGTATTTACCAATGGCGAGAAACCTACATTTACGTTTGCAGCAGGCAACCTCAAAATAAAGAGAGGTGATGGAACAATGATGACAAATACCTCCGATTTAAAGTTTTCTTTCACATCATCATCACTGCAAGCGGGTTATAGCTATAAACTAACTATTATTCTAAAGAAAAAGATAACGATTCTGGTTATTGCCGATTTACAAAACTCACATGGCAACAACCCGGCAAATCTATCCACGTCGTGTGGATATGTCTTCAAGACCCAATTTGCGAATTATGACTATCAGTTTCTAGAAGAACAAAGCGGACAAGCTTCACTAAGCGCCACTGCGAAGAAATGGATATCCGGCGAAGGAAATGGCGGCAATAGAGCAGACATTGTCTATATGTCTTATCAGGCAAAACTCACCTCTGAATTACAGGCAACTCTGAAATCATACTTAAGTGCACAAGGGGTATTGGTTCTGTTCTACGACATTGATACGTATGGAACTGGCGACAGGATATCAGCTGAGACTGACTTATCAACGTTTTTCAAAAGTATTTTTACGCCAATTATTACAGTCGGATACATTGGTTCCCCATTTACCGTAGGTACTCAAACGTCTTCCGGTGGTTATGTCAGGCCTTTTCCCGGAAATAGCCTTTACAATACATCTTCTGCAGCAGGCCAGACAGTAAGTTCTTCCGACCCGATCATGAACAACAGATACAATGTTTATAATTTGCAATGGGGAGAAGATGCGAGTCCTACAGTATACGTCACCGGGCTTCCAACAGATCATCTTTATGTATATTCCACCGGGCAAGATATCGGAGGAGGAGCCAATAATGCAGGTGTAGAGAAGTATATAACGGGATTCAGATACCAGTCATCGACAATTAATATGGTCTTTTTCGGAGATGGGGGATTCACGGGAGGAGACAATCAGACATACAATACAAATGAATATTGGAGATCTCCTTTTGCTCAAACAACAAATACCGGCAGCAATCCCTCGGGAGTGCCTGCCGGAAGACCGAACTACGGATTAAATAGTAATCACAACAACACAGTATACAATTCGTATGTTTTCTGTAACATCATGCAATGGGCAATCGACAGGTCACGTACACTTCGCTCGGGAACAGCAAACTAAGTCATCATAAGAGAATTATACCGTCCTAAAAAAGAGGTATAAGGTTGAACCTAAACTGAAAAACGGAGCTGCTTCTAAAAAGAAACAGCCCCGTTTTTCAGTTTTATTTACGAATCACTTATTCGTATTCGTTCCATGCCTTAATTTCAATGTCATCCACATCTAATTGACAGAATGATTGAATAAATGCAGAGGCAAGACGATAATTCGTGAGTAAAGGAATATTGAAATCAATGGCAGCACGACGGATTTTATAGCCATTATCCAGTTCTCCGGCCGTGAAGTTCTTGGGAATATTCACAACCAACTCCACTTCTTTGTTCTGGATCATTTCCATTGCATTCGGTTTTTGCTGTTCATTAGGCCAGAATACCTGAACAGCAGGAATTCCATTATCAACAAGAAACTTCTGAGAACCTCCGGTTGCATAAATTGTATATCCGTTTTTATTCAGCAAATGTGCTGCCTCGAGCAAACCGACCTTCGATTTGGCGGGCCCTGTTGAGAATAAAACTTTCTTCTCCGGAATCCGTTGCCCTACCGAGAGCATAGATTTCAGCATAGCATCGTGGAAAGTAGAGCCGATACAGCCCACTTCTCCTGTTGAAGCCATATCTACGCCCAGAATCGGATCCGCTTTTTGCAAGCGGGAGAAGGAGAATTGTGATGCCTTTATTCCGACATAATCCAAGTCAAAATCGTTTTTACTTGGCTTTTCTACCTTCTTGCCCAACATAATCTTTGTCGCGATATCGATAAAGTTAAGTTTCAGTACTTTCGAAACAAAGGGGAATGAACGCGATGCACGCAGATTACATTCAATTACCTTGATATCGTTATCTTTCGCCAAGAATTGAATATTGAAAGGACCCGAAATATTGAGTTCCTTTGCAATCTGACGCGCAATTTTTTTGATGCGTCTTACCGTTTCGATATACAGTCGCTGTGCAGGGAATTGAATGGTCGCATCACCCGAATGCACACCGGCAAACTCAACATGCTCGGAAATGGCATAGACAATAATTTCGCCGTGATCGGCTACAGCATCTATTTCCACCTCTTTGGCGTTTTCGATAAACTCCGTTACCACCACCGGATATTGTTTAGAAACATCCGCTGCCAGTCTCAGGAAGTTTTCCAGTTCTTCATCGTTGGAGCAAACATTCATGGCCGCACCGGAAAGAACATAAGACGGACGCACGAGAACAGGATAACCGACTTCATCGACGAAACCTTTGATGTCGTCGAGCGAAGTCAACTCTTTCCAGCGAGGCTGATCCACACCGATGCGGTCCATCATGCTAGAGAATTTATGCCGGTTCTCCGCGCTGTCAATATTTTGCGCCGATGTTCCGAGTATATTCACTTTTTCTGCATCCAGACGAGTAGCTAAGTTGTTTGGAATTTGTCCTCCCACCGACAGAATCACGCCATGAGGATTTTCCAGTTCAATGATATCCATCACGCGTTCGAATGAAAGCTCATCGAAATACAACCGGTCACACATATCATAGTCGGTAGATACAGTCTCGGGATTGTAGTTAATCATGACCGAGCGCCAACCTTCCCGCTGAATCGCCTGAAGGGCATTCACCGAACACCAGTCAAACTCTACGGAAGAACCGATACGGTAGGCTCCCGAACCAAGAACAATCACCGAACGATGGTCACCAAGATATTTCACATCATTGGCTGAGCCGTTGTATGTCAGATACAGATAATTGGTTTGTGCCGGATATTCTGCGGCTAATGTGTCTATCTGCTTCACCACCGGGACAATCCCGTTTTGTTTCCTTTTGCGACGTACCTCCTGCGAACTGCGTTCGATCATATTGGTATCTTTGGTCACAATTTTCGCAATCTGAAAGTCAGAGAAACCCATTTTCTTTGCAGAACGAAGGAGTTCCACCGGAATAGAATTGATGTCATCAATCAATTCAAGCTCTTTCGAGCATTTATAGATATATTCTAATTTCTGAAGAAACCATTTGTCAATCTTTGTCAGATCGTGAATCTTGTCAATGGAATACCCTTCCTTCAGCGCTTTTTCAATACAGAAGACACGTTTATCGGTCGGATTCTTAAGAGCTTCATCCAGATTGTCAATCGCAATTTCCTTATTGCCTACAAATCCGTGCATCCCGACATTGATCATCCGTAATCCCTTCTGAATAGCTTCTTCGAAAGAACGTCCGATGGACATGATTTCACCGACAGATTTCATGCTCGAACCAATCTCTTTTGAAACACCATGGAATTTACCTAAATCCCAACGAGGAATCTTCACCACCACATAATCCAATGCCGGTTCGAAGAAAGCACAAGTAGATTTTGTTACATTATTTTTCAGTTCGAAAAGTCCGTAGCCTAATCCCAATTTTGCAGCAACAAATGCCAATGGATATCCGGTTGCTTTGGATGCCAGTGCAGAAGAACGACTCAAACGTGCATTAACTTCAATCACACGGTAATCTTCCGAATGAGGGTCGAAAGCGTACTGTACATTACATTCGCCAACGATTCCGATATGCTTTACAATACGGATAGATAATTCACGCAGCTTGTGATATTCGCTGTTGGTTAAGGTCTGCGATGGAGCCACGACAATACTTTCTCCCGTATGAATTCCCAACGGGTCGAAGTTTTCCATGTTACACACCGTCATACAGTTGTCGTAACGGTCGCGTACCACTTCATACTCGACCTCTTTCCAGCCTTTCAGCGATTTCTCGACCAACAGCTGCGGAGAGAATGCCAATGCCTTTTCGGCCAGTACGCGAAGTTCCTGTTCATTATCGCAGAATCCGGAACCCAACCCGCCCAAGGCATAAGCCGCACGGACAATAATCGGATAGCCTAACTCTTTAGCTGCATCCACAGCATCTTCCAATGAGCCGACAGCGATACTTTTGATGGTTTTCACATCAATTTCGTCCAGCTTCTTTACAAAGAGTTCCCGGTCTTCAGTATCAATAATGGCCTGTACCGGCGTTCCCAGCACACGTAAATTGTATTTTTCCAGAATACCACTTTCATACAGTTTAACACCGCAGTTCAGCGCTGTTTGTCCACCGAAAGCGAGCAAGATACCATCAGGATTCTCTTTCTTAATAACTTTTTCAACAAAGTAAGGAGTGATGGGCAGGAAGTAAATTTTGTCTGCACTTCCTTCCGAAGTCTGCACCGTGGCGATATTCGGGTTGATAAGTACGGTCTCAATACCTTCTTCTTTCAATGCTTTCAAAGCTTGCGAACCGGAATAGTCAAACTCTCCGGCCTCTCCGATTTTCAAAGCACCAGAACCAAGAACCAATACTTTTTTTATGTTGTTATCCATTTGAATAAATTGTCTTTTGAGTGTGAATCTTTTTTATTGCTTCCCGTTTACGTAATCCATAAACATGTCGAAAAGAAAATCAGTATCCGTCGGACCACTCATGGCTTCCGGATGGAACTGTGCAGAGAAGAATGGTTTCGTTTTGTGGTGAATTCCTTCGTTGGTCCCATCATTCAGATTGATAAACAAAGGCTCCCAGTCAGCACCGAGTGATGCATTTGCAACAGCATATCCGTGATTCTGAGAAGTAATAAAACATTTGTTTGTTCCTACCATTTTCACCGGTTGGTTGTGACTACGATGTCCGTATTTCAATTTATAAGTAAATGCTCCTCCGGCTTTTGCCAGCAATTGGTTTCCCATACAGATGCCACAGATAGGTTTAGTACCTTCCATGGCTTTGCGGATATTACCTACAGTTGCATCGCAATAATCCGGATTACCGGGGCCATTAGATATAAAAAGACCATCCCATTCCAATTGATTGAAATCATAATCCCAAGGCACCCGAATAACGGTCACATTGCGTTTCAACAAGCATCGGATGATATTGTGCTTTACACCACAGTCTACCAAAACGATTTTCTTTTCACCCTTGCCGTATGTGATCACGTCATTGCAGCTGGCTTTTGCGACCAGATTTTCTTTGTCCGGATCCACAAAATCAACCTCATCAGGGTTATTAAAAACAATCTTGCCCTTCATCGACCCTTTTTCACGCAAGACCTTAGTCAACTCACGGGTATCGATTCCATAAATGCCGGGAACATTATTTTCCTTCAACCAGTCACCTAAACTTTTTTGGGCGTTCCAATGAGAATAATCTTTCGAATAGTCAGAAACGATAAGGCCTGACACCTGAATTTTTTCAGATTCATAGAAATCCGAAATACCGTTAGTACTTGAATCTCCCGGAACTCCGTAATTTCCCACCAGAGGATACGTAATCGTCAGAATCTGTCCCAGATAGGAAGGGTCAGTCAAACTTTCCGGATAACCCACCATGGCCGTGTTGAAAACCACTTCACCACCAACGGCTTTTTCTGCACCGAACGATTTACCTTCAAAAATCGTTCCGTCATCAAGAATCAACTGAACAGGTTTGTCTGTTTGCATTTGCTGTTTTAAATATATATGGATAAATAACTTACCTACAAAAGATGAAAGTCGTAAAAATAGAAAAAAAAAGGAACCTGATACCAAAGTATCTGTCCCTTTGTGTCTATGAAGTCATATTTTTTAGCTTTCTTGTCATCAAATACTCAATTCTTATTTTATGAATATCTGAGATACAAAGATAAAGACATTTATTCGATTTTGAAACTTTTCCTGCTAAATAATATTCATAATATTGCATTTCCGGAAGGAATAAATGAATAAAAATGCAATAAAATGAATATTTTCAATCTAAAATTGATAATTACTCAATTTATGACTCAGTATTTCATCCAACCGGTGCGGTTTTCTAATTTGTTTGATGGTCGAGTTCCGGCATTAAATAAGTCTTGGAAAGGAAATATTTGATTCTGTTATCCTGCAATTTGCACATCTCAGACCGAATCACCTCTAAAGATGCCTGGTCAAAGTCTCCTTTATCCTTGGGCATTTTAAAATCCTTCAAATTAACAAAAGCCTTGTTTTGTTCATAATACTCCAGCACCCGGTTATTATGGGTGGTGTAAGCCTGAAAGCTGATAGAAGTGAACACGCCATGAGAGCGTCCTCTGCTATAAAATCCGCTTGTGGAATTTGGAATGGGGGCATCCATTAGTATATTGCGGATATCTATGTTGTGAATTAATATAACAACATCCGTCCCAGCCTGGTGATCTTCAAGCCATTTTTTAAATTCTTTAGTTTTACCAAAGGCACCATAAGGCTTCTTTGCAATTTCAGCCGGAGGATATTCAATAGAGACAGAATAGGTACCGGTTAAATAATTTACAAGCTTGTTTTCTATAAATTTTCCTAAGGCGAGATCCAAAGGAAGAGAATCTGCCTTGTTGGAAAACACCGTGAGCCCCACACGGCAAGTCACCAAAGAGGTATCTGCCATTGGCACTATCAAAATTTTCTTTGTTTGCCCTTTCACAAAAGCCGGAAGGAGCATCAAAAAGAGGAGCACAATCGTCCATTTACTGAAATTTCCACGAATCTTATACATAAACATACTCTCAAAAAAAATGTTGGCAATAAACTTATCCGGGATTTAACAAAATATCCAAATCCCGGATAGAGCTTTCTATATCAAATTACAAAAGATTACTTGCCAGTTCAGAAAGCTTACTTCTCTCCCCTTTCACCAGATTGACATGCGCAAATAATTCTTGTCCCATCATTTTATCAATTGTATAGGCAAGACCATTGGACTGTGCATCGAGATACGGAGAATCAATTTGTTGCAAATCGCCGGTAAAAACCATTTTCGTTCCTTCTCCGGCACGGGTAATAATGGTTTTCACTTCGTGAGGAGTCAAATTCTGTGCTTCATCAACAATACAAAATGTGCCGGACAAACTTCTCCCTCGAATATAAGCCAGCGCTTCAATCTCCAGTTGTTTGTTTTTTTGCATTTCTTCAATATTCCGATATTCGGCACTGCCATACGTCAACTGGTTTTTGATGACAGTCAGATTATCAAACAAAGGCTGCATATAAGGAGCGATCTTCTGCTTTTCGTCGCCGGGGAGAAACCCAAGATCTTTATTAGCCAGCGCCACAATGGGCCGAGCCAACAGAATCTGATCGTATATATCATGTTGTTTCAGTGCAGCAGCCAAAGCCAACAGTGTTTTTCCGGTTCCCGCACGTCCGGTTAAAGCCACCAGTTTTATTTCCGGATCGGTGAGCACTTCAAAAGCGAAAGTCTGCTCCGCATTACGAGGTTGAATACCGGAACAAGTTTGTTTCTCAACCTTTATAACCTTCTGTTTGAAAGGATTATAACGAACAAGCACCGAGTTTCTCGAACTCTTCAACACCAGACAATCATTGGGATGGATTTCATTTTCAAATTTGAATTCATCAAAATCAACACCTTCCGGACTCGCATGTAGTTTATCAATAATTTCCGGATCAATATTGTCTATTTGAAGATGTTGCTTTTCAAACAAGAAAACAGTCGGCACCTTGTCATTGATATAATCTTCTGCCAAAATTCCCAACGAACGAGCCTTCATCCGCAGATTAATATCCTTCGTAACGAAAATTGTTTTCATTTTCGGATGCTCTTCCGCGACCTGTATAACCGATGCTAATATCCGGTGATCCGGAATTCGTTCGGGAAATGTCTCTTCCATTTTTAAGGGATATTTGGAAGTGACTGTAATGTAAAGCCGCCCTTTTCCATCATTCAGCTCCGCTCCTTTCGTGAAAAGGTTGTCGTCAGTGATGGCATCCAGCTGGCGGAGAAATTCCCGCGCATTGTAGTTGATTTGCTCACTCCCTTTTTTGAACTTGTCCAGTTCTTCAAGAACTGTAATAGGAATATACACATCGTTGTCTTCAAAATTTTCGAGGCAACGAAAATCGTGCAACACAACATTCGTGTCTAAAACGAAATTTTTTTTCTTACTGGCTGCCATAGTGTTTCGATTTTAAATTTATAATTATCGAACTATCAATAAAAAATGCAACAAGATGCATTTTCAACATCCAACTTATGATTCATGGTCAATGACAAATGTAATCAAAGTTGTTAATTAATCAACAAACCGACAGAGTAAGTTTATCCGACAATCAAGAAAAAGTCAGACCGACGGATTTATTTTGACATTAATATATACAAAAAAGGGGAAAAGCCGGTAACACAATCCGACTTTTCCCCTTTGAGGATAATCTTTTACAGAATATTTATTTGATATTATAAATCTTAGCCAGTTCGCTCACCTCTGCGTCAAGACTTATTCTATATTTTTTGGCAGGATCCAGTTTTATGGACTCCCTTAAATGCTGTGCTGCCTCATCGCCTTTTTGCAGACGGTAGGAAACAAGCGCAAGCAAATATTCGTTATCACCTGTTTGAGACAACGATTTCAGAAGTTCGTAAGCTTTCGCGTTATACCCCAAACAAAGAAGACAAAGGGCAGTATTATAATCCCCATAATTTGCAAGAATTTGCATAGCTTTCCAATACTCACGTTCCTGGAGATACCTTAATCCCTCCTGATATTCTGTCCCTTTAAATTCTTTACGAATTTCAGTGTCTGTTGTCATATCTGTTCGATGAACATTAAACAAGACTGTCGTTCTCTCTAATCTAGGGTAGATTTCAGAAGAGATAATATCAAAATCAGATTTGAATTTTGCTTTAATTTCATTCTCCGTTTTATCTGGATAAGTTGTAGTAGCTATTACATTCAGAATTTCATCTTTATTTTGAATCGAGTTAGTCTGACGAATTTCGCGAACCAGACCATTCCAGTTTTCTCCAATACCTTCGGATATAATCTTCACGTTCCCAAAATTAAATTTCTGAGCAAGGAAAACCCTGAAAGAATTGGCTTCTTTTTCGGACAATGTCTGATTCTTCGTGTAATCACCGGCCAAGGAGTGTGAAACTTCAATATTGACGCTATCCACTGCATATACTTTATTCTGATTCAGGGCATCAATGAAATCGAGAACCTGTGCAACTTCCGCTTTATTGTCTTTATAATCTATGTTAAACGCCCCATTCGGGCTATATTTTATCTTCGCCGAAATTTGATTTATTCCCATCCTTGTAAGGTTTTGAACTTTATAGCTCAATGTTGTATCGACCAACTGAGAAAGCGAAGCAATAAAATAAGACAAAGTATCGATACTTGGCGAATAATACGTGCTTTGATCAATCGCATTAACTTTGCTATCCATGTATATTCTCACTTTTTTCAATCCGGGCACTACCCGATAACTTTGTTTATAAAAGAATACAAAATCTTTATCAGCTGTCAACACTGTATCCAGCAGCAGCCCGTGCTGATAAGGATATTTTACAATTTCATTGAACGTTGAATCTCGTCTTTCGCCTTTGATGTCGTTTCTGACAACATCTTTCCAGAAATAACTATTCTTAGCCACCGTTACAGAATCCCGCTTTGTGAATGTAATACTTTTAACATTCTGTAAAGCCAGATTCTCTATTCCTTTCGTCGGTCTCTCCTCAAGTGCCTTTTGTTTCCGTTTCTCCCAATGATCAATATGCTCCTTTGTATCGGCTTTATACTTTTCTTTATATTGTTCGTATACACCTGTTGAGTCTTTGCCATCCAACAATCTTTTGAAGCGTTCACGGTAAGCCTTCTCGGCATAGGTGGGATAAGCTTTAAACACTCGTTCTTTATAGGTGAAATACTCTTGTCGTTTTTTCCATTGATTGTAATATTCCAAATAATCCTTCTGCTTGTTCCAATTTCCATAATAACGGTCATAGATATTCCCTTCGTATCGGTTTATATCCTTTGCTATTTTTTTTTGGTTCAAAAATGCACTATCATACTTACTCTTTGGGACGATAGACTTCAGATATTTATCATAATCTGAATAAGTATTTTTCTGCGCTTGCACAAAATCAGCTCCACTCAGAATAATTTCCTGCAAGTTGACAATGGAATCGTTATGTAATAATTTCGGGGACAAAGTCATTCGCCATTTGGGTGAAAGCAAAGCCTTGGGAACCCGAATAATAAAATCCACATTAATTTTACCATCTCTCTCCGGAGTAAATCTGGATTTAGAAGTTACAACCACCTCACCTAAGTGTTGAACGTCGGTAATCCTACCCGTTCCTTTGATGGGTTGATACTTTTCGCTCAGCTCATTGTCCGCATGATTATATGTAACTTGTTCAGAAACGACCGAATTACCCCCTTTCCCATCATCGGGAAGAGTAATTTGCGGGTGATCAAATTGCATATATAAACTCTTGGTTTGCAAATCTCCTTTTTTTCCGATAAGTCTCTTCCATACCGAACACGAAGTAAGTAAAGATATGGCACAGGCTGCAATTACAAGACGTGACAGACTTTTTTTTAGTTTCCTATTTCTCATTATGATTAACTAAATGGTGAATAAATTTGTTAAGAGATCTTTTTAAGTTCCTTAAAACAACTTCCCTGTCTTCTTTACAGAAATACCGGCAGCAAAACAGCCTAAATTGACAAGACGTCCTTTATTGTATGAAAGGAGCGCACTGACAGTCAGACCGGATACTTTGGGATACGAGTATGTAACATCTAAAGTCGCAGAAGCTGCTCTCAAACGTCTATAAGCATAATAGGGAGATCCTTTTGATTCAATATAACTGGCCCAGCCCGCATATTTTAAAGTTCTGGTAACGTATCCTTCAATACCGGAGTGGATGCCCCAAATCTTATTATTCATAAAGGCTATTGAATTTACAAAATTTTCTCTCGGAGAAATAAACAATGAATTTCCGAAACCAATGCCATAATAGCTGGCTCCCTGACCATATATTCTCTGATTATAATAATTAGATTGATTTTCTTTATTAGTCTGCCTTGCAGAAAGATATTCAAATACAAATCCGGAAAGCAGACGTTTTTGAAGAGATTTGTATTCTACTCCGTATAAATTATCCGGAAGGTTTACCAATTTCACATCCTTTGCATTCTTAAGAGGGTGTTGTATATAGAAACTGAATACTTCATCGGCATAATCTCTTCCATAATCCATTCGGAAATCATAACTTCCCCAATGAGCTCCATGTTTAGCCTCAGAACCAGGAATGACAATATCAAACAAATTGTTTGCTGTGGCATCCTCCTTGACAAGTGCATTTTGCTTCAATTGATAAACCGTACCACCCCAAAGAGCCATATCTTGAGCTCCGATTGTGAGTTGCAACCCATTTTGATGCCATTCTATATTGCCGACTCTCAAGTATAAAGCTTTATATTGAGTATAAGGATTCTTTACATAAGGATGTAAAGAGTTTCCGACCTCTTTTTCAAGATAATGACCATCAAGCAATTTACCAAATGACAGTTCACCTTTCACATAAAGATTACGCTTTGTGCCGGGAACAGCTATATAATCAGGAATACTAATTTTGATTTCAGGAATCGGTCGCGCATTATCAGAATAGACTAAATCTCCTGAGTTTAGATTTGGATTCCATGAATTAGAACGAGAATCTTCCTTACTGCCAATTCGCAAGGCCAAAAACTTCCAATTTACACCGGCAAAGGCTTGTTGAACCCAAAAGGTGTTTTGATTGGGTTGACTCGAGGTAGCTACCAAATCAGCCCCCAACTCATAAGACAAAGCCTTATTCAATTTTTGCTTATGGAAAACCCCCGCTTTTCCATAATAAGCATTTCCATCTAACGGCATCACTCCCCAAGTATGATTCTGGAGACCGTAGGGCACCTTATCCCCGGTAGAATATTCACCAAAAGCCTCAACCCGATAATTGGTTTCTCTCGTAGAGACTAAACTTTGTTGTCGATCTACCGCTATCGAATCACTCACTGATGAGCGAACTTGCCCATACAAAATAATTGGCAACACTCCCATTACCCCCAAAATATACCACTTCTTGCCTTTTCCCTTCATCCTATTTATTATTAATGTACCTTGAATTGATTTTCCTCATTACTTCTTCAAAAAAAAGAATCTTACGCCAAAGAAGAAATATTCTTCTATTATATGAATACATTTTTAAAGAATACTCTAGCCCCAAAAATACCGAATACAAATAAAAGAAGAACCCTACAATGAATCTACAAATGGAAAAAAGCGAAATTACAACTTAAACTAATCAGTTAAATAACAACAAACTTCCATTTCCTTTTCAATATTTCCTTAATGAGATAAAAAAAATGATAATTGTATAGAACAATATCAAAATTTACATTTTCATTTAATTAATTGTCATTTTTTTTCACAAAGATATTCTGATATTCTCATACTACCTAATTTCAAAATAAGAATTACCTTTGTCTTACTAAAAAATTGAAATGACATATCCAGAAACTATAAAATATCTTTTCAATCAGTTACCCGTATATCAACATGTCGGGAAGTCAGCTTATAAAGAGGGATTAGAAAATACACTGGCGCTTGATTCTTATTTCAGATATCCACATCGTAATTTTAAAATAATTCACGTGGGAGGAACCAACGGAAAAGGATCAACGAGCCACACCATCGCTGCAATTCTGCAATCGGAAGGCTATAAAGTCGGACTATACACATCCCCTCATTTGCTCGATTTTCGTGAAAGAATCCGGGTTAACGGAGAAAAAATTTCAGAAGAGTATGTCATTGATTTTGTAAAGGTTCACAAGAATAATTTCGAATCCATCCACCCCTCTTTTTTTGAATTGACCACATTGATGGCATTTACCTATTTCAGAGATGAAAAAGTGGATTATGCAGTGGTTGAAGTCGGATTGGGCGGAAGACTCGACAGCACAAATATTGTGACTCCGATTCTATCTATCATCACGAATATCAGCCTTGATCACACTCAATTTTTAGGAAATACCTTGGATAAAATCGCTTTTGAAAAAGCAGGAATCATAAAAAAACATATTCCTGTTGTTATTGGAGAAGCAGTAAAAGAAACCCGAGCCATTTTCTCAGAAAAAGCAAACAATGAAAATGCTCCGATAGTCTTTGCCGAAGATAAACCCTTGATTATTTCTTATAAAAAAGCAGGAAAAGGCATCGAGTATGAGACACAAGAGTATCCTAATCTGGAAAGCGAATTAGGAGGATTAGCGCAACTAAAAAACACAAACACCATATTAACGGCTGTATCGACACTTCGGATGCTCGGCTTACCGATATCAAAGGAATCCGTCTATAGCGGCTTTGCGCAGGTCTCCGAATTAACGGGGCTCATGGGCAGATGGCAGGTTATACAGAAACACCCGACAGTTGTATGCGACACCGGCCACAATGTAGGCGGCATCCATTATGTTACCGAACAATTACAAGAGGAAACATACGACAAGTTGCACATTATTTTTGGAATGGTCAATGATAAAGATATCTCTTCAGTTCTGGCATTACTTCCGAAGCAGGCTTCTTATTATTTCACCAAAGCAACGATTGCCAGAGCATTGAGCGAAACAGAACTTCAAGCACAAGCCTCATGCCATGGATTAAAAGGCACGTGTTTTACACATATTGCAGATGCAATTGATGCAGCACTTGCTCATGCATCATCGAATGATTTTATATTTATTGGAGGAAGCAACTTTGTTGTGGCTGAGGCATTGGAAGCATTCGAAAATGCAGGTCGCTAAATCCATTGATTCTCTCTGTACCAGCGAATAGACTCTTCCAAGCCTCTTTGCAAATCGTACTTTGCCTGAAAGCCAAGCTCTTTCCGGATAGGCTCCACTTCACAAATCCAGTTACGCTGTTTCATTATCTTATACTTATCTCTATTCAACGTAGAAGCCTTCCCTGAGAACTTTGAAATATCCTCCGAGAGTGCTGAAACGAATTTAATAATACCTAAAGGTATCTTTATTCGTAAAACATGCTTCTTTCCAAGAATAGTTCTCACGAGTGAAGTATATTCCTTATCCGTATAGACATTTCCATCTGCTACAAAATAAGCTTTATTTACAATCTCACTTTCCAGAGCCAGGAAAGCGGCATCCACCAAATCCCGTACATAAATAAACGTTAGCCTTTGCTCTTTCATTCCCGCACTCACATCCAAGCCGGAAAGAATAGTTTTCACCATCATGAAATAGTCTTTCTCGCGAGGACCATAAACGCCTGTAGGACGAAGGATGATATGCGGAAAATTTTCCTTTGACTGAATATATTTCTCCGCTTTTAATTTACTTTTACCGTAAGCCGTATTCGGATGAGGCTCCGAGAGGAGTAATATGGGAGAATAATCCTCCTCATCACCCGCTCCCATTACGCTCAAGCTACTCATTAAAAGGAATTTTTGAGGAACGGTATCTGTCTCAATTAATGCATCAACGAAGTTGACCGTATTCAGAAAATTCACTTTTTCAAAATCTTCCGGATGTATCGCCTTCGTTAATCCTGCGTTATGAATAATATAGTCTAGACGTCCATATTTAGATACAAAATCGAGCAGTTGTATTTTCAGTTTTTCTTTATCGGAGAAGCTGAAGTCAACAAACCGGATACGAGAATCTTTCAGATATTCCCGACTACTCGACTGACGAACACCAGCCCAAGTCTGATATCCTGAATCTAACGCCTTTTCAATTAAAAAGCTGCCAATAAAACCGCTCGCGCCTGTAACCAATATTCTTTTTGACATAGCAACAAAGATAGAAATTATCTCGCAGTAATACGAATAATAAAAATGGGAGATTCCCTTTACAATCAAGGCAATCTCCCATTTATAAAAATCTTATGAGAATTATTTAGCTTTTGTTATCACAGCTCTACTCAAACGTGGGTCATCATAATACATATCGTCTACACCACCTTCAGATGAAGTTCTCAATTGAGAAGAAGAAACACCAAACTCTCCAACCAAAGTGTCATACACGGCATTTGCTCTTGCGCGACTCAACCGCTCGTTGATAGTTTTTGTACCAGTTCCTTTATCGGCATATCCGGTAATTGTAAATACAGAACCCGGATTTTCTTTAATCACTTTAGCAAGGAATCCAAGGTTTACTCTTGCATCATTGCTAACGGTACTCTTATTAATCGGGAATGTTATCAATAACGGCATTGACTGAATGGTTTTTTCAATTCGGGTATCCACGACAGTCGTTCCATTAGCAGCCTGTTCTGCCAAGTCTCTATTTGCTTTTTCCAGTTCATTAACACGATCTCTCAATACTTTCAACTCCTCATCAGAATATTTAATGGTATTTGTAATTGTTTTAGATCTACCCCATCCTCTTCTTTTGAATTTATATACAACTCCAACAGAGGCAGCCAAAGTAAAATCACGAGCACCTGATTGGTTAATATCAATCACGCGTTTGTGACTAAACTGCTCATTAAAAAGGCCTCCTTTCAGGTCAAATGTCAAATTTACCGCATCATTCAGACGGAATGTATTCAATATCCCTCCAATAACGGCTAACTCATGTTCGTGAGAGCCACCCTTATTGGTCGACCACATCAAACCAAGACCGGCATAAGGGATTATATTGTAGAATCGATACGGATTATAACCAGCCAGAAGATTGGACAGATTAAACATGGCCTGAGCATTCAAATTGCCGTATTTGATTTTTTGTTTATAGTAGGTTACTCCATCTTTCACATACGTTTCTCCCGTATTGTAATATTGCTCATACCAATTCGAATTATTCAATGTAAGGCCATTGGATTGCGACAAATCGACTCCCAGTCTCAATCCGATTCCCGGTGTAAACCATTTTCCGGCATACACATTAAAAGTAGAACCTAAACGCTTTGATAAGGAGAGTTTACTATCATTGGTCCCAAAATATAAATTCGTTCCGCCTCCGGCTCCGACAAACCAATTATCAAAAAAATAATTTGTTTCTACTTTATGTTTGTCCTGACTCTCTTCCACAGTTGTTGTTGTCACTGTGTTTTGCTGCGCAAAGGCAGAAGTGCACATTGTTAATCCCAACAATATACATTTAACATAGTTTGTGTTCATATCCATTTTATATTATTTAATTCAATTACAAACATACAACTTATTTTCAACAGATTAAATACTTATCTTCATTTTTAATGAAAAAAAAATAATAATAAATAAGTGTCATTTATTTATTTCTCCAGAACTTCCACCACGGTTTTTGCTCGTCTTCGCCGCCATAAGTTCCATAACCGTAACCATAGCTACCGTAGCCATATCCGTAGCCATAACTGTGACCACTTGGCTTAATCCCGTTAAGTAGAACAGCCATATTCGTCAACCGTTTTTCTTCATAAATACGCTGCAATTCAGGGAGTTGCCTCCTATCTAATTTACCAGAACGCACAACAAAAATCGTAATATCTGTGATACGGTTGATTATTGCAGTATCGGCAACAACCCCAAGAGGGACATTATCCACAACAATATAATCATAACGTGCTTTTAACTCTGAGATTAACTGGTCCAAACGCTTGCTTAAAAGAAGTTCAACCGGATTGGGAGCAATAATACCGATAGGCACCATATCAATTCCTTCTGAAGGAGCGTCATGAATCAGGACATCATCCAGAGTAACAGAAGTATCAGCCAGATAATGAGTAATCCCTTTTACATGTTTCACATTGGCATTGTTGCTCAAAGTTCCTTTTCTCAAGTCTAAGTCCACTACGACCACCTTTTTATTTATCTGGGTCAAACTTGCCGCCACATTTACAGAAGTAAACGTTTTTCCGGCACCGGGACTGAAGGACGTGAATGTAATGACTCTCTGGGGTTCGGTATCTACTCCCAGAAAACCGAGATTCGTCCTCAGTATACGAAAAGACTCCGATAAAGCATCATGCCCCTGGCTTCGGATTGAAATCTGATTTTTATTCATTTGTGCATCTTTTGCAAAAGGAATTTGAGCCAGGAAAGGCACATCCACAGCATCTTCAATTTCCTTTCGGGTACGCACATTGGTATCCAGCATCAGAATAACCAGTAGAACAACAGCTGGGAGCAATATTCCGCAACCAACCCCCATCAAAAGCTTTTTATATAGAGTCGGAGCAATCGGAGAGTAACTTCCGGCAGGAGGATCTACCAATTGTGCATTGTCTTCGGCCTGAACACGGCTAAGAGAATTCTCTTCTCTTTTGTTCAATAAAAAGATATACAAATCCTCTTTCACCTTTTGTTGCCTTTCGATGGAGAGCATTTGTCTTTGCTTTCCCGGTACCTGCACCGCTTTGCTACGAGCGATACTTCCCTGTTCGGTTGCATCCTTTTTCCGAACCGAAAGGTTTGAATAAGAATTATTAATTGCAGCGATAATGCTTCGTCGAAGCTCCTTCAAGGTATTATTTAATTCTGCAACAGCCGGATTGCGGTCATTTCCCCCTTCTCTTAGGCGGTTGCGCTTAAGAAGCACTGAATTGTATTGATTGATTTGACTAACCACATTCACATCTTCCAGCCCAATATTACTAGGTATCAAATCATTGACTTTAGAAGAATTCATTAAGTATTGCTTCACCATGTTATTCAGACGAATCTGGGTTGCAATCTCCTTGCTCTGATCTTCATATTGGTCGCTTTGAGAAATATATTTACCTCCCTGCGCACTAATATCCTCCCCTCCGTTTGCGACCTGCTTTTCCTCAATCTGAGACTCCACATTTCCTAATTCACTTTCAATAATCCCCAATCGTTCCCGAATAAATGCTTCCGTATTGGCTGCGATCCGAGTCTTATCTTCGATGGTTTGTTGATTATACGTAGCAACCAGTTCATTCAGGACATCCGCCGCCCTGGTTGCGGAAAAGTCATTCAAAGAAAAATCAATAATAGAGGCATCATCCTTTGTTTGAGAGATAGATAAATTACTAGAAAAACTAGCTGCCATTATTTCGGCAGGGAGTCTCTGCACCCGAATAGACCTTCCATACCAAGATGCTCCCAGATTTTCCGTCGCATAGACTGTCATTTTCTCCCCACCAATATTGACAGGAACATTTAATTTGACAAGATAGGATTTTTCATTTGCAGATTTTGGCCAGAGCGTAAGGGTAGCCTTCTCTGCATTATGAAGCACAACCGTCATCATAATAAAGCCGTCCTTAGTATCGTCAAAGGCCACACGGATAGGTGCATTCTTATACAATTCATTATCCCTCAATCCCTCGTGTACCGTATAACTCACATTTGCATGTAATTTGCTAACAACCCGTTTCATCAGTTCTTTTGACTTGAACTGAAGAATCTCATTCGTCACACTCACCGGAGCCATCAGGCCGGAAAACCGGCTCATCTTCATTGAAAGCTGTGAATTTACGGGTGTCTTAATCATTACAGACATCGACTGCTGATAAATAAAAGGGGATTTGCTATATTGATAAAAGAAATAGCAGACAAACAAAATAATGACAAGGACAAACCATCGCCAATAAAACAAAAGATATTTAACGATGTCCAATACATTAACTGATTTCTCATCATTGGCATTTAGTAAAGCCTGGGAGCTTCTCACATTAGGTCTACTCATAATCTTATTGTTTTGAAAGAATTAACAAAGAGACTATCAAGCTAAAAACACCTGATACCATTCCGATATTGGTCCAAACTTGATTGAAACGTGGAGGCAGGGGAGCCGCAGTAGGTTTCACATAAACAATATCATTCTGCTGCAGATAATAGACGGGAGAATCAAATAGTTTAACGGAATTCAAATCCACCAGATACATTTGCCTCACACCGTTCTCCTCACGAATGACGGCCACTTCACTCATTTTTGCATTATTATTAACCCCTCTTGCACGGGTTAGCGCTTCCAAAATAGTCACTTTATTATCAGGAACAGAAACAACCTGATTTTCCGTTTCGCCTATTAAAAGAATTTTCAAATTTAAAAGTTCCACATTGACAATCGGCTCTTTTATAAAAGAACCGGCAATCAACCGGTTCTTTATCAGATCGACCAGTTGAAGATGAGTAAGCCCCATCACATGCAGTTTCCCCAAAACAGGGAATTCAATATTTCCATTGGCATCCACAATATACCCCTTTTCGACTTCCCGTACGGTAGTAGGAGTGATATCTCCATCATTTGTGATACGGATAGTTCCATGATTGACATTGAAAGGTGCAGCCAATTCGGGGTTTTTAGCATCTACCACAATACTCAAACGATCCCCTTCCTGAATTTTTATTTCATTACGCTGCATAACCGGATAATCCCTGTATGCTTCCATGTCTCTGAAATAGGTAATCCGGTTTGGACTGCCACAAGAAGTCAACACCGTGACTAAAATTATCAAACTTAACCAAAAACTTTTATTCATCTTCTTCTGTTTTCTGTAATTCTTTCGTGTTTATGTTTATTGTATTATATGAAAGTATGGCAGCCTGATCGTCCGGAAGACAATTCAATTTAAAGGCTTGCACTTTTCCTATTATTCTCTCTAAAATATCACAAAGAGCATTGTATAACTTCTTATTCCACCTCATGGACGAACAAGAAGGCAATAATCCGGAGAAAGCGTTCAGTCCATCCAGACGGTATATCTCATTCACAGGGGCCTGAACGAGTTTTACGAAGGCACCGAGAACCACCTTTTCATTTTTATAACAAGGAGTTTTCCCACTCCACGGTGTTCCGTATATATATACAGCTCCATCGTCACCTACTCTGACTGCAGGATTGTCATCATTCAACAGCCAGGTTCCGGGTATATTCTTCAACCACAACCGGCTGTGTGTACTTTTACCTGTTCCGCTTTTTCCGAGAAAAGCATATCCTGTCTGTTCATTCACCACAACCGAGGCATGAACCAGCACCGTATTATGTAAAACCGCTGTTTGAGAAAAAGCGATCATAAACATGCATGTCATAGCCAGACCTGAATAACAATTATCCAAAGGTACAAAAGCCTTTGATTCTGAGAAATCTTTATTACAAAATAAATGACATATAAATTTCCCTGAATCATAACAATGCTTGATTAGATAAGCAGATTCTGATTCGTAAATCCACACTTGCGCATCTAATAACTCTTCTGCATGATTCAGCAGGACGAAGTGTTCGTGTGCATCATTTTGCCATTTCTCATCATGAACAGTCATGGAACAGATAACCAAGTCATCCGAAGTCGGCTGAACCCGAAACGGCTCTCCACTCGGAATCAGGTTATGCGGCTCAACAGATGCCGGAAGACTAAGTTTACATCCGTGTTCTGCGACCTGATAATAATAATCACAATATTTTACTTTATTAGACATGAATCTTTTCAACTTTATTCAATCAATGGGAATCAGCAAAGAGCATTGTCGAGCTAAATCCATATCATGAGTTACAAAAATTATTATTTTGTCTTTTCCGGCTTCTATCAATCGTTCTATAATTCTACCTGAGTTTTTTTTATCCAAAGCAGAAGTAACTTCGTCAAAGAGCCAAACAGTTGTTTTATCCTGCAACAACGCTCTTGCGATGGCAATCCGCTGCGCTTGTCCTTCCGAAAGGCCTAATCCGGATTCCCCAATCACGTGGTTCAATCCATCGGGCAACTGTTCTACAAATTCAGCTGAAACTACGTGCAACACCTCTAGTATCTTTTCCTCAGACGCTGCCGGATTCCCCATCAGAAGATTTTCACGAATAGTTCCGCTAAAAAGAGAATTTCCCTGAGGTACATACGCAAAATTCAATCGCGTAGAGGGTGTTACCGAAATTTTCTCATTTTTTGAATTTTCAATCAGCACCTCCCCTTTTTCCGGGCTAAACATAGCCAAAAGCAGCCGGATAATTGTTGTTTTACCCCTTCCGCTACCGCCAACAAGAGCTGTCGGTTGCCCGATTCTAAACACAGCATCAAAATGGCTTAATACCTCTTGTTCTTCATATCGAAAAGATACATCTTTAAGAACAACTTGCTCCATACCGGAAACCAGAAGAGGTTTCACCTCTTTCTCTACTTCTTCATTCAATAAATCCTTTAGCCGATCCATGGAATTTAAACTCCGGATGGCAGCCGGTACAAAAGCTATCATCGCCAGCAAAGGCATTTGAATCCGACTGACCAGTTGCAGGAACGCCGTCATTGTTCCAAATGTAATTTCATGCAGATACAATCTGTAGACACCCCAAATAAATGCCAGAAGGTATCCTCCGTTAAATGCATATTTAATAATCCCCTGGGTAGAAACAAAAAAATTCAATTGTTTTTTTCTCAAATCGAATAAATTCGCCTGAATTACATGAAAACGCTTTTTACAAACACCTCCGGCCTGAAGAGCCCGGATAAGAAGTCTGTTTTTCAGATTTTCCTGCATAATCGTACCCAAAGAACTTTGAGTTCTTTTCACATCCTGATTCAGCCGGCGTATTTTTTTATAATATATTTTTGAAAACAAAAACAGCGGAGACACACACAGCAGCATCCATGCCAAAGCAGGATCCATAGTCCATAAAAAGCCTATCGATGCAATCAACTTTAAAGAGGTGACAAAAAATGTCGGAATCGAATACGATAACATCTGTACAACCTCATCACAGTCGGAGTTCATGCGGACAAGCAAATCTCCGGTATGCCATTTCTTTGATTGTTTCCACACGGCGTTCATCTGTGCATCCATTAATGAAGCCTGAAGCTTTACAGTCATTCTCATTTTTATATTTTCGCTGATCCAGGAAGACATTAAGCCGAATCCTATCCCGAAAGCAATAAAGATCACCATGAGCAAAAGACTTTCCAGAAAATTTCCGGTTGGGTTTTTCACTGCTTCATCCACTGCTTTTTTCGAAAAATAAACAAATGCAAGAGAACAGATTAGATTCAGAACTTCCAGCAGGATATATAAAAATATCCTGATCCGATAATCTGAAGTCTGCCTCCAGGCCCAAGCTACCTGCCCTTTTAGTTGTCTGTATTTCACTTTTTGAATTTACTCAAAATACCAGAATAAAACTGCACCAAAGGAAAAAATACAGCTTCCATGGGTGCATAACGAAAATTCAGTACAAAACGATGAAACAATTGCGAATAACGTTTCGGTCTTCGCCCCGAGGCATAATTCTCTGCAGAGCCAAAACGGGTGTCATTAAACCCAAAGTTTCCCCCTATCAATACCTCATTCAACATCCATGACACATCTGTTTTCCTTTTCAATGGGAAAGGAAGATATTCCTCAGGCAAACCTAAGTAGTCGACCAAAACCTGATGTAATACCTGAATCCATCGCATTACGCCCAATTTTTTGTATGCTTTTTCTAGCCGAGCGCCATCTATCTCCTCTACTGAAGTGTAATAAACACGAGCTGCATCGCACAATTGCCGCAATCCTATTCCAAATGAAAGAAAATGTTTCAATATATGCATATTGACGCACAAACAATTTAATAAAGGAGAAGGCACCTCTACTCTTTGTCCTCCCATATTCATTTCATTCGTACCTTTCAATTCAGAATGAATAAGACGCTTTATATAATAATTGCCAAATGGACTATGAACGTCCACCATTCTTAAATGATGCTCTGAATAGAATTTTCCCCAATGATACTCGGCACTGAAACCCGGAGAAAACTTTAGTCCTTTATTAGAAGCAGCAATCATTTTATTAGCCCCATCAAAATCTCCTGATATCGGGAAATTCCAATCCATGTCTCCACAAATACGGTGCTCCGGAATTGTATAACAGGCAGCAACGCCTTGTCCTTTCAACAATATCGCACGTAGCCCTTTTTGTGAAAAAAGAAAAGCTAATTTTCCTACTTCCGCATTCATTTCTTCATTGCGTACCTCAATGCCGGATACTATTGCAGTCCACCTATATACAAGTTCACGCGGAGGAAACAGCTCTGGAGGAAGCGTAAGTATGCCGTCGTATATTATACCCAACAATGTTTGTTTATTGGACATATCATACAATTCTTCCCAATCCGTTTTTGTAAGAGGGAAACAATCTGCCGAAGCAGGGGTTCCCCAGAGTCCGGATCGAAGAAGGACTAAAAAAGCCTCAAAGACCTGAGTGTTCTCCATTTATTATTCGTCGAGAAAACCTTCTCGCTTAAAAAAGTCTATGATTTGCTTCACATCACTTAATGCTTGCTCTCTTTCCACATCATAATAGGCCATTAAGGCAACAGCGGCACTATCTTCCGTAAATTCCACCTGCTGCAGCTTTTCCCATAACCAGGCAGCAGAATCATTAAACGAATAAATCTTTGTCATATCTACTTCATCAACACTTGGATCGACAACAATGTAATCGGTTCCAACGTGGCGAAGGATTAAATTTTCTTTAAGCTTCATTTTCAGTTTGTGTTTTTTTATTAAAAATGCGATAAATAAATAATAAATATCTGCGAACAGGTCTGAGTATTCTCCAGATTCTCGCTTTGAACATGGAGATTCCCGACTGTTCAGACACTTCTTTTCCGTTCTTTATTGTCAACGAGACATATCCATATATCTGCTGAACAACTGTTTTTTCAATTCTTTTCAGATTCCCATCTCCCTGAAGATAAATCGTTTCATTATGAATGCTAAGTATCCGATGTAACACAATTCCACTATCCGTATCGGCCAATACAATATCTCCTACCCGAAAAGTATACCCGTTTGTCGGACACAAAAGGACTTTATCTCCTGTAAATAAAAACGGCAACATGCTTCTTCCTTTTACAGGAATCCAAATTTTTTTATTTTCTTTCAGAAAGGAAATAGCTTCCCGAAAAAAAAGCTCATTAGATAATTTCTTTACTGCGCGCACCACACTGTAGTTTTCATTTAATGGAACACCATAATTTACAAATTAACAAAAAATCTCTCAAAAATAATATTTTAAGTTGTTATTTTATTTAAATAATTGATTATACCTTACCATACACTGCTTAATCATCTCTTGAGCCGTAAAATAAGATTCAAACCTGGCTGTTGCTCCTTGGGATAAATTTTGATAAAAATCAGAATCATTTAAAATTTGCACGAAAGCTTCAGCTAATGCTAAATCATCACCCGGTTCGACCGTCAATCCGGAAAGCTTATGCTGATTTACCCAGCTTACTCCTGATCCGGGAATACGGGTAGAGACAACAGGTTTTCCACAAGACATGGCTTCTATCTGGACAATAGCGAAGGCTTCTGTTTTCAATACGGAACTCAAACAGAAGAGGTCACAGGCATGAAAATAAGCAGGCAGCTCTTCATCACTGACAAAACCTATTAATTCCACTTTCCGACTTACCCCCAATTCTTCTATTAAACTCCGAAGGGGTTCTAGCAAAGGGCCTGTTCCTCCAATAACAACCATATAATCGTCGGGAAGGTGCACTGCCGCTTTCACCAGATATTCATAGCCTTTGTATGCAACCAAACGTCCCAGACTGAAAACAATCTTTTTTCCGTGATAGCGGTCTCGGATTTTACGTACCTCTTTGGAGTCCGCCACCACCGGGTCTACACCTATCGGTAAAAAATCTATTTTCGCCTGCACATGCGCAAGAAAAGGGGATTCCTTGACATATACCGGACTAGTGCCTAATATCAGATCTGCCCGGCGAATCATCCAATTCAGAAGAGGTGAATAAAATTTCAACAAGGTCTTCTGCTTGAGAATGTCACTGTGCCAGTGCAAAACCACTTTTCCTTTGTAGCCTGAACAATACAATGCCAGACAAGCCATCGGATCGGGATGATGAATGTGAATGATATCATAAAATCGTGCATTCTTCCTCAACCAGGTTATCATGCCGGGGGCAATCATCGTTGCGGCAAGTTTGATTTTGGTGGGAATAGCAACTACTTTGCCAAAATTATTTATAAGTAATTCCCCTCCCGGATGTCCTTCTGTGGTAGCACAAAGCATATCACAGAATACACCTTCCTGCGACAATCCAATCATCAGATCGTACATCACCTTTTCAACACCTCCTCGAATAGGGTAAAACTTACCTAGTTGAAGTATTTTCATTTGTTTATTGTTAGTTTGCTTCATTCATTATAAAATTGTTTAATTGTTGAACCGTGTAATCGGAAAACCAACGAGTAAATAATTAACCG
>JASGFJ010000011.1:0-113084 GCA_047605645.1 Dysgonamonadaceae bacterium | reverse complement strand
CTAATAGATGAGGTAAGAAAGTCGAAGGGAGGGGAATGCGGAGACGCTTACATAGAATCGCACGATTCAACCCCACAAATAACCACCAGAATAGGCAAGATAATAATATCGTAAAGTAGATGTCTCTTGTTGCTGTTGACACGATAGTCTGGAAGACGTTCGAAATAGCGATACAGAGAGCTTGTTACCATATTTTTTTGAGAACAAAGAGAGGTGTTTACCTTATTCTCAAACGAGGTAAATGTGTTTGACAAGGAAAAACACAGGCTTGTTCATAACCCTCATTCTTGTCCAGCAATTAGTGCGTTGACCCTGTACATGGGAGGTGAAACCGAAAGCGGAGTAGCCTCTTTTTATCCAAAATTAAGTTGGTCGGTAATGATTTATTTTAATATGTCTGTCAAATCTGTTTTAAGTAAATAATTCAAATCGTACACTGGGCGTTCAATATCAAAGGGAATTGGCCTTTTGCTGAATTGTTGAAAGTACTGCAAGCAACCATCTTTCCAAACCTGGGCATCGCGACATTGCTGACGTAGTTTACTTTGAACTTCTGAAAAACGTTGTGCATCAACATAAGGCTGCACTTTGTCCCACGTTTTTTGAAATTGCCGTACTTCGTTTACACCTTTGTCATAAGTATAGCACAATTCGTCCCAGAGAATGCGCCCGTTTTTCATTTTATAGCTCCATGGCAAATGATGAAACCACAACAAATATATTTCGGGACAAGTTGCCTCACTTTCAAACAGGCTCTTCAATGGCTCATGGTATTGACTTACCGCATCAGAGCCTTTTGATGTGCGATCGAAACCAATACCTGATGAATCGGCTTTGTGATAATATGCTGCCGTCCAATCAATACGAATACCTTTGGGACCAAACCAAGGGCCAGGACCATAATGGGTATTATTAAGTCCTGCAAAAATATGATGAAGGCCCAGCGGCATTGAATAATTCACAGTAGCCTCACGGCTTTCCATCATTAGCTGTTTGACGGGTCCTAAAAAGTTCTTTTGCCAATCGGTAGCATTTGTTGTAGCCTTTTCATCTTTAGCCGAAAAGGTAAGCTTTAACCATTCGTCTGCAATTTTCTCACTTGTTAGTTGATTGTTCCATGCCAATCGACCAAATGCATACCAGTTTGCCTGAGCAAAATGATGGCCACACCAATTGTTATCTAAACCGATATTAGCCACACCGGCTATTGCTGTGTATTTCTGAGGAAATAAGCTGCCATCAGTAGTGCGTGCAACGGTGCTCCCATTCCCTTCCTGATATGTATCACTTCTTAGAAACTCTTCCCACATAGTAGCCAGATAAACCAATTGGACTGAATGTCCAAGATATTCCTGGGTTATCTGCAATTCGGGCATTACAGAAGTCTTCTTCAATGCTCCGAATAGAGGTGTGAACGGTTCGCGTGGTTGAAAATCAACCGGGCCATTTTTCACCTGAATAATTACATTGCTGCGAAACTGACCATCAAGTGGCATAAACTCCTTATAAGCCTGACAAGCGCGATCTTTGCTGTTGGCTTCATAAACAAATGCACGCCACATAATAATACCTCCGTAAGGTTTGACTGCATCGGCCAACATGTTGGCTCCATCGGCATGATTACGTCCGTAATCCTGTGGCCCAGGTTCTCCTTCACTATTCGCTTTTATTAGAAAACCTCCAAAATCGGGGATGGTTTTATAAATTTCATTAACTTTATCTTTCCACCATTTTATTACTTCGGGATTTAAAGGATCGGATGTTTTTAGACCTCCAATTAATGAAGGTGATGAAAATTTTACTGAAAGATAAGTTTTAATACCATACGGACGTAGTACTTCGGCAATTGCTTTTACTTTCGTAAGGCATTCCGTTGTCAACATGAGTTTCGACGAGTTGACATTGTTCAATACCGCACCATTAATTCCGATAGAGGCATTTGCACGCGCATATTCTCTCCATAAAGCTCTGTCTTTGTCAGTTACGGCATATCCTTTTTCAACATCATGCCAAAATATAGAAAGTCCTGCATATCCGCGTTCAATCGTACCGTCCAGGTTATCCCAATGGTTTAATATCCTTCGTTGGTATGACGGATTACATATTTCATCCTGAATAATGGTTTGTCCTGTTTGCTGGCGACGCAGAAGTTCGTAAACTCCATACAAAATTCCTAATTCCGTGTTGGCTTGAACTTCATTGGCAGAAAGTTTAAACCCATCGCCTTTAATTGCTTTGTCTTTTTTTAACGTTAAAACAATTCTTGCCCCATTTTGCCCAAACCAGCCTTGTACCAGTTCTTGTTTTGCAATAGCCAGAGTTGGAGAATTCTTGACACAAATAATATTCACAGTTCCCGAACTTTTAGCTCGAAGCCAAAGACTGTGTCCATTCTCTGCTAGTAGATTAAATGCAACAAGCATTAAAATAAATGCGACTATACTCGTTTTTATATTCATTTTCTATTAAAAAAGATTTAATTATTTAATTTAAAAACCCTATTTCTACCTAAATTGAAACTTATTCTCCTAATTTACATTTCGCAAAATAAGTTTCATTAGGACCTAAATACGATGGTTTTAATCCTCCGGTATTTATAAGAATCTTTTGAACTATTACGCCTGGATCAATCATCCAAACTTTTAAGACGTGAGCACCCGGTTTTGTTATTTTGAGAGTTGTTTTACACTGTCTTGCCTGTTTTACAACTGTTTCTGCCCAGTCAGGATTGGACCAATGTACCTTGAACTTATCCGGAACATTCGTAATATACGAAGGTTTTTCGTCATCAAATGATACGGCAAGTTTAATATCACGATTGGGCATATAGTTCAATAACGTAGAAGTTACAATCGTAATTTCTGCACTATCCTTAGAAAAGAAATACAAGGGGTATTCCAAACATGGAGCATTTTTCCCCGGAGTTGTTGCCGGTGTGTTAGCGGGTGCAGTAGCTCTCATTCCCGAAAGAGTAAGACCATAATCCTCTACCTTCAACCACTGGCTATTTTCACTTGCGGTATTTTTAGAATAGTGTTCAGCCTCAATGGAAATTAATCCGGCACTTTCTATAAAACCGCTCATTTTTTCTTTGCTTTCAGCAGGATTAAATGCACTAACCAGCACCTGAACTTCTTTACCAGCACCTGAAATTCTAACAATTCCTTCCTTCTCACCTGCCGGTAGATTTTGCTTGTCCAACTTTAGCCAGATACGCTTATCTTTGTCGCTTATAGTTCCTTTCGCTTCGCCAATGGTTAACCAAGGTACGTCGGTAGTAATCGTGTAATCAAAAGGTAATTTCCCCTTGTTGAAGATTTCGATGTAGCGTTCTTGATTACTGAATACATCAAATTGAGGCAAAGAAGCCTTTGACGTTGAATTAGGCCAGCTTAGTTCCGTTCCTTCCAATCCAATTCCCATTATTGTCGAATCGGGAACTTCAATTTCTGTCAATTTTATGGCATCCAATGTGTTTTTCCTTGGTGCGTCCCAACCGGTATAACCTATATGTGGTTTATCCATAAAATGATTCCAGTTTCCATTGGCATATACATGGTTGTAATAGGACATTAAGGTAGTATCTGCCTGAAATAACATTTTGGTTTTTATCGCCATTGTATTGGTGGTCGAGCGTTTTTGACTCGCATATAATGCATTTTTTGCTGCAGAGAGATACATTTCATTGATATTTGCACAAGCTTTTACCGGAAATAAAACGATTTGATAGAATGCATCACGTTTTTGTTTCGGTAAATTGTTGTAAATGACTTCAGCTCTTGCCAAAATATTATTGTAATCAGAAACAACGGTTTCGAACTCGTTGTAGTTTGTGAGGCTGTATGTTGATGCCGTTAGCGATTCCGGTTTACGGCGACCGTTGTATTTTCCATATTTGGAAAGAATATCGGCTATTTCATTAGCATATTCCTGTCCAAATTCTCTTGAGGCCCAAAGTCGGGTAAATTCGTTTATATTTGAATTTGTCCACCGATTGGTATCCCAGGCAAGACTCATAAAATATTCCATTGGTAATTCATACCCTTTGAAATGCCCTACGTTGACTATCCAAATTTTATCAGCACCGTACTGCTTGGCAAGCGACATTTGATCCCATATTTTGGGAAGTGGATTTGTATTTATCCATTCGTAGCTTCTCGGGTCGCCATGATAATCAAAATGATAGTAGACGCCGGCACCACCACTTCGTTTGCGCTCTGCGTTATCGGGTAGTCTACGAATATTGCCCCAATTGTCATCAGCCCAAAGAAGTGTAATGTTGTCGGGCACGCGCAATCCATTGTTGTAATATTCCATTATTTCTTTATAGAGACACCATGCCTGAGGCACTTCGTTGATGTTGGGGTTCATCTCTTCGCTGATAATCTTCTGCTGATTTCTAACTATTTTTTCAACCATTGCAATATTATCTTTTATATCGCCCCCCATTTCAGTGTCGTTTGCACCACGAAGTCCCATTGTGACAACGCTTTCATAGTTTTTGTTTCTACGAATTCCCTCTCTCCAAAAATTTTCGAGTGTATCGGCATGTTTTGTATAATTCCAGTTCCCAAGAGTTCTGATGTAACGGCGATCCCATTCTTGTTGAGAGCGTACCATAGGTTCCTGGTGCGAAGTTCCCATAACGATGCCATATTCATCAGCCAAACGTGGATTTTCGGGATCATCTTCATTAAATGCATTACTCCACATGGCAGGCCAAAGATAGTTGGCTTTCATTCTGAGCAATAACTCGAAAACAGTTGCATAAAACTCGTGTCCGTAATTCACTACATGCGAGCCAACTGGTGGATTTTGGCTTGGCTTAGCCATCCCGTATTTTTCCTTAACCCAACCCGTGAGAGCGGGAGCCTCATCGTTGATAAAAACACCCCGATATTTTACACTCGGCCCCTGAATATTACGAATTGGTTTTACAAAAAGTGCGTCTTTGTGATCGGCAGGAACATCAGCCCAAAAATGCCAGGGTGAAACACCAATTTGTTCGGATACATCATAAATACCGAATATCGTACCTCGTTTGTCGCTTCCAACAATAACGAGTGCTTTATCGATACTTGGTAATGGATTATTAACCAACTGTATCAAAAAGTTCTCCCACTTTCCTTTTATACCTTTTACATCCAGTTTTCCGCTTTTTACCAGTTGATCAATAACCGGACTTTTACCTAATGTTCCTACAATTACAATCTCTTTTTGAGTAGGTATTTTATCATAAATAATAGCTGGTTCAGTATTTGTAACCTTGCCGATATCTCCTTTCAAATCTTTTAAGGCGCGAATTACCCCTGGATAATCTTTAGAACTGATGAATAATGAGGTTGATTTTCCACCAACTGATAATGTAAAATTATCCTTTCCTTTAGTCGTTGAAATATAACTTTCTCCTCCGATTGCCCACAATGTTGAAGGTAAGAATAAGGCTAATAGAAAGAAATAAAATTGTCTTTTCATGATTCAATTAGTTATTAAATTCTGATTTTATAGTTTACTGTATTTGTTTTGCACTATGCTGAATAGAAGGAGCTCCCAAATAGCTTGGATAATTATTATCCGGATTTACGACGATTTTTTCAACCACTACTTCAGGGTCGATCATAATTATCTTCAGGGTATGGATACCAGGTTCTTTTACATCCATAGCTATGTCCAGCCAGCGCATGTTGTCAAACACTTCATTTCGACGGAATTGGCCAGCTCCAATTAACGCAATATCCTTGTTGAGTGGTGGATACGATTTCAAAACTGTTGATCTGGCTAAAATATCTGGAGTATATTCCTTAAACTCATCATAAAATCCTTTTCGAGCATCCAATATTTCTGGTTCTTGATTGTCCAAGGCAACAGCAATCCTTAACCCACGTTGCGGATAAACATCTTGTGTTGGTAAAACCCCCAAGCAAACAGTCGTTTTTCCGGTAGTTGGAAGGAATACTTTATACTCAAGCCTGGGGCCATCAGCTACGTTCGCGCTTGGAGCAGTTACAGGGTAAATGCCCATACATGCTTTTCCCTTTCCAAGATCTGGTAAAACTATCCATTTGGCATCTTTACCAAGAATGTTAGCATTGAATTTTTCAGCAGGAATAGTAAACTCGCCAGTAAAGTTTCCAAAATAGGGCTCTTTCACTTTTGGCAAAGCTGCTTTTATGGCACTGACCGATACAGAAACAACCTCGTTTCCTTTTTTAATCTCGACATTTCCGTTCGATTTTCCTTCGGGCAGCATTTTCCAGTTCACATCTACTACTAGCCTGGCCTCTTTTTCAACCTTACCTTTGCTCGTGCTTAATTTAATCCAGGGCTTCGTTGCTTTTGCTTCAAAACTGAAAATACCTGTACCTCGATTAAAAACATCGATGTAATACGATCCCTTCTTAAGGATATCGAAAACAGGTAATTGAGGATTTTCCTGAGTACCCGGCCATGCACCTTCGGAACCTTCGATAGCAACACCCAAGGTTGGTTCAGCAAGCGGAACTACCTCTTTCATCTCCGGAAGTTTATTGGCTCTTGGCATTTGCCAACTGGTATAACCAATATGAATGTCTGACATCATGTTTTTCCACTTACCATTGGACATTGCACCGTTGTAGTAATCGCTTAATTTTTGATCAAGATCGAAAAGAGTTTTTGCACGCTGAGCATAATCGTTGGCACTAACTCTTCCCTGATCGGCATACAACTGATTTTTACCAACTGAGATATACATTTCGGCAACTCCCGCAGAAGCCTTGGTCGGATAAAGCACCAACTGGTAATAGGCATCTTTTGCTT
Organism: Dysgonamonadaceae bacterium; assembly: GCA_047605645.1. Lineage (GTDB taxonomy): Bacteria > Bacteroidota > Bacteroidia > Bacteroidales > Dysgonomonadaceae > UBA1309. The sequence goes on along the minus strand of JASGFJ010000011.1, from coordinate 106,286 downwards.
CGGGCGCAATTTTAGATTCGAGAGCTTCGGCTTTTACTACCAGCTCGTGCCAAAGTTGAAGCATTTGGTCGGCTTCGTTGTGATTCACAAGACTGAAAATCTTAGGCGATTGAACTTCGGCCTTTCTCAAAAGATTGTATTTTGAATACTTCGAAACAATATCGGCAATTTCTTCGGCATGCTCTTTTCCAAAAATATTTTTAGCCCAGTTGACCGTATAGTCCCAGACTTTATCTGCCGGATAGGCATTCGGATTCCAAGCAAAATGCATAATGAAGTCGATAGGAAGTTCTTTTGGTTTGAGATCGCCAACGTTAATAATCCAGATGCGGTCAAGTCCGCTTTGGTAAGCAAGATTTAACTGCTCACGGAGTTTCGGTATGGTAGTGGTATTTACCCAACGGTCGTTGTTTGGTCCTCCGTTCATATCGATATGGTAATACAATCCGGCACCACCTTTTCTGTTTTTTTCGTGGGGAGGTAAAATGCGTCGGATATACCCCCAGTTGTTATCGCAAAACAGCAGTGTTATATCCTCGGGTACATTGAACCCTGCATCGTAATAGCGCTGAACTTCAGTGAAAATGGCCCACAACTGAGGATGATTATCTGGAGTATCGTTGTATATCTTTTGAATAATATTCCGCTGACTTTTTATCACATTCTCTAAGGTTTTGATGTTTTCAAGGTCGTTTCCTTTTCCCATCGCCACATCACCATCGCCACGCATACCTATCGTAATCAGGTTATCATAATCCTTGTTGCGGTTGAGACCGTCAAACCAGAATTTTTCGAGATTCGCGCTATTTGTGATATAATCCCATGCACCGACTTCCTGTTTGCGTTTGGTGTATTCTTTCTGGGCACGCATCATCGGTTCGTGGTGCGAAGTTCCCATGACAATCCCGTATTCATCGGCCAGAACCGGACTCAACGGGTCATCTTCATTGAATGCATTACCCCACATGGCCGGCCAAAGGTAGTTGGCTTTTAAGCGAAGAAGCAGTTCAAACATGTGTGCATACATTTTAGAATTAACTCCACCAAACTTAGCATTGCACCAACCTGTAAATGAGGGTGATTCGTCGTTAATAAAAATACCACGGTATTTCACTTTAGGAGAATACTGAATGTAACGACCAGCCTTAACATATAATGCATAGCTTTTTTTAGCAGGAACATCAACCCACCAGTACCATGGAGAAACTCCTATTTTTTCGGAAATATCATAAATTCCATAAATAGTTCCGCGCTTGTCGCTTCCGGCTATAACCAAATTACCATCAATAGTTTGAATAATAAATGATTCCCATTGGCCATTGATTTCTGAAACATCAATTTTCTTATCAGCTATTAGTTTATCTATTAACTTGCTTTTGCCAATCGTTCCAACTATGATTGAACCAGCTTCAAGAGAGGTTGATTCCTTTACGTTGGCAGCAACCCCCGAAACTTTGCGTACATCGTCACCTAAATCATTGGCTGCTCGTATAACGCCTTTCCAGTCAGCTGGGTCAACAATGATTTGTGAGGCAATACCATTAGTCACTATTTTAAAAGACTTTGATGTCGCAATATGTTGAATATATTGACCCGGTGTCCTTAAATTGACCTTATCAGCTGCATTGACAAAAGCGGATTTAATTAATATCAAGCCAGCAAGAATGAAAAAATACTTTAGTTTACGTTTATTCATTATATTTTCTTTGAATGTTCCAGAAATTGCCACCAGTCAAAATTGAATAAATCTTTTTCGCCTTTAAAAACAAAATAAATATCATGAACTCCCTTAATATTTTTTATTTTAGCTGTGAGCGTTTTCCAGATATCACCTTCGCCTGAAGTGGCAACTTTTACCGTACCAATTACCGAGCCATCTTTTTTGTCCAGACGGATTTCAATTGTGCCTCCGTAAAGCGATGCTACCCTGACTTCGACAAACGAAGTCCCCTTCGAAAAATCGACTCCCCGCACTTTGATGTAATCGCCGTTGTGAATAGAAGTTACAAACATGACTTCGCCCAGTTTTTTCCCTCTGTTCCATATATCGTCATGTTCCCATATTATTGATTTATCAGTTTTAAGACCTTCACTAAAGGCCATCGTTTCTGCTTCATGTTTTATATAGGGGTTTAACGGCTCTATTTGACTATTCACCGTTTCGCCCCACCATGGTAACTTCTGAATAGTTCCATCTTCGTTGTAATTCATTTTCGTAACGCAAATTGAGCGTCTTTCATAATGTTTAGCCAGGGTTTGTTTAGATATGGAATAGTTGAACCCAAAAACGTAAGCGTTTCCTTTATACTCTATGATTCCGGGGTGATTGCCTGAAGATCTTTCATCAGGATCCATTATAGTTCCTTTACATTTCCATGGACCAACAGGACTATTGCTCATGGCATACCCAATTCCTTCTGGGCAACAACGCGATGCCCAGGCCAGATAATAATGCTTATTTTTTTTCCAGATCCATGGACCTTCTGTATAGGAAGCCTCATTCGGAGTTCCTGTAAAATCTATTGAAGCCTCCTGAATATCACCATCAATTGAAATCATATCGCTGTTCAATTTTGCAAAGTAGCAAGGTCCGTTTCCGCCCCAATACAGATAAGCCTGACCATCATCATCGATAAATACAGTTGGATCGTAATCTCCGGAATTCGACCGGAAAATAAGAGGCTTTCCAAGTGTATCGACAAACGGCCCATAAGGACTGGAGGCCACCGCCACGCCAATCGCCATTTTCCCCTGATAAATTGTAGGACAGTATAAATAAAATTTGCCATTCCGTGCAATGCATTGCGGTGCCCATGCACTATGGCCATCAGCCCATTTAAATGTTTTATATGGATCTGAAACACCTGCAATTATTCCTCTATCAGTCCAGTTAACCATATCAGTAGAAGTATATAACATCCAGTTTTGCATTATGAATCTCTCCGCGTCATCTTCGTCATGACTGGTATAAAGGAAAACCGTATCATTAAAAACCAATGGAGCAGGATCTGCAGTATATTTGGTTTGAATAATAGAATTTTGAGCATTTAATTTTAGCACTAGGACCAAAATAACCGCGATAATTCTTGTGACTTTTTGCATTTTCTTGCCATTTATTTGTTTTTACTTGTAATTAAACATACTATCTCCAATAGCCGACAAAGCTCTGTTGATTGTATAGAAAAGTGTGTCTGTACTGGCATAGTCTTGTGATCTGATATATGTCCCTTCAATATTCTCTAAAGCACTTCCGCAATATCCAAGCACGGAATATGGTGGCAAATAGAAAAATAGAAGTCCTCTTTTCTCTTAGAGTGGTCTCAATTTTCTTATTTTTCAATTACGAAGGATGTTCGTATTATTCAGTAATACAAATAGTTGCTCCTGCGTCTGAGAGGAAAAGTATCGAGAAAACCAATCACCTTGTCTGTAATGATACTCTCGGTGGAGGTAAAGCTCTGATCGTAATTTCTGTAGTCAATTATTCCAATTAACTGCTACTGTCCTCCGTTTTCAGGCTTGTATCCATAATCAGCAAGACTCAAATATACATTCTCCTAATAAAAAGTTTTAATCTTTGACTATTTTTTTTCCAATAGTTTGATGTTGACCAACTATTCTTACTAAATAGATGCCCTTTCTAAAATTAGATATGTTTATTGATTTATGCGTTCTATTTTCTGCTTCTTGATACAATATTTGTCCATTACTGTTTATAATACTGATGGTTACAGGTGAACCGGGTAGTACAATATTCAGTATGTTACTTACTGGGTTTGGATAAACAGCAACTGATAGGGGCTGTTCCGAATTTATAGCAGCTGTTGAGCAATTGTCAGCATCGGAGCCTTGTCCATCAGGAGTGTCACCGTTATTTGTGAGCCATAATTTATCGAGTTTTGCACCATCTTCACGGTAGCCAATGGTTAAAGTATTCGAACCCGCAGTTAGGTTGTAAGTATTTGGATAAGCAAACCATTGCCATGTACTTGAAATACCGATGCCATTCCAGGAAGCAAACGTTCCACTATTCATTTTGAGCCAGAAAGAGTCATCGTTTGAAGTTGGGCAAATCACCCTCGCAAATAGTTTATAAGTACCGCTTTCACTTACATCGAAAGTATAAGTAATTAAGCCTGATGCGTTACTTGGAGCACTGCTATTGCTATTGTTGCCGTCCTTGACGGTAACGTATTTTCCATTCGACGCCGTGCTGTCAGCCACAATATTCCAAAGCGAACCTACAATACCACATTCCGATTCAAGCCAAATACCTGAAACCTTTTTAACTGTAACTACCACTTTATCCGTTGCAGAATTACCATCAGCATCTTTTACAGTTAGTGTAATCGAGTTGGCACCTATTGGCAGTGTTACTGTGGGAGATACTCCTGTCGCAATACTTACTCCATTAATATCCCATTCGTAAGAGCTTATGTCTCCAAATGGATTTTGACTGAGAGAACCATCTAAAACAACTTCAGCTGTCCCTGTGTGGTTGCTTTCCCATACTGATTGGTTATTGCCTGCATAGGCCTTTATTTTAAGAGTCTTGTTTATTCTCAACACATGAAGGTCTCTGGCTCCAGCAACGGCATTTGTTACATTCGTTATGCGAAAAGCGACCAATTCATCAAAATCTGAACTCCCTTTTATATCTACTGAAACCGTTTTATTCGTTTCTCCCGGCTGAAAAACTACTGTTGTACCTGACAATGTAAAATCTTCCCCACTCAAAGCATCCCCAGCCACAGGGGTAATATTTGCCGTAACAGTTTCTGTTGCAGCTTTGTTTAACTTCAGTACCAATTGAATCTGATTCCCTCTGCTTGAAGCTGAAATTACTTGATCAAAATAAATCTGTACGTTTGCTGTTTGTCGATTTTGATTCCAGCCAAATTCGGTTTGCGGATAAGCAGCATAGGCCCCCAAGTCCAATCCGTTGTCGGCTGCTTTCTTTGCGGGACTGTTTGTCTGCAAGTTAAAATCTTCGGAGCCTGAAATCGTGCTGACAAACAGGGGATCTACCGATAGCCCGCCAGTTTCGCGAACTCCAGTCTGGAATTCCTCCACTGAAACTGCGTTGCCCTTAAATTGAATAGAATTGGTTTTATTGGCAGTAAACCACAAATTGTTGCTAAAAATGTGAGGTGCATTATTAAATGCCTCTTGTGTGAATTTCAGGTTATAGTCGGTATTGTTGAAAGCAATGTTATTCCTGAACTCGTCTCGCCAAGATTTGTGAACCGAAAACCCCGTTGCGTTATTATAAGCCACATTGTTGACCCATCGAGGGTCGAAGGTCCAGCCGGTACCATCATATAAGGCTGTCAGGTAACCTACACTCATTTCTATACTGATGTTTTCCTGAATCACATTTTTTGCGCACCTCGACTCGTTAAAAACGTTCCCGCTACCTTTTCTTCCAAAATTCCTGAGTATAATATTGTTGCTCCCGTCCCTATCGAGCCAAATATGATTGTATACATTTTGGGCATTGTTAAAGGCAATCACGTTATTTCCATCCGACATATCCTGCACATCTATGGCTCGGGAATACAGGTATTCACCGCCCCAACTGCGCAGTTTTCCGCTAAAATCGATGAACGTGTTATTACAGACTAGATTGTAAGTCGTTCGTTGCGAATTAATATTAATACCATCACCGGTGATATTTTTGAAATAATTGTTGCAAACCACATTTTTCGTAGAATTGAACAGAGCCACCATCTGATTGCCGTCCCAACTACCCACTTCTCCATTTCCCAGATTTTCGAAACGATTATTGATTACGACATTGCCTTCGCCTGAACTGATATAGATACAGGCTTTTCCATAGCTGAAATTTTTGAACTGAAAGCCTTCGATCCAAATATAATTTCTGTTAGACAATTGAAAAACAGGTGTATTATCACTAATGGAGGTTCCCGGATGCATTACAATCACATTTCCAGTACCCTTTAGGGGTTTAAAAACAATCATTGCAGTTTCAGTACCCGATGATTTTGGCGTGATGTTTTGTTCTGAATATGTACCCTCGGCGACAAATACGGTATCGCCAGCATTCACAATGGTTGCTGCTTTGGCAATGGTCATAAACGGTGTTGCTTCAGAACCATTTGCTGCGTCGCTACCTGTAGGCGACACATAGTAATTTGTTGCAAAACTTGTTGTACAAAAAAAAAGAGAAAAAAAAGAGAAAATTAATTTTCTTTTTTTTGATGATAAAAAAAACATTTTTTCTTTGATAGGATAAATAGTACTCTTCATGGTATTCTTAATTTGTGATATTACTTCTGGTGCGTTAACTTCCAGTGCTCGATTGTAACATGCTGATAAATATATGTATATACGTCTTTTTTTGTTTTGTGATTTGAATTGAAAAGCAAATAATCTGGGGGGGCATCTATTAACCTCAAAATATTATGCATCCAGGTAAATACGTGTTTACACAGGTAATGGAGTTTGTAAGCGGATATGAATTCGACAAATGGGTGAGCTATTACTGTGGCGATTATCGCGCTCATGGGGTGAACAATTGGAATCATTTCATACAGTTGCTTTTCGGAGAATTGACCTCTTTGGAGTTGCTTCGTTCCATTTGCTTGTGTTTAAAGGCACACAAAAGCAAATTACATCACTTGGATTAAGAAACCGGTAGTCTATAGAACTCTTTTATGAATCAATGAACAACGTAACCGGCAAATTTTCGCCGATTTTGGCAATTACCAGATCTGTTTAGTCTGACCGTTGTATGTCAGTTACCCCGGTTTCAAGCATAGCCATTGAAAATGAAGTATTTGCTTGGAATTCCACTCCGATTTCCATTAATATCAACCTTTTTACCTGAGCGCAAGGTAAATATTCCCGAGGTACTGTAAAAATGCATACCGTTATTGATTTATCCGGCAATATACCGGAGTTTATTTTAAATATCACGACAGTAATGCACTTGATGTAATGTCATTTATCTGATGGATAAAGCATCCGTTGATTTTGAAGCATTGTACCGGATCAATAACGCTGTTGCATTTTTGGTCACACAAGTCAAAAATACAATGAGATACAATGTCGTTGAGTCGAATTTCGACATCGATGAAATAACCGGACTCAGAATAGACAGGGTTGTTGAACTGGCTGTTCCAAAATCCAAGCGGTTGTAGCCTGAGCTACTGTGACTTGTTGAGTGTTATGATGATAATAGAGAGTCTCTTGTTTTTCAGATAAATAATTTTGAAGTATTAGCTTTCGAAATTGCCAATTTGTATAAAAAACATTCGCAAATCGAAGTGCTTTTCAAATGGATAAAGCAAAATCTTCCCATTAAAAAAACTTTGGGAACATTCAGAAATGCAGTAAAAGCTCATCTTTGGGTTGCTATTTACTCTTATTTGATTGTAGTATAGATCAAACATATGCTAAAAAGCGAATTTCCCATTTCTGGGAACATGCAGATATAGAAAATTTCAGCACTTGACAAAACACAAATCTGAGAATTACTCACTGAAAATATGAATTTTCAATTCAATCAAAAAGTCAAAGAACAATTATTTTTATTTAGTTAAATTCATTAATATATTAACCAGTGGTAAAGAAACAATACTAGTAAGTAGTGTTTTTTCCATGAACTGAAATCTTTGATTAATATAAATTGGTTTACACTATTCAAATGCAAATATAGAAAAGGGCCATTTTTTATGTTTTCACTTTTAGATATTTAGTTTCCACTTTTAGATACATTTCATAATACACCCTAAGATATATGTTAAATAAGAAGTATTCTACTATTACTGCTGGTGTGTTAAGATTTCGTGTTCTATTGTAGCATGTTGATGGGTCTGTCTATAAGCGTTTTTTTGTTTTGTGATTTGAATTGAATAGCAAATGATTTTGAGATTTATCATCTATTAACCTCAAAATATTATGCATTCAAGTAAATATGAGTTTGCATAGGTAATGGAGTTTGTGAACAGATCGGATATACAACCCTTCGTCTTTTAGAGAAATCGCTATTTAAACGCGATGGATATATTTTATAAAATACTTGATTACCGGACAAATGTACTTAACAGTAATACCATAATAATTCCAATAGATCCTGTTAGCATTTCCATAACTGTCCAGCTCCGAAAAGTATCCTTCACACTGATTCCAAGATATTCTTTAAAAAGCCAGAATCCAGAGTCGTTGACATGCGAAAACATAAGACTTCCGGCTCCGATGGCTAACACTGCTAATTCCGGACTGGTTCCGGTAGCTGCAATTAAAGATGAAACTATTCCTGCAGAGGTGATGGCTGCGAGTGTTGCAGCTCCGATAGCAGCGCGTAACATGGCTGTGATGATCCAAGCCATCAACAAGGGGGAAAGTGGCAATACAATCATTGCATCCACAATGGCCTTGTCTGTGTGTGTGACAGTCAGCACTTCTTTGAAAGCACCGCCCGCTGCATTTATCAGCAGGATTGCGGCGACAGCCTGAAGTCCTTGCGCACATTTTTCCATAAGGAATGTAAGAGAAACTCCTCTAAAAATACCTAAGGCTAATAATGCAAAAACAACCGAAACAATCATGGCGATGCCAGAATCACCCAGAAATGAAAAAACTGAGACTAAACTTGGAGTAAATCCGTTCTCGGTAGTGAAAACAGTTGCGCAGATAATTAGGAGTACGGGTAGGGCTGCTGAAAATATACTAATCAAAAAGCCCGGCAATTTTTCTTCCGGGAATAATTTCTTTTCGAAAAAAGCCTCCGGCGGATTCCCTTGAATTTTTCGGACGAAGCGAGGGAGCCCAAGCCCGACTATTGTCAGCGTGGGAACAGCTACACAAAGCCCGTAAAGCAAGGTTTTGCCAACAGAAGCATGCATTATTTGAGCCACTGCGGTAGGGCCGGGATGAGGAGGCAAAAAACCGTGAGTTACAGCCAGAGGAGTAGCCATGGCAATCACGAGCGGAACCAAGGGCGTTTTCAGTTGGCTTGATATAGCAAACACGAGCGGAATCAAAACAATAAATCCGGCATTGTAGAAGAGAGCAATGCCCACAATCAAACTATTGATAAGCACAACGAGTTTTACATATTTTTCTCCGAATAGCCTTAGAAATCCATTGCAAATTTGTTGAGCTGCTCCTGTCTCTGTGATTAAACTCCCCAACATCACGCCAAATCCGATGACAAACAACAGGCTGCCCATAGTATCTCCAACGCCTTTTGCCATTGCTTTAACCACGATTTGACCGCTTAGGCCGTGAGCCAATCCAACTACAATAGTAACTAATGTTAACGAAAGAAACGGATTCACCTTTAACCAGCTTATGAGTAGTAACAACGCAATGATTGCCACGAACAGAATTATTAATGTCATAAAAAAATCGGAATAGATAACTTAAACTTTTAAGGCATTAAACAACCTTTCACGAAAATAGTTTACTCAAGAGAACTTGATAAAAAATATGCTGGGATAAAAGAGGCGTAGTAGATATAAAATTGCTCCTGTTCAGACTCACCAATATTTTGCCTAAACACTAGTTTTTACGGCTGAACCGGTTGGGCTGAGCCCATAAAATGAAGCAGAACTGAAAATAAATAAGTCAAAATAATAGGCAAAAAAAAAGACTTTCTCTAGGAGAAAGTCTAAACTTGTGGTGAAGTGCGCACGAAAAGATTCGAACTTTCACACCCCAACGGGCACTACCTTCTGAGAGTAGCGTGTCTACCAATTCCACCACGTGCGCTCATTTTTCGTTTGCAAAAGTAGTAATTTTCCGGAAACAGAATGCATTTTCTGCGATAATTTTTTAAAATAATAGTTGTTTTATAATGGATATATTTTAAAATATTGATTCCTAAATGCCTGAGGAAGATTGACACTTTTTTATCTGTTTTTTGTCAGGTATTTTAGGAAAGTCTCCCATCTTATATAGAATGAGCTTGTGACTGGATTTCATTATCAATTCACTGAAATTTACTTGTTTTTAGTGGATTATAATAATCTCAGCTTTTGTAAGTATTCGATAATCAATTTAAATAGATTTTTATTGAATCTAAACGCTACTATTGCTGAATAGAATCTTATCTGTTGCTATCAATGGTCGAAATGGATTGGGTATTGTTATCAAAAAAATAGATATCTTTTTCAATTATTTTTTGGAGATTTACAAGTTAAGTTGTAATTTCGAAATCGGTTTTCGAAAGGAAATACGTTTGTTTTTTTATTGAAAAAATACTTCGGATTTGCGAAATAATTATTCATAAAAAAATATTTATTTATAGAGCATATTATCTTGAAAAAGATGGATATAAATGCGGAAATAGCTCAGTCGGTAGAGCATTAGCTTCCCAAGCTGAGGGTCGCGGGTTCGAGTCCCGTTTTCCGCTCTTATGGTAAATCAGGTGATTTGCCGAAATTAAAGGGGATTCTTAACGGAATCCCTTTTTGCTTTCCGTACATTCCGCAGAACGATACGTGTTGTCAAATATTCTTCATCAAAATAGGGCAACATTTAGAACTTAGGCTCATGTATACCAGAAAAAACAAAATGGTACTTAGAATCTACAAAACTTTAGAGTCCGGTGAAAAATTGCGGATGATATATTAATTCCGTTTGCTTTGTTGTGAACGGGATTATTTACTAACTTCAAAACCAAAAACATGCAAAATTTGAAAGTATATTTTGAAGAACAACTGAAGAATCCTGAGAAGACGCAGTTTAATATTTTTGAATCTCTTCACGAACCAACAGATGAAATGCGGTTGCATTCACGCTTTATAGCCTCTTTACTATCGGCGGAAACAGGCCATGGGATGGAGAATAATTTTTTTAAGCTGTTTATAGAAGAAACACTCAGAATTGATTTTAATTACAATAACTATTCTGTTAAAAGAGAATTTGAGAATATTGATATTCTAATATATAATGACACACAGGCTATCATTATTGAAAATAAGATTTATGCTGGTGAGAGCAATCACTTGGAAAGAGAAGATATATACCGTGGGCAAATTGAAAGATATTATAATACAATCACAGCAGGCATCAATAAAGACGGAAAAGAAATTGGCATAAAAAGAGAGGATGTCAGGGTTGTTTACCTAACTCTAGACAGACATTCTCCTTCGGATATTAGCAAGGGTAATACTCCTAAGGAAAAGATACTGCTAATTGACTATACAGAACATATCAGAGATTGGATTACTGACTGCATGAAGATAATTGGTAACGATTGCGAACCGTTATCACAAATTCTCCTCCAGTATAAGGAGCTAATAACCCGGTTGACAAGTGATGTTGCAAAGGCTAAAGAAAATCAAAAAATATTAGCTGACCATTTTGAAGAAGCTTTGGGTCTAAAAAACTATTTGATACAAGATTGTGCTGATATATTTAATCATGTAAAATGGCATATAATTGCTCTTTTTTTCAATGATTTAGAATGTGAACTACAAAATAGAGGTTGTGAAATAATAATGAAGCCTGAGCCAAAAGATATAACAAAAGTGGTGCATAACTCAGGGAACTCAACTAAAAAATTGGTCATTTCGTTTACTTATAACAATACAGAACTTTTTATAGCCAATGATCGCAAAGGATTCACTATGGGGAATTCAACGAAAAATAAATGGGGCAAATTTTCAGAAATGACAAAGGTAAATGGGATCTCTATGGGTGATATAAAATTTAGCAACTTTTCTAACGATTCTACTTTTCATATCATAGATAATAAATTTGGAATCCTCGTTATACAGAGTATGGTTGATGAGATACTTTCCAAATACGATGATCTGGAAACTGATTTTAGTAACATAAGGCCTCGAAAGTAGGACAGGCATAGTTTAGTCACGAGGGTGTGATTATTTACTAAATCTGAAAGAATAAAATCATGTGGGACATAAATAACCTTGACCCATTCGATGACGAACGGCCGGGATACATGTTGGAACTGGGTATGGAAATATTACCTGAATATTCCTACGAGGAGGAAACCGACAGCTATGAGGTTTTCGGAACGATAGCCCAAGGCATGTTTGTCAAAAGAAGCATATCATACTTATAAGTTCATTTAAAAAGAGAAGAAAAGGGGGAACTTTTTTTCTCTTTTTCTCTTTCCGCTCACCTTCTACCTTTGTAACATATTACTAATTAATAAATTTTTTTATATGAAAAAATAAGCTCAGTAACAGTTGAAGAGTTAGAAGCAGCAGCAAATGGGGTAGAAGTCCTGAACTCGCTTAAAAATGCCATGCAAGGCAACAACCATCAAGGCCCAAGAGAGAAAAAGCGAGAGGCTCAATCAAGACTTGGCCAAAGCAAAAGCAACCCAAGCAAAAGCAGAGCTCAAGGAAAAGATGGATACGATAGAACTTGTTTCGTCGCTTTTGAATAAGTGTTTATCTGATTTTTCGGGCATTTACAAGATAAAAAGTAAGTAGTCGGCGAAGTATTTTCCAACAATTTGTTGTTACAAAAAATGATTGCTAAACTTAGCCTCTGATTGTTGATAATCCGGAGGCTAGTTTAGCAATCACTACCTAAATAGAATAGTTGAAAGACGAATTAAGGTTTCTCTAATATTACCTTCTATCTTTTATTATTCCCCTTTTAATCCGTCTGCAAATCCTGCATAAGCCGGTTTTCGATTATATCCTATACTCCATAAACCAATTGGTTCGTTTGGACGCCAGGAAGAAGTAGCCGGGCTGTCTGTGATAGCCCACTGGGTAATTCCATATCGTTGCGCTGCCGGTATTAATTCAAAATATGCTTTAACAATTTCCTGATAGAAATCGGACATTTGCTTTAATTGTGCCGCTGTTATCGAAGAAGTGGTCAGGTTGGCAGAGCTACCTTCCGGTCTGATTCCCATGTCGAGTTCTGATATCTTAATCAATTTACCGGTTGCTGCTAAATTGGTTAACATTGACCGAATGCCATCGATAGAAGTTTCACCTAAAGTGACGTGCATCTGGGTGCCGATTCCGTCTACTTTCTGCCCTTGACTTTCGATATAGTTTATATAAGCGATTAATCCTAAGCATTTCTTTTGATCTACACCTTCCAAACCATAATCATTGATGAATAGTTTATCACCTGAGTTGGCGTGTTGGCGGGCAATACGGAAAGCTCTGACAGCATAGTCTTTGCCAAGATAATCCTGCCAATAGAATTCATCTGCAGTCAGAGTAGCTCCGACTCCTGTTTTAAGTTGGGTAGGATCCGGCCAGTCAGACATTGGTTCATTCACTACGTCCCAAGCTTTCACATAATGTTTGCATGTGTCTACCATTGTGGAGATCCAACGATCCATAGCCGATCCGATAATTTGAGCTTTTTCTTCGTCCGTCTTTTTAAAGACATGCTTTCCACTATTATAGCCTTCACCATCAGCTGATAAACCAGATGTCGATTTGTTTCCCCAACCTCCCCATCCGGTAGATCCGTTTTCAAAATCTCCACCAGAAATTACACTTGTAGAGGAGCCTTTCTTTGTTAGTGTGATATTATCAATATACACCGTTCCTGCAAAATCTCCATAGCTAAACAAAAAGCGTTTCCGTGTAGCTGTTGATGTGGTCGTTGTCAACTCATAATCTTTCCAGTCGGTAGTCAGCGCAAATGTTCCAAAACTATTGGATGAATAGTCTGTGGTTGTCTGTACATCTGCACGTATAGTTCCATTGGTAGAAGCTTTAGCCACGAATTTTAGTACATATTCGGTGCTATTACTCAGATAGTCTGAAAGATCATAAGCTACCTGTGCTTCCCAAAAGTTCACAGCTGATGGGTTTTTGAAGAAGAAACTGTGTCCACCACTTCCTCCACCGGTGTAAACCACAGAGTCGGCTATCAGGTCGTTCAGATAAGTCGCATTTTGGTTGGCGTGCCAGCATAAAGTATGTCCAAATACAGATACACCGGCCTCTTCTGCATTTTTCAGAAAGCTTGAAACATTCGAGGTATTATAGGTCCCATCATCTTGAACGATTGCACCATGCTTCATTTCATATCCGGCCGTCATTTCATTAAAATTAGACGACACCAACCTATATACTACGCCTTTCGAGTTGAAGTCGCTGACAGAGACCCCTGTTCCCAATTTGAAATTAGGATTGATGGAGCGATCCACATAAGACTTCAAGACATCATAGCTTTTTAAGTATTCGAGATTGGTTAAGCTATCCGGCTGATTTACATTGTATACTAAAGCATCGTTATCTGCACAGGAGGTTGCTAACGCTAATATTCCCCCAAACAATAATGTTTTATATAATTTCATCGTATTATTGTCTTAAATTGATATTTAATTTTTAGTATAGGTGAAGGTCGCAGATGTCACACCTCTGTTTCTGGCTACTAATGTATCCGTTGTATTGTAGGTAACATTTTGATAATTGGTGGTAAGTCCAGCTTTCGGATATTTGTTTTCCACCTTATATGTAACTTTGTAGTTCATATATAGCGCATCTCTATCTTTGTTTCCCCAACTATTTTTTTCTCCACTTTGTACAAATTTTCCTGAACCGCTGGCATTGATTTCATAGACACGAACAGAATCGTTGACTTGGATAGAACTCTGCTGAGCCCCTACTGTAAAGTTGTAATCATCACTAAAGTTCAATGCTAAAGACACATTTAGGTCAATTCCGGCTTTGTTTTGAAAATCCATTGGATATAGAATTTTATTAAGAGAGAGTGTCGTTAATTGCCAAACATCATCATATTCTACATATTGTTTATGCCGAGATATGGTTGAGACTACTCCGTCCTTTGTTACGGCATCCGTACCTCTTCTTAAATAATATCCAGCCCAAGTGTTGATATATTTGACAGCATACAAGACAAAATTCTTAGGGGCTACATCCCAGTCACTAGTATTTGTTAGCACAGGGTTCGTTACTGTGGATTTAGCTTTGCCTGACAAGATTGAATCTGCATTCTGTACGCTAACCATTCGTAAAGGAATGACATAGGTTGTGGATAAAGACAATGAGTCTGCAAAGAAAGCATCTGACAATTGAACTTCAACACCACCTGAAATCGAGCCTTTTGGAATCACTATTTGATTGGACGCTAATGTGTAATATTTTGACGGCATTGGCTTTACTTTCGAACCATCAGCATAATAAAGATTATCACAAAGCGACTCATCTACCACAAAATTGATTGTTACATCACTTTTCGTTGTATAGCCACCGCCCCAGGATGCATAGATCTGACATTTATGTTCATTATCCAGGCTCGTGTCATAATTATTATCTTCTCCCAAAACAATCGTTCTGATGGGAGATTGATATGAAAAATAGACAGTCTGATAGTCGTAATCGGGAAAAGTTTGATCCTGGTTTTCACAAGAAACCATAAACAAAGTGATACTCCCCAATAAAAGTGTTAATATAAAACTAAATATTTTCATTTTTCTTATATTTTTTAGTTGTTATTCAGGTGTTTACCATCCTGCATTTTGCACTAATTGATCCCATTTTAAAAGTTCATCATAAGGAATTGGCCCATAATACATATAATCCTTATATGTCCGAGCTTCAACATCGATAGGAGAATACTCCAATATGCCGCTCGAATTTTTATCTATTTGCATACCTGTTGTTGTTTCGTTTAGATTTGCTTTCCAACGACGTAAATCATAAAAACGAGTATTTTCAAAACAAAGTTCAAGGCGACGTTCATTATGAATTAATTGACGCATTAAGTCTTTGTCAGCTTTACAAGATTCCAAATAAGGGTCTCCATTCGTTGTACCTACACCAGCCCTTTTGCGAATTGCTTTGATTATGTCATACGCACTATAGCTATGAGTGCCTGTGCCAGTTGGTCCCCATGCTTCGTTGGCAGCTTCAGCATAATCCAGAAATAATTCAGTATATCGGATGTATGCGGTATAATGCTTCTGGGTCGTATTGTATGTTGGATTTGGATTACAATCCGAACGCAATAACTTCTTCAGATAATATCCTGTACGAGTTGAATATCCGCTTTCTTTATTGATTACATCCTTGGTTGTTCCATAAGTACCTGTTGTAATTACTGTACTTGAAGGACCCTGTGTCCCTCCATTAACAAGAACATATGTCGTTAAACGTGGATCCCTATTGGAGTAAGGATTACTTGAATCATATGTACTAGAAGTGTTGGTAATCGGGTATCCGTTTGCCATAGGAAACGCATCCACTAGATTTTGTGTCGGATTAACTAATCCGTTTCCATATAGAGATGGCGGAAAGTTATTAGTCTCAAGAGTATTATTTGTTCCAATGTCACTTCTCCATATTATCTCTGCTGGTACACCTCCCGATGACAGGTTTCCTATTTCTGTTGTGTTGGAATACCATGTAGTCCCATTTGACGCTAATCCACTGACTCCATTTATTCTGTCAAGTACTACTGCAGCGTAATTAGCAGCATCTTCCCAAGTAACCTCCGAGCCTTTATTGTATGCCGGACTTGCAGCTAATAGTGCTGTTTGTGCCCGAATCGCTTCAACGATACGACCTGTGACGCGCCCTCTCATAAGACTACCATTTACTCGGTTGTACTTACTTGCATTGGTGACCCCCATAGCCTTATATTTGGCCGGAATATCTGCGTCAGCAATATCTCCATAATCGAGAGGTAGAAGATTAAGTGCACTGTCTATATCGTTATAAATTTGCTTTACACATTCTTGATATGTATTACGAGGAACATTAAAGTTGGAAGAAGTTGTTTCCGGTTCTGTAACAATTGGTACACCAAGTAATTTTCCATCACTGGTCCATCCTCCGTGAGCTCTCAAAAGATAGAGCATCTGAACTGCACGTAAACCATAAGCCTCTCCTTTCAGGCGGTCATTATACATAATTCTGACAATTGAATCACTAGCCCATACTACTTGATCCACATTTGCAATAAAAATATTCAGGTATTGTATTGCATTGCGTCTAGCCTGCCATTGACTCATCGGATCATTGCTGGAAGTCCAGGCTCCTGTAGCCATTTTCAAATAGCTATTACTACTTGCATTTGTAACAGCATCATCTGTGGCTAAGTCACTACCGGGAGAAGATGAATAAGGTAGCAGAATATAAGCATTTGCTAAGATTCCTTGCGCATAAGATGGTTCCTTATACATGGCAGATAAATCTCTAATGTTCTCTAATTCAGGTGTAAAAACATCGTCGCATGCCACCAAAAAAGGGATAAGCATTAAAAGTTTTGCTATATGTTTCATATTTGTTTGTTTTTAACCGTTATTTATTAAAACGTAGCCTTTATCCCCAGGTTATAAAATCTTGTTTGGGGGGCACTCGCAACGTTCATTTCCAGTATTTTACGCTCTTTAGCTAAGGTTAATAGGCTTGATCCACTAACGTAAGCTGTCAGACCATGTATAAATGAGCTCTTGAGAATAGTCTTTGGAAAATCATAAGTGACTTGAACTCTAGCTAAATTAATTCGGTCTGTTTTGTAGATCCAAAAATCTGAATTTTGAAAGTTATTATCACTACTTTGAGTTGTTAGACGAGGATAGGTAGCCACATCCTTTGTAGCTTCTGTCCAACGTCCCCGTACGACTTCCGAATATTTTCTGTCACCATATACCCACCAATAGGTGTTGTTTTTAAAAGCCTTACCTCCATAGTTAGCAGTCCAAAGAGTAAAGAACGTGAATTGATTCCATTTCGCTGTGAAGTTTAATCCTAGAGTCAGGGGAGTACCATACCAACCACCTTTTCCTAAATAAACTTGGTCTTTAGAGTCAATAACGCCATCATTATTTTGATCAATATATTTGATATCTCCAGGTTTTACTGTACCGTAAGAGGATGACGGTGATGCAGCAATGTCTGCGTTATCAGTATAAAAGCCCTTGCTCTGCAACCCCCAAAGGCCATCAATAGGCTTTCCTTGGCGATTTTGATAGGAATATTGATAATTCTCATTCCGTTGAGTTGCTTTACTTGTATAGTAAGTGGCAGATACCCCTAGACTAAGACCTACTTCTCCAACAGACTTATTGACTTTGGCATTCAAATCGAATCCTGTACGCCTATTATTGTTGTAATTTATATACGGAATAAATGATGCACTAGGATAATAAGTGGAGAAATAGCTTGGATACAAAGTTGAAGGTATAATAATTAATCCCTCCATTGTATTGGTAAAGAATGAAATATCTGCAGTAATTAATTGTTTCAATAGGGAGGTTCTCAATGTTGCAGATAATTCATTTCTCTTTATAAATGTCAGATCATGGTTACTTCCTCTTAAAGAATTCGTTGAATGCTCAGATGCTCCATCTCGCCATCCCCACCAAGCACCATTTGCCTGAGTATAATTTGCTTCGTACATGTAATAATCAGAGATATCCATATCCTCTTTCAATGAGCTTGCCGATGCACTCAGCATCATATCATCAACAATTGACGAATTGGCAAGGAAATTCTCTTTGCTAAGCCTCCAGCCAAGTGTCAAAGACGGGCTTATTCCATTGCGATGTCCTTCTGCTAATTTGGCTGTATGTACTAATGCAGTTCCTAATTCAGCATAATAACGATGCGCATAATTGTATGCCAATTGCAGTCCCAAATTTGCATTTGTTGTACTATGATAAACCTCTGATTGTGTTCTTTGGTATCCGGAGGCTAGTAATATTGCAGAAACGTTATGATTTTCGCCAATTTTATTCTTATAATTAAATTGTCCAGAAAATGCAATTGTTTGCCTATCACTACTTCCGCTGATATTCTGTACACCTGATTTCTTATCAGTACCATACTTTGTTAATCCGGCTATCATATCTGTCCCGTTATAATTGGTCCAGCTAGGTTCAAAAACAGCATAACTGTTGTTATAGGATGTGGTATAGGATGTTGAATAATCTACAGCAAAACGAGTATTAAAAGACAATCCTTTCAAAAAGTTTGCTAAATCAATATTTGCACCTGTATCAAATTGAAATTGACGGCTAGTCCATGTACTTTTTCCTGCGGCATAATACTCCGAAAATATGTTGGTTTGATCAATCAGTGTGCCGCCTAGAAGATATTTTCCATCAATAATATTCAAGCTATTATTGACCAAAGTCCATGAATTGACATCATTCCCTTCTAAATAACTTAATGGAATTAGAGGGGATACACGATTCGGACGTAAAGTAGAAGTAGCCCCCCAATAATCACCAATTGCACTTCTTGTATCGTAGAAAGAGATATTCGCATTTACCCAGGCAGTGATGTAATTATTTAATGACAGGTCAATATTGCCACGTACATTTAATCGGCTCACATTGTTATTCTTAGCCTCTCCGAATTTAAACAAATCATTCTGATTGTAAAATCCGATGTTCGTGTAAAAACGGGCACGTTGTGTACCTCCAGAGAATTCAGCCACTACATCAGAACGATTATATGCTTTTTTCAAATATTCAGATGAATACATATCCACATTCGGATAACGATAGGGATTTGTTCCTGAAGCGTAATTGTAAATGTCATCGTCACTATACAAGGTTGAAAGACCGTCATTTGTGCGAGCTTCATTGTAGAGAGTCATGTATTCAGCCGAACCTAAGTATTTTGGATAACTTTTTGGAACATAGAATCCAGAATTGGCACGAACCTGAATTTTAAGAGGTTCTATTCCTCCTCTCTTTGTTGTGATATAAATGACACCTTTTGCTCCACGACTTCCATAAAGGACAACAGCAGAAGCACTTTTTAGAAAAGATATTTGTGCAATTTCAGATGGTAATACATTACTAGCATCACGAGGAACTCCATCAACCAGTACTAGGTAATCGTCCATTGCCCAGAGGGTATTTCCATTCCAGCCACCAACAAATCCTTGCATGTTGTCCAGACTATAAGTGCTATAATTTTTTTTGAATAATTCCTCCATATTGACTGTAGAAACACCACCCAATATGTCACTTTGTGATACCTTTTGATAGGCTACCTGAACCAAAGGTGTTTTGGTTTCACCAAGCGAATCAACATTTTCTATTGCTGTTTGCGCTCCCAAATATGACGAAGAGAAGGCGAACATTGCATATAAAATGAATCGTGTTTGTATATATTTCATCGTTTATTCATTTATAATTATATAATAAATTACCATCCCTCATTTTGTTTAAACTCATCATACATGAGAACATCGTCTGTTGGGAATGGGAACCAATAATGTTTTACTTCAAATTGACGGGTCAAGATCGTTGCTTGCTTAAAATTGGAAACTTTTGCATTTCGCGCATCATTCGTTTTATAGAAATCATCGCTTTCAACCCGGTCGAATTCTTGAGAAGTTTTTATATTATAAGGATATTCAGTCAAGAGTAGCCATCTGCGTAAATCAGTGAATCGATAACCTTCAAAAGCCAACTCTACAGCACGTTCTCTTCTCACTTCATCCATGAATTTTTTAGAGTCTGCTATATAACTTGCCCCTACATGACCAGCTCCAACACGGTCGCGAAGGGTATTGATCGCATCTGTTGCTGTTTTATTAAAATTAGAAGACTTACCGGTTGCTCCTCCAAATGCGGCACAAGCTTCAGCATACATCAAATATATTTCACTGAGACGCATGTATGGCAAATAAACGTGAAGAGCACCACTCCAGTTGTAGGTACCATCGTATTTGTTACAAGTATGCGGCACTAGCTTTTGTGTAAAGTACCCAGTACGGCTCCCGACAGTGACAGACCGCATTGCTCCCCCCGTATAAAGGCTACAGTAACGTAAATATTCCATTGCATCAGTCATTGTCCCATTCACATATTTGAATCCATCAAAGACAATATCATGATAGAAACGAGGATCTCTTCCTTTGAAAGGTTGTGAGGGATCAAAACCTGAGTTTGGATCGTCTAGGGGTAATCCATTAGCCATGCCATAATAATTCACATAATTAGCAGTCGGCTGATGTATTTCGGCTTGATCAACTAGTCCATTCACGTTTGGTCCCCAGCTCTTAGAGAATCCCCAGTTACTTCCATTGTAATCAGTTGAAGGGCCTCGGAATATTGCTTCCGTTGTACCTGGCATTAACCAGTTTTGTCCAGTTGTATAGAAGATATCGCTATAACAGGTTGTTGCAGAACTGGATTTTGTGTGATTATAGATGTCTGAGTAATCAAACTGAGCCAAAGAATATTGTGTGCTACCGGCTTCAACTAATCCAAGTAATTCACCAAAGGCTTCGGCTGCTTTCTTACAATATTCCGCATCATAATCATATGTTTTTGTTCCACCTAATTGTGCTCCATCTTTCATTAGAGGACTACCTGCCCATAAATAGTTTTTTCCTAAATAACCTAAGGCCATGATCTTATTTGCACGTAACTGATTATGTCCGGAAGTATTTTTTCCGATAGTAGTATTGTCCCAATCAATAGGCAATAGGTCTGCAGCTCTTCTAAAGTCTAGAGCTGCCGAATCAGCACATTGCTGGTAACTCAATCGAGGCAGAGTTAATTTTTCACTTGAGGATAAGACCGAGGTAATATATGGTATTCCTCCCCAGTACTCCATGATTTGAAAATGCCACCAAGCTCTAAAAAAATACAATTGTCCGGCTATGATGTTTTTCTCTTCAGTTGTTGCATCCGTCAACCGACTTAGATTTGCTAAACCAAGGTTTGCTTTGCGGATACAATACCATGCATGTTGCCATATTCCATGATAAAACTTATTTGTTGATGTTGGATCTGCACTTGTTTTGCTTAACCAAATGCCGGAATTACTTGTCCAACTCCAATAATTTCCTAGATCTACCTGATGTGACATCAACCAATCTCCCAGAGGGTTGGCTATTTCATCTTCTCCCCAGTTGAAAGACGTGATCCAATAATTTTTTTCTTTGTCAGGGATACAGTTATACATTTCTTCTACAAAACCCTGGAAGTTGGTAAAATCTTTAAAAGCCTCTTCTTCCGATACCGTGGAATCTGCTTCTTTATCCAAATAATCGGAGCAAGCAGGTAATCCAAATATCACGATTAGCAGCAAACTACTTCCAAACAAAGCTTGATATATTTTTCTCATTTTTTCTTCTGTTATAATGTGAATTTGATACCTAAGTTGAAACGTCTTACGGTCGGATAAGCTCCTGTATAGCTGGAGGCTGCATAGTTTGATTCACGATCGTCAGGCATTTTTGTCCATATCCATAGGTTATTTCCATTGAGATAAAACTTCAAATTACTAAGGCCGAATTTTTTAATCCATCCTTTTGTAAATGTATAAGCAATCTCCGCATTTTTTAGGCGAACATAAGAGCCATCATACATATATTGTGTTCCATCATTGTAGCTGACACTTGAGCCCCAACGAGGTACGGTTACATCTGCTGAAGAACTGTTTTTTGACCACCATGTACCAATGTCATAAACATTGTCCAATTTACTACCGAAGCTGCTTAGGTATACAGAACGTGTCACGTTGTTTACACCATAGAATTGAACAAATCCGCTGAACCCTTTCCATTCAAAACCGATTGTTGAATTATAGGTGTTTTGAGGGATACTGGAGTATCCATAGGGAGCAGAGTCATTGCTGTCAATGACGCCGTCACCATTAAAATCAACGATATTATAATCACCAGGCAACCTACCTGCATCATTGCTATCATGGGAAGTACTACCATACAATTGGTCATAATTATTAATGAATCCAACATCAATAAATGACGAATTTTGACCGATACTATATCCTGCTTGTTTTTGATATGCGGCTTTTAATGCAGGATCATCTTTTTCCAGAATTTTACTTTCAGCATGTGTCATGTTGAAATTTCCCCATAATCTAAATCCATTACCAATCACCTTATTCAAACGCAATTCTAGTTCATATCCTTTGGTTCGTACTTTTCCTAAATTCGCAGTAGCGGCTGTGGTACCAAAATAAGATGGAACAGAACGGCTTGAACCTCCAACAAGAATATTGAAGCGTTTATCATGAAAAACCTCTACACTACCTGCAAGTAAACCGTTAAATAGAGAGTAATCTGCTCCAATATTAAGTTTTCTAACAGTTTCCCAATGCACATCCGGGTTCCCAACAGAGGCTTCTCTATACCATGTGTAAGGGCTTGTTCCATGGCTTGTATCCAAAGATGAATTTCCGCCGTATGCCCATTGGGTTAAATATAACCAGCGTGTTGATATATTGTCGTCTCCAATTTCTCCATAAGAGCCTCTAAGTTTCAACATGTCCAAAAATTTGAATTGTTTCATGAATTTTTCTTCGGTAACCATCCAGCCAAGAGCGCCGGAGTTGAAAAAGGCAAAACGATGGGCTTTACTGAACTTTTCCGAACCATTGTAGGCTGCATTGTATTCAGCAAAATATTTTCCTGCATAATTGTAAGTGGTACGAAAAGCCCAGTCTTCACGATAACTCGGAATAACACTCCCTGTTGCTTTTTGATCTCTGCTGAATAACCCCATTGCGCTGAGTCCATGTTTTTTAAAATCCCGAGACCAATTCAATTGTACTTGATAGTTCAGATTACGTTGAGTAGATGTGTTCAGAACAGTCCCTCCAGAGGTTGTCCACAGTACACTTTGCATGAAATCGAATAGATTATTCGTATCATAATCTTGTTTGTAAGTTACAATACCTGTATCCGGATTAATCCATTTGTATTGGGCATTGTTGTAGAGGTCGTTAATCCCTCTTTCGTATTCAACAAAGACATTATCCCAAGAAATAGAACCTCTAAAGTTTAATCCTTTGGTGATAAATCCCAGACTTTGCTCTAATGCGAAGTCGGTATTAATTCGCGTCGTGGTTGTCCTTTGAACTCCGGCAAGAGCAAGAATGGCTGCAGAGTTACTCACATTGGCTGTAAGAGGGTAATATCCCCATGTCCCATCCGAATATTGTGGTAAAAATACATCCGGTGCAATATTATATGCTCCAGCCCATTGCTGAGCGACACTCCAATCTGAGCTAGTAGTTTGTCCCCATGGACTTTTTTGTGCTCCGTTGGAACCTGCAAGATTCACTTTAAATACAGTAGACTTGGTTAACTGAAAATCTAAATTGCTACGCACGTTCAATCTATTATAACCATAACCTGATTTATATTTACGCCCATTGTCATAAAGCCTGAAAAGGTCTCCTTCATGAACAAAATCTGCAGATGCAAAATATTTGACAAAATTGGTTCCGCCACTAATATTTACATTTGCATTATAAGAAGTAGTATAATCTTTGAAGAGCGCTTTTTGCCAATCGACATTCGGGTAACGTTCTGCTTCTTCTAGATTAGCCGGATAGCGATATTTATTTATTATATCCTGCGGTGTAATATATGACCAAGAATCCGGATTAATATCCAATTCATTTTCAATGGCTACATTGCGTGCCATCAAAGCATCGTAGGAATCCAATTTATTGGGTAGACGAGATGGCATTTTCATTGTTGTATTTACAGTCACGTCTATTTTTGCAGAGCCTTCGTGACCTCTTTTCGTGGTAATTAATATAACTCCATTAGCTCCTTTAACCCCAAATATCGCTGTTGCAGAAGCATCCTTCAATACAGAAATAGATTCTACAGAACTAATATCCACACTGCTCATCGGACGCTCTATGCCATCTACTAGTATAAGTGGATCGCTATTGTTCCAAGAACTACTGCTACGGATTACAATTTGTGGCTGCTCCTCACCAGGCATACCGGAACTTGCCATGGTCACAACTCCCGGAAGATTCCCTGTAAGAGCTGCACCGATATCAGATACACCTCCGGCTCTTTCGAGTACTTTACCGGTTGTTTGCGTGATAGCTCCTACCACACTTGCTTTTTTCTGCTGACCGTAACCAACGATTACGACTTCCTCAAGCACTTTGTTATTATCCTCCATCTGTACAGTCAGAGTCCGCTGCCCTTTTAGCTGGACTTCTTTTTTGTTCATTCCAATATAAGAGAATACTAAAATGGCATTTGCTGAAGGTAATTGTAATGTGAATTTACCATCAACATCGGTCGTGGCTCCAATTTTAGGATCTGATTTGGAAATAATCGAGGCTCCGATAATTGGTTCCTTGTGCGAATCGACAACTATCCCTGAAACTGTCACTTTATTTTGTGCGAATAAATCGGATGCACACGAAATTACCAACATGGCCAACAACGCAAGCAGCAACTTCCTTTCAATACAAAAGATTGAGGAAAAATTTCTACATGATTTTCTGTGATATTTTTTCATTTTTATTCCATTAGACATTTAACTTATTTTTCATCTGTTTGTAATTCAACTTGCTAAAAAGGTTAATTTTGAATACATAAGATCTGGAGTAGAGGTGGTAATAATCTAACTTTCATTTTTCTTCTTCATAACATTTTGTTTTTTTTGGGGTTAACTTTCTATTATAAATAAGGGCTGAGTTTTCTCTTTTCTAATGACTTTTTTAAGGTTTCTTTTTTTACTAGTATTAGGTTCTTTTAAGGTGTAAAAACACAATAAGCTCTTCTTTCAGACATTAAATCGATAGGTTTATATTGTATTATTTCGTGATAAAATACCAATCTAAAATAGGTATATATCCAATTAATGTGAATGGATCGTTTCAGTAATATTTGATTTTTTTTCACATTACTTATTATAGAGGTAAAGTTACCCTGTTAAAGAAATCTTCTGTTCCAATTTTAGATATTTCACTTCTTTTCTTAGATAATTTTGGACTAAAATATTTATTATAATAATAATGAGGTATAAATATTATTTCCGGAAAATAGAGTTCTAACATGAATAATCTCTAGCTGCATATCTTGATTTTCTCTGTCTTGTACCTATATAATTAATTGTTTATTAGTTTATTATATAGATGCGAATTCCTTGTCGTCGTAAATAATATTGCTTTTGATTTTCGTTTTGAATACAAATATTCAACCATGCGAGACTTGGTGGAAAGAGAATAGATATTGTTATCATCACAAAAACCAAAATAGGCTTTTTGATCTCTTTCAAGCTGTAAAATCTAATTCTATTACCTGTAATTGTTTCAATTTACACATAGGAGAAATGATTCGTAAATAAATAAATTAACATTGTATTTGCTTTAAATAGTTAAAAAGTCAATTTGTGAAAATTACAATAAGCTACTTCTCGTTTTTACTATCAGTTTTGATTTTCCTAATTTGATTTATCACATAAAAAATGGGCTGATTTGAATTTCTGTTCTTTTCATTCAACTGTCGTTTAGGAGACTTGGACAGGTTAATGCCTTTGATAAATTCATACCTCTTTTTCCGAATAGCTTTATGGTTAGATATTCAGAAATTATTTACCTTTTTGATTTCCTTAAAATGAAACCAGGCAAGTCGGCTTGTTCTCTTTTAGAACACAGCTGCATTACTATTGTAATGTTTTTAACCCAACCGACCTGTTCATTTGTTTATTCACCTGTGAGCTTTATCGATTTTTATTCAAATGCATTAAATTTCAGATGGTGTCTTTCCATAATACTTCTTAAAAGTGGAACTAAAGTATTTTACGGTTGAGAATCCGGCCATTTCACTCACTTCGGTAACGGTGTATTTGCGGGATTGCAGCAATTCCAATGCATAGTTCAAACGTATACTGCGAATGAAATCGACAGGCGATTGGTCTGTCAGCGATTTGATTTTTTTGTATAGTAATGACGAACTTACATTCATGGCAGACGCAAAATCTTCTTTTGCAAAATCAGAATTATCCATATTGGCGCGAATTATTTCAACTGCTTTTTTCACAAAGTCGTTATTCAATTTATTCGTGAAAATCTGCCCCGAATCATCTTCTGCGATTAGTTTGAGCGCTTTTTCACGAATAACTTTCCTATTTTGAATAATTGATTTGATTCGTTGTGCCAGAAGTGACATGTCAAATGGTTTTACGAGATAATCATCTGCACCTAATCCAAGCCCATGTAACTGTTGTGATTTGTCAGAAAGAGCGGTGAGCAGTATGATCGGAATGTGAGATAATTCGTATGCGGACTTGATGCGACGGCAAAGTTCAAATCCATCAATCTCAGGCATCATTACATCGGAAATAATCAGATCAGGAACTTTCTTCTGCAGTATGTTCCAGGCTTCTAAACCGTCTTTCGCAATCCAGATATTAAATTCGTTACTTAACGAATGAGTCATAAAGTTCCGAAGATCATCATTGTCCTCGACTATCATGATATTTAGTTCTTTAAGACTGTCATCTTCCTCCTGATTTTCTTTTGTTATAAGTAGAATTTCTTCAGCCGAAACCTCTGAATTTTCCTTATTACGACTGCTTCCCAATTCATTTGTTTGTATTATATCTTTGAATGGTACAGTTATTTTAAAGGTTGTCCCTTGATTTTCCTGACTTGTAAAATCGATTGTTCCACCATGTAAATGGATATAGTTTTTAGCTAAAATAAGCCCGATTCCCGAACCTACAATCTTTGAATTGACGGCATTTTCACCTCGGTAAAATTCGTGGAAAAGTTTTTTCTTTGCATGACTGCTTATTCCGATTCCCTGGTCTTTAACTTGTAATGTCCATAGTTTGTCATTTCCGCTAAAAATGACTTCTACTGTACTATTGGAATGAGAATATTTGATGGCATTCGAGATGAGATTGTCAATCACCTTACCTAGAATTGTCTCGTCTACAGCGGATAAATAGTTTGGCGGGGAATATTGAAATGAAAGCTCTATATTTTTACTTTTAGCGGACAAGCTATGTATAGAAATGTGGCTGGCAATAAGCTGGACGATATCTGTCTTGGAAAGTACCATTTGTCCTCTGCCTACGTCGAATTTCTGAAAATCGAGCAATTGGGTAGTCGTTAACAACAGGCGTTGAGCTTGCTCCTTAGCCAGTCTTAAATGATATTTGTCCGATTCAGAATTGGTCGGGCTCTTGTCAAGCTCATCAATCGGAGCTTTTATAAGCGTCAGAGAAGTTCTGATTTCATGTGCAGTGTTGGTGAAGAAGCGGATTTTATCTTCTGCATGCCGTTGTTTGAGACGATTGATGTAAAAGCGAAAACCTACATAAAACAGATAAGCAACCGTAAAGAAGCAGAGCAGACGAAACCACCAGGTTGCCCAGAATGGAGGTTTTACGACAACCAATAACTCTCTTTCGGAGATGATTTTCGTCAAAGAATTATTATACATTCTTATTTTCAATATATAATCTCCCGAAGGTATATTCGTATATTTCAAAAGACGATCATTCATGGGGTGGCTCCATTCCTGGTCGAAGCCTTCCATTTTCCATGAAAATTTAGGACTTTCTCCAATTACTTTTAATGGCAATAATTCGAATGTGAGGTTGTTCTGCTTATAAGAGAATGAAATGCTTGAGAGCCGGTTTAGTGGTTGGTTGATATTCAGCGTATTATCATCTCTTATCGAACGACCTGAGATAAAAATATTCTGTAAGAAGATTTGTCCTTTGGATAGAGATGGTTGCAACAAATCGGCGGGGTTGAATAAAATGGCTCCCTGATTGGTTCCCCAGACCATTTTTCCGTCGCTTAACCTGCAATGAGCATTGCGATTGAAGGCTACAGATGAAAGAGGAATGAACGACGAATAGCCGACTGCTGTTTTATCTGCCGGATTAAAACGGCATAATCCTTTCTCTGTTCCAAGCCATAAGTATCCGTCGACAAGCATAATGCTGTTTACATAATTGGAGGTGAGTCCGGAAGATTGTACTGTGTATTCCTCTATCGATTTGTTTTGAAGATTGTATTTAATAAGTCCAGAGCCACTGGTACAAAGCCAAAGGATGCCTTTATCATACAAAATATCTTGTCCCACATAATTATTCAACTGGGGATTAAGCTTGCCGGAGTTTGTATCTAGAATTGTCAATCCCGGAATGCTCGCGATTGCAATTTTATTGTCTGAAACTTGTGCAAATGCAGCTGTTGCATTGAACGGATAGGTTTTGAACTCATTTGTTGATGATTTATAACAGATTATTTCACTGTTATTGCCTCCGATCCATAAGTTGTTCTGCTTATCTTTATAAATATCAAACACAAAATCATTTGCAAATTTCGGTTCGGATTTTGAATTATAGCGAGCCAGTTCTTTTCCTGTTTGTGCATCGAGCAAATAAATTCCGGATGAATATGTCCCTGCCCAAATCCGACCTTTTTCATCTTCACAAAGAGAAAGGAATACTTGTGCTTGTTCTTGATTATTATAATAAAGTGCTTTCCATTGATTCGACTTTGTATTCCAGAAGCTTATTCCATTATCTGTGGCAAACCAAAGGTTCTTGTGCCTATCTTCAATCACCGCATTAATGTGATTGTTTCGAAGAGAATTCGGATTATTTATCTGGTGAGTCAGCTGGTTTATGACTGATGGGATTTGTTCGAAAAAGGAACAGCCTCCGGAATAAGTACATACCCAAACTTTTTTCGATTCCCTGTCATACAAAATGTCATAAACACCGTTACTGGGCAATGAATACGGATCGTCTTCGTTCTCTTTATAGATTGCCAATACCTGACTCGCGGAGTCGTTCAGTTTCCAGAGTCCTTGTCCATCAATACCTATCAGCATGCTTCCGTCATCATTCGGCTCTATTGCCAAAACCGGTTGTCTGGGAAAGTCGGAAATCGGGGATTTAGAAAAAGTTGAGGTCTTGAAATGAAATGTAAACAGGCCATCCGACATCGTTCCAATCCATAACATTTGTTTTTTTCTGTCCAGAAATAATTTCGATACTCGAAAATGTGCGCCTGATGGAAACTTGCACAACAGGTTTGTCTTTTTCGTGTTTGTGTCGAAAATATAGACTCCCGAAGGATTGGAGAATAAAAACTGGTTTTCTTTATACCAAACAATTTGCGAAACTTGTGCTGAGTTACTTACCAGAATCTGATTTTTTCCCCGGCACTTGTATAAACCAAAAAGGGTGGCAAGCCAATAAGTCTGATGTTTTTTATCGACAATCAATCCATTAATGACTGTTCCGGGCGTTTTTAAGCTTAGCAACGGGTCAAAGCGATCAAGAACACCATTGTATTTGAATATCTGTCCGTCATTGGTATAGGCGAGCAGTTCCGAACTCTGATACAGTAATTTAACAATAATACTGTTGACTTTTTTATAGGGAAGTTGATAGATTCGGCAATCGTCATTGGTGAGGCGCATGATCCCTGTCGGAGATGATACCCAAACAAAACCATCCGAGTCTTTGCATATTGATAAGGTTGTACGCATCGTAACGCCGTATATTTTATCAATATTGTAAAATTTTATATTATTGGCTACTGTATTTGCAAAAAACAGACATGCAAAAATTATGAATTTAAATCTCATGGTAGTTAAAATGATTTCCAGAGCAAACTTACAAAAAAATGCGAATAATAAGTGATGTGAGAACACTCTAATAAAATACTCCGGATTGAAAAATTGGAATAAAAGCCGTCAGAATTTGATACTGAAAGTAAACCGGTTAAACTTTTCATGTTGGTTGTGTGGTTTTTGTGTGAAGAGAAACGTATAATGTTTCTGAACTACATAAAGAATCCTCTCTTCAAAAAAGTAATATCTTTTCTTCGAGAGGACTCTTTTATAGACTGTTAATTGAAGAATAATGATGGAACTTGTCTAATCGTAAAACTTCAGTCGTCTGAAAAAACGGACTTCAATATCCATTTTTTTTATCAGACTTTAAAAAAAATGTTCCTTAGTGAATTATCATATATTTCTTCTTTCCTACAATGTAAACTCCGGGAGGTAAATTTTTTAAAGCTTCATCAAATTTTACCTGATTTCTTACTTTAATGCCCATTACTGTATATACGTCGACATACTGAGGCATGTCTGAGACATCTTTAGAAATTTCATCAATTCCGGCAACATCTTTTTCATAAGTTTCAGAATTTGTCAGATATACATCATCAATGACAATCGGGTTGTTTCCGTAACTCCAAAAGCCCACAATATAGATATGGCTGGGGCTTATTTTCGTTGTTGTTTGATTTTTCAGGGCGCTTTGCAGATTAACAACAACCTGTCGGGTACTACCAAAATCAGCTATGACCGGTTGACTCCAGTAGCTGTTTTCATCATAAATCCGAAAGGATGCTGCTGAAGTGTTGTTGCTCCCTAATTTAGCTACTAAATATTTATAATTGGATAAATCCACACCGTTGGTGTACTGCCATCCGCCAAAACCATATACTCCTGTCTTCAAGGTACGTGTCGCTTCATCAAAAGTACCGGTTTCATATATAGATGGATTAAACGTTCCTGAAACAAGAGGAAACGTGGTTGAAATGACATGAAGAGTCGTTGTTGCAATATTTCCCAACGGGCCTTTATAACTTATTTGAATGTCTGTCTCACCATCACTTTCCGCGATAAGATTTCCATTTACAATTCTGACTATATTGCTCCCTGTTGTTTCGTAAGTTGCACCGATGCTCACATCTTCTGTGTGTCCGTCGGCATATACCGCATTTACGGTCAGAGAAGTTGAACTACCGGTAAGAACGGTTTTTGTCGATTTGTCTAATTGAAGCCCCGTAAGGGTTAAGGCACTGGTGCTTTTTGCCTCGAAAGAAGAATCATAGAATTGGTCTTGCGTGAAATCTTTTTCAGTCGTAAACCAATCAATGTCCACATATCCACCCGTATTTACCGTCGGAAAATTGAATAAGCAAAACTTATTTCCAGTGAAAACACTCAAATTGAACTTCATGCTCAATGCAGATCCGAAAGAGATATAATTTGTATTATCGGTGCTATACTGAAAATCTGCTGTGCTATTATTGAAATTGGCTACAGCTCGTAAATATACGACCGAATCTGTAACGGCCGAGCCGACAGACTCGACATTATTGGTTACCTGTACAATTTTTTTCAACCCATTGATTACCTTAATTCCTATATAGCCATACGGATCCTGAAAAACAGCCAATCCCGCAACATCACCTTCAAGCATGTTGTTGATATGCATCTTAATGGTACCGTAGGAATGTTGTAGGTCTGATGGATAAGCTAAAATTCGCTGAGTGAGTGTGTTTTTTGCACGAATCAAGCTGTCTGTCACAGAGACTGTCCTTAATCTAAGAAAATTAGGCCTTTCTGTTAATGACCACTTTGTATTATCCGGGTTGTGATTCCATCCCCACTGCATTCCCAATTTGTAAGATCGGAAACTGTCATTGGTGGGTAATGACTCAACAGGGAAACTTTTTCCCACATTCGGTTTGGTGTAGGTCGTTACAGCTTTGCCATTATCTCCGATCACCGGCCAATTATTTGTCCAGGTAATGGGCTGAAGATTCGGCAAACGCCCGAAAGCACCTTTGTCCTGGAATAATACGGTCCACCATTCTCCGGTCTGTGTTTCAACAAGTGCTCCCTGATGAATATTGTTGTCATTCAACAACAATTTTTCTTCGTAGGGGCCAAAAATATTCTGTGAGCGCATCACTGTCTGGTAAGCCGGATAACCACCATAAGTGGAATAAATATAGTAATATCCGTTGATTTTGTACAAGTGACTGCCTTCCAAACCCGATTTTACTGTATATGTATATACTTTCTGATCATTGATCTTATTAAAATTTTCATCGAGTTGGGCAATGTGCAGTTCATTTATGCCATAAACTACGTATATTTTATCATCGTCAAAAAGCAACCCCGGATCATAAAAGGAATCTGTCAATTTTTTCTTTGTCCAGGTGCCTTCAGGATCGGTTGCTGTGAGCAGATAGGAGCCGTTGTCAAGAGTGTTAAATAATAAATAAAATTTTCCGTCGTGATATTTCAGACTGCTGGCCCATTGCCCGTGTCCATACACATTGCATCCGTCGAGGTTATAGCAACTTGTAGTTTCAATTTTTTCCAATGGATTGCTGCAATATTCCCAATTAACCAAATCTTTCGATTTCAGAATCGTAGCTCCTGGGAATATGTGCATTGTCGTGCTCACCATATAATAAGTATCATCTACTCTAATAACATCCGGATCCGGAAAATCGCCCATAATTAAGGGATTGGTGAAAGTTCCATCTCCATTATCGCTATGTGACTGATAAGTGAACTCCGGACGTGGATAATTGACGGAGGCATATTCCTGATACCAATGATAAGTTGGCCAGGGACAAGCCTGCGGATCACTTAAGAATGTCAATGTGTCACTTGCTGCAGGCGGATCTGAAAATTGTGCCAGGCGCCAGGGATCTGTGAATATCAGCCAACTTACATTACCGGTTTCATCCATAATTCTCTTGAAATTGGCTCCAAAACCAGTTCCACCTGCTTCGCCGGTGATAGCTTTGCCCCAAGAAGCATTGTATTTTGCGGGCGCCCAGTCCATTTCGGTCACACAGATTGGGGCAAAATTAGCAACGGGTTTAATTTCGCTGTCCCAAGCCGCTTTGAATCCGTCATATCCGTTTAACGTAGATGTATTGCCTCCATCCTGACTGCCAAACCAACCCGGATAGACATGAATAGCATAGCCGATATTATTTCCTTCAATCGGGTTGATTGCATATCCTTTATATCTTGACTGGTAACCCAACCCCGGAACCCATAGAATATTTTCCGAACCGCTCGCGCGAATGGTGTCTACAACAGACTGGAAATATTTTTTCAGATTGTCGAACTGTCCCTGCGAACTGCTCCCGTAACTGCCGTCCGGGCCTAGAATATTCACCGGTTCGTTTGCCAATTCAAACATGATGTTGGGGTGATTTTTTAGTTTGGAATGTTGTGATACAATGCTCCATACTTTAATCAGATATTTGTTGTAATCGTCCATAACTGCTATTTTATCCGGACAGACCCCCGGCGGACGCATGATTACATATAACCCTTTCGATACAGCATATTCTGCCATCGGAATGAAAACTTCATCCAGATATTTTCTAAAGCGTGTTTCACTGAAACAGTTAATAGATGCTTCCCCGTTAGGCGTGGAACAGCCCGGCAAGTTACTCCAATAAGGATCCATGTGCAAGCGAATGAAATTGACTTTCCATCCGGCTGCTAAAATGCCGTCAATCATTTTTTGATTGTATTTTAGACATCCGCTAACATCATAATTACTCCATTGAGTTCCCTGCTCGTTAAACCATGGACTGTAGGTTTGTGCAAACCCATGTAGATTGACTATATTTCCCTGAGAGTCCTTGAGGTATCGCCCGTCTACGTGCAGACGCGGCATTGCACTGCCAACCCAGGCATTGGCTGTAAAGGTTATCGAAAGGAACAAGAGTAGCGTTGTAAGGTAATTTTGTCGTTTCATAGATAAACTTTTAGATTTAAAAATTATTTTATTTATAGTATTGAAAATAAGTTCTGTTAAAGAAAGAGCTTGCTATACTTGTTTTAGGCGTTCTAATCAGAATTTGTGCGAATAAATGAAAAAAAAGACAGTATTTTCAGAATGTTTAATGGATAAAGAGATACAGAAACGCATTATTTATAGCAAGCTCTTCGTGCAAAGAGTATTAATCATGGATGATTAATTGTGCTGTTTTTAAATTTTTTAAGTCAGAACTATTTCCATAAAGAATTTCATAGTTGCCCGGTTTAATCATCATTTTACGTTGTTCCCAGTCATAAAATTCAAAAGTGGATGGAGCAAGGTCAAAAGTCAGTTGAGTAGTTGTTCCTGCCGGAATTTCTACTCGTTGAAAGTTGCGAAGTGTTTTTAAAGGTCCTTCAATATCTCCAATTTTTCGTACATAAATCTGTACCACCTCTGTTCCGGAACGTTTTCCTGAATTACGAACAGGAATGTCCATTTTTATAGATTCATTTGTCTTGATTGTTGTTTTGCTCAGATTTGCATTTCCAATATTAAATTTTGTATAACTCAATCCATATCCGAATGGGAAAAGTGCATCATCCATATACCGGTAGGTACGTCCTTTCATTGAATAATCCTCAATGTCTTTTAACTGTGCTGAATTTTTATAGAATGTTACAGGAAGTTTTCCGCAAGGATTGTAATCTCCGAAAAGAACATCCGCTACAGCCTGCCCCCCAGATTCTCCACCATACCAAGCTTGAAGGATAGCGTCGCAGGTCTGTGTCTCGAGTGTCATTGCAATTGCAGAACCTGAACAATTGACGAAAATCACTTTTTTTCCGGCCGCTTTCAATGCTTTCAGACAATTCCGTTGTACTGATGGCAATTCAATATCTGTACGATCTCCACCTTTAAATCCGGGATAGGATACAGGCATTTCTTCGCCTTCGAGTTTACCGGAAAGGCCGCCAACAAAAACAACCGTTTCAATTCCATTTAATTTAGAAATAAGCCCGCTGTAATCAACATTTACTTCTTTGCCAAAATCAAATTCAAGGTTGGCCTGCCAATCGTGCAGTTGGGCATATCTGATTTCAATTTTATATTCTTTTCCGGCCTCCACCGTCAGTGGAGTTTGTGATGGAATAGAACGCCAGTTGTTATATGTCTGAATTACCTTCCCGTTCACTTTAAGTTCAAAAAATCCGGCCGACCCACATCTGAAAACTAGCTCTTCTGACACTTTTGGAACGAATACACCTTCATACAATGCGGAAAACCCTTCCAGTTTTACCCCGGATGCAAATTCGTGTTGACCTGCTGTTGTGAGTTTCATCGGGTCGGTGATTTGCAAAGTTGCGGCAATCTCTCCTTCCTGAGTCGGTGTATTCCAGTAGGTGGCTTTAAAGCCTTTCTTGTTTTCAAATGAGATTTGGTCAAAATAACTTTGAGTCACTTTGTCTTCTACCAAATCGCAAGCTTTGTCATACACTATTTTATCATTTGCAATTTTCGTTCTTATTCCGTCCAGAATGGATATAGTGCGTATGGGAGTTCCATTGTAATTTCCCCAAAGCATGGGTTTGTCATCTGCATTCGGACCAATCACTGCAATTTTCTTCTGTGATTTGGATAAGGGCAATATTTCTTTCGGATTGAATAACAAAGTCATGGATTCGCGAGCCATGTCTAATGCAAGCTTGCGATGTGCCTCGTTGTTCAAGACAGAGGATGGTATTTGAGTCCAGGGGACGATGGAGTTGTCATCAAAATCGCCCAAGTCAAATCTTCCGATAAGAACTCGCATCAGACTTTTATTTATATCTTCTTCTTTAATAAGTCCTTTATCCACAGCCTCAGGAAGATCCTTAAATGGATATTTCTCCCATACACATTCTACATCTGTTCCGGCTAACACCGCTTTGGAAGCCGCATGCACAGCATCGGACGAAACTTTATGGCTTGTGAAGAAATCAGTCACTGCCCCACAATCGGAAACCACCAGATATTTATATCCCCATTCGTCCCGAAGAATACGTTGAAGCAAACGCGTATTACCGCAACATGGCTCATCATTCAGTCGCTGATAGGCACACATCACTTGCCGAACGTCAGCATCCTGAACCAATGCTTTGAAAGCGGGAAGATAGGTTTCGTACAGCTCACGAGGGCTGACATTATTCAAATTGAGTTCATGGCGGCTCCATTCGGGACCGGAATGTACGGCATAATGTTTGGCGCAGGCCAGCAGCTTGCGGTATTTAGCATCTTCAGGTCCCTGGAGTCCTTTAACGACTTGTACACCCATCCGGGAGGTAAGGTACGGATCTTCTCCATAAGTTTCTTGCCCGCGTCCCCATCGGGGATCGCGAAAGATATTTACATTCGGTGTCCATACGGAAAGACTCAAGAATCGTTTATTTTCATTTCCTCTTTGTATCCAAAGGTTATATTTCGCTCTGGCTTCGTCGGAAACGGCATCATAGATTTTATATAATAATTGGTCATTAAAGGATGCTGCCATTCCGATGGGTTCAGGGAAAACAGTTACACTGTCATTATTTGCGTAGCCATGAAGAGCTTCGCTCCACCAATTAAATTTTTTGATTCCTAACCGAGGAACAGCGTCAGACTGGTCGCACATCAATGCGGCCTTTTCCTGAAGTGTTAATCGGGAAAGGAGGTCTTTAGCTCGCTCTTCAGAACTTAATTGTGGATTTTGGTAAGGCAAAATTTGCCCTGCCGCAAAAGATGAAGCGAGCAAAATACTACAAAAAACTACTCCTTTCTTGAAATATTCAAATCGTCGTATTTTCATAATTAGATTTCATTTTGACTATGATAAAGTTTATATTCAATAAGAATTTATTTAAAAAGATTATTAGAGACTGATTGAATTTTTCTTTAAATATGTTGTAAATAAGGTTTTTATGCTAGATTGGTTTGTGACCTGTTGACTATCCTGTATCTCAAATTCTATTGCATATAATGGCTAATGGCATTGATTATTTTCATAAATAAATATTCATCATTAGTTGTAAGTATATACATCTATAGTCTGTTGAAAATAAGTGACATGAAGAATTCAATACATGAAACTAATTGTATAGAACTATTTCGTGTCGAGTTGAGGATATTCTTGAAAAATACGTTATTGAGCTTTTGTAAACTTATACAAGAGCACTCCATGAGCCGGAATTTTCAGGGGAAGAGCTTCGTTTTCAGTCTGGATTTTCTTTACATCCTGCTGTCTCCACAAATCTCTCACAAGCTGCATACCGGAAATGTCCAGTTTCTCAAAATCTTTGTATTGTAAGTCAATGCTTTCGAGTCCGAAATTGCAAAAACCAACGGCATGACTTCCATCTTCCAGCTCTTTCACATAAATACGCAGATCGCCTGCTGTCTGCTTACAAACAGCTTGTTTCCCCAGCGGATCCTGATTGATTTCAATTACTTCATCGTTGGTTAACAGATTGAGCGTGAAATCATCCATTTTTTCCATGTCACAGCCGATAAGGAGTGGTGCTGAGAACAGACTCCATAAGCTGATGTGGAGGTATTGTTCATCAGGTTTCAGTTTGCTTGGATGAGGGCTTCCCCAACCAACAGTTCCCACTACCAGCATATCCGGGTCGTTCCAATTACCTGGTTTTGAATTCGCAGCAGAACGTTCATGTTCCAATGCTATTGTTTTGACACTGCTCCAGGTGTCGGTAATGTCGTTGGTCGTTCGCCAGCAATTTCCGTGTACCGAGTCTCCCCAATTCCAGACATCAGACATTCCGTATTGGCAGAGGCTGTAAACTATATCCCGAGGTTGTTGGCGAAGATATTCACCCATGAGGCGATAAGGCTTGACGGCTGTTTCAAGGACATTTCCTCCTTGATAAGACAGCGAAGAAACCTTGGTCGGGTCATTGTCAGGCAAACCTTCAATTACGTTCCCATAACTGCACCAGTCGTATT
Source organism: Dysgonamonadaceae bacterium (assembly GCA_047605645.1). Lineage (GTDB taxonomy): Bacteria > Bacteroidota > Bacteroidia > Bacteroidales > Dysgonomonadaceae > UBA1309. The sequence goes on along the minus strand of JASGFJ010000011.1, from coordinate 68,044 downwards.
TCAGGTAATCGAATCCCCATTTGGCATAACTTTCTGCGTCTTGTTTTTCGTAGCCGTAGCTCCCTGCACATCCGCCGCATGTCCAAGGGCCCGGACTGGAATAAAGTCCTATTTTAAGGCCGGATTTATGGACATAGTCTGCTAAATCCTTCATATCCCCAAATCGGGCATTCGGTATAATGTATCCTTCCGCATCGCGGAACTTTCCTTGTAAGGATTTGTCTTTAGAGTCGCGGTGGTTTTGCCAAAAATCATCAATGTTGATATAGGTCCAACCGTGATTGACAAGTCCGCTTTTTATCATTGCATCGGCAGCTCGTTTCACTTTCTCTGCCGAAACTTCACCGGCGAAGCAATTCCAGCTGTTCCAACCCATCGGCGGAGTGAGAGCTATGCGATCCCCACAAACGATGCGTAAAGGTTTTTCATATTCTCCTTTTGCATTTTTGGCTTTCAGTATAACAGCATAAGTTCCCGGTGTATTTATTCTTCCTGTGATTACTCCGGTCGCTGTATCAATTGATAATCCTTCCGGCAGGTTTTTTGCAGAAAAGTGCATCGGCCGTTCTCCGCTGGCAGCTACCAGAAATAGAAATGGAGAGCCTGGACGAACGCCGTATACTTTTGCATTATTTATTCTTGGCTTGGCTGATGGTTTCGGGGTTAATATATAAGGCTCACCGGATACAGGGTTGTATGTTTTAAATGTTGTTACACCGGATGTCTCGAATTTGGCATCCGCCCAATCGGCATGGTCATAGTAATTTCCATTTCCACCATCGGTTACCACTAACTCCAGTTTATTAACTCCGTTGAGGTTTACCAGGCAATTTTTAGCAGCATCTCCCAAGCGCATTATATCACTCGACCATAATTTTTTTCCGTCACCATAAACTTCAAATTCTACGGCCGGATCGTGTCCGGTAATTTCGTCGTCAATTCCGACTTTAGCCGAGAAAGACAACGCTTTTCCTTCCAATAGGATAAGCAGAGAGCTCACGGCATGTGTTCCCATTCCGCGTTCAAATGTTTCTCCTGCAATGGTGAGTTTCTTCCCTTCGACAGATTTATTTATTCCGGGAATGCCGTATCCTTGTGTTGCGGCACTCATATCTAACTGATCCAGCCACACTGTCTGTGCCCAAAGAGGATTGATTGCCATCACGCCTAAAAGCATGAGGACAATCATTCCTAATCTTTGTTTCCTGTTTTTCATCATTCGTATTTCGATTTTGTAATTTATTATTTCTTTCTAATTCGTCTTTCTATGAGTTGAATGGTTCTTCTAAAAACAGCTAGTTATTTATATTCTGTTTGATTTATTGAGTCCACCTTCTCTTTTATGGGAATTTACTTATTCATAGAGAGTGATTTTTGATTTTTGCAGTTGAGTAGAAAATCTACCATTTTCTTTATGTTTTCCTCACTATGCACACCCGGGCCATGCTGACCTTCCGGAACAAGATAAAAATAACTCTTGACACCCGCTTTTTGCAATGCTTCATAGAGTAACTCACTTTGGCAATGGGGAACTACTCGATCTTTATCTCCGTGGAAAATGAGGAAAGGAGGGGTGGCCTGATTGATATAGGACATCGGGCTTGCAAGTAAGGTTTTTTCTTTATTTTCCTGGATAGGTCCGCCAATATAAAGCGAAGCGGGAGAGTTTGCATCATTGTGTACAAAGTCGGTTCCTCCGCATGAATCCATCACAAGCATATTGGTCGGACCAAACCAATCAACTACAGCATCTACAGAGCTGCTTGCATTTGTATATTTGCCGACTTCTCCTTCAATATCGACCGTAGTGTTTCCGATTGTTTTCAGTTTGGTAAATCTGGAAGTTCCTGCCATTGCCGCCATATTGCCTCCGGAAGAACTTCCCGATATGGCCACAAATGTAGTATCGATTTTATAATCTGCTGCTTTTGCCCGAATGAAACGGATGGCTGCTTTGATGTCATTGACCGGTGCCGGAAATTTAGCATCCATACTTGACCGGTGGTTTGGTGTGACAACCGCAAAACCTGCATCAAGTAATGCCTTGCCAATGGTGTTCATGTCTGCGCCTTTTGAATGATTAGACATCCATGCACTTCCATAAATATAAACGACCACCGGATAATTGGTTGCGGGTGTTTTGGGCAGATAGATATCAAGTTGGTGATATATTGCAGAATCTCCTGCGTAGTTTACATCTTTCCAGCATGATGAATACTCTTGTCCAAAACAATGTATGGCGCTCAAAAACAAGAAAATAATAATCAGGTTGTATTTCATCAGGGTAACATTTATTTAAATAATAATGATGCAAATTGTTTTAGTGAACGTCTCCAGGAGAGCCATTCGTGCGATGTTCCCGGCGATTCGTAGTAGGTGTGATTGATTCCCGCTTTGTTCATCTCCTGATGAAAACGATTGACAGTTTGATACATATTGGCAGGTTCATCTGTACCTATACTAAGGTATACTAATTTCATTTTTTGATTGAAATCATTTGTATTTGTCCATACACCACTATACATCTTATTAAAATCTTCTCCGGGTTGAACCATTCCGCCTCCGCTGAAACCTCCGACGTTTGCAAATTTGTCAGTGTTTGTCATTGCAATTTGAAATGACTGAAATCCTCCCATGGAAAGACCTGCAATTGCCCGGTGCTCCCGGTCGCCAATGGTTCTGAATGTTTTGTCTATCATGGGTATCAGTTCATTGATATATACTTTTTCCAATGCACTGTTTGCAAACAATCCCCGAAGTCCCTGCTGTGATTTATTGCCCGAATCAGTCGGATCAACAGCGTAACCATTGTCCATGACTACAATCATCGCTTTTGCTTCTCGGCTTGCAATCAAATTATCCATAATAGCATCCATCTTTCCCTGATGAGGCCATCCGGTTTCATCTTCTCCGCCGCCGTGCAATAGATAAAGAACGGGATAACGGTCGGATGTGTTTGCATCATATCCGGCCGGTGTATATACAAATGCACGACGCCAGGTTTGTGTCGTATTCGAGAAATAACGTAATTGGCGAATCTGGCCATGATCTACATTCTGCATGGTGTAGTAATCGACTCCCTTTTCCGGTATTTCTATACCGCTAGCCATTCTTCCCATCCCGTAAAAAGTTTGTGAGGATGGGTCGCATACAGCAACTCCGTCAATTAAGATAGAATAATAGTGAAATCCGACAACAATAGGATCAGTTGTTACTGCCCATGAGCCTTCTTCTTCTTTCACCATATCATATTTTTTCCCTAAATCGACCTGGACATGTTGAGCGTTTGGCGCTTTTATGCGAAACAATACTCTGTTGTCGGCCAATATTTGTGGATATGGTGCTCCGGGAACATTGGTGGAGGCTGAAACAGCTTGCGGATGCGTGTCCGGAATGTTGCTGTATTGTGCCAACAGTTTATCATCTATCGGTTTGAATAATAATTGGGCAAACATATAAAGATTCTGTTTCCATACTTTAAAGTCATGATATCCTCCGGGAATTACCTGGTAGATATGTGGTATCTGATTGCTTACGAGATAGTCGTGAGTCCGCTTACTGAAGTTCAGTAGTCCGTCTTTATCTCCGCATGAAATCCAAAGCAATTTTAATTCATTTCTGGTTTTTTGCGGGTTCGGAACAAGTTGTTGTGGCTCTTTTGTGTTCGGAGCCGAAGAAAAACCTCCAATCCAGGCAAATGTGTCTAAGTTACCAAGTCCGAAGTTTAGAGATTGTCCTCCCCCCATCGATAATCCTGCAATTGCCCTTTTCTGTCTGTCCTTGTATACAGGAAACGTTTTTTCGACATAAGGAATCAGATCCTGGATTAAATCTCTTTCGAAGGTTGCAAAAGCTTCTACTTTGTCTTTTGCCATAATGTCACCTGTAGCTCGATCGTCTTTCGCCGCTCTGCCGTTTGGCAATACTACAATCATCGGGGCAATTTTTTTATCGGCATAAAGATTGTCCAGAATAACCTGAGGTGTTCCATGTACAAACCATTCTTTTTCATCACCACCAATGCCGTGCAACAGGTAAAGAACGGGATATTTCTCTTTGGGAGAGTAACCCGGCGGTAGATAAATCAAAGCCCGGCGGGTATTTCCGACTGTGGCAGAAGGGTAGGTGATGGTGTCTATTTTTCCGGTCTTAATTCCCTCTCTTTTGGCATCATAGCCAGATGGAGCCGGTGTAAATTGCTGAGCATAGGTTGATATGCCAAATCCAAAAATGAATGAGAATAATAAAAAAAGCTTTTTCATGATGATTAATTATTTCAAAATGAATATTTTTTCAATAGAATATTCGTATTGTATGTGATAAAGTTGCCGCTATTTGCTTGCAAACTCACATGCGGCAACTACTTCGGCAATATTCTTGAAGTTGATATGCTTTTCGGAGTTGTATTCTTTCAGTGCTTGTCCTTTGTTTGGGAAAATTTTAATTAACTCTTTCAACCCTGAGAACTTTTTTTCTTTCCCCTGATTGATAATCCAAAACATGGTTTCGTATTTTGTAATATCAAAATTCAAATCTTGCAATATTTTTACTCCATCCGTCCTAAATTGAGAATAGGTGGATACAGAGGATGTTTCGCTGGTTCCTCCATATGCAGCCTGAGATGCTCCGATTTTTTGCTTTGGAATATATTGAACGTAAATAAGTGGTGTGTGGCTGACAATTTCCCGAATACCGTTTTTCGCGTCATAAAGGAATGTACGTTGTTCGGTGTTAATTGAATCAATAAGGATGGTCTGGTTTATAACTTTGACTTGAGAATCGTTTTTGTCTAAGAAATAAACCTGATTGTCGACCATATTGAAATTAACTTTCTCTTTTGAGGTTTGTCCATTCGAAAAATGTACCGTTGCAGGTTGCAGATCTTTGAAAAGAAAAGCATTCCTACTCTGTTGAGAAAAGGCTGAAAAAGCCATTATCCAGAAAGATATAATTACAATTTTTTTCATAGGATTAATTTGGTTTTTGTTTGGATATATGGGACTTACTCGATTTTTATTAATTCTAAGCATTTAGAATATCTAAAGAAGTCAGGTTCAGTCCCATCTATTGATTATTTTTTCATGTATTAAAAAGAAAGAGTGAATACTGATTTATTGGTCGGCGAACACGCGAAGCTGTTGTAATGCGGATTTACCTCTTATTTTCAATAGCCTAAAAGCGAAAGCATTTTTTCTCCGTATCTTTTCCCCAGCAATCGATAGCCTTCAGCCGTAAAATGTAATCCGTCGGCCACACCAGTGCAACCTGCAGATGAAATGATGTATGAGTTGGGAATCACCTGGGGGAGAGTGGCAATGATTGAATTCATGCTGGCACACTTGCCTCCTTGCTCAGCCGACAACAGTTGCCCTGCAAGAAGAGGTGTCTTTTTGGGATTTAATTTTAAATCAGTTATCAGATTATCATACACAAGTTTTACTTTTTTTGTCCATGTCGAATCTCCCGTGTTAGATTCTCCCTGATGAAGCAATATCCCTTTCACGACGCCATATTGTTGTGCTATTTTAGCCATTTCAACAAGGCGTCCGTAAGGATCTCCATTGTAATCCTTAATCATATTTTTCATCCAGTCGGGAGCTGTTGCTGTATAAGATGTGTAGTTGTCTTTATCGAAAAGTTCAATTTTGCATCCACCTATTGATACATTTATTATTCCTATTTTTACCTTTTTGGGTAGTTTTGCGAGCATCGTACGGCCGAAATAATCAGCCGGAGTCAGACCTGTTCCGCAGCGACATAAAGGAGGAACCGCTGTATACCAATGTCCTTTAATACGTCCCAATTCAGGACAATCCAAGGTGGATAATACCTTGAAGCGTGGATCTACTCCGACTGTATCCTGCGGTTGGAATTTGGCATTTCCTTCCATGTTTGATTGGCCGAAACAAAGGAATATGTAGAAGTTTTTGTCTTGGCACATTGCCTTTCCACTCATTAAAAATAAACTAACAAATAGAAATAATTTTAGAAAAGTTTTCATCGTATATACTTTTAATACTATTAAATTTTGAAAATCATAAATTCATGTGTTTTAATCAAAAAGATGCAGATCGATAGCATTTCCCATTTTTCTGTAGCCAGCCTGATTCGGGTGCAGAAAATCATTGTCGTGCATGTCCGGCAATATTGTGTCGGGGTTTTCCGGATTTCGCATGATTTTGTCGAAATCTATAACTCCGTCAAAGTGATTGCTGTGACGAATCCATTCATTGACGATATCTCTGGCATGCTGTCTGAAGTCTTTATCATAGAATGAACGGGCGAATGGCAGAATCGTAGCTCCAAAGACTTTGAGTCCTTTTTTGTGGGCCTTATCTATCATGTTTGTGTATGCACCTATCAGCTTTTGAGCTGTCTCGGTAGCTCTTTCTGCCGTTTGTATAGCACCTATGTCATTTATTCCTTCGAGAATAATTATCCACTTCACGTTGCTCTGCCCCAGAATGTCACGATCGAAGCGATTCACAGCACAAGGCCCTAATCCTCCTTGTAACACGCAATTGCCTCCGATTCCCAAGTTAAGGACACCTATGTGGCGAGTTTTTTTATTTTTTAGTAATCTTTCGGATAGTACATCTGTCCAACGGTTTTGCATATTTGTTCCTGAACCTCGTCCGTCGGTGATCGAGTTTCCGAGTATGGCAATACTGCTTGACGAGGTCTGAGTTAGGACTTCAATGCCATTGATAATATACCAGTGGTCTGTAGTTACAGCTTCTTCCGTATGTGCGGAAAGCACCTTGTTCCCCGTTAAAATATAAGAGGTGGTGCGGGAACCCGGATGTCCGGTAAGAGATGGGGAGACGTTGCCAAATGCAATCGTAATGGCCAGATGCATTCCGGCATCAAGCCTAAATTTAAGAGCATCGGATAGAATTTCCTGACCCGGTTGCAATGTGATCTCATGTTTACCCTGGAATGTCAAAAGTTTTTGTTTGGACTCATCGATAAGACTTCCTCCTTTGGATAAAGCCACAGCAACCATTTTCAGTTCTGAGGGTTTCTCTCCGAAAAGATTGGACAGCCGGACTCTGATGACATTTCCTCCAATGGATACTCTTACTATTTGGCGTAAAGTGTTATTCGTAAGACCCGGGTCGGGAGGCATATTGTTTGGCTCAACCCGTTGAGGAGCTGTAGCCCAGGTACCTGTCCATATTTTGGACTTGAGTCCGATTTGAGCCGAAACCTGCAAAGAGGAAAAGATAGAAATAACTATCAATGCAGCATATAGAAAAGTATACTTTGTTTTTATCGTATTTTTCATTCTAAGAATAGGTTTCAATAATAACAGTTCGTCTGTTCTGTAATAGTGCCATGATGGATATGCAAGCACTGTGATAGAGGAAAGAATTTGTTTTTCAGTCAAAACATTTAAAGATAATTTCCCCGGAAACTTTTCTCTGAAAACATTGCATGCGATATTCTACAACCTTCTCGGAGATACGTTTCCGGAGATATCTACCAATCAATCTACTGTTTTCCGTTTATCGGTTTTATCTTCCCTGATTCATCATATTCCAGTTCGACTACCTTTAAGCTGCGTAGCCATGTCTGTCCACCCGAAGGAACGCAGTCGTGGTGAAACAGATACCATTTCCCCTTGAACTCGGCAATTGCGTGATGTGTGGTCCATCCGACAACGGGAGTCAGAATAACCCCCTGATAAGTAAACGGTCCATACGGATTGTCTCCTATCGCATAGCAAAGTAAGTGGGAATCTCCCGTGGAGTATGAGAAATAATATTTACCCTGATATTTATGTACCCAAGAGGCTTCAAAAAAACGTCGTTCCGCATCTCCGGCTTTCAAGGGTTGCCCGTTTTCATCAAGAATAAGAATATCTTTCGGTTCTTCGGCAAAATCAAGCATATTGTCGCTTAGTTTTACTATTTTCGATGGAAGTGCCGGTTCGTCCCCTTCCGGAAGGTGTGCACATTCCAAAGCCTTATTGTCTTTGTAGCGTTGCAGCTGTCCGCCCCATAATCCTCCAAAATACATATAGTAAGAACCATTACCATCGTCGAGAATAGCCGGGTCGATGCTGTAACTTCCTTTTATCGGATTTTTTTGAGGAATAAACGGTCCTTCCGGTTTGTCGCTTATTGCAACTCCGATTCGAAAGATATCATTTTTATCTTTTAATGGGAAATAGAGGTAATATTTACCGTCTTTGAAAGCAATATCGCAATCCCAAAGTTGTCGACCGGCCCAGGCAATATCTTTTACATCGAGTGCAACCCCGTGATCGACTATCTGTCCATTTTCAATGTCATCAGTCGAAAAAACATGATAATCTTTCATGTCGAAATGATCGCCATTGTCATTTTCTTCAATACCGCTTTCTCTATCGTGAGATGGGTAAATATAGAGTCTTCCATTAAAAACATGCACTGCAGGATCTGCCATGTAATCGCCGGGAACTAAGTATCTTGGTGTCTTCATTTTTGTTTTATCGTTATTTGGTTTGTCATATTCAATTTGTACGTTTCGCTTCATCAATAATCATCCGGACTATCGGTTTTGCCTGAAAATTCCGATCAAACAAAAGCGGATAATCGGTACGGCCTCTCACCGGAAAATTGTTTTTCCAGGAATCTCTGTCACTGACTCCCCACAATGTAACACGGGTAATCACGTCTTTGTGCTTCAAAAATAATTTGAAGAAATCCAGATAGCGTTGCTGCCATTCCGATTCAACGTTTGTCGGAACCCCTTTTTTATACGGATTCATTTGTTCTTCATAAGCTGCCATATCGGCAATATTCGCTCCTCTGTTACCTCTCGGAGTTGGTAATATGCTTAGGTCGAGTTCTGTAATCATTACTTTTACTCCTAAATTTCCAAATTCGACAATGCTTTTTTCCTCTTCTTCCAGAGCCGGGTAATCCATACCCAAATGTCCCTGCATGCCAATTCCATCAATTTTTACTCCTTGTTGCTGCAACGATTTGACCATGCGGATCACTCCTTCTCGTTTTCCGGGAAGAAACATCGAGTAATCGTTATAATAAAGTTCTGCCTTCGGATCTGCCTCATGTGCAAATTGAAAAGCTAGCTTAATGAAGTCTTCCCCGATGATTTGATAGAACTTGCTTTTACGGAATGAACCATTATCTTCTATGGCTTCATTCACAACATCCCAGCCTTTTATTCTCCCTTTATAACGTCCTACCACAGTATGTATGTGGTTTCTCATTCTCTCTATCAATAATTCTCGAGATACCTCTTTCCCGTTTTTATCCACAAAAAACCAGGAAGGAACCTGTGAATGCCAAATCAACGTATGTCCGGTGATGAACATCTTGTGTTTCTCTCCAAATGCAACAAATTTGTCTGCATCATCAAAAAAGAATTTCCCTTCATTGGGTTGAATTCTCTCACTTTTCATACAATTCTCGGCTACAATTGCATTGAATTGCGATTGTATGATTTTATCACTTTTCTTGTCAATACCTAGATATTGCTCTCTGTTCAATGCCGTACCGATGTAGAATTTGCCGGTAAAAGCATCTTTTAATGTCGGTTCCATTTCCTGTTTTGCACAGCAAGAAAGAGAAAATATAGCTGTGATACATCCGGAAATAGCTAAGTTTAAAAATTTATTCATATTCTAAATTTGTTATATATTCTGTTTTTCAACGTTATTGCTTCTTCTCTTTTCCAGATCTGTCTGAATATTGACTTCCATCTTCTTATCAATTACATAAAAAAACAGAAGTACAACTCCGAGCAAAAAAGGAATGGATGGAAAAATGCTGACTAACATTTTTGCACCTTGAGCCACTGTTTCCGGTTGTACTATGGCATGACCGGCATTTCCGTCTTTTACAGGGATGTATCCATAGAGACTCAAAATCCAGGTAAGCAAGGCTCCTCCGATGGATAAACCGGCTTTCAACCCAACCATCATCGCAGAGAAAATAATTGCCGTAGCCCGATGCATCGTTTTCCATTCTGAGAAATCAGCTACATCAGCAATCATAGCCCATAGAATAGGGATAGTGATTCCATAAGTAAATCCGTGAAGAATTTGAGATGCAAACATCCAGACAATGTCAGTAGGCTGGAAAAAAACGAATGCGGCAACGAATAGAGTAGCGACCAGCAGGCCATATTTATAAACATCTCTTTTTCCATATTTGTCAGCTAGTTTTTTTGAACAAGAAATTCCTATTATCATAAAAATGATTCCTCCGGCGTTGAACAACCCGAAACCGGCGGAAACAGCATCCGAACCAAAAAAATTAATTCCAGCGGATGAAAGCACTGAGGTTATCGGACTAATAAATTGTGAGAGAGCGTTTTTATCTACAAAATTATTGAAATAATAGACGTACGATCCTCCTTTCATTGACAAGGAAATAAATACCAGAATAGTGAGTACAAGCATGATTAGCCAAGGTCTGTTTTTCGACAAATCGGACAAATCATCTTTTAGTGAGGTCTTTTGCTCCGGATTCGGAACAATTCTCTCTTTTGTCGTTAAAAAAGTGATCAGCAGCATGATTGTTCCTACTATGGCCAGCCATGACATCACAATCTCGATACCCAGTGCTTTATCTCCTCCTCCTGCATATTCGATGATAGGCAGCATAAACACCTGTACGAAAAACTGAGCAAACATGACGGCTACAAAACGATAGGAAGAGATGCTGTTGCGTTCTCCCATATTTCCCGTAATGACACCACTTAAGGCCGAGTAAGGTAAATTGCTTGAGGCATAGAGCAGAAGCAGTAAGGTATAGGTGACTGCGGCATAAATAAGTTTCCCTTTATATGAAAAATCAGGAGTAGAGAATGCTAAAAAAGCGACAACTCCTAAAGGAACAGCTGTGAATAAAATCCATGGACGGAATTTACCCCAATGGGAATTTGTTCGGTCAGCTAATGCGCCGATAATCGGATTGAACAGAAATGCGGCTACCAGACCGACAGCAAGCATAATGATAGAAGCATCCGTATTTTTTAGCCCGTAAATATCGGTATAGAAATATGCCAAATAAGTGATAAGAGTTTGGAATACCAGGTTTGCAGCCAAATCCCCCAAACTGTATCCGGCTTTTTCAAGAAACGATATTTTTTCCGTATTAGATTCCATAGTTTTTTATTTGATTGATTTACAATTTCTTTTTCTTGCTATTTTTCTGTCATAGGACTTTCCTGAGGACCCAGCCAACTTGGTTTCAGTCCGCCGGTATTAATTATAATCTTTTGAAGAACGATACCCGGATCTAACACCCGAAACCGAAGTGTATGTCTGCCCGGTTTTTCAATCAGATGGTTCGTTATCGATTTGATTATTTGCTCTGCCTGCCATTTGCCTAGTTCTCCCCGGTATCGTCCATTGAAATTTACCGTCTGGGGACTATTGTTATCAAACGAAATCTGATATCTTAAACCTTTATTCTGATTGAAATTTAAAGTCGGAGAGAGCCAAACCGCGACATCAAAATTGCCGGCAGATTTAAAGTCAATATCGTATTCCACATAAACTTGGTCTGAATTTTCAGGGTACGCGTTTTGCGGAAAAGTGGAAATAGCCGATTTGTTTTTTCCTAAATCGGGAATAATCTCCCAGTGCATGTTCCCGGAGTTGTTGACATTACTGAAATTCTCCGCCTCCATAGATACATAGCCATCTTTTTCCTGAAATACTTTTTTACCTCTTGTCTCTTTTTGCGTATGGATGTAAGTTACCGCCGGCATGATGCTTTTTGCGGGCTCTTGCCAACTGCTGTAACCAATTCGTATCTGATCCATCATGTGATTCCATTTTCCGCCGGAAATCGTTTTATTGTAATGGTCGGTAAATACAGAATCACGGAGAAAGCATTCTCTTGCTTTGTCCGCCCAGAAATTGGCCAGCGTGTCATTCTTTTCCGCATAATATTTGTTTTTAGCCACAGCAAAATACATTTCATACAAATTGGAACATGCATTTACGGGAAACAAGACCAATTGGTCGAAAGCATCTTTATATACCTGTGGAATACTATAATACAATTGGAAAGCTTCGCCCGATAGATTGCGGTACTCATTGACTACCCGCTCAAACTCATTGTAGTTTTTCAAACTGTAAGTTGTGGCACTCAACATTTCCGGCGTTATTCTTCGGTTATATTTTGAATACAGATTAATGATGCGAGCCGATTTTTTAGCATATTGCTCTCCAAATTGTTGGGCACACCAATCTTCCGTATGTTTTAAGAGGTTTTGAGAATTGAACTGTGCCGGATTCCAGGCCATATCCATAAAAAAACTGATGGGATATTCCATTGGCTTTAAATCTCCGACATTCACAATCCACATTTTATCCACTCCGTGGGTATAGCTGAGATTCATTTGTTCCCAGACACGCTGTATCGGACTTATATTGATCCACTTCGAGTTTCGAGGCGCACCGACATAATCAAAGTGGTAATACATGCCATATCCACCTTTGCGCGGTTTGCTGCCCGGCACCGGAAGTCTTCTGACATTTCCCCAGTTATCGTCGCAAAAAAGCAGAGTGACATCATCCGGAACTTGCATCCCATGATCATAATAATCCTGAACTTCTTTGTATAGAGCCCATACCTGAGGAGTTTGATCTGCTTTTTTACCTGTTACTTTTTCGATAATTTTCCGTTGTTCGGATACAATTTTTTGCAACAGCTCAATGTTGGTTCCTTCCTGCATGGCTTCGTCGCCATCGCCACGCATTCCCAGCGTGATTACTTTTTCCCAATTCCGGCTGCGTTCAATTCCGTATTTCCATGCCTGATTTAAAGCGTCTGTATTTTTAGTGTAATTCCAAAGGCTCTGTAAATTGTTGCGTTTCACAAATCGATGCCAATCCTGCTGTGCCATAGCCATTGGTTCATGGTGGGAAGTTCCCATGATTATTCCCATTTCGTTTGCCAATATTCCATTTTGTGGGTCATCGTCATAAAAAGCGTTATTCCACATGGCAGGCCATAGAAAATTAGCCTTCAGACGCAGGAGTAATTCAAATACTTTCTCATAAAATTTACTATTGAAGCCTCCAAAAGTGACATTTGCCCATTTGGTTAATGCCGGAGCTTCATCGTTAAGAAAAATACCTCTGAATCTGACTGCCGGTTCGCCATCGCTGTATTCCCCTTTTTGAAAATAGATACACTCTTTATGTACCACCGGTACATCTGCCCAATAGTACCATGGAGAAACCCCAAGTTGCTTCGATAACTCGTAGATTCCATAGATTGTTCCGCGCTTGTCGCTTCCGGCGATCACCAATGCTTCTTTAATGCCCTCAACCGGTTGAGAGACATATTGAATGATGTATTTTTCATTTTTTCCTTTTAGGACAGACTCTTTTATCTGTTTGTTTTTTACCAGTCTGTCAACGAGCGAATTCGTGCCTAATGTGCCGATAATCACAACCGGTTTGTTTGTATCCGAAATTTGTTCGCTAAGAGATGGGATGACTCCTGTGACTTTTCCGAAGTCAGTCCGTAAGTTTTCAACAGCTCGTTTGATACCGGCATCCAAATCCGAATTTATCAGGATTAGCGGAGTCACTCCCGGCTCAACGAGAGTCATGCTCGCGTTGGATGGGTGTGGCGATATAAATGGTTGTGTTGCATTCAACTGCAAAATATTACAGAAAAATGCAAGCACAATCATTAATTTATATATAAGCGAACTGTTCATCTCTTTCTATTCATGATATTCCTATCCTCGCATTAGCGGGGCTGTTTTGGGTCAATGTCTTTTGTAAACCTGAAAAAATCGATATCTACATATCCTCCAACAGATTTGGTTGCATAATTGAAGATTGCAAATCTTGTTCCCATAAATAGTTTTCTGTAATCAAAAATCATTTTGAAAGGGGCACCTATCCGATTCCAGTGCTTATTATCCTCACTGTAGTAAAAATAGGCCCAGTCTTTCCCTAGATTGAAATCTACATCAATACGCAAATAGATGAGATCGTTTTTTATTTCAAGGCGGGCATTTTCTTTAGAATCAACACCCAATACAGCTTTTTCTTTCTCACTCAGGTTTACTTCTTCGGAGGTCAAGACTAAGAATTTACGAGTGCCTTCTTTGACTGCCGAAAGAACACCTGAATGCCCATTAAAGGCTGCGAAGCCTGCAATATCGCCATCTTTCATCTTTGAGATATCCAGTGCTATGGTGCCGGAGCTGACAGGTCCTTCCATTCGCTGAGTCAAGGTGTTGGGTGCCAGATAAAGATTCGGTACAATTCTATTTGTTTTTAAGCGAAGGTATCCCGGGCGTTCCTTAAGAGTCCAATATCCATTTTCCGGATTATGATTCCATTGCCAGTTGATTTTTAAATTGGCTTCCTGAAATTCGTCGCTTTCTATAATCCGTTTTCCCGAGTCAAAGGAGGGTAAAGGTACATTCCCGTTGGCTGGAACCTTCCCTTGTTTGTCTCCAAGCATCGGCCATCCGTTTTCCCATCTGACAGGCATCAATAGTGGTACCCGCCCGACTGCTCCGCGATCCTGAAAAATCAAAGCATGCCAATTGCCGTTTTTGTCGTCAATAATACAGCCTTGCCCTACGTAAGGGAAGCCTGCAAAAGTATCTTCCAGAATCACCTTCTTTTCATAAGGTCCGGTGATTTTATCGGCCCGGTAACAGACCTGACGTCTTGGTTTGTTATTCGGCCAGGAAATCATTAACAAGTAATATTTCCCTTTATATTTAATGACTTGACTACCCTCTAATAAACCGGTCTCTGTAGAATCTCGTTCGAAGATTTGTTTGTCTACTCCTCCTTCTTTTACACCGGAAAGATCGCTGTTGAGCTCTCTCAACGAGCCTGTTCCGTAAAATACGTATACGCGTCCATCATCATCAAAGAACAAAGAGGCATCATGAAAATGCTGACTTCTGGTAAGTAGTTTCCATTTTCCGGCTGGAGTGTCGGAAGTGTAGATATATGATCTGTAAGGCTGGTCGTTTGGAGAGAAAAGAACATAATATTTGCCCTGATGAAATCGGATGGATGAGGCCCATTGTCCTCGTCCGTATACACTCCCATTGATTAGGTTGTATTTAGAGTTATCGGTTAAACTGTCAAATACATAACTCTCTATCTCCCAATGAACAAGATCTTTTGATTTCATAACCGGAGCACCCGGCATCAGATGCATTGTCGTTGAGATAAGATGGAATTCGTCTCCGCTTCTCGTCACAGACATATCCGGCATATCCAGCCACATTAATGGGTTGGAATACTTTGTGACATGTTGGCATTTGCATTCACAAATTGTGGCTATAAGACAACAAAAAATGACAATAGTTTTCAGTGGATTCATTTGTCTCTTGCAAAATAGGGAAAATGGTTAATTTCAGTTTATTGAGTATTTTTTCCGAAGAAAACAATAATGATAGACGACAAAGTTTTTTTCTTTATGCCGATATTTCTGATGAGGCTTCGTTTTATCGAAGGCAGTAGAGCCGGAATTGTCCAGTAGACCATTGCGGCTCTATGCGTTCGTTCTTTTCTATTCTACCCACGCATCATTGGCTGATGTTGTGTAGAGGCCTATCAAACTTCCTGTAAAACCTCCTGCTACATTGGTTGATAATATATCACCTGATACTGTACCTCCCAGATTTTTCAAGTCGCTGCCATTGACTGCATAGCTGAAAGAATAATCATTCCCTTTTGCGAGAACCTGTAATTGTACCGACTTGGAAACATTGATTTTCTCTTTGGCCAGGATGGATGATTGTCCTTTTTGAGTTTTTTGTAAAACTATGTAATTGTCTTTTCCATCCGATGTGATTCCAAAAACGTAGTTGAACCTTTCCGATTGATAGCAAGTCAATCCTGCTAAATCATTTTTTGTTTTCGGTTGATAGTTCACTGTGGCAACTGCTTTAAAGTTTTTGTGTTGTTGTCTGAAGAAAAGGGAAGATATAGGTTTGATTTCTTTAATATTCACTGGGTATGGAACTATATTCAATCCACCTTTTGGGTTTTTCAGAACAAAGTCTTCGCGTGGGCCACGCATGCCAATCCATCTGTAATCCAGGTTAGCAGCTGCAAAATCTTCTGTAAACGTAAAATTTCCGTTCGGTAAAAAGCCATTTCTTCCCGTTTGATTGGTCACTCCTTTTGGTAATTTAAGCTTAGGCTCTAAAGGTATAAGACCATTTTCGAAGACCGGGAAATCTCCACTCCAGTCAACCGGTAAAATGAATGTTTCTCGTCCACTGTTGACCATATTCTGCTTATTCGGGCGGATAGCCAAAAAGACTCCGTAGTATTTGCCGTCAGCTCCTTGTACTAAATCCGCATGACCGGCCCAGTCTACTTTGTCTTTCCTGTCAGCGGGAAAATATCTTTGTGTAAGAATTGGATTGTTGTTTGCTGGAGTATAAGGACCTTTGGGACTATCACTTACGAAGATTACTTCACTGTGCCATCCTCCTGTGCCGCCTTCAGCACACATAAGATAATAGCGTCCATTTTTTTTATATAAATGTGGACCTTCAATCCAAATTGGTTTTTTCTTAATATCTACTCCTCCGTCAACAATGATTTTATCCGTACCGGGAATCACCTGATCGGTTGTTAGGTCATATTCCCATATTTTAATAACCCGGTGTCCGTTGTATAATTCTTTGCCTTTATCCGGCGCGTCGTTATGCAAAATATAGGCCTTTCCGTTGTCATCAAAAAAGATAGAAGGATCGATTCCTTCAAATTTCAATTTGTTGGGTTCGCTCCAACCTTTCAAGGGATCTTTCGTTTTGACAATCATGTTTCCCATTCCTCCTGAGAACTGGGTAGTGACCATATAGAACGTATCGTTATTCGGATTGTATTTTATGTCCGGAGCATAGATCCCTGCGCTGATTCCCGAATCTTCAACTTTTAATTGAGATTTTCTATCGAGTACATGCCCGATTTGCTTCCAATTGACTAAGTCTTTCGAATGGAAAATAGGTACACCCGGGAACATGGCAAAAGAAGAATTCACCAAATAAAAATCGTCTCCCTTGCGGGTAATACTTGGATCGGGATAACAACCCTGAAAAATGGGATTGTAAAATTCGTTTTCTGCTAATGGATTTTCGTTGTATACATCGTCGTCTCCCTGATAGAGAAACTGTGTAAATGTAGGCATGTTTTTCGATTGTGATTTAGAATTTCCATCTTTCGCTCCGGCAACGAGTGGGAAAAAAGCCAGAAATGTCCAGATAATTGGTTTTAGATTAATTCTTTTCATTGTACTCTTTGTTTCAATATAAAATGTTATTTTTCGTTTTCGTATTGATTTAAATTTAATGCTCTCGTATTCATAATAAACTTTAATTACAAAAGTATACTTCAGGCTATTTGGGGTCTCCCAATTATAGATAATTTATTCCTCTTATTTGGTAAATTCAATATTTCTCCTTTTATCTCTTGTCCCTGAAATATGATTTTTACTTCTTTATTTGTTTTATTTTATTGTATGAAGGTCTAGCAATGAATATTTTGGCTGTTTTTTTCTGAAGAATATGCCAGGAGCGGCTCTGGACGATATATTTAAGCTCTGGATACTCTGTTTTATGGATATTTTGAATTCTCCGTTAATGGGATTTTTTTGCTAAAATCGGAGCTGAAAATAGGACAGAGGTTACAGAATATAATACATTGAGGTAACATTTGTCAAACTAATAATACTGATGAGTAATGGAAAATCCTTCCGTTCACCCGAAAACAATTCAGTTTTATTGTATTGTTACAACCAGAATATAGAAATATGGAATAACGAGAGAAGAATATTTGCTTTGGGATAACATGTTTTATATAGTGAATGATGGGAAAGATAACCGAATCGTTTTCTATAATATTAAACTTTATTCAAACATAATACACTCTTATAAGGCAGCTATTACAATATAAAATAAAATCGGAAAAATACTATGATTGATTTATGTTTCTTTGGTTACTAATAAATTCAACTTTGTGTGTCTAGTCTTTTCTCTGAAGATATAGTTTTTTCGAAAAGATAAATTTCTCATATCTTTGATTCCAAAAGCTATTTTATGAAACGAAACCTGATTTTTATTAAATCACCCAAAACAATAATTAAAGAATCAGGTGAGTTCCATACCACCTAAGAGTAAAAATTAAATCGAATGAAAAAAGTCCTAGTAATTTATGCGATAGATGAAGAGTTTGTTCCCTTTTCATTGGCAGGTTGTGAACTTCGTTTTGTAAAGTCAGGAATTGGGAAAGCAGCTTCAGCGATGAATCTGACAAAGGCTATTTGTGAAGAACGCCCCGATTTTGTACTAAATTTTGGTACGGCAGGTACATTGAATCATCAGGTAGGAGATGTGTTTGTCTGTAATCGTTTTGTCGACAGAGACTTTCAGGCTATCCATTTTCCCGGATTAACTCATGAAATTGAAGTGGAAGAAGCTTTCTGTCGGTATATTTCTCAAATCTGGAGTCTGTCAGATAATCATTGGGGAATCTGCAACACCGGAGATAGTTTTGTTACTCAGGCTGAGACGATTCATGGAGATGTCGTTGATATGGAAGCTTTTGCACATGCTTTAGTCTGTCAGGAATTTAAACTTCCTTTTGTGGCTGTCAAATATGTAACGGACAAAATCGGAGAAAATTCAGTGAATCATTGGGCGGATAAACTGGCTGATGCGCGTGCTACTTTCATTCAATGGTTTGAACGTAAATAAAGAAAAACTCTGTCTACAAAATGGTTGTAAACAGAGTTTTTTTATTGATTGACTGGTGTTGATTAGAAATTTATTGGAATATCTAACTTAATACCAAAATTTCGTCCCATATTGAAAACTCCTTCACGACCTGTTACTTGATTGACATCGGCATATCGTAAACGACTCAGGTGATTCTGATAAGCTTTATTCGTGATATTGTTGGCCGTCAGAAAGAGGCTTGCTACTCGTTTGCCCCGATGAAGAAAATCAGTACCCAGGGATGCGTTTAGCAAAGTGTAGGAAGGAGTTGCAGTCTCAGTTGCATAAGCTGAAAAGATATTGTTCTGCTTGAGATCTGTTTCCAGTCCGATAGCTACATACGTATTGTCAAGTGTTCTGCCGTGACGGATAATGTCGTATTTCAAATCAGATGTCAGACGAGGCGCCGGTGTCATCGGCAAGTATTTGGTAGAGTCTGATTGATGCAATTGGATGGAGTTCACATAAGAAAATGTGTTTTGGAAATGAAGTCTTTCCACCGGATGAAGGTCAATACTTATTTCTCCTCCCATAATGCGCGCATTTCCTGCTGCGTACTCAAAGGTCATTAGCCCGTCGGTTGTTATTTCTTCCCCTTTGCTATCTGTCAGTTTATGCGCAAAAATGTAATTATTGATTCGATTCGCGAACAACGACACATCCATGGAAATGATTTTGGAGGAATAGGAGAGTCCCCAGTCGGCTTGCCAGCTGCTTTCTGCTTTCAGTTCCTTATTTCCCAATTCATAGTGAAGGGTTCCTTCGTGTGCTCCATTAGAAGCCAATTCGCTGATATTGGGAGCTCGAAATCCTCGCGAGAAATTTAGTTTTGTACTCCAGGCGTTGTCAATCTGATAAGTAGCACCGAGGCTTCCGCTTAGCCCATTGAATCGACGGGTGAAATCGATAAATTTCACTTGTGAATCGTCGGTTAAAGCCTTCCCAAGTGTGCTCCGTGTGTCGTAGCGTAAGCCCGCACTAAGATCCAGATTACCGTATTGTTTACTTCCGATTACAAAAGCTCCGGCATCAAATAAGTTATAATCCGGAATAAGAAATTCACTTCCTTTGTTCAGATTCTTCTGAAACATTCCATTGACACCACTCGTGAGTTTTACGCCGTTCAATTCAGGAAAAATATACCGGAAATCATAATTTACAGTATGTAGCTGCAGATACAGCCCGTATTCCTCCGGATTGACAATGTCTTCATACTCCTGACGTCTGTTCTGCTGATAACCGATTATTGCTTTTAGACTGCCTTGTCCTAAGAGAATGTTATTTTCAAGAGTGGCTTTGTAATGATGAATCTGTTGATAAGGCATTCCGTGTTTATAACTTTTGAAGTCTTTGGAGGTTGCAATTTCTTCTCCTTCTTCCCCGTTTATATTCACCGGTTTGACAAACTGCCCTGTTGTCTCATCCCTGTCTCCTTCTACGATTCCGGGAATAAGATGGTACATACTTAAATTCAGACGGGAATATCCCCAATTGCGGTTGATCCCGAAATCTCCGGTCAGCGCTTTTTCCTGAAATCCTGAATTATAGACATATCCATCGTATTTATTGGAGTAGGCATGTGCATATTTTTCGCTATAACGTACATTCCATGTATTGTTGTTCAGGTTACCTGCATTATTGACCGAATAATGTAATAAACCGTTATTGGTCTGATATTCCGATAGAATATTGCTTTGTATTTTGCCCAGAGGAAGTGTCGGTTCCGGCAGAAAGTTTATTACTCCGGCAATTCCATCCGAACCATACATCAGGCTGGCCGGCCCTTTTAGTATTTCTACCGAATTTACAGTTTGGGCATCTATCTCAATACCGTGTTCGTCACCCCATTGCTGTCCTTCCTGACGAACTCCGTTGTTGACTACCAGTACCCGATTGTAGCCTAATCCGCGGATAACCGGTTTGGATATGCCGGAGCCTGTGGTCACTTGTGAAATTCCCGGTTGTTTGGCAATGGCATCAATGATATTGGAAGACGATTCTTGCTTTAATTGCTGAGGTGTTATTACAGTCAGTGGTGCCGGAGTTTTTCGTAAAAGCGAATTTCCTGTAAATCCGGTGACCACCACCTCTCCCAGCGAAGCATTCGATTCCAGCATCTTAAAATCAATCGTGTGATTTTTAGTTAAGTCTACGACTTGAACTATGGATTGATGACCAATATAAGTTACTTCGACTGTCGTTTTGATGGACGGAATTCCTTCCAATGTGTACTGTCCGTTCATATCGGTTGTTGTTCCGCGTTTTAAATCCGGAAGATAAATGTTAACTCCGATTAGAACTTCTCCGGTCTGATTATCAAGGATTTTTCCTTTTAGCGTTGTCGTGGTGCCTGCTGTCGCTGCAATTTCTGCCGCCTTTGTATAGAACGGAGTGGATATAATTGCCAGCAGCAAAATATATATATATTTCATTGTAAATCTTTATTAAGCCTAAACAAAGCGATCTTTCTGAGCAATTCAAAGCTATGAGCAGAATATATTCATGCAGATTCAACTTTGTTTGTTGTATGTTTTGTTATTATTATGTATTATTCCTATTTGTTTTTCAAAATATAGGATAGAATGATGTTCCCTTTCCGCTTTTTATCTATATATCATGATATAGTTTGTGCAGAACTGGAATTTATACTTGATGTGTGTATAAGAAAAGAAAATGATATCAAATAGTTACGATGGGTGGTGCACGTGAAGCAGTATGTAGAATCAGACAACCCAAAAAATGTTGTTCTTTTTCTGTATGGATAGTTTCCGTAATCAGAGCCACAAAGGAAGATACCTCTTGTGTAAAAGCTCCGGTGGAAGAATCTAAGTTGAAGTGGCAAATTGTACAGTCTTCATTTTCAGAACAATTCTTTTGTTGTTGACTTGAAGTCGATTTGAAAAAATCATGATGGAAAATCAGCAAGTGAACAGGTTTCATCAGGATAATTCCGATGAATACAAACATCAATAGATGAGCTGTTCTTTTGAGCCGTATGTTAATTTGTTTTTCCAAATGAATTTCTGAACAATCTTTATTTGCCAAAGGTAAGCTTAAAAATGAAGCACAACATGATTTTGGGATAAAAATCATATTAAGTTTCATTTTAGTAAAGGTTGTTAGAGAAATTTTTTACTTTAAAACAAATGTATGAAATCCGATTATTTGATTTTTTAATATTAAATATCCTTGTTTTTTGTTCTTTTTTTATTGATATTCTTTTGCCGATGATGAATTTAATATTCCGGCATGCCTTTATTTATGTAAATGCTCATAATTAGTTGTAAGTACATAGATTTCTAATATTATGAGAATAAAAGGAATGGTGGGCTATATGCATCAAACAGATTTTGTAGGACTACTTATGCGACTATATTTTCTCCCGATAGCTCTGTCAAACCCGCAAGTTCTGGCTGGATATAAATAAGCGAGTGATAATATACTGTCTTATTTTCTAAGTATTCCGTAAGGACGTGTATTCCGCAAACAAGAATACGGTGAATTCGTCAGACTTGTTTTCCAATACTTGGGGATTGATCTCGATATGCTTTCGTGAAGCTTCCTTCAATAAAAGAAGAAATTCCGTTGAAATGAATCGTTTCATAAAATTTTCATTTAATGAATTACTCAGAGTAAGCTCCCGGGAGTTTTTTCGATGAAACATGCAAAAAGGACTGACAAACAATAATGAATGTCAGTCCTGAAAATCTTCTTGAAATAGTCTTATTGTATTGGATTTTGCTCTATGGTTCTATCTACGCTAGTACTTGTAACTTTATAAGTCACTTTTATCCCCTCGTTATCAGGCTGGAGCGTTTCGCCACTGTTCGTTATTGCCGCGACCCAATAATAAACCCCGTATGACATATACATATTGGGAGTGAATATCTCGCCTAGTGTAACTGTCAGGTCAGATGTTGTGGTGACCAATAATGTT
This sequence comes from Dysgonamonadaceae bacterium, assembly GCA_047605645.1. Classification (GTDB taxonomy): domain Bacteria; phylum Bacteroidota; class Bacteroidia; order Bacteroidales; family Dysgonomonadaceae; genus UBA1309. The sequence continues at coordinate 45,363 of JASGFJ010000011.1, read as the reverse complement.
TTGTAACCTATACCAATGGCAAATCTGGATTTGTAAACATTGTATTCGGTACATCCCGGCATTACAGGCCATGTAAGCGTATAGTATGCGACAGTCTGAAACTGAAAATAAACTACTGATGGATTTGGGACAGTATATTTCGCTTTCACAACAGAAAGTACACCTGCTTGTGTAACCTCAATAGTTATTTTAGGAGCCTTTCCTGCTGAAACGGTAACCGTGGCTTTTCGTTCCGTTGATGCAGTATGATCGGAAGCCGTTACAGTAAATTGATTTCCTGATTTTTTCACCACACACCAAGTTTGATTTGAAATAGCATCCCATGACGATTGATCAGTGGAAACGGTAATGGATTCACTTGTTCCCCCTGCGCTTGTAAATGATATTGGAGTGTTGTTAGGCGAAACCGATAATTCTCCTCCTTCTGTTGCCCACTTTGCATAAAGTGTGAAGTTGTCCGTTACATTGCTCACGTTATACGGAAAAGCAACCTTATTAGTTCGGGCTGATTCTTTATACCAACCCTCGAAGGTTTTGCCCGACTTGGTTGGTTCGGCAGGCTCTGCAAGCGTTCCGCCTTTTAGCACCTGTGTGGCATGGTTATCGCCCGAAGGCCATGCGCCACCGTTCAATTCCCATGCAACCTGCCAGTATTCGGCGATGGCTTCCTCCTGCCATTTGGCATGAAGGGTAATGTTGCCGTTCACAGGAGTTTGAAAGTTGTAAGCAGTCGTACTTCCGTTTAAATCCTATTCCTTCAAACAATCCTATATGTATCATAATTGTTGTAAGCAGTCGTACTTCCGTTTAAATGCCAGTAAACGAATGCATAACCTGCTTTTTCGGGATTCGTGGAAGGTGCACTTGCCGTACTACCTTCCTCTATCTTTTGAGCGGCAGGAACGGGAGTGCCGCCGCCGGTTTCGAACATAACGGTATAAACCGTTTTGTCATCGTCATTGCTACAAGCTGCGAATAGCGTTATCGCAGCGACTATTAAAGTGGAAAGATACTTTTTCATGATATCATTTATTTAACTTGATAATTATCAATGAATAAATACTTATTTTTAGGAAAGTAAAAATAGAGAGACGACATGACGTATTTATCCCTTAATTAAGGGATATTTCATTTATTTAAAATGCTTATCTATGCATAAAAAAGAAATTATGATAAATGCACATATCACGGACGACCAGGTAATGATGGTAGAACTGCTGATTCCCGTAATCAATGCATCGGGTTTTGTCCGCATATCGGGATATTCGTATAAACTGTCCGAATGCCGGAAGAGATTGGTATCTGAATGCCCTGAGGTACTACTGCTTGATATTAATATGACCGATGGCAGCGGAATTGTATTTTGTGAAGAAATTCATAGGCAGTACCCCAAAATGAAAATAATCGCGCTAACCGAACACAGCGAGTATTCATGTGTCAAAAACATGTTTAAAAACGGAGCTTCGGGCTATGTGGTAAAGAGTGAGGCCGTCAGAGAGATATTGGAAGCAATACTTGCCGTAACAGAAGGGAAAGAATACGTTAGTCCTGAAATAGAACGAATGATCAGCAAGACGACTAAAGAGGCTATCACTCTTACTTCGAGGGAAATGCAGGTCTTACAGTTGGTAGGCCAAGGGATGAGTTATCCTCAAATTGCCGAACAAATGATACTATCTCCGGCAACCGTTAACTCGTATCAGAAAAAATTGCATCTGAAACTGGACGCAAAAACGAGATTTGAACTTATTGAGAATGCAAAAAAAGAAGGATTAATATAATATTCAGCCATGAAAAAGACGTTTATTTTTATCTTGTTTTTACTGATGGTTGGTTTAAAAGCACAACCACAGCCGGCAAATGTAGATTCATTGGAAAATGTATTGAAAACACAGAAACTATCAGAAGAAGAACGGATTGCTATCTACAAAAAAATATGTAATGTTTATAAGGATTCCGATACTGGAAAATTAACTTATTATGCTAAGAAAATATTAGAAATCTCCTTGAAGAATAACAATAAAAAAGAGGCTGGACGTAGCTATTATTTTATTGGGAGCGCTTACCAAACAAGACACATTGCGGATTCGGCTTTTATTTTTTATAAAAAGGCATTGGATGTATCGTTTGAAATAAACGATACACATACGGAAATAGCGACCTATATAAATATGGGATCTTTAACAGCAGAACTGGGCGATCTGACCGGCGGGCTTGAGCATTTTCTGAAAGCCCTGTCCATCGCAGAAAAAGCAAATAATATACCGCAACAAGTACGTATTTTAGGCAATATAGGTACACTTTATTACAGCATGGATCACAATAGCCATGCCGCACAATATTTTGAAAAGAGTAAAATCCTTGCAGAGCAGGAAGACCTTCCGGACGGAAAATGTATTGCTTATTTTAATCTCGGCAATATTTATCAGAAGCAAGGGGAATTGGATAAAGCGTTGAGATATCAGCTAAAAGCGTTGGAAATAAGCCGCAGTATTGGTTACAAACAATATGAAATTGCGAGTTTGGTAGTCATTGCACAGATTTATGATTCGGATAAGTTTAAAGAATACCAAAAGGCTGAAAAGTATGCAACCGAAGGATTGAGAATAGCGAGCGAATATGGCAATCATCAATTGATACTCAATACATATGCTGTACTTTCGGAAATTTATCGGTTGCAAAAACATTATAAGAAATGTGACATTGCGGCAACGAAAGCATGGGAGATGGATACAACCAATTACGGTGTAGGACGGGATATTGTAGCCAATATTGTTTATGCCAATATTTACTTAGATAATAAGGATAGAGCAGTGCTGTTTCTTGAAAAACTAATTGACTTAACTAGAAAAGCAAACGAGGAGAGTATCCATAACGCTTTAGCTGACATGGAGGTTAAGTATGAAACCGAAAAAAAAGAGACTCGTATATTCGTTTTGGAAAAGGAACGCAATTTATACATTTGGATTGGTATTTCAATAGCAACGGCTCTACTTTTGGCAATAGGCTTATTGTTTTACCGTCATCGCTTGGCTACTCAAAAAAAGAAACTGGCCGAACAACAGATACTGCAATTGAAACAGGAAAAAACACTTATTGCCATCCAATCATCATTGAAAGCCGAAAAGGCTGAACGGGATTTAATCGCTCATGACCTTCACGACAGCGTGAGTTCCCTACTTACGGTGGTAAAAAACAACATGAACCTTTATTCAGCTTCGGAACATAAAGAAACTGATTATTTCAACAATGCGTTTGAAGTGTTAAGTAAGTCGATAACCGAACTGAGACGTGTTGTATATCATCTCAAGTCATTTATTCTGACAAAAGAGGGATTGGTTGCGGCTTTGGACGATTTCTGCCGCTTCATTCCAAATGCGGAATTTCATTTCAAGGGGGGCAATCACAGGTTCGACCCTGATAAAGAGTATATTCTATATGATTGTGCCTGTGAACTTATAAATAATGCCTTAAAACATTCCGGAGCATCCCACATAGAGGTGCATCTGAATATAGACGAACACGCTGTTTATCTTTCCGTTGCCGACAATGGAACAGGCTTCGATCTCAGGGAAATCAAACAGGGTATAGGTTTGGATAATATTCGTTCCAACCTCTCTGCCTTCAGTGGTCATTTGGATATTCTATCCGAACCGGACAGGGGGACAGAAGCAAATATTGAAATGGATATATAGCATTTCCTTTGGTTAGCAATCCAGTAAAACGAAGTAAGTTATTCTTATCTCGTTTTATTCATAACGGGACAAACTATTCCTCTTGCTAATTTAATCTTTCTACACGATTCATATCCTATAATTTTTCTTTTCTCAATTTTCTCTTTGTAACAAGATGTTTATTGTTGGAATAATGATTATTTTTGTGCCTCATTATCACAACAAAATTGAATCCTATGAAACGCGACACCGCAATTTTTGAGATTATCGAGAAAGAACATCAGCGTCAGTTGAAAGGTATTGAGCTGATTGCTTCAGAAAACTTTGTCAGCGATCAGGTAATGGAAGCCATGGGCTCTTGTCTGACAAATAAATATGCCGAAGGATATCCCGGGAAAAGATATTACGGCGGATGTGAAATTGTCGACCTGAGTGAACAACTGGCTATCGATCGTCTGAAAAAAATATTTGATGCTGAATGGGCGAATGTACAACCTCATTCAGGGGCTCAGGCAAATGCTGCTGTATTTCTGGCTTGTCTGAATCCGGGTGATAAATTCTTAGGATTGAACCTGTCTCATGGAGGACATCTATCTCATGGTTCGCCTGTGAATTTTTCCGGATTAGTATACCACGCACTCGAATATAATGTTCGTCAGGATACAGAATACGTTGATTATGACCAGTTGGAAAGCACTGCTTTAGCAGAAAAACCGAAATTGATTATCGCGGGTGCTTCGGCTTATTCACGCGACTGGGATTATGAACGTATCCGTAAAATAGCAGACAAGATTGGTGCTATTTTTATGGTGGATATGGCGCACCCAGCCGGACTTATTGCAGCTGGTTTGCTCTCTAATCCTTTAAAACATGCACATATTGTTACTTCTACCACCCATAAAACATTGAGAGGACCTCGTGGAGGTATTATCTTGATGGGCAAAGATTTTGAGAATCCTTTTGGAAAGAAAACACCTAAAGGTGAAACAAAATTGATGTCGGCCTTATTGGATTCAGCTGTTTTCCCAGGAATACAAGGTGGGCCGCTGGAGCATATCATTGCAGCAAAGGCTGTTTCATTTGCTGAGGTTTTGGAACCTTCTTACGTAGACTATCAGACACAAGTGAAGAAAAATGCCGCTGTTATGGCACAGGCGTTTATTGATAAGGGCTATAAAGTAGTTTCCGGAGGAACCGATAACCATTGTATGTTGATCGACCTTCGCACCAAATTTCCTGAATTGACAGGAAAAGTTGCTGAAAAAGCTTTAGTTGCTGCAGACATCACGACGAATAAGAACATGGTGCCGTTTGATTCCCGTAGTCCGTTCCAGACTTCCGGTCTCCGTTTTGGAACGCCGGCGATTACGACACGTGGTGCTAAAGAATCTTTGATGCAGGAAATTGTAGAAATGATTGATACGGTTTTGGCTTCGCACGAAGATGAAAGCGTTATTAAGTCTGTTCGGGAAAAAGTGAATCTTGTTATGGCTGAATATCCATTGTTTGCCTGGTAAATAAAATATTTCAATCATATATAGTCAAAAGGATGCACATTATTGTGTGTCCTTTTTTCGTTTGTTAAACCAGTCTCAAACCGTTTTACAATTTATTAATACGATTCGCTTTGGCTACGTGATAGGCTTTTTTCCGGAAATATCTACTTTTGTAAGGAATTAAAATTGTTTTGAATATGAGTCAGGCAAAAAAAATTATTCTTTATTTGTTTGGGGTTATCTTGTTGGTGTTTGGGAATAGAGAATTGTGGTCGAAGGTTAACCAAAGCAAGCCGGGCGAACCGACAAAATCCGAACCGGCGGTCTCTGATAAACCAGTGTCTGTTAATAAACAAGATACTTCCGCAACAGATACTACAAAAACTGTATTGACGAAAAATCAGGAGAAGAACAAATCTGTTTCAGATAAAGTCACTGCAGCCAGAGAAAAGGCCTCCATCGAAAAAGTGGAAGCAATAGCTAATAAGACAGTTTCAAAAGTTGATAAAAGTTCAAAGGTAGTAGTTCCTTCAGAGAAGAAAGAGATTACTGCTGTGAAAGAAACTCCCAAAACAACTGTTGAGCCGGAAAAATCAGAGAAAGCATCCGGAACCGAATAGATTGATTGTCAATGTCTGCATCCCGACTTTATAAAGCTCAGACTCGGTGGCTTTTTCATGCACACATCAAATTGAAACTGTCCGCTTTTTTTGAAGACGGTATTTTTGATGAGCTTTACAATGTGCTTGAACAGATCGATAAGAAGTATAATTCTTATGTGGAAGGTTCGGTTATTGATAAAATAAACCGGAATGCAGGTGAATTTGTCCAAGCAGATGAAGTCTCTCTTTCTTTCCTGAAGAAACTGAGTCTTTTTTCCGGAGAGCTGAATGGAGAATATGATATTACCATTATGCCTTTATTGCGATTGTGGGGCTTTTACAAAAAGTATGGACATCGGATCCCTTCACCTGAAGAAATAAGGAATGTACTTCCGCTGATTGACTATCGACAGTTGCAGATTCAGGGGAATCAGGTGAGAATAAATCCCGGACAGGAAATCATAACCGGATCGTTTTTGAAAGCATTTGCTGTCGATTGCCTTGTCGATTACATGAGAGGTATTGGTATTTCTGATGCTATAATTAATGCCGGAGGCAGTACGATCTATGCTCTTAGTGATGAGTCTCATCCATATTGGCAGGTAGATGTTGGTGATGCGATACAGCCTGAACAATTGTTGTTTAGTCTAAGGTTATCAAATGCATCTTATTCTACCTCTTCGAATGAAAATACTTATCTTGAAATTGACGGACGGAAGTATGGACACATTATAAGTCCCTTGACAGGCTATCCTTCCGAAAATAGACAAGTGGGCATTGTCAGTTCGAATTCATTTCTGGGAGATGTTATTTCCACAGGTCTTTTCAATATGGACAAAAATACTTTCCTTCAAACAATTTTACGACTTTCGGATGAATATGGAGTGGAAGGCTTTTTAGTTGATAAACACGGAGATATTGTGTTTTCTCCCGGATTTACGAAGTATATTATTGTCTGACTTCAAAAAATAAAATAGGAAACGAAGCCTGATTTTTATTAAATTATCCAATACAATGACTAAAAAAATCCGGCGGGTTTCATACCTCCTAATAGTAAAAATTAAATCGTATGAAAACAAAAAGTAATCGATCTCACGACAATATGCGGAAGATTATGGAAGATGTACTTCTCGCATTGATTCCCAGTATTGCCATATCCTATTGTGCTTACGGATTTACATCTTTATTATTAATTGCTGTTGCAATTGTGAGTGCTGTATTGTCTGAAGCTGTTTTTACTCTTATTTTCAGAGGAAATGCTAATTCCGTACGTGATGGCTCAGCTGTGATAACAGCGATCCTGATCACTTTTACCCTTGCGCCGTTTACCCCTTGGTATGTGGTCGCTTTTGGGGCATCAATGGCTGTGATTTTCGGGAAGCTTTTGTGGGGTGGAATGGGTAAAAACCAGATGAATCCGGCTTTGCTTGGACGTGAATTTATGACTGTATTTTTTCCGGCAGTGATGATGAGTCGTGACATTTGGTTCAATAAAGATTTATTAGAAGTAAAAAACATCCATCTATTTGACTTTTTGGGGAATAACTCTCTTGCATCGATGCTGAATCAGTTGCTTTATAATCCATCTGGAGCCATCGGAGAGTATTCAATTCTGTTTTTAATACTAGGCGGACTGTTCTTGTTGATTCGAAAACGTATCACATGGCATATTCCCTTTGCTATAACAGTTGCATTCTTTTTACTTTCATGGATTTTTCAAGGATTTGATATCCGTTTTTCTGTCGGAGGAGTTTTGTTAGGAGCTATCTTTATGGCTACCGATATGCCGACTTGTGCGAAAACAAAAAGCGGTAAGATTTACTATGGGGTGATGATTGCAGTGACTGCATTTTTATTCCTTCTGAATCATGTGAAATATGAATATATGTCATATTCAATTCTGCTGCTTAATCTATTTGCTAAATCGATTGACACAACCCTGAAACCTCAAAGCTGGACACATAAAACCTGGATTGGACAGTCGGGGAAAACCTTATTACTTACGATCATTATTCTTGTTGCGGCTTTCTTTATAGCCTTGATGCATCATTTTATAGGAATAAAATTTCTTATATTCTTTTTCATCGTATATATTATTTACAATTTCATAAAATCTCATCAGGACGGAGACGCTGCTCTCCTGAAAAGACGAGTCTGATAAGCAATTTAATTATAAGGTATTGACTGTAAATGAGCCATTTTCTAGAATTCATAAAATGGCTTTCTCTTTAGCGCAGTTTTCGTGAAGATTGTTATTCCGATTTGGTTGATTGTATATTTTGAGGTAATTTTACACCCTGTATTTTTTAGCGAGATGAAGGGTTGTAAGGTTATGCCGGAGATAAAATAATTGCCTTAGGTGTGCAGATAAGATTATTTTATGAAACAAAGCCTGTTTTTTATCAACCTCTTCAATTCCGGATTAGAAAATCAAGCAAGTTTTACGCTGTTGGAAAGAAAAAAAATCGTATGAAAATCATTGCTTTTGATGTTCGGTGCGACGAAATTCCTCATATCGAGAGAATAAGTAAAAGATTGAATTTGGATGTTGTTTGGACGAAAGATGCTCTTAGCAGTGACACTATTTATTTGACTGAAGGTGTTGACGGAATCAGTATTTTAGGTTATTCAAAAATAGATAAAGTTTTAATAGACCAACTTTCTGGAAATGGAGTACGGCATATCTCTACCCGCTCTATTGGCATGAATCATATTGATGTTGCTTATGCAGCTGAAAAAAGAATGAAGGTCACAAACTCCACTTATAATCCTGCCAGTGTGGCTGAGTTTACAGTCATGATGATTTTGCTTTCGCTTCGAAAATACAAAGCAGCTGTTTTTCGGGCAAATGTGAATGATTATTCCCTTCTTGGACTCGAAGGAAAAGAAATAAAAGGAAGTACGGTGGGAATTATAGGTACCGGCTCGATTGGGGCAGCGGTCATCCGGTTGTTAAGAAATTTCGGTTGTCGGATCTTGGCCTATTCTCCCACAGGCAGCGTAAAAAAAGAACTTGCCGATATGGCCGAGTTTGTGAGCTTCGATGTCCTTATTCAGGAAAGTGATATTGTTTCTTTACATATCCCGTTGAATGAAGATACCCGACACATCATCAATAAACATACACTTGCCAAAATGAAAGATGGAGTGACAATTGTCAATTGTTCCCGTGGGGAGTTATGTGAGGTGAATGCATTGGTGGACGGAATTGAAAGCTTGAAAATTGGGGCATTGGCATTAGATGTTTTTGAAGATGAGGTCGGAATTTATCATCAGGATCGAAGAACTGATATAATTTCTAATCGGAATATGGCTTATCTGCGTCAGTTTCCTAATGTTGTAATGACTCAGCACTTGGCTTTTTTTACCGAAAATACGATTGAAAGTATGGTCAGGTGTAGTTTCGAGAGTTTTCTAAAAGAAAATCAGTGATTTTGTAAATCAATATATTATCCTGAAGCTCACTTTATTTACAGATAGTTTTCTTTTCGACAATGTGTGATATCAGCAATCCAGGCAGAGAAACTCACAAATTTGTTTTTCTGTAAGGCCGAATCCGAAAACCTGTCTTATTGAATGGATGGACATTGCTTTAACAACGGAGATAAATCGAATAATTGATTATTTACTTAATATATAGTAGTTTATATTTGTATCAGTATGGGAAATAAAGAAGCACAAGGTACTGTTATTTATAGTATGATTGTAAATGTTTTTTTGGCAGCCGGAAAACTAGTTGCCGGAATTTTCGGACACTCATTTGCTCTGATTGCCGATGCCATTGAAAGTATTTCCGATATTTTTTCATCCTTTATTGTTTTTCTTGGATTGAAAATCTCGACCAAACCTTCGGATGAACGTCATCCATACGGGCATGGAAAGGTGGAGCCTTTGGTGACATTCATTGTTGTGGCTCTATTGGTGCTTTCTTCTGTTATAATTGCTACCGAAGCAGTGGATAATATACGGACACCACATTCCTTGCCGAAACCATTCACCTTGATTGTTCTGGCTTGCGTCATTTTGTTTAAAGAAATCTCTTTTCGCTATGTGAATAATAAAGGAGAGGAGATGGATAGTACATCCTTAAAGGCTGATGCCTGGCACCACCGAAGTGATGCATTCACTTCAGCAGCAGCTTTTATTGGAATTACCATTGCGCTGATTGGGGGGAAAGGATACGAAAGTGCAGATGATTGGGCGGCTTTAGTAGCTTCCGGCATCATTATTTACAATGCTTACCTTATTTTCCGTCCCGCTTTAGGCGAATTACTGGATGAGCAAAAATATGACGATCTGATTCAGCATATCAAAACGGAGTCATTGAATGTAGCTGGTGTTGCGAATACCGAAAAATGCTATATCCGCAAGTTCGGTATGAGTTACTTTGTGGATATTCATGTCCGGGTAGAACGGTCGTTGACTGTAGAACAAGGCCATCATATCGCCCACAATCTGAAGAACTATCTGATGGAACAGAATCCTCAGATTGAGGACGTAATGACTCATATTGAACCTACGATAGGTGATTCCATCCTTGAGCCGTAAGTTCTATCTCAGCGCCATCGCGCGTTACGAGATATTTCCCCGTATTTTCACTTGTAATGTGTCCGATGACATGTATTGCTTTCACTGTAGATATACGTTCGTGTAAATGTAACGGAACCGTGAACAGCAATTCATAATCTTCACCGCCATTTAAGGCGACTGTGGTGACATTCATGTTGAATTGTTCTGCCATTACAGCTGTTTGATAATCTATCGGAATTCTGTCTTCAAAAATCCGGCAGCCGACATGACTTTGTTTGCAGATATGCAGGATGTCTGACGAAAGTCCGTCGGAAATATCCATCATAGATGTCGGTTTTATACCTTCTTTAGCAAGTATTTCGATTATGTCTTTTCTAGCTTCCGGCTTAAGCTGGCGTTCAAGCAGGTATTCTTTCCCCGCAAAATCAGGATTAAAATCTTTCTTTCCTGCAAATACTGTTTTTTCTCTTTCCAGTAGTTGCAAACCCATGTAAGCTGCTCCCAAATCGCCTGATACACAAATTAAATCCGTGTCTTTGGCTCCGTTCCGGTAACAGATTTTATCTTTGTCCGCTTCACCGATACATGTGATGCTGATTGTCAGTCCGGTGAGAGATGAAGTTGTGTCGCCTCCGACAATATCTACACCATAGATCTCACAAGCTAAGCGAAGACCTTCATAAAAATCTTCCAAATCTTCTACAGCGAAACGTTTCGATATTCCCAGAGATACAGTGATTTGTTTGGCTTGTCCATTCATGGCATAAATATCCGAAAAGTTTACGGCAGCCGATTTATATCCCAAATGTTTCATCGGCACATAGGTCAGGTCGAAGTGGATACCTTCCAGCAACAGATCAGTTGTGACTAGTATTTCTTTTCGGCTATAGTGCAGTATTGCTGCATCATCGCCGACTCCTTTTACAGACGATTTATTTTTTAATTGAATGTCTTTAGTCAGGTGATCGATAAGCCCGAATTCACCATATTTTGAAATTTCTGTTCTCATTTTTTTTGTATTGCTCTAAAATACAGAAACAAGCAATCCGAATGTGTGAGCATCCGGATTTAACTTGTTTTTGTTATGGATTATTTTTATAGTCGGTCAATCACTGTGCGAATAATCTCAGCCATTTGCGGTTGAGCTATTTTAGCAGCTTCCTGCACTTCTTCGTGAGTCACTTCTTTGATGCTGCCGATAACGCCTAAATCTGTAATGATTGAAAATGCCAGAACCTTCAGTTTGGCATGATTGGCAACGATAACTTCCGGAACTGTAGACATCCCGACTGCATCACCACCGATAATGCGGAAATAGTTGTATTCGGCCGGAGTTTCAAATGTAGGCCCTTGTGTTCCGATATAAACACCGTGTTGTAATTTAATCTTTTTTTCTTTGGCAATGTCCATAGCCATACTACGAAGTTCTTTATTGTATGCTTCGCTCATATCCGGAAAACGGGTTCCTAATTCATTAAAATTTTTTCCGCGTAGAGGATGTTCCGGGAATAGATTGATGTGATCGTCAATCAACATGATGTCGCCTATGTCAAAGCTGCTGTTCATCCCTCCTGCGGCATTCGAAACAAAGAGGTATTCTACTCCTAAAGCTTTAAAGACACGAACAGGAAAAGTTACCTGTTTCATATCATAACCTTCGTAGAAATGGAAACGTCCTTGCATGGCAATCACCCGTTTCGAACCGAGATTTCCAAAAATTAGTTTGCCACTGTGTCCTTCCACTGTGGAGACCGGAAAATTAGGGATATCTTGGTATGGGATGCTTTCTTGATTGGTAATTTCTTTCGCCAAATCGCCAAGTCCTGTCCCTAATATAATCGCGGATTTAGGAATGCTGGATACTCTACTTTTTATGTATTCGGCTGTTTCTTGAATTTTTTCTAACATGATTCAATATTTTTTTGTTGAATGATAATTTTTCTTCTTCGTTTAAGAATTCTACTTCGATAGGAAGATAATATAGAACTTTCTCTATTTCTTCAGGAAGATTCATTCCTCGTAGTTTCACAATGTCTTTTTCTGTTGTAATCACAAAAGCACTGTCGTCCGGTAAATCGGCTAGCAGTTCCTGTATGGTTTCGATATCAGCATTGCCGAAGTCGTGGTGATCCGGCAGTTCTATGTGCATAATAGTCGAAGAGAACTCGGCTAATTTTCTTTGTAGAGGTTCCGGATGGGCGATACCGGTTACCAAAATAAGAGTCCGTCCCACGATTTCATGCAGATCTAACGTTTTGCTACTGGAATTGATAGGAGTTAATTTTCCATATTTCATGCACGTAAACATCAGACTCTGATAAGGAAATAATCCAAAACTATTCATTGTGATGCGCATATCAATAGGTTTCATGTCGGGCGAACACTTTGTAGCCAACACAACAGAAGCTCTCTGAAGCGAACTAAGTGCTTCTCTCAATCTTCCTGCAGGCAAGAGTTTGTCTTCATATACCGGATTGTTGTTGTCCGACAATATAATGGAGAGAGACGGTTTCACCCAACGATGCTGGAATCCGTCGTCCATCAAAATAATATCCGGCCTGTCTTCTTCCGGCAGCGCTAGTAATTTTTCTATTCCGCGTTTGCGATTTCCATCTACAGCAATAGTCACGGATGGAAATTTCATTTTAATTTGACAAGGTTCGTCTCCGATTTCTTCGGGAGTGGATGATTCCGAAGCCAGAACAAATCCGGTGGTCTTCCGTTTGTATCCGCGACTGATAACAGCGACTTTGTATCTCTCCTGGAGAAGACGAATCAAATATTCGATATGCGGCGTTTTTCCAGTTCCTCCCACGGAAATGTTGCCGACGCAGATGATTGGTGTATTCGGAAAAGTCGTTTGTTTGAATATATCCCAGTCAAAAAGTTTATTCCGAACATACACACCACATCCATAAAGCCAGGATAATGGCAATAAACCGGGTTTGTAGTGTTCGGATGCTTGTTGCATGTCTCTTTGTTTATTGATATCGCTTATTTAACTGTTATTGTGTATGGTAATCTGGCTTGAATATAATCCTGATTCTGCACCTTTTTCATCGTACTGATCATCTGAAAGTCATCTCCCAGATATTCTTTTATGAATTTTGTTTTCAGCTGATCTTTCTGATCGGTAAGAAGCTGTGCCCAAAAATCTGTTTTGCTTGGATAGCTGCTTGTGGTATAGTCTTTAATTTTTGCCAGGCTGGCTGCTTCTTTGATCGCTGTGTCGATCCCGCCTAATTTGTCGACAAGGCCAAGTTTTAGCGCTTGATTTCCTGTCCAGATATGTCCTTGAGCTATCTCTTTTAATTTATTGATAGGCATTTTTCGTCCATCGGCGCACCTTTTCGTAAAGAGTTCGTATCCGCGATTAATGAATGTTTGAAGAATGGATTTTTCTTCATCAGTCATCGGGCGTGTAATGTCTCCGTAATCTGATAATTTATTGGTTTTTACATTATCAAAACTAAGTCCGAGTTTATGAGTCAGCCCTTCAATATTGGGAAACATTCCGAAAATACCGATGGAACCGGTTAGTGTAGTTGGTTCCGCGATAATTTTACTTGCATTGCAGGAGATGTAATATCCTCCGGATGCTGCATAATCTCCCATGGATACAACAACTGGTTTCACCGCTTTCAAATCCGATATTGCCTTCCAAATCTGTTCGGATGCAAATGCACTTCCTCCGGGAGAATTTACCCTGAAGACGACTGCTTTCACGTTGTCGTCTTTACGAAGTTTCTCAATTTCTTTTACATATTTGCCGTCGGTGATATTATCGCCTTTTGTGCCGGAGGAGATTTCTCCCTCAGCATACAAAATTGCAATTTTATCCATTGATTTAGATATGTCGCTTTTTAGTTTAACACTTTTCATATTGTCGACATTGGCATACAGTAGATCAGCATCTTTATCGAGTCCCATCTGTTTCCTCAGATAATTCTTTACATCTGTTTCATACATCAGAGCATCAGCGAGATGGTAGCTAACGAGAGAGTCCTGGCTCATCATTGTCGGAAGTTTATCCGCCAGGGTATTGATTTGTTGGGGGGTGATTTTACGGCTTTTTGCAATATCCGCTGTGAGGGTTCCCCATACGTCGTCAATGAAAATTTTTAATTGTTCGCGATTCGGGTCGCTCATTTTTGTGCTTGTATAGGGCTCTACTGCGGACTTGTATGCTCCCACCTTGAAAACTTGCATTTCAACACCTAGCTTGTCCATCAACCCCTTATAATAAGTTGGACTGATAGATAGGCCGTGAAGGTCAAGATTTCCTTGCGGGTTCAGAAATACCTTATCAGCCACAGAGGCCAAATAATAACCTCCCTGGGTATAGACATCTGCATAAGCGATGATGAATTTTTTACTGGTTTTAAAGTCCAATAATGCATTTCTTATTTCCTGCAGAGAAGCAACGGATGCCATAAAAATTTTGGAATCGATGTATATTCCTTTTATTTTATCATTTTCTTTCGCTTTTTTAATGGCCGCAAGAATGTCGTCCAGGCCCATTTGTTCGGTGTCATTAGTCATCCCTATTAATTGCAGTAGACGTAACGGGCTTTCAGTGGTTCTCTCTTTTAGTTCACCTTGTAACTTTAAATAAAAGAAACTGTTGTCTTTTAAATTGTAGTCAGAGTTGTTCATGCTGGCTACTAATCCGGCCATAACGCCTCCCATAAATACTGCAAGAATAAGCAGCGCGATGAATACTCCCAAAGTAGAAGCCAGAAGGTTCTTTAGAAATCCTTTCATTCTGAAATCAATTTATACGTTAATACTCTTAATAGTAATGAATATGAAACCACTTAAAAAAAGGTGGTGGCTTTCTGAGATTATTAATTGACAGAAAACCACTTATACAAAGATATAAAAATATTTGTTCTTCTGAAAAGAAGACTTGTTATTTATGCTTTAGCCTCTTCTTTGGCTTTGAATGCCATGGCATAAAGCTTCATCTGCTTTACCATCGAAACAAGCCCGTTGGAGCGGGTAGGAGAGAGGTGTTCTTTTAAGCCTATTTTCTCAATAAAATACAAATCAGATTCGAGAATTTCTCGAGGTGTTCTTTCTGATAGCACCCTTAGTAGCAAAGCAACAATACCTTTGACTATAACGGCGTCACTTTCTGCTTGAAAATGAATGATTTGGTTTTCATAATTCGCTGTTATCCATACACGGCTCTGACATCCTTCAATAAGATTGCTTGGTGTTTTGTCTTTTTCATCCAGTGGTTGAAGCGAATTTCCCAACTCGATTAAATATGCGTATTTATCCATCCAATCGTCGAAAATTGAAAACTCTTCGATGATCTCGTCTTGCGTTTCTTTGAGTGTCCCCATTTTTATTGTTCTTTATAAATAACTTCCATAATGGTTTGTCCAACAGCTTTTAATGTCTCTTTGCTGATGTTGTCCATATTATCTTTGGTGGTGTGCCAATACCAGCCAAATCCACTTTCTGAATTCGGGTCGAATTGTATAATGTCGATCGTTGGTATTCCTGCATTCTGATTTACCGGAACATGGTCGTCTGTTATGCTTCCTCCTTTTCCATCAATGAAATATTTTCCGTATCCGAGCATTCTTGCATTTGACCAAACTTTTTCAACAACATCTGCCGCATTTTCCATCGAAAAGCCTTCTTTGTAGAAGGTTGCATCCGGCGCACCGACCATGTCAAGAAGGATTCCAAAGCGAGCCTTATACCCTTCTTTGTGTGGATGCTTAGACCAGTACTGAGAGCCAAGGCACCACCAATCTCCTTTTGGAACATTCTCTGCAAAAGCAGCTTCCCCATAATCTTCGGCATCAAAAAATATAATATCTACCCCAATGCCGGGAGTCTTTTTTTGTATTGCTCTGGCTACTTCTAACAATACACCGACGCCGCTGGCTCCATCGTTGGCTCCAAGAATCGGTTGGTGTTGATTGGCTGCATCCGGATCATGATCGGCAAACGGGCGTGTGTCCCAGTGTGCAAATAATGCAATACGGTTCGTTTGCTCGGGATTGAAACTTCCAATGATGTTTCTTATGTTTAGGGTTGTTCCGTCAAATGCTTTTGCTGTACTTTTTTGTTCGGTCACGGTTGCTCCAAATCGGTTAAGTTGTGCAACGAGGTAATCTCCACAGGCTGCGTGGCCTTTCGAATTCGTGACACGTGTTCCGAAATTGACCTGGGCTGCCACGTATTGATATGCACTGTCTGCATTAAAAGCCGGCGAAACCTGCTCATATTTAAAATTGTCGTTCGATGATGCGGATGTCGCTTTTTTGCTACAGCCACAAGCCAACAACATGATTGATAGCATTCCAATAGGAACAATTCTGAATTGTTTCATCTGATAATTGTTTTATTCGTTCTGCAAAGATATATGTTTGGTTTTTATTACAAGAGAGATAAAATTAAAATTGGTAGCGAAAATCTTAAATGAAGTACTCTGTGAGTCTTTTTTTACATGTTTAGAGAGATATTTAGGTATATAAAAGAAGAGTTTTTTTTAAAAAAAAGAAAAGGTTGTCATCACGACAACCAATCTTCACATTGTTAACCTTAAATCTAATACCATGAAAAACACAGTGCAAATATACAACTAGTGCTTCGATTGTGCAAGTAAACCCTTCCTTTTTGCTAATTATTTAACAAAGATTTCGTCTTCTTTTGCTGGTGTTTACGAAATTTTGTTTTTGACTCTCTGCTGGTCTGATTTGGATAAAATAAATTAACGTGTATTGTTGAAAATCACAATATCCTGGTGCGTTTACAAAAACATCTCACACCATTTGTCGAATTGAACAGCAGACTCTTTGTTAAATTCTTCTAATCCTCTTTTTATTTTTTCAGGGTTCTTTTCTTTCTCTAACTTTGATTTGGAAAAAAAACAATCGGCGAAACAGATTACCTGCTCCTCAATCGATTGAGGACGCATGTCGCGATGAGGTAAAGGTAGATTTTGTTGGGCAATATCGTTTATGCTGAGTCCTGTTCCGGTATGTCTTTCGCAAACAAGCGCATGCTGCGGAAGGTGATGGCGTGTGAGTAAATCATGTCCCAAATAGCCATGAGCAATATATGGAAAGCTTCCATAACAGTCGATGGTGGGGGCATCGGTCAGAAAAATACCAATATCGTGGAGCATTCCCGCTTCCCAAACAAATTTTTTGTCAATTTTGAGCTCCGGATGGTTAGTTGCTATCTTTACTGCTTTTTCAGCTACATCACTGCTGTGACGAATTAAAATCCGATAAAGCAGCGAGTCTTTTTCATAATATTGTTCTATAATTTCAAAAGGATCCATAACTGTCTGAAAATAAGAAATAATATTGCAATGCAGGTCTTGGTCATTGATATATTATGGAAAAAATAATAAGTTTGCATTCTAATGACTCAAAGACAACACTTATTGCTATTGTAATAAAACCTCTTATATGAGAAAAAGTTCACTGTTTTTTTTATTAATTCTGATCAATGCGTTTGGAATTTGGGCACAGAATCCTTCTTTGCAAATTGGTGCAGACAATGTTTCTTTGATATTGTCTTTGCTGAAAAACAAGCGGGTAGGGCTTGTCGTTAATCCGACATCGAGGTTGAGTAATGGAACTTTTCTTGTTGATACGCTCATTCATCGCAAAGTAGATGTGAAGCGTATTTTTGCACCCGAACATGGTTTTCGCGGAGATGCGGATGCCGGTGAAAAAGTGAATAATAGCCGAGACGAAAAGACTGGGATAGAAGTTGTGTCGCTATATGGTAAAAACGTTAAACCAACCCCGGGGCAATTGGCTGATCTTGACTTTGTCGTATTTGACATACAGGATGTTGGAGCTCGTTTTTATACCTATATAAGCACATTGCATTATGTAATGGAGGCATGTGCTCAAAATGGAGTTCGGGTAGTGGTACTCGATCGTCCCAACCCGAATGATGTCATTGATGGTCCTGTACTCGATTTGAAATTTCGATCTTTTGTTGGTCTGGATCCGCTTCCTGTGCTTTATGGATTGACCATTGGTGAATTAGCTTGTATGATGAATGGAGAAAGGTGGCTCTCGGGAGGTGTAAGATGTCAGTTGGAGGTGGTTAGAATACAAGGCTGGAAACATGGAGATGCATATTCTTTGCCGGTGAGGCCTTCTCCCAATTTACCGAACGATCAGGCAATACGGCTTTATCCGTCTCTTTGCTTTTTTGAAGCCACGAAAATAAGTGTTGGCAGAGGAACTGATTTTCCGTTTCAGGTCATTGGTTATCCTGATAGCCGGTTTGGAACGTTTCAGTTCACTCCTGCAGCATTGCCCGGATTCGATAAAAATCCGCTGCAGAAGGGACAGTTGTGCTATGGGGTGGATTTACGCAATATTCGGAGTCTGGTTGGTCTTCATTTGAAATGGTTGATTCATTTTTATAATCTTTCTGAACAGAAAAAGACGTTCTTTTCAAATCCCGGTTTTATGGATAAGCTGGCGGGAACGAATCGGCTGCGACTACAAATCGTGTCCGGCAAATCTATAAATGAAATTCGCCAATCCTGGCAGGCAGATTTGGATGCGTATAAAAAAACACGAAAAAAATATCTTCTTTACGCTGAATGATATCGGATTTCTTTTCACTCTTTAATTACAAATAATAAGATGAGTTTGAA
The DNA here is from genome assembly GCA_047605645.1 of Dysgonamonadaceae bacterium. Taxonomy (GTDB): domain Bacteria; phylum Bacteroidota; class Bacteroidia; order Bacteroidales; family Dysgonomonadaceae; genus UBA1309. The sequence continues at coordinate 26,408 of JASGFJ010000011.1, read as the reverse complement.
AATTTTATCGGCAAAGCAAACGCAGACTGTGGATGCTCAGACAATCGAAACAGAAAGAATTCAGTCGGTTGAATTAATGGAGCGGGCTTCGCAGGCCTGGGTAAATGCTTTTATGGATGAGGTGTCTGATTCTTCTCCTGTGACTGTATTGGCAGGCCCTGGCAATAATGGAGGAGATGGCCTTGCTATTGCCCGGCTTTTGCATCAGGCCGGTTATGATGTTCAGGTTTATCTTGTCAGGGAGTCTTTGCACTCTTTGTCAAAAGATTGCAATGAAAATATCTGGCGATGGAGAAATATTCCCGGAGTGTTTTTTAGTGAAATCAATGATTCCGAATCGCTCCAAAAAATTAAATTTCGAGATGTGATTATTGATGCAATTTTTGGCTCAGGACTAAATCGTCCGTTGAGCGGTATTTACAGATTGATTGTTGAGATGATAAATATTCAAAATCAGTTGGTGTATGCTGTGGATATCCCTTCTGGACTTTATGCAGAGGAAAATACGCAAGAGCAGAATCGGTGTATTGTCCGAGCCTCTCTGATATGGACTTTCCAATTGCCGAAATTGTCATTTTTATTACCTGAAAATGGAATCTACGCCCCGGATTTTCGAATATTGAATATCGGACTTTCCGAAAAATCTATTCAAGAACAAGTTACTCCTTATTTTTTTATACAAAAAGAAGATATTGCAGGGTTTTTGCCGGTAAGACCAAAGTTTGGTCATAAAGGCACGTTTGGTCATGTCTTGCTTGTTGTCGGTCAGTATGGCAAGATGGGAGCTGCTGTAATTGCTTCAAGTGCTTGTCTTCATTCCGGAGCCGGTCTGGTGACAGTGCATTGTCCTGCTTGCGGTATGGGGATTTTACAAACAGCTGTGCCTGAAGCAATGGTGGATGTGGATGTGGATGAACGGGTAAATACATCTGTCGTGATTTCAGATAAGCATACAATTGCTATAGGCCCGGGAATCGGGCAAGACGATAAGGTGCAGAAAATGCTGTTTTCGCTTCTGAATGAAGCAAACCAACCTCTTGTCCTGGATGCAGATGCTTTGAATGTGTTGGCTGTTCATCCGGATTGGCTCTCTTTAGTTCCCTGCGAAAGTATATTGACTCCGCATCCTACCGAGTTTGAACGTTTGGTGGGTGAAAAATTTAAGACTGGATACCAACGCTTGCAACATGCGCGAAAAAAAGCACAGGAATGGAGGGTGATTATCGTTCTGAAAGGAGCCTATACGGCGGTTGTGCTTCCTTCCGGTGACGTTTTCTTTAATTCCACGGGGAATCCGGGAATGGCGACCGCAGGCAGTGGAGATTGTCTTACCGGAATTGTCTCTTCGCTGCTTGCGCAGGGTTTATCTCCGTCGAAAGCCGCTTTGTGTGCTGTTTTTCTGCATGGATTGGCTGGAGATATCGCACTGGAAGCCGATTGTTCAGCCGAAAGTCTGACTGCGACAGAGATTATTAATCATCTGGGGAAAGCTTTTCGGCAAATTAGAAGTTGATGAACTGTTTCTTTATAAGTGACTTGTACTTTAATCTTGATTTTTTTTGTGAAAAATATCGGGAAACTTTTGTTTGGAAAGAAAAAGTGTCTATCTTTGCATCCGCTAACGAGAAATAAAGTCTTTTAAATGGAAGCTTTTTCTTAGTTACGGCCCATTCGTCTATCGGTTAGGACGCAAGATTTTCATTCTTGAAAGAGGGGTTCGACTCCCCTATGGGCTACAAGAAAACAGAATAAATAATCAGAAAATACAGGATTAGTCAACATGGCAAATCATAAATCAGCAATCAAAAGAATCAGACAGGCAAACGTAGCTCGTTTGCAAAATAGATATGTTGCAAAAACAACACGTAATTCAGTACGTAAATTGCGTAGCTTGTCAAACAAAGAAGAAGCTAAGAAATTGTATCCATCTGTGTGTTCAATGTTGGATAAATTGGCTAAGAAAAGAGTTATTCATAAGAATAAAGCAGGTAATTTGAAATCAAAGCTTGCTGCTCATATTTCAAAATTAGCTTAATAGCCTAGAAAGCTGTTTTCGAAAAAAAATATTGTAATGCCGAATCAAAAGATTCGGCATTACTTTTTTTATCGTTTACAGGACTTGTTTTTTTTTATCGTTTTTTTTAAAGGAATATTACTTTGATTTTTGTTGAAAAATCCGTAAATTTGTTTGTTTTTGCGAATAAAATTATTTGGCAAAAAAGGAATTGAAAGTCAATAATTTTTAGATTGAATAAAGAATGACTGAGAAAGAAAAAAACGCGGCGAGCGGCGATTATTCGGCAAGCAGTATTCAGGTACTGGAAGGTCTTGAAGCTGTACGTAAAAGACCGGCCATGTATATCGGAGATATAAGTGAAAAGGGTTTGCATCACCTTGTGTATGAAGTTGTGGATAATTCCATCGATGAGGCACTGGCTGGTTATGCGAATGATATTTATGTTTCCATCAATGAAGATGGCTCTATCGACGTTAAAGATAATGGTCGAGGCATCCCGGTTGATATAATGCCTAAGGAAAATAAATCGGCGTTGGAAGTTGTTTTGACGGTGCTTCACGCAGGAGGTAAGTTCGATAAAGGAACTTACAAAGTCTCGGGAGGTTTGCATGGAGTAGGGGTTTCGTGTGTGAATGCCCTTTCTATATATTTTAGAGCGGAGGTTTTCCGTGGAGGAAAGCATTATTTACAAGAATATTCTATTGGTAAACCAACCTCCGAAGTACAAGTGGTTGGCGACGCAACGGAGACCGGAACAAAAATTCATTTCAAACCGGATAGCTCCATATTTACGACTACCGAATATAAATATGATACCCTTGCCAGTCGTTTGCGCGAACTTGCATTTTTGAATGCAGGCGTTCGCCTGACTTTGACTGACTATCGGGTAAAGAAAGAAAACGGAACATTCAAATCTGAAGTTTTCTATTCAGAAAAAGGCCTTCAGGAATTTGTCCGCTATATCGATCAAGGAAAAGAAGCATTGATTTTGGATGTGATTCATATTGTTACCGAGAAACAGGGTATTCCTGTTGAAGTGGCTATCACATACAATACTTCCTATAATGAAAATGTTTATTCTTATGTGAATAACATCCATACTATTGAAGGAGGAACACATCTCACCGGATTCAGAAGAGGGCTTTCGCGTACTTTGAAAAAATATGCTGATGACCAGAAAATGCTGGAAAAAGTGAAAGTCGAAATTAGTGGTGATGACTTTCGGGAAGGTTTGACAGCAGTTGTTTCCATCAAAGTAGCAGAACCTCAGTTTGAAGGACAGACCAAAACCAAATTGGGTAACAATGAAGTGATTGGCGCTGTTGATCAGGCTGTAGGAGAAGCTTTGGGGCATTATCTGGAAGAACATCCGAAGGATGCTAAAGCCATTGTCGAAAAAGTGATTCTTGCTGCTACGGCACGTCAGGCTGCACGCAAAGCCCGTGAAATGGTGCAACGTAAATCTCCGCTGACAGGCGGCGGACTGCCAGGCAAATTAGCCGACTGTTCCAGTAAAGATGCTGAACAATGTGAGATATTTCTTGTCGAAGGGGATTCTGCAGGTGGTACGGCAAAACAGGGACGCGATCGAATGTTTCAGGCGATTCTTCCATTGAGAGGTAAAATCCTGAATGTTGAGAAAGCAATGCCTCACAAAGTGCTTGACAGCGAAGAAATTAAAAATATTTACACCGCACTCGGTGTCTTCATCGGTACCGAAGAAGATTCGAAAGAGTTGAATATCGAAAAACTTCGTTATCACAAAGTGGTTATCATGACCGATGCCGACGTAGACGGAAGCCATATCGCTACTTTGATTCTTACATTCTTTTTCCGTCACATGCGTCCGCTACTTGAAAGAGGATATGTCTATATTGCAACTCCTCCTTTATATTTATGTAAAAAGGGCAAGGTGGAAGAGTATTGCTGGAACGACCAGCAACGTCAGGCGTTTATTCTCAAGTACGGGGAGGGAAATGAAAATGCAATTCATACACAGCGTTACAAAGGTTTGGGAGAAATGAATGCCGAACAATTATGGTCGACAACCATGAATCCGGAATATCGTACTTTACGCCAGGTGACTATTGAAAATGCTGCAGAAGCAGACCATATCTTCTCCATGTTGATGGGGGAAGAAGTAGCTCCGCGGCGTGAATTTATTGAAGAAAATGCAACTTACGCAAACATTGATGCGTAAATAGGATATAGCTTCTGTGAGAAAGCCGGTGACTCGTTGGTCGCTGGCTTTTATTTATAAATTCCAATCTAATTCAAAAATATTGATATGAAAAAATCGGTACTAATAGCATTGACTGCAGCTTTAGGTAGTTCTGTTATGGGGCAAACCACAAAGCATACTCCGGCATCAAAAGCCAGGCATGCCTCTAAAGCGACAGCCGTAAATTCAACTCAAAAAGCAGATATTATGAATAATCCACTTCTGCATAAAAGTCCTTTGCAATATCAGGCACCGGAATTTGATAAAATTAAAGACGCTGATTTTAAACCGGCATTTGATTATGGAATTGCCGAACAGCTAAAACAAATCGAAGCCATTGCGAATAATCCACAGGCTCCTACCTTTGAAAATACCGTACTTGCACTTGAATTAAGCGGACAAAACCTACGAAGGGCACAGTCTGTATTTTTTAATTTGACCAGTTCGAACACCAATCCTTCTCTTCAGAAGCTGGAAGAGGAATATTCTCCGATTTTTGCAGCACATTCCGATAAAATCTATTTGAATGATAAGTTGTATAAGCGAGTGAAAGCTGTATACGATAAACGTAAATCTCTAGGATTGGATGCTGAAAGCATTCGCCTGATAGAACATTATGAGCAGGAATTTGAGATTGCCGGAGCAAATCTTTCTGCGGAAAAGAAAGCCGAACTAAAGAAGGTGAATGAGCAGTTGGCTACACTTTCCACGCTGTTCTCAAATAAATTGCTGGCTGCCCGCAAGAGCGCTGCCTTGTTGATTGATAACGAAAAAGATTTGGATGGTTTGACTGCTGACGAAATAGCTGCTACCGCTGAAGATGCAAAAAATGCAGGCTATCCCGGGAAATATCTTTTAGCCCTTCAAAATACAACACAGCAACCGTTGCTTCAAAGCCTTAAAAACAGAGAGGTGCGTGAAAAGCTTTTTAATGCAGGATGGACGCGTGCTGAAAAAGGAGACAGCAGTGATACGCGTGAGGTTGTTGAGCAGTTGGCTGCGCTTCGGATGAAAAAAGGGCAATTGCTTGGCAAGAAAAACTATGCAGAATGGACTATTCAGGATCAAATGGCTAAAACTCCCGAAGTTGCTTTAGGGTTGCTGGCCAAACTGGCTACTCCTTCTGTGCAAAAAGCAAAAACGGAGGCTGCCGATATACAGGCCCTTATTGATAAGCAAGGCGGAAACTTTAAACTTCAGCCTTGGGATTGGAACTTCTATTCTGAACAAGTGCGTAAAGAAAAGTTTGACCTCGAAGAAAGCCAGATTAAACCTTATTTTGAAGTGCGCACTGTCTTGGAAAAAGGTGTTTTCTTTGCTGCGGAAAAACTGTATGGTATTACCTTTAAGCCCAGACCAGATCTTCCTGTATATAATCCGGATGTAGTGGCTTATGAAGTGTTTGATCAGGATGGAAAGTCTCTCGCCATTTATTACCTCGATTTTTATACCCGGGATAATAAAAGTGGTGGCGCGTGGATGAATAATTTTGTCGAACAATCTCATTATTTAGGCCAGAAACCGGTGATTGTGAATGTTTTTAATTACCAGAAACCGGCTGCCGGAAAACCTTCACTAATCAGTTTTGATGATGTGACCACTATGTTTCATGAATTTGGACATAGTATCCATGGTTTTTTTGCGAATCAAAAATACACAACACTTTCAGGTACCAGCGTGCCCCGCGATTTTGTTGAATTTCCTTCGCAATTCAATGAGCAATGGGCTCTTGAACCATCTGTGTTGAAAAATTATGCAGTTCATTATGAAACCAAACAACCAATACCGCAGGAGCTAGTCGAAAAATTGAAACGTTCACAGACATTCAACAACGGCTATGCAATGACAGAACTGGTTGCTGCTGCAACATTGGATATGTGCTGGCACACTGTTTCGGATTCCGGGCAGCTTATTCCGGTTCTTGATTTCGAGAAAAAAGCATTGCAAAAATATGGACTGTTGGTGAATGAGGTACCTCCACGTTATCATACACCTTATTTTGCTCATATATGGGGTGGCGGATATTCTGCCGGTTATTATGCGTATATGTGGGCGGAAATGCTAGACTTTTATGCTTATAAATGGTTTCAGGAACATGGAGGCATGACAAGAGAAAATGGAAATAGATTCCGTAAATATATTTTGTCAGTCGGAAACAGTATGGATCTGAATGAGGCTTTCAGAAACTTTGCCGGCTCCGATCCGACTATTGAACCTCTTTTGGAGGGTAAAGGGTTGCTTGAAAAATAGAAATAAAAGAATTCATTTATTTAGAGCAGAGGCTTGTTGTTATACAAAAGTCTCTGCTTTTTTGTTTTGGAGCTGTTGCCAGAGCGGAATGAGGAAAAAATCAGCCGATATTTTTTATTCTGGAACCTGCTTCAGAATGTTTCAATTTGTTGTGTATAACTTTTTATCTTTTGTATTCGTTTTGGGAGCTGGAAGAGAATATGCTAATCCATTTCCGGCTACTCTTGCAGTCTATAAACATGTTATGGTAACAGAAAATGGGAACCGTTCTTATATACACCCGGCAAAATTTAAAGCGGTATTTCAAAAATCCTACTATTGTAATTTTTTTTTAATTCGTTAGGATGGGGAAAAGAGCCAGGATTGGAAGCTCGGAAAATGTTTGAATATTGCCGATATATGGAAAGGGGCTTTTCCTGAAATCGAAGAAAGGGATATCGTTAAACCGGCTATTCCGTATGACGGGTAACCATGGAGGGAAGATATTAAGATCTTGCATCACAGCAAGGATAGGGCAGGAGTAATGGATTTTTATATTAGCTTACAAACCAAAACTTCAATACTTATATTCATTCTCTTGTTAATATCTTTGCCCTATTTAAGAATACAGATAGTCTATTGTAGTCATTTGTTGCTTGTCTTACACTAAAGGATGAATTTTCTTATTGTTATGAAGTTTTGGGAATAGACGATGAAGGTCTATCATACTTCTCCCTTAATTTAGAAAACATATCTTTAAATTTCGTTGTTCGTGTTGCTTTCGTTTGCGTTATACTATCGGAAGATGTTTTTGTTTTAAGCTCTTATCTGGTTTTATTGAGTGCTAATATTGTATTTCGGGCGAAGGGGATGGTTGACTCCATGCTCATAAATCACTCTTCATTCTTGCTCCTGGTTTTCAACATCAGATATTAAATTCTTAGCCTCCTGTGCGTCATTTTTTAATCTCGAATTGTCTATTCCAATTATTATTGTGTGTTATATTTATTTACAATTCCTATTTTATGACTTTTGTAATAAGATATAAAAAAGATATTCCCAGATAGTACGATAATATTGAGTTTTTGAGCCATTAGATATGTTGAGGAATACTAAAAAAAAGTATATTTGTTTTTTCTGTTAGAATAATATATTAATGAAATGAATAGAATAGTATTGATTGGAAATGGGTTTGACATTGCCCATCTATTAAAAACAAGTTATAAAGACTTCATTGAATATTTGTGGAAAGGAATATATGACGAATTGAAAAACAAAACATACCTCCCTAATGGAAATGATGACCATAATTTTAAGGATTCTCAAGAACTGATTGATATACCTTACAGTACTCTAGAGAATAGAGAGGGGCAGATAGTTCTTACTTACAATGGGACAGAATATATTACTTCTGAATTGAATGAAGAATACATTGCTGATATTAAAGGGTTTATTAATACTATACAAAAGATAAATCCTATATATCCAAACATTATCTTTAAGACTATTTCATTTAATTATATTGAAAAAAATTGGTCTGACATTGAAGCTGATTATTACCGGGAATTGAAAAATTGCAAAGATTCTAATGTTGAATCTTTAAATAAAAGCTTTCTGCAAATAAAAGGACTTTTAAGAAATTACTTATCTGCTTTAGAAGCAGAAACTTCAATTACGGAGATTGATACTATTATGTATTCTCCAATTATACCAGAGCATATAAAGATTACTAGATTGCAGATAGTCTGTGATTATCTAAATGAGAAAATATCTAGATTAGACAATGTCTCAAAAAAGAAAATTAAAGACTATCTGACAAGAAAAGAAGTTGTTAAATCTGATTTTAGCGTTAGCTATGGCTCCGAAACAGAGGATGTTATAGAAGCAAGAAATATAGTTCCTGATGATATACTTCGTAAGTCTTTATTCAAGGACGAATATAAGGATATTTTGGATCCAGAGTCAATATTATTTTTGAGTTTTAATTATACTGATACCATCAAGCAATACGAGTCTGAAAAAAAGTCTGTTGAGACAATACAAATTCATGGAACTCTTGGGGCTACAGAGGAAATGATATTTGGTTATGGCGATGAAGATGACGAAAAATACAAAGAATTAGAAATGTCGGAAATACCAGGTATGTTGGATAACGTAAAATCCATAAACTATCTACAGTCCTCTAATTATAGAAATCTGGAACGATTTATTGAATCTGGGCCATATCAAATATTTATCATGGGAATGTCCTGTGGATTGGCAGATCGGACTCTGCTAAGGAAGCTTTTCCAACACAAAAATTGTATTTCTATTTTACCATACTATTATGAATATAAGGATAAAGAAGGAAATTCAAAAGATAATTTTAGTGGGCTTATTCAAAATATTTCACGTTGTTTTAGCGATAAAGATTTACTACGCAGTATTGTAGTTGATAAAACAAAATGCAGTCCCTTACCTCAAATGCAGCATAATAATATATAATTTGAAGTGCTACTATTATCGTTTTTCATCACCCCTGCGGCGGCATCAAACATAAAAAATTACCATCTTGTCTCGCTATGGGAAATTTTTTATTGTGCCAACACGGTAAAAACCATTGGTAGATAGGCTCTTGTCTCTATATATTTCTGGAATGATATTTAACTCATCCAAATATATCGTCCTTCTCTTCGATAGATACCATATCAAAATAATCAACTATCTCAACCGGCAACACATAACGCATCTAGGTGGATACCTTAGATTTTATAGACATACGATTCTTTTTTGAAAACAAAGATAAAAGGGGAATATAAAAACCACAGGATTTTGTTCCTGATCCGTTTTTTTTGTATAAAGCAAAAGCTGTAAATGCAAAAAAAAACGATTACTTTTTATTTGTAATCGTTTAATTATTAATGTTTTTAATCTTGTCGGGATACCAGGATTCGAACCTGGGACCCCCTGCTCCCAAAGCAGGTGCGCTAACCGGACTGCGCTACATCCCGAATTTTTTATCTTTCTGAGATATCGTTTTTCTCAAATGCGATGCAAAGGTAGTGATTATTTTTATACATCAAAATATTTATGCAATTTTTTTAATTTTTTTCCTTGTGCCGGCTTATTCCACGATTAATATGTATTTTTGTATTCAATAATAAAAACTATAATAAATTCTTATGTATAGAAGTCATACCTGCGGGGAATTAAGGCTCGCAGATGCAGAAAAGAATGTGACGCTGACCGGTTGGGTTCAGAAGTCTCGTAAATTGGGCGGAGGAATTACTTTTGTCGATCTGCGTGATCGCTATGGAATTACCCAGTTGGCTTTCTACAGAGATGTGGACGCCGTCCTTTATGAAGAAGCTAATAAATTGGGTCGGGAATTCGTTCTTCAGGTGACCGGAATTGTGAAAGAGCGTTCCAGTAAAAATAACAATATCCCTACAGGCGAGATTGAAATCCAGGTAACTCAATTAGCTTTATTGAATAAATCGGAAGTGCCTCCTTTTACAATAGAAGATGAAACGGATGGCGGAGATGATATCCGGATGAAATACCGCTATCTGGATTTACGTCGTAATCCGGTACGTCAGAATCTGGAACTTCGTCATCGCATTGCTTTCGAAACAAGAGCTTTCTTGGATAATCTTCATTTTCTTGAAGTCGAAACACCGGTTTTGATTGGCTCTACACCTGAAGGTGCCCGCGACTTTGTTGTTCCCTCGCGTATGAATCCGGGGCAATTTTATGCCTTGCCGCAATCTCCCCAGTTGTTTAAACAATTGCTGATGGTGTCAGGATTTGATCGTTATTTTCAGATTGTAAAATGTTTTCGTGACGAAGATTTAAGAGCTGATCGCCAGCCTGAATTTACTCAGATCGATTGCGAAATGGCTTTTGTGCAGCAAGAAGATGTATTGAATATTTTTGAATCTTTGGTGAAACATTTATTCAAAAAAATAAAAGGCATCGAAATTCCTGATTTGCCTCGTATGACTTATGCCGACGCAATGAAATATTATGGTTCGGACAAACCTGATACTCGTTTTGGAATGACCTTTGTGGAGATAAAGGAACTGACCGGAGGAAAAGGGTTCGGCATTTTTGACGATGCAGAATATGTCGGAGCTATTTGTGCTAAAGGCGCTGCGTCATACACAAGAAAACAGTTGGATGAACTGACGAATTTTGTAAAACGTCCTCAGGTTGGAGCGAAAGGCCTGGTGTATGTTCGTTATGAAGAAAACGGGAATCTGAAATCTTCTGTAGATAAATTTTATGGTCAGGATGAGTTGAAATCCTGGGCAGAACGTTGCGGAGCAACTCCCGGAGACTTGATTCTCATCCTTTCCGGAGCCACCGAGAAAACTCAGAAGCAGCTTTGTGAGTTGCGCCTTGAGATGGGTGAGCGTCTGGGATTGCGTGATAAGAATGACTTCAAATGTCTTTGGGTGATAGATTTTCCTCTTCTGGAAAAAGACGAAGAATTGGGACGCTATTTTGCAAAGCATCACCCTTTCACGAGCCCAAAAGAAGAAGATATTGTCTTGCTTGATTCCGAGCCCGGTCTCGTACGTGCCAATGCATACGATATGGTGATAAATGGAGTGGAAGTGGGAGGTGGTTCTGTACGTATACACAACAGCGAGCTTCAGGAAAAAATGTTTGAAGTGCTTGGATTCACACCCGAAAAAGCACAGGCTCAGTTTGGCTTTTTGATGAATGCCTTTAAATATGGTGCACCTCCTCATGCCGGACTTGCTTTTGGACTTGACCGTTTGGTGTCTCTTTTTGCAGGACTCGATTCGATTCGGGATTGTATTGCCTTTCCTAAAAACAACTCCGGTAGAGACGTGATGATTGATGCTCCGTCTGAAATAGATCAGGAGCAATTGAACGAATTGAATATTGTTGTTAAACCAATCGACTGATATTCACTTTAGCGTATCGTGTAATCAAAAAATAACACTGGCAGTTTTGTCAGTGTTATTTTTTTGTTTTATAAAACCTTTTCAACTAAAAAACTGTTTTATTATTGATTTATTTCTTGAGTTTTTTTGTTTTCTGTTTTGGGATTCCTGGTGATATAGCCACTCTTGTAGTTGTTGATAAGTATGTATATTCTGTTCATGCTCGGATAAGAGGAATGTATAAAAGATCTGTTTTTATGAAACAAAGTATGAGTTTTATTTAATCAGCCAAAACAATAATTAAAAAAATCAGGCTAGTAGAGACGTTGCATGCAACGTCTCCGATTTAATTGTATGAAAGTCGTAGACTTTAGTGGGAAAATAAAGTAAGTAAGAGCATTTTCTGTGAAAATGTATGGATTCCTTAAACTGAATCGTTGCTCAAACTGATGTCGAGAATATCTCTTGACTCTATGTTTATCCCTCCTTTTTATAGAATTGGCAAGTCGTTGCTGGTTATGGCAGTTCTTTAGATGTTGGGTGTATATCGATTTTAAATACCTCTTTCTATCCAAAATGTGGTCGTTAACTGGTTCTCTTATTTATGGCTTTTGTCGTTTATTATGCATCGTTTGTCGATTTTGTTATTTATAATCCTTTCAGGAGCAATATATTTGTCGTTAAAAGCAGTGTATTTGGATAAGTAAAAAGCGTTGTTTGTATGATAGGTTGGTGAAATTTGATTATGGATATCCTTCGCAGAAGCCGGTTTTGTTAATTAAAAGTAAATTGATTAAAGTCTTTAAATCATTTGATGTCTTATAATAAGTTTACTTACTATTTTTGTGCTGTAAAACATAAATTCTATATAGTGACAACAGATACTACAAAATCAACCATAGAAGAGTTGTCTATTCTTTTCTGGGAAATATCGAGAAGATTGAGAAGAGGAAAACAGCGATTTTTAGAAGAGTATGGCTTAACAAACTCCCAAATGGAAATTCTACAAGCTTTATTCTATTTATCAAAATCAAAGAAGGCAAGTGAAATTACACAGATTCATCTTTCCAAATTCACAAATATAGATCCGATGACAACATCGACAATTATCCGGAACCTGGAAAAGAAAAAATTATTGTTTCGTAAACCCAGTGATGCGGATTCAAGAGCTTTGTGTGTCATTATCTCAGAAAAAGGGCAAGAATTGATGGTAAAAGTTGAAGAAATCGCAATCAATTTTTTGGGATCTGTTTATAAAGGTATTGATACAGGATTGTTTATATCCCAAATGGAAATCATATTAGATAATTTAAAAGAATATAATTGCTAAAAGAGAATTTTTATGAAACGAACCGAAAGATGTGTAGCAGCTTTATTTTCAGTGCTGCTTTTAGTTTCATGCGGAAAGAAAACCAATGAAACGCCTAAGGAAACCCCTGTTTATGAGACAATGCAAGTAAGTCGGCAAGATGCTGATTTAAAATTGTCTTATCCGGTGAATATTAAGGGGACGGAAGATGTAGAGATAAGACCTCGGGTAGATGGTTTCATAAAAGAAATCTTTGTGGACGAAGGCTCTGTTGTTAAAAAGGGACAAGTATTGTTTACTATTGATTCTCCAACTACCGAAAGCAACCTAAGCTCGGCTAAAGCCGTAGTCAACAGTGCGCAGGCACAGGTGAATACAGCCAAACTGAATGTGGAAAGAATCAGACCACTTGCCGAGAAGAATATTGTTAGCAATGTGCAGCTTGAAACCTACGAAAACAGTTATCAGGCAGCTTTGGCTTCTTTAGCCCAGGCTAAAGCATCGTTAACCAATGCACAGGCTGCCAGAAGTTGGGCAACCGTAACGAGTCCTGTTGATGGGGTTGTCGGACAAATCAGCTATCGTAAAGGGAGCTTGGTCAGTTCAAGTAATGCAATTACCACTGTTGCAAATATTGGAAATGTGTTTGCTTATTTTTCTTTAAATGAAAGGGCTCTTCGTTCTTTTTTTGAAAGTTTTCCAGGAACAACCCAGGCAGAGAAAATTAAGAATATGCCTCCGGTAACTTTGGTTCTTTCGGACGGAACTGAATATCCCGATAGAGGAAGAATTCAAACTATTTCCGGAGTATTTAACGGTACGACAGGTACTACTAATTTCCGCGCAGAATTTCCTAATAAAAGAGGTGAATTGCGTAGTGGAGCAAGTGGAACAGTGATTATCCCCGAGACAAAAAGTAATGTGTTTGTTATTCCTCAGAATTCAACATTTGCCCGCCAGGACAAAACATTGGTATATAAAGTGCAGGGAGATTCTGTCGTACAAACTGTCATATCTGTGATAAATATGCCTGATGGACAGAATTATGCTGTAACTGATGGTTTAAAAGATGGTGACAGAATTGTGAAATCGGGAGTCAGCACTCTTACACAAGGAATGAAAATTAAAGAAAAGAAATAATAATAGCATTTAAAATCAATAGATTATGTTGAATAGGTTTATCGAAAGGCCTGTGCTTTCCACGGTAATATCCATCATTATTGTGGTGTTGGGTATTCTTGGATTGGTGACCTTGCCTGTGGAGCAGTATCCGGATATTGCTCCTCCTACAGTACAGGTTACGGCTACATATCCGGGAGCTAATGCAGATGTGGTTATGAAAAGTGTAGTTATCCCTCTTGAAGAGCAAATCAACGGGGTTGAAGGGATGACCTACATGACTTCTACTGCATCCAATTCCGGAACAGCACAGATTCAGGTGTACTTTAAGTCTGGGACAAATCCGGATATCGACGCGGTTAATGTCCAGAATTTAGTGGCGCGTGCTAATGCTTTGCTTCCAAGTGAAGTTACTCAAACGGGTGTTATCGTCAGGAAGCAGCAGAGTAGTACTATTATGATGATTTCCATTTCGTCAAGTAATAAAGACTACGATGCACAATTTATTCAAAATTACGCCAATATCAATGTTATTCCACAGATTAAGCGTGTGTATGGAGTAGGGGACGCTAATGTTTACGGACAGCAGGATTATTCCATGAGAATCTGGTTGAAACCGGATGTTATGGCCTCTTACAATATTTCCACTTCGGAAGTGATTGCAGCTCTCACAGATCAGAACATTGAGGCAGCCCCTGGGGAAATCGGACAAAACGATAATCAGTCTTTCCAATATACATTGAAATATACCGGTCGGCTTGTCAATGCAGATGAATTCTCCAATATTATTGTACGTTCTTCGAATGGGCAGATTGTCCGGATGAGAGACATTGCAAGTGTTGAATTAGGGCAGTTGAGTTATTCTGTTAATACAAGAACAGACGGTTTGACTTCCATTGCTGTGGGAATCAGTCAGACTGCCGGATCCAATGCTCAGGAAGTTATTGACAATATTAAATCGGTATTGGATAATGCAGCCAAAAGCTTCCCTCCGGGAATGAAAGTGACTTATGTGATGAATGCGAATGACTTCTTAAGCGCATCTATCGAAAAAGTTATCCATACCTTGCTTGAAGCATTTATTCTTGTATTTATCGTTGTGTTTATCTTCCTTCAGGATTTACGTTCGACGATTATTCCTGCTGTGGCGGTGCCGGTGGCTATTATCGGGACATTCTTCTTCCTGAAAATGTTCGGATTTTCTATCAACTTGTTAACCCTCTTTGCTCTCGTCCTTGCGATTGGAATTGTGGTGGACGACGCGATTGTCGTCGTCGAGGCCGTGCATGCTCAGTTGGATAATGGAATAAAGAGTTCGAAGGAGGCGACAGTAAAAGCCATGGGCGAAATTGCACCAGCCATTGTTTCTATCACATTGGTCATGGCTTCGGTATTTATTCCTGTCAGCTTTATCGGTGGAACCAGCGGTGTGTTTTACAAACAGTTCGGTTTGACTTTAGCTATCGCTATTGTTATCTCTGCAATAAATGCCTTAACATTAAGTCCTGCACTTTGTGCTTTATTCCTGAAGCCTCACGATGAATCCGAACAACATCGTCCCGGATTTTTCGGTAGAATGGGGAATAATTTCAACATCATGTTCAATGCTGCAACCACTAAATATAAGAAATCGCTGCATTTCCTTGGTAAAAGAGGGCATCGATGGATTACAGTATCGATTATCGCGGCCAGTTTACTAGTACTATTCGGGTTAAGTAAAATGATTCCTACCGGATTTGTTCCGAATGAAGATAGTGGAGCTGTATTAGGCTTTATCTCCTTGCCTCCGGGAACAGCTATGGAAAAAACAGATGTCGTGGTGAAACAAGTTGCAGGTTTTGCACGAAAAATTCCTCATGTGAAAAATGTGATGGAACTTTCCGGTGTCAACTTTATGAGTGGTATGAGTAGCTCGTATGGAACTGTGGTTGTGAAAATGGATGACTGGAAAGAACGTAAAATATCTACTAATGAGGTCGCAACGATCCTTAAACAAAAGGTAGATAGTTTGAAAATGGGAGAATCTTTCTTTATGGCTGCTCCGACTCTTCAGGGATTCGGATTGAGTAGTGGTGTTTCTGTGCAGATGCAGGATAGAACCGGTGGAGATATCAATAAATTCAATGATATCGTAAACAAATTCATGGCAGAAATGAATAAACGGGAGGAAGTAATGATGACAATGAATACATTTAATCCCAACTTTCCTCAAAAAGTGATTGAAGCTGATATTCCGAGAATAAAATCAGCAGGTTTGACATTGAGCCAGGTGATGCAGGCGCTCCAGGTAAATATTGGTAGTTATTATGCTTCCAACTTTAACATCTACGGAAAACAATTCCGTGTGATGCTTCAGGCTGCTCCTGAATACCGCAACAACATCAGTAGTTTGAATGGTATTTATGTGAAAACAGCCACAGGAGAGATGACTCCGGTAACTGAATTTATTAAACTAAAAGATGTAACGGGTCCTCAATTCCTGAGTCGTTTTAATATGTTTAGCTCAATGAGTTTGACTATTATTCCGAACTACATGAAAGGGAAGAGTACGGGAGATGTCATCAAAGCCGTTGAAGAAGTAAGCAAGAAGGTTTTGCCGGAAGGATATAGTTATGAATATGCGGGAATGACTCGTGAAGAAACAAACAGTGGAAGCCAAACTTATCTGATCTTTGGTCTGAGTTTGATATTTGTGTATTTACTTCTGGCTGCTTTGTATGAAAGCTATATTATTCCGTTGGCGGTGATCTTCTCTCTTCCAATCGGATTGATGGGAGTATTTATCTTTATTTTCTTTGCGATGATGTCAGGAACAGGTATTGTGAATAATATTTATGTACAGATATCCTTGATCATGCTTATCGGGTTGCTGGCCAAAAATGCTATCCTGATTGTGGAATATGCTATCCAGCGAAGACAACAAGGAATGAGTATTATTGATGCCGCTGTAAATGGGGCTGTAGCCCGTCTTCGTCCGATTCTGATGACCTCGTTCGCTTTCATCGCCGGATTGATTCCTCTTGCTTTTGCTTCCGGTGCCGGTGCTCTTGGTAACAAGTCTATCGGTATCAGTGCCATCGGAGGTATGTTGCTCGGAACGATTATCGGAGTCCTTGTCATCCCTTCTTTGTATATTATTTTCCAAACCATTCAGGATAAATTCAGTAAATCCGGTTTAATCAATTCAAATGATGATGTTATTCAACATCAAAATAAGAAGTGAATATATGATGAAATTAAAAACAATCACTAAAATAGTGGTGCTGGGAGGAATTCTCCCGGCAGCCTTTTCCTCTTGTGGAACAACTTTGGAGAAGTATAAGAAACCGGAGGCGAACACAGAACATTTGTTTCGTTCCAATGACGTGAGTGATACAACAACGATTGCGAACGTATCCTGGAGAGAATTCTTTAAAGACCCCAAGTTGCAGGCTTTAATAGAAGAAGGCCTGAACAATAGTTTCGATGCTAAAATCGCATTAGCGCGCATTGATGAGGCTTCTGCTTATTTCAAATCTGCAAAAAAAGCAGTTTATCCGAATATAGGCCTTGCCGGACAGGTGACACACGCTTCCTCTTCTTATAAAGATGCAAATGGAAATGTGCAGGTGTTATCAAAAAATACGAATCAGTATTTATTTGGAATTGCAGCCACCTGGGAAGTGGATTTGTGGGGGAAATTAAGCAGTACCTCGAAATCTAAATATGCGTCGTTTTTGCAGTCGAAAGAAGCATATAATCTTGTCTACTCCAATCTCGTAGCTGGAGTTGCCTCTTATTATTATACCTTGCTTTCTCTGGATCAGCAACTGAGGATAACTCAGGAATCCATTGACCTTCTCAAACAGACTGTGGAAACAATGGAGGCGATGAAAAAAGCCGGTTTGCAAAATGGTGCTTCCGTAGAGCAAACCAAAGCCACCCTGTATAGTACTCAAGCTTCGGTGCCGTCTATTGAGACCGCTATTATTCAGACCGAGAACAGCCTGAACCTACTTCTGGGACGTAATAGCGGCCCCATCGATCGCAGTTCTTTTGATGAACAAGAAGTTCCTCGTGAACTGAAATACGGGACGCCTTTCCAGATGGTAGCCAATCGTCCTGATGTAAGAAGTGCTGAATTAGCCTTTCGTTCTGCTTTTGAATTGAAAAATGCAGCTCAGGCTAGCTTCTATCCGACTTTATCCCTGGTACAAGGAAGTGTTCTTGGTTTTGGTGCTTCTAAAATAAGTAATCTATTCAGACCGGAGAATATTGTTGCGAACGTTATCAGTAACCTGGTGCAGCCTATTTTTGCACAGGGACAATTGAATGCCGGACTGGCTGCAGCAAAAGCGGAGCAGAAGATTGCTTATCTCACTTTTGAAAAAACAGTGATTACGGCAGGCAATGAAGTGGTAAATGTCATGGCTTTGTATACTAATTCACTGAAAAAGAATGAATCCAGAACCAACCAGATTTTGGCTCTTAAGAACTCTGTGGAGTATACACAATTGTTGTTGAAAGCGGGTGAGGCTAACTATCTGGAAGTTATAACGGCAGAAGCGAATCTGTTATCTGCTCAGTTGTCGCAGGTAGATGATAAACTTGAACAGTTGAACGCTTCAGTGAATTTGTATAAAGCATTGGGCGGCGGTACAAAATAATTATTTTTCTGTTCTGAAACGGACAAATGCTGAAAAGATGGAGTATTCCTTAGAGAATATTCCATCTTTGTTTTTGGGGGATACACTGTTCTTGACTTTGGTTTCCAACTCCTTCTGTAAACAGATGGAGGTAGGTTATCCCGATTGGCAGGTGTCGGATATTTTCCCCTGGAAAGAGGCTGTTCAGGCCAAATATGGTGATACGTACATGTTCATCATCGGCTGTAAGTATATATGTTTTTAGCGTGTTGAAAATGAGCTTTGTAGCGGTTAAGTTGTTTGTAGCTAATTGTATAAGACTGCTTCCGAATAAAGACGGGCTTCCCAAATAGAATCAAAAGAATAGCCTGAAATTATTTTACGACAAGCTTTCATTAGGATCTTTCCGTGTTTATTCCGGTAAAATTAAATCGGTATTTAGTCGCAAAAATAGAAAAAACAGAAGCCTGTATTCCTCTGTTTGCGAATGTCTTATTCTTGGAATATTTGCTATTTTTGCGTGCGATAACATCATCTATCTTTTTGTAATTGAATAAATCGATGCATATCCGATCCAGGGGAGCAACTAAGTTTATTTTGAATTGATGAAAAGTAGCATTGGATTCTGTAAAGTTCTTAGCAAAAAAGCTTTATAAACTATACATAAAAGTTATATTACCTGTTTCTACATTTGGGTTTATATCGAATAAGAGTTTGTTTGTCGGATATTTCTAACATGGAATAATAGACAATGTCTTACAGATAAGTCTCTTATGATTTTTGTGTTCTGGTTGATAAAATTTAGCCTTGAAAAATAGTACGCATAATATCTATAAAAACAAATAATCAATGAAAATACGAATTTTTATTTTACTCGGCCTTTTCGGTCTCTTTTCGAGTCTGTCGGCACAGGTTCTTGATTTGATGAAATTAGCCAAGGGCTCGCTTATCTTTTCGCAACCGGTTTATGATTCTGATGAACATCTGTATGGATACTTCTTTATGTATGAACAAGATGCAGAAATAGATTCCAAAAAACTGGAATATGTTTTGCTGGATAAAAATATGAATAAGGTCAATAACGGAGAGTTTTCTATTCCCTATAATAAGAAGGTAAATTATAAATATTATGATTGTACACTGATTGATAACAAAATTGTACTTTCAAAAAATTATTACACCGGTAATTATAATACTAATTATCTTGTGAATACTTTTCAGGTATTATCTCTTGATAGTCAGACAGTATCAGACGAATATATTTATAAGGACGATCGTCTGATAAAAGCGCCCACCGATTTAATGACCTTGAAGGAGCAGAATGCAAAGCTTGAAACAAAGAACATTGTTTCGGCATTTGCAAGTAAAAGCGGCTCCGGGTTTTATATCACCGAATACAATAAAAAGCATGCTGATTATTTAGAAAGAGATCTGGTGCTCTTTGATAAAGACCTGAATTTTAAATGGAAATATGAATACAATCCGGATGGAAAAGCGAAATTATATAACTCTTTTCATTTTCTCCATTTTAAGAACAACACCCTATATATTGCAGAGACAAAATGGGTGAATAAGAAAGCGGAAGGCTATAAGATTGTAGCGCTTGATTTTACGACAGGAAAGAAGAAATACGAATATCAGCTTGAATCTTCTAAAGATACGTATGTCCATCGTTTAAAAACCAAAGAAATAGATGGAAACCTTTATATTGTAGGAGATTATATGGAAAATCCCAAAAATATGATATTCGATTACACTAAAAGGCAGGGAATTTACCGTGTCGTACTGGATGGTCGTGGAAATGTCCTTAACAAGAAATATCTCCCCTGGAGCTCTTTCAGCCCAGATGCTATACTCAATAAAAACGGACGTGATAAAGAGGGATTTTATTTACTTCCTGTCAACTATTTTATTTTTAAGGATGGTTCTGTTTCTATTCTTACGGAAAAGTATAAGCCTTCTCAAAACGGTATTTCTGTGCCAATTTTCCTAATTAATATATTGGTTTATAGCCTGACATACAAACCTCCAAAAACATCCGATTTCCAACTCTTGAATTTTGATAAGAATTTTAATATCAAAGGAACAGAGCTTATACACAAGGAAGTCACGAAATACAACAGAACTGATTTTCTATTCTCTCAATACATTCACAACGAAAGTGCTGCTGCTTTCTTTTATCGGAATTCTTTTAAGAACAACCAAACTAAAAAGCAGGATGTGATATTGGGTATCAATGTCTTAAAAGAGGGAAAGCTCACTCAGGAAAAGATTCCGTTATATTCTAAAAAGCAGTACTATATTGATGTATTACCGGCTAAAGAAGGATACATTATGTTGCGTGAATATAACGAAAAAGATAAATACAATCAGATACGTTTAGAAAAGCTGAATTATGAATGATTCTCAGGGCATACATGATTTGAAGAGGATAAGAAAAATGGCAAAAGGGGAGCCGTTCAGAATGAAATATTTTTGCATCGTCCTTCTTTTAACCCTGTTTTCTGTCGAGCTAACGGCGCAGACATATTTTCCCTTAGATACGGCCAATGTATTGCTGCGAAAAGAGAAGGCAACGGAATATGCCGATTTTAAGAAGAAAATGATGGTTGACTTCAAAAAGACGTATTCAGGAAAGGACAAGTCTTATATAACAAGCCTCTACACCAAGCAGACCGAAAATTTCAAAGAGGATTTAGAAGGTGGCTCTTACGTCTTCGACAAACGCTTTAACGAAGTAGTAGATTCTATTGTGGAACTGCTTTGTCGTGCAAATAAAGAGATTCCCGCAGATATGAAATTTTTCATATCCCGCAATATCTCGTTGAATGCTCTTTGTATGGGGGATAAGACATTTATCATCAACATGGGAGCTTTCTATTATTTGAATAATGAGCATCAGCTTGCCGGTATTTTGTCGCATGAAATTGCACACCTGATGCTTGAACATGGATTACAATTGATGCAAGCCAATTATAAAGTTGAAAAAATAGATACGAAAGCCAAACTGTCCCGCATAAAATCAGGTAAATATAATAAAGGCTCAAAGGCTCTTGAAAGTTACAAGGCGTTGCTTTATGCGAACAAAAACCTGAATCGTCATCACGAAGAAGAGGCCGATTCATTAGGCTTTGTGCTTTATCGAAAGGCGGGATTTGCTCCGTACGAATATATTAATTCGTATAAACTGGCGATGCAATATGATTCTATAAAGCCGATGGGTTTGGTAAAAGATACGTATCGAAAAATGTTTGACCTTCAGGATATGCCTTTTCAGGAAAGTTGGTTTACGGCTGAAAACTTCAAGGTATATGATTATTCGAAGTACAAGGATAAATTTGATAAAGACTCTTTGCGTTCGCATCCCGATCCCGAAATCAGAATAAAAAAACTCCAGCATCATTTTAAAGAGTTGAAAGATTCTGTTGCTTCGATGGCTGCATCTTCCAATTTCCTTCAGGTGAAAGAAATCGCAAAATATGAACAAATTCCCAGTTTAATCATAACCGAACATTATGGGCTTGGAATTTACATTTGCCTCTTACGCTTGCAGGAAGATCCCGGGAATGCTTACTATCGTTCGTTATTGGGAAATCTATTCAATAAAATTTATGAGGCACGTAAAACCTATTTGCTGAACCGCTATTTGGAACGTGTGAATCCGGAAGAGCAGTCGGAAAGTTATCAACAGTTTCTAAACTTCATCTGGAACCTGAATATGAAAGAAATAAAAACAATTGCAGACTTCTATTCTGCTTCTTGACAGCTTATTTAGACGACAGTAAAAATACAAAACCAATCTTTACAACGGCTTAGCCATCTGAAAGATTGGTTTTGTTATGTTATCAGGAAACTATTTCCCGAATCGGGATCAGCACATCAACAGCCTTTCTTATAGCTTCATTGTTTTATTCCAAATCTACTACCGTGATTCCCGCACCTCCCAATTGTACGCTTTCATCCGCAAAGTGGTGGATTCCTCCCACCGTTTTGAGGTAGTTGCGAATCAATTCACGCAGAATACCTGTTCCTGTCCCGTGAAGGATGCGTACACGGCGCACACCTACCTGTATCGCATCATCGATGAAATACATGACTGCCTGTAAGGCTTCATCACCTCTCATTCCCCGCACATCGATGTCTTGCTTGAAATTGAGCTTTTTTTCATACATCATATCGCTGGTATGGTTGCTGACAAAGGTGTTTTTCCGCTCCTCCTTTTTGATTTGCGATTTGCTTACACGTTCCAGATTTTCCAATTTGACAGTGGTTTTAATCATGCCGATCGCTACATCCGCCTGATTTCCCCGAATTTTAAGTATTTGTCCCACTGCAGTCTGGCCTTTCAGCTTTACATAGTCATTTTCCGAAATAGGAGTTGTTCCCGCTTGAGGCTTTGATGATTCTTTCGTTGGTGGTTTATGTAATTTTTCTTTTTTCGCGTGTTTGGTTTTCAGGGCAGGTAGATTTCCTTCTTTCTCCTGCTCCAGAAGCGTATCGCGAAACTGATTTAGTTTACTTCGTATATCTTTTGTCTTCTCTTTTTCGGCCTGTGCCTCGCGTATTTCCCGAATCGTATTTTCAATGCGGGCATTGGCCTCAGAGAGCAGGTGCTGGGTTTCGCTTTTAGCCTTCGAAATAATGTCTTTACGCTGTTGCTTGATGTCTTGCATCTGCGCTTCGTATTCGGCCGTGATTTCTTCCAGCTTCTTTTCTTTCAAACGGATATTTTGCCGCTTGGTTTCCCAATAGCGTTTGTCTCGGACAATGTCTTGCAGGTATTTATCCATGTTGATGTAATCGCTGCCCACAATTTCGCTGGCATCGGCAATTACTTCTTCCGGTAAACCGATTTTTCGTGCAATTTCCACGGCAAACGAACTGCCCGGATTCCCGATAGAAAGTTTAAAAAGCGGCTGCATCTGATGGCGGTCGTAGAGCATGGCTCCGTTGACAACACCTTCATGCTCGTTGGCATAATGCTTCAGGTTTTGATAATGAGTCGTTATCACTCCAAAAGCTTTCCGTTCGTTGAAGCGCTTGAGCAGTGATTCGGCGATAGCTCCCCCGATCTGAGGTTCTGTTCCTCCTCCAAATTCATCAATCAGCAGAATGGTGTTCTGGTCTGCATTTTTGACGAAAAATTTCATGTTGGTCAAGTGTGAACTATATGTACTCAGGTCGTTCTCGATAGATTGTTCGTCGCCAATATCAATGAATATGTTGTCGAAAATGCCCACTTGCGAACTTTCAGCTAATGGAATTAACATACCGCATTGGAGCATATACTGTAGAAGTCCTACGGTCTTGAGACAGACCGATTTTCCCCCTGCGTTTGGCCCCGATATAATCAGAATACGGCTTTGTTCGTCCAGCTCAATATCCAGCGGAACAATTTCGCGGTTCTGTTTCTTATGGGAAAGGTAGAGTAGGGGATGTTTCGCCCAGTTCCAGATCAGTAGCGGTTTGTCGGCAAGCGAGGGTTTGATTGCGCCCAGTTCGAGGCTAAATTTTGCTTTGGCCCGAATGAAATCAATTTTCGCTAAAAAGATATAAGCTTCCGCCATCTCGGGAATATGCGGACGTATTTCGTTGGTGATGCCGGTCAGAATACGAACAATTTCGCGTCTCTCCTCACTCTCAAGCTCACGAATACGGTTGTTGGCCTCTACCACTTCTCCCGGTTCGATGAAAACCGTTTTTCCGGAAGCCGATTCATCGTGTACGATTCCTTTTAATTTTCGCTTGAAAGCCGGAGCTACAGGAATTACCAACCGTCCGTCACGCATGGTCGGTGCCACATCTTTTTCCACTAATCCTTCCGCCTGTGCAGAACGTAGAATCCGGTCGAGGCTTCTGGAAATGCTGCTTACCGTCGACGAAAGTTCGCGGCGGATGCGGCTCAGTTCAGGTGATGCATTGTCGCGGATACGTCCGAATTTATCGATAAGGGTATCGATGCGTGTTATCAACTGGGGGAAAAGCAATACTTCACCGGCCAATTCACGCAAATGAGGATAAGGAGAGTTTCCTTCTTCTTCCTTCTCGAAAAAACGAACAATCGACTGAATGGTTTTGAGCGAACGGCTGAGGTCGAAAAGTGTGTTTTCATCCAACCAGGTTCCTTCAATACGAATCGCTTTCAATGCCGGGCGCACATCAAAAAAGTAGTTGCTTGGAAATTCGTCTTCTTCCTGAATAATACGGACGAATTCTTCTGTTTGGGCAAGCAATTCCTCTATGGAGCGGATATCTGACGAAAATTCCATTTCCTCCACTTGTTCCCTGCCAAGCGGACTTAGGCACTTGTCACTCAGCAGGTGTCGAATGCTGTCGAAACCTATCTTGTGTTCAAAATTTTGAGGATATATCACGTTTTGTCTTTCTCTTAATTAGATTGCAAAGGTACGACAGAATAAGGAAAAATGAAAATGGCGATATGCCGGATAAGTCTTGTTTCAAGAAATAAAATTTCTGCTTCTTAAAAAACAGGATAAGTAAGGGGCGGCTTCTCGTACAACTCTAACCGGAACGGTTGTATTTATAGCCGGCCGTTTTGTCCTTTTTCTTTATTGCTATCGGCATCGATGGCTGGATAAAGAATTGAAGTCGGGCCCTTGTGTGTATAATGGACTTTCAAATCGTGTTGATAAAGTATAACCTGTTTGTTATATCAGCCTGCTGGTGTATGGTAATGGCACTCATGTGTTTTTTATTCGCAATGGAATAGGGGAATTGCTTCGTTCATTATCCTTGTGAAATAATATTGAAGGCTATCTGATAGAAACCCAAGCAGTTTAGGAGAGGCAAGGCAAAAGGCGGTAACGCTAAAGTAACCAGTTGATTATACGGTTGGTAATTTTTAGCAAAACGAGAGAAAACGCATAAAAAAGAATTCAAAACGAATAAGGGAAACTATGTCTGTTAGTTTCTTGACAGCGGTAAGCGATTTAACCTTATCGGAGAATCTCACAGAATATGCTTGCCATAATATCTACAAAGTATTTCAATCCGCTTTGAGCATATCCTAATGACATATTCCATATTAGAACCTTCGAGCAAATGAATAAGTGAAGATTTACAGCCCCTTGGAATGCCCATATATTTATGTGTTTCATCTAACGACCAAATAATTCTCGGGATGTCATAAGTTGGCATTCGCATCTTCTGCGTTTTATAAAACTGCGGATTTTGAAATGTCGACAATCGTTTTATCCGATCAAGTGCTTTTGGACTAACTCCTTCTTCGTTGATGTATAATCTATTAGCTTCTACAACAGTCAAGCTGTTCGAAAAATCCCTAGATTCAAGGAATTCAACCCCTTTCTTTTCCCAAGGTTTTATGTTTTCATCTTCCTCCTTCAAATCTCCAAGTTCTCCTAATCCGTTTCCGATGCATAATTCAGCGAGCAGACTATTCATTTCATCTTGATTCATTTTCCTTATAGAAGCCATATAAGTCCACTGGTCGGGATAGTTTTGGAAATCCTCATCGACAAACTCGCTATTCCCATTTCTACGCGCTCCACCTTGCAATGGCAATGCAATCAAATTTCCAAAACCACCTTTCGGCATAAAGTCTTGATTCGGGAACATGCGATCGTAAGAAGAAAGTTGAATCTCAGCCTTTATAGACATTGCTTTCGTCAATAAAGCATTATCCAGCTTTCTTGCAGATATTGCAGGAATAGCTACATCAAAAAACAACCAGGCATGCGCTCCATTGCCGGAACGGGATCGTTCGATTGCAATCGGAATATTTAGATTTTCATAAACGGAGCGGAATGTCGCAACATCTTTTTCCCTTTTTTCTTCATCAAAATCAACGGCAAGAAAGAAACAAGTTTCATCGGCAAGTAAAGGATAAACACCAACTATCCCTGCTCCATTCTTATCTTTATTCCTCAAATGCTTATCAATGACCTCTGCTGTAAGTGGCAATAAATTTCGATGCTTACAGTCTTTACATTTAATGCCGGTTCTATCACATAGC
>JASGFJ010000010.1:0-115958 GCA_047605645.1 Dysgonamonadaceae bacterium | reverse complement strand
CCCTCCCTTCGACTTTCTTACCTCATCTATTAGAGTTTCATTTTTTTCCATTGATGAGGCAGTAGTTCTTCAAATACTTCATCGGAGGCATTTGGGCTGATGTTTGCCAGTCGGTTTAATATATCGGTAAAGTATTCGAAGGTATTGATACCGTGCAACCGACATGAACATGCCAGGGAGTAAATGAGTGCTGTGCGTTCTGCTCCGGCATGACTTCCCGCGAAGAGGGAGTTCTTGCGACTCAGGCTGATGTAGCGCTGTATCCTCTCCACGGCATTATTGTCAGGTGCATAATCGTGTCGGAGTATGTAGTTGCAGAGTGCATCATATTCATTGAGCATATAATTGGCGGCCTGAACCAATGGGCTTTTGGGCAATGAGGTGGGATCGGACTGTATTTCGAGTAGCTTGTCTTTGATTTTTTTGAAGATGGGTGGAGCATATTTCTGCCTGTATTTTACGATTCTTTCAGGTGACCAATTGTTCTTCACTTTATGCTCGTTACTGTAAAGCCGGTTAATCAGATCAATAATTTCTTTGGCTTCTTTATCCGACTCAATATCCAGAAACTTTCGTTTGCAATGTTGAAAACAGGAGAGTCGTATAGTGCAGGGATAAGCATCGGTTTCCAGGATCTTATAGTTGGCAAGTCCATCTGTTTGTATAGCGCCCTTATAGTTTGTCCCGACATAATCAGTCAGTACTTCTTTACACCGGGAGCCGTTTTGATAAAAGTAGTGAATAAGTTTATTATTATTGCCCAGAGCTGCCCAGATGTATCCTTTTCTTACACCCTTACCGTCTTTGTTCTTTTCATTTGTCAATACCGTATAATAGCTTTCATCCATATGGATGTAATCATCCGTGAGGATGGCTTTCTTTAACACAGCATCCATCCGCTCCATCATTGCGGCCGTCTTCTTTATTAATCCATGAGCGGTAGCTTTGTTTATTTCAAAACCATTTTCGCCAAAATACTTCACAATCCGCTCGACAGGCACAGAGTAAATATAGCGAAGTTGCAACATGCCGGCTATAAAAGAACTATCGTAGTTGGAGTTCAGCAGTGGAGCCTTGGGGGCATTGCCTGAGTAAATCTTTTCACCCATCAGGCAGTTGTATTGGCGAAAGATTTGCTTAATGAACTTCCCTGGAACGTATTTGTAAAGGATAGAGTCTGTATAGCCAATCGTCTTGGCCTTTGCCTGGTCAAAACCGGGGTTGTCAGGATAAACTTCCTCTATAACCGTTTCCATCTCAAAAAACTCTTTGCGCTTAGCTCCATTGTTTCCCCGCTCTTTAGGAGAAACGGCAGTCTTTTCAGAAGCTTCTTTTGTGCTTTTAGCCGGAATGGATATTTTCTCAGACTTGTTTCCAAGCAGCTTACCCAGACCACGGTTTTTCCCCTCAAGAGACAGGATGTCATGACTCTTGGATTTAAGCGCCTCTTCCAAAGAACGCATGGATGCTATTAATTCCTTAATCTGTATGGACTGCTGTTTTAATAATTCGGATTGGTCTTGCAACTGCTTCATCAACGCCTTTTCTCTTTCGACAAAAAGCGCCAATTGTTCCTTTAATAGCTGGATCTCAATCTCTTTTTCCATACCCTAAAGATACAATAAAGAATGCGGAATGGAAAGAAAAAGAGGAAGTATTTTTAATACAAAATATTATGAATCAAATGTTTAAACCCATCCCAAAGCGTTTCCTGTATTTTGCGGATTCGATCGAGACCCCCTCCATAATCAAAACGAATGTCGTCCATTTCACCTCGTAACGGCCACTATCGGGGTTAAAACAAGGTGCCTCAAAGGTGCCCCGTTCCAGCTTTTTCGTGTAAAGTACAAATCCGTCTTTTTCCCAGTGAAGGATCTTCAGCATACTCCGGGATTGACCCAAAAAGAGAAAAACTTCTCCCGATAAAGGGTTTCGGTGCATCCCGGATTTGACCAACTGATACAAAGAATAAATTCCTTTACGCATATCCACATAATGCGGAAATAGATAATAAGACATCGATGAAGTAAGAGCAAACATAAGCGCTATGAATTATTGAAGAGCATGAATAATTTGAATCAGATTTTGACAAGTGATCTCCCCTATGGAAACTGTCGATCCGGCAGCAAATGAGACCTGAACATTTTTGATATTACCATCAGATAGTGTAATAGATTTTCTTTCTTCCGAAGAACATGGTAAGACAGCCAAGGGGGCAAAAGAAGAAGTATGGGACAACCTCGTACGTTTAGGGGGGGAATAGAATGTTTTTTTCATCCAGTATCTGAAAGCGCGGATGTTGACATGATGATCCGTACAATATTTCGTTAACGAACGAGGGTCGGAAGAAGATAAGCGGGAATACCCCTGAAGTGTCTTTTCGAATAAAGCAGATGCGTTCATAATGTAATATGTGAGTTAGAACGCAAAGATAGGTACTTGCTAAATTAAGGGAAAGATGGTATCGCGGAGACGCTTACGATTCTATTGAGCTTTTCGGAAAGGCCAAACTCTGTCTTTTAAAGACGTTTCTCTAAAAGACAGAGGGTTGTATAACACCAGTAGTTCTAGAAAATTAGTTTTATGTACATTACTCGACATATAACTCATTTTAAACATATTACGCACATATAATTACAGATGATTATAAGCATTTATATGCTAAAAGAATAGCAAAAACTAAGCTAAGTTACCCGACAACAAGGCAAAAGTTCTTTTACGAAAAAACAGTTCAATGACATCATAAGAAAAGATTTTTTCAAGACATTATCTACAAGCTATTGAAACAAAAGATAGCTAAAACAATCACCAGGGAAAAAAAGTTCTGCCTAAAGGCGGAATTGTTTTTCCTTGGTGAATTATAAACGAAGTTGCCAAACATTCATTTATCATCTTTTACGCTTCGAAAGAATTTCGTTGACTTTATATTGTAATTCTCCGGGGGAAACAATAACTGCAATATCTATGTATGAAAGTGACCAGCGAGCCAGGCGGTCCAGAGAAAAAGTCATGAAATGGAACTCGACCCAATCGTCTTGTCTTATTTCAGAAATCAGCCCTTGATAATATTTGCTCTCATCAATAACCGACAAACTGTCGGCATTCACTTTTATCACAGCCTCCTGCAATTCGGTCTTTTCTTCCAGCGATTTCAAAAACTGAGCCAAAGGCGGATGCCCCCGATCTATCGGAATATCAGATTGTCGGAGAGTTACAATCCGGCTGACCTTAAATGTCCTGTAATCATTTCTTGTGTTGCAAAATGCAATCAAGTACCAGTTTGCCATTGAGAAAAACACACCTACCGGATCTACGGTACGATGTGTTTCTTCATTTTTTGAATGCGAATGATACTCTACAATAAGTTTCCTCTTTTTCAAAATACAATCCAGAATAAGCTGGAGCCTATCTTGCGAAGAATATAAGGCCGGTGAATGAAAATCAAGATTTCCAATGTTCTTGTCAATGTGTTCCATTGTCTCCTGTTCGGAACAAGTCATCACAGCCTTGATTTTATCCATTCCCGATTTATACCCTTCCTGCAAGCCGGCATCCATAAATTTGTCTACAATCTTTTCCGTCGCTAAGAAAGCAAACGCTTCTTTCTGGGTAAACATCAAAGGCGGTAACTTGTATCCTTCCACTAGCGAATATCCCGAACGGGAGTCACCTGTGATAGGAATACCAGCCTCTTCCAGCGACCGGATATCGCGGTACACAGTACGGATTCCAATTCCAAAACGCTGAGTGATTTGTGTTGGCTTTACGCTTGAAAAGGATTGGAGCATAATAAGAATGGCAGACAGACGGTCGATTCTATTCATTTTTCTGATTTCGAGATGTGGCCACAAATATAACAAAGAAGGAGCAGGAATGAACGATTCGCTGTTTTTTCTTTATTTAATCAACCTTCGTACCCTTCGTCCGTCACCATAATAATCCACGATATGCCATACTTATCGGTAACTTCCCCCATCCCTTCACAAAAGAATGTTTTTTCAAACGGCATCGTGACGGTTCCATTTTGTGCAAATTTGTCAAATACCAGCCGACATTTTTCTACCTCAGGAAAAACCAGCACCAGTTTGTTGTTATCACCAACTGTTATTTTATGATTCACATCCGCATCCTCACCCGCAATTTCAAAATCAGGAGTTTTTATGACCATGTGTGAGATTTTTTCCGCCTCCGGGTCTGCCACTTCCACATTTTTTCCTTCTTTTTTACGGAAAATAAAGTCAATGCTTCCGTCCAAAGTGTTTGCATAAAAAGTCAATGCTTCTTCACAATTTCCTGCAAAAACTAAATGTACTTTCAATTTCATACGATTAAATTTTAATAATTAATAATATACGACTTGTCATTTTCATCAGACACTGCAAAATTAGAAGTGCTAGTGACAGCCCTATGTCACACTAAAAAAATAAAATCTTCAGCAGACAGAATATTTTGATATTTACAATAGATTTTACAACAAAACGGAATCTAAACCACCCAATTGCCAATATTACACAAAGCGATATTTTTTTTATAAATGATTAGCAAACATCGACAAAACAGGATGTCATCGGGCATGCTTATAATAGATGATTTAAAACACAAACAATAAATAACTATCCACCTCAAAACCTATCCACAAGAACATTTATTGAATAAGTTTTGAGAAATATACTCATCAATACATCAATTTTGGAAGTACAAATTCCATACAGAATAGGAAAATAAAGACAAACTCCGAACAATAGCAGAGAAAGAACATCTATGATTTTCAACTATCAATATATGACCGAGAAATAAAAAATACACTTATGCCCTTCATTTATTAAGCACATCTTACATCAATTTAAGTATATTTGCAGTTCGAAAAAAGCACGGAAACTAATCTCCGTCGAACCATTTCCATAATTTCCATGAGTAATTTCTAAGTTTATCAAAAGAAAACACTCTTATCAAAGTAATTGAGAACACAATAATATATGAATAAAATAACTACAGAAGAGATGTTGAAGCATTTCAAAGTCTCTCCTGACGAATTAAAGAAAGTATTAGCTGCTGCACTCGAAAAAGGAGGCGATTATGCAGATTTATACTTTCAACACTCCATCAGCAACCAGCTTGCCCTCCGCGATGGAGAAGTCAACAGAGCTTCTTCGGGGATAGATTATGGAGTAGGTATACGAACCGTTTCCGGAGATCAGACCGGATATGCTTATGTGGAAAATACCTTTCCCGAGGATATGATCCGGGCTGCAAAAACCGCAGCAGGCATAGCTTCTTCAGGGAAGACCAACAAGGAAATCAATCTGACGGCAAAGGAATTTTACAACCACTATCCAATACGGACACCTTGGGCAGATGTAAATGTAGAAAAGAAAAAAGAATTTGTTCAGAAACTCAACGATCGAGTTTTTGAATTGGATCCCCGTGTCATAAAGGTATCTGTTGCGCTGTCCGATACAACCAGTTATTTGCTTTTTTGCAATTCTGAAGGCATACTCACCAGCGATTACCGCCCAATGGTGTTGATGTACGTTTCATGCACCATGCAGGAAGGAAGTAAAATCGAGAACGGATTTTCCTCCCGAGCATTCCGCAAAGGATTTGAATTTCTAACAGACGAGCTGATAGAAACCCTGGCTCAGGAATCTGTAGCACAAACAGCTGTCATGTTTACAGCTATCAAGCCCAAAGGTGGCGAAATGCCCGTAGTAATGGGAGCCGGAAGTTCCGGTATTTTGCTTCATGAAGCTATCGGACATGCTTTTGAAGCAGACTTTAACCGGAAAAATGTATCTATTTTTTCTGATAAACTAGGAAAACAGATCTGTGATTCATCTATTCAGGTGGTAGATGACGGTACTTTGGAAAATGCCCGTGGCGCAATTAATTTCGACGACGAAGGCATTGAATCGCAAAAGACATACATCGTGAAAGATGGGATTCTCAATAGCTATCTGCACGATCGGATCAGTGCAAGACATTATGGAGTGACGCCTACCGGAAACGGCCGCAGGCAGTCTTTCCGATATGCGCCCATGCCTCGCATGCGAGTGACTTATATGGAGTCAGGGAGTTATCCTGAGGAAGAACTTATCGCACAAGTCGACCAGGGAGTGTATGTCGATAACTTCACCAATGGACAAGTACAGATTGGTGCGGGTGATTTCACCTTTTTTGTCAAATCGGGATACCTGATCGAGAATGGGCGTCTGACACAGCCCATCAAGGATATCAATGTGATAGGCAACGGCCCACGGGCATTAGCAGACATTACGATGGTCGGCAACAACCTGAAGATAGATGAAGGCACCTGGACTTGTGGAAAAGAAGGGCAAAGTGTTCCTGTGGGACAGGGACTTCCATCGGTGTTGGTCAGCAAACTGATTGTAGGAGGAGAAAGCTGATTCACCTTGTTTTATTCGAAAGACTCATCTTCCCGCATTCGGTAATGCTACTTAATTTTGAATTTTATTATGATTACTCAACTACAAAAAGATATAGCTCAGAGCAGCATGGATTTTGCGCTCATGAACGGAGCGCAGCAGGTTCGCATTTCTTTCATTGTTTCTGATTCCAGTTCGTTTGAATACAGAAATACACAGTTAGATAAACTGCAACAGAGTACAGAAAACAAACTGTATATCGAATTGTTTGTCGACGGACGTTACGGCTCTTTTTCTACAAACAGGGTGGAACGTCAGGAAATTGAAGATTTGATACGAAACGGAATTGCATCGACTCGTTTTTTAGCTCCGGATCGCTGTCGGCAACTGCCGGAAACCAACAGGTACTTTTCTGGAAACGGAAAAGATCTTGACTTATACGATCCTTCTTATCTGTCGATACCGGTAAGCAGTAAAATCGATTTACTGAAACAAGCCAACCTCGAAGTTTACGGTAAAGACCAACGTATTATATCCGTCACATCAAGTTACGACGACAACCGAAGTGCCGAATATATGATTACCAACAACGGACTCGAAGTTTTTTCGCAGGATTCATCTTTCAGCATTACTTCGGAAGTCGCATTGAAAACGGATACCGATGCTCGTCCGGAGTCGTTTTGGTATGACAGTTCCGTTTTCTGGAACGATTTAAAAAAAGAGGGAATCGCCCGAAAAGCATTCGAACGTGCATTGGGCAAAATAGGACAGACAAAAGTAGCATCAGGAAAATATCAGATGCTGCTTGACAACACCCAGGCATCACGCCTCCTCTCCCCTATCCTTTCGGCCATCATGGGTACATCACTTCAGCAAAAAAATTCGTTCTTGTTGGATATGAAAGGCAAACAGATAGCTTCCTCATTATTAAATATAACCGACACACCACATCTGAACCGCTCTTTCGGCTCCCGGTGGTACGACGGGGAAGGTGTGGCAACATGCGATCGAAAAGTGATTGAAAACGGAGTCCTGCAAACCTATTATATTGACAATTACAATGCATTGAAAATGGATATCGAACCAACCATATCTTCTCCATCTATTCTTCAATTCAATTTAGGAGAGTCGAATCTTGAGGGGATGATGCGCAATATTCAAAACGGGATCTGGGTAAGTGGATTCAACGGGGGAAATACCAATTCCACAAGTGGTGACTTTTCTTTCGGAATTGAAGGTTTTCTGATTCAGAACGGAAAAATCACACAGCCGGTAAGCGAAATGAATATTACGGGCAACCTGCTGACACTCTGGAATAATCTGGTGGAAATAGGGAATGACCCTCGTAAAAATTCGCCGTGGAAAACACCGTCTCTTCTATTCGACGAAGTATCTTTTACCGGAATTTAGCAATATTCGATTAGGTGAATAAAATAACGACTAACAGTCGGCATCCTATTCCTGGAGCTGTCTGTTAGCCGTTTTTTATTTCAAGAATATATCGCCAAGGCAGCATACAAGAAAATCCAAATATAAACCCACACAAACCGGGTCTAGCAAACCTTTCCTTCAGTATACGATAACAATGCGTACATTGATAACACGCAAATACCGCACAAACACGACAACAGAAAAAGAACCACTTCGGCTGATCTTTTCCGAATCCGGCAAGTAACGGTACATTTGCAATGGAAAGTTTCAGCTACATTTCTGCAGCCTTTTTTATCAGGTTACGCTTGTGCTTGATCAATTCTTCCTTTATCAAGATTCTTTTTAAGGGGATCATAGAATTGGCATCCGAGAAACCGGTTTGAAGATCGAGCAACTGATGCCGGCGAACAAACTCATCCAGAGGCATTGCATCGGTATATCCAAGAAAAGTTTCATCATAAGCTTTTTTCGCTTTTCTCAGTACGGCACCTATATCCCCCAATTCTGAAATACGCTCAATCACATCTATCACATCGTCCATTTTTGCGAAACACAAGGTATCGCCAAAAGACACTTCATCCATCATATTCACCCATTGATCGGCATACATGACCTTCTCTAGTGTAATGCCCTCGATAGGTTCATAGCGAAGATCATAGAAAATAGTACGAATGTCTGAGACCGCATGATTCATATCCAGTTTTTCAAGTTCCAGATATTTACCAGCCATTAATTCATCGCAGCCGGTCTGTTCACATATAAATCTGATTGCTTTGGCTTTGAACAGGAAGATACATTTCTCAACATCCCCATTATTCTCATTCAGCAAGGTCATTGCCTCATGAATGGCAATAGGCACATGCTTACGCAATTCTTTCACTTTTTGAATCATCTAATATGAAATTTAGGGCAAAGTTAGAATAAAATTTTGTCATTTATCCTGATTTAAGAAATCCGCCATTATCTTCAACAAACCGGCTTCAATTATCCATTAAGACAAGGCATCCCGATATGCGAAACACCAACATCCGCAAGTCACCTTGACCTACAAAGCAAAAGCTGCCTCCGCACAAGGCAAAGACAGCTTTCGGTTTATCTGTTTCCGGAAGAATATTAATATCCGAACAGTTCCTCCAATGAAAGTTTCTTGAATTCACCCAGTTTAGCGGATTCTGATTCA
Source organism: Dysgonamonadaceae bacterium (assembly GCA_047605645.1). Lineage (GTDB taxonomy): Bacteria > Bacteroidota > Bacteroidia > Bacteroidales > Dysgonomonadaceae > UBA1309. Next base: position 106,964 of record JASGFJ010000010.1, on the reverse strand, counting down.
GGAACTTTATTTTCAGAAGCTACAATCACATACGTGTAAGGTTTTCCCGCAAGTTCGGCAGCGTGGAATTTTTTCACATCATCCATCGTAATTTTATCCACATTGTTGTAGATATCCTTACGAATATCGTAATCCAGCCCGAGACGTTGCGCACCCAGATAGTCAAAGATGATATTATCTTGAGTAATACGCTGTGTCTGAATAGACTTCTTGACACCATCTTTTGCAAAAGCCAGATTCTCCGGAAGTTCCGGAATCTTGTTCAGCAATTCGTTCATCGCCCCTACGGCATCAGTAAACTTATCCGCCTGAGTACCAACATATCCCAGGAAGCCATACCGATCGTCTTTCTTTGACGGACTTAAATAATACGCGTACGTACTGTAAGCCAACGCTTTGCTTTCACGAATCGTCTGAAACACAATAGCTCCCATGTTTCCTCCAAAATATTCATTAAAGACACTCACCATTGTCGATTTAGCGGGGTCGAATTGTGCAGAATTACGCACCCAACGTGTTTCCGCCTGCACCATGTTGTAGTCGGCAAAATATACTTTATTTTTATCCTGCAACACTTTATTAAATACTTTCGCCGGAGCTGCTACAGCAAATGAAGAAGGAACAACATGCAAGGGAGTTAAAGTCTTTGTCAACTCCGTCAAAGAAAGAGGACCGTAATAAATCACAGTCTGTTCGTATTTATTCAAATCCTTCAATTTACCCACCAACTCATCAGCTGTCAGATTGGCTAGGTCTGCATCTTTCAGTGTATAATTAAATTTATTATCAGAGCCATATTGTGCATAATTTGTCAACGCAGCCATAATATTCTGCTTGTTCAGTTTTGCATCAGCACGAGCCTTCGATATACGTGTCTTCAAGGCATCCAATGCACCTTGATCGGCTTTGGGATGCGCCATCAAATCTTCAAACAAAGCAACAGCCTTTGTGAAATTCTCCTGTAAACCTTCGATCGTTACAGTTGTATATTCCTCCCCGGCAGACACTTTGAAGCTGGATGCTATCTTGTAAAATTCTTTAGAGATTTGTTCAGACGACTTGCTGTCCGTACCTAAAAATTGAAGATATTGAGTGGCCAGCTGAAGCTTCAAGTCATTTAAACTTCCGATAGTATAACGATAGCGCAAACGGTAAATCGAATTGTCTTTGTTCTGAACATACAATACTTGTGCCTTGCCCAATTGTCCTTTTTGTATATCCTTTGAATAATCAAGGAATACCGGTTGAATGGTAGTGCTAGGCATATTATTTACCATTTTTACAAAATCGGATTGTTTGTCGGCATTGGTTTGCACAGGAGTAATCTGTGGTTTATCAATCTTCTTGATATCTTTTCTTTCTCCTTTGCGTTTAAAAACAGCCACATAGTTATCTCCCAGATACTTATTAGCAAAAGCCACCACTTCAGCTTTCGTAATCTTCGAAAGATTATTTACATAAGCAACCTGATCACGCCAGTTTATTTCAGAAGTGAATGCATCCATCAAAGCTTGTGCTCTGGAAGAATAAGATTCATCCTGTTGTATTTTCTCCTTCTTCATGTTGTTAACGATGGCAGGAATCAAGTCATCGTCGAAGTTACCCTTTTTAAGATTCTCAATTTGCTCGAGCACCAGACTTTTCACCTCTTCAAGACTCTGACCTTTTGTCGGAGCTGCGTTCAGGTAAAGTACTCCGTAATCGATCAAAGCAAATGCACTGGCCGATGCACGCAGCAATTTCTGTTTCTTCACCAAATTAAGATCCAGTAAACCCGCTTTACCATTGGTCAGAATTGAGCCTACTAAATCAGCCAACAAGACATCCTTGTCTTTTGTTCCCGGAAGGCGAAATCCCATTGTCAGGCTTTCAGCATCAGGCCCCACAATTTCTTTCACAATAGGCTGAGTGAGGGGCGTTTCTTTCTCAAAAATGTACTTAGGAACAGCCTTTTCCTGCATATAAGAGAACATCTGATCAATACGTGCAATCGTCTCATCCGGATTGAAATCTCCGGAAAGAACAATTCCCATATTGTTAGGTACATAATACGTATTGTAGTATTTTCGAATTTGAACAAGTGACGGATTCTTTAGATGCTCAATGGTTCCAATAGTGGTCTGAAGGCCATAATTGTGTTTTTGGAACAAACCGGAAAACAAAGCTTCAAATACTTGCGTATTGTCATTGTCCAATCCTCTGTTTTTCTCTTCATACACCGCTTCCAACTCTGTGTGGAAAAGACGAAGTACAGGATGACGGAAACGTTCGGCCTGCACCGTCAGGTATTTATCAAGCGAACTGGATGGAACATCATCAGTGTAAACCGTTTCTTCAAACGAAGTAAACGCATTTGTTCCCTGCGATCCCATCGCCCCTACCATTTTGTCGTATTCGTTGGCAATAGCATACTGGCTTGCCACTCCCGACACAGAATCAATCTGGTGATAGATCGCTTTTCGTTTCGCATCATCGGTTGTTTTGTTATACATTTCATACAACTCGTCAATTTTGTCCAACTGAGGTTTTTCCTTGCTCCAGTCTAAAGACCCGTACTTATCTGTCCCTTTGAACATCATGTGCTCCAGATAATGAGCCAATCCGGTGTTTGTAGCCGGATCTGTTTTACTACCTGCTTTCACAGCCACAAAAGCCTGAATCCGAGGTTCTTTGTCTGTCGGACTAAGAATCACAGTCAACCCGTTCTTCAAAGTGTAGAAACGTGTGTGTGTAGGGTCATTAGTGACATACTTATAAGTATATCCATTGCTTTTTGCTTCTTTCCACTCGTAGGCCTGAGCCATCGAAGCGGCAGCAATCATCACAAAAGCAAATAAAAAGCATAATTTTTTAATCATACAAAACAGTTTGGTTTATAATAAACATATTCATTATTTATCTCTGGATCAATATTTTATACTTATCAAGCAAACCAGGTAATCCCTGCAATGAAAATTTTGCTTTCTCAATACGGTTTGTTTCGGGGTCAATCGTGTAAGCCTGTGAAGTTCTGAAATCCGCTTTTTTCAAAATGGTTCTGTCAAAAATAGCTCCTGAGAGATCACATCCGTCAAAAACAGATTCTGCTAAATCAGATTCTGCAAAATCAGCCTCGAGAAGACGACATTTTTCGAAAATAATTTTCTTTAATTTCAACTTATAAAAAGAAGCATTTTCGAGCAGGCAATCATGAAACGAGAATGAAAGCCCAAATAAATTACATACGGAAAAATCTGTTCCTATCATTTTACACGACAAAAAAGACACGTTCTGAAAAGAAGTCTGCTGCAGATTCACTAAACTCAGGTTGCAATTATCAAACTGACAATCCATGAAAATCACACCCGAAAGGCCTGATTCGTGAAAATTACACTGTTCAAACAAACATCCTTCGTAGTGACCTTTTGGAAACATCTCAGATGAAAAATCTTTTCGGGAGAAATTTTCTTCGTGGAAATATGACATCTTCTTATTTTTGATTGTAAATTTAGAAAATTTCATGCAGAGATTTCTAAATTTTAATTGATTTTCATTCAAAAAGATGATTCCCTTATAAAAATAAGAATGAATTTCCTCCTCTTCGGAAATTTGCGCCCGGTCTGCATGGATGGCAAGCCGAAAAAACTTATTTTTGCAAAACGCATCATTGAAAAAGCAAAACAAATGAATTCAATAGAAACTATTCTGTCCCTTGTCAATAAAGAAGTAAATGCACTTCATTTTAATACTCCTCCCCAATCTCTTTTCGAACCGATCACCTACATTCTCTCGCTTGGCGGCAAACGCATCCGTCCGGTGCTCGCTTTGTTGGGCTGCGAGATGTTTGGCGCAGACTGCAAAAAGGCTTTGCCTGCTGCTTTGGCTATTGAAGTTTTTCATAATTTTACTCTCCTGCACGATGATTTGATGGACAAAGCTGATATCCGACGTGGAAAAGCAACCGTTCATAAAAAGTGGAACGACAATACAGCAGTTCTTTCGGGCGACGCAATGTTGATTGAGTCCTACCATCTGATGGCTAAAAATGAAACTAAATACTTAAAGGAATTGCTTCAGCTTTTTAGTCGCACGGCTACCGAGATATGTTGCGGACAACAATACGACATGGAATTTGAAACCCGCGAAGATGTTTCGGAAGATGAATACATCGAAATGATTCGTCTCAAAACGGCTGTATTACTGGGATGCGCACTTCGCTCAGGAGCCATTATAGCAGAAGCATCTACTGAGAATGCTTCTCTTATTTACGATTTCGGAATCAATATAGGACTTGCATTCCAACTTAAAGACGATTTGCTGGATGTGTATGGCAACCCCGATACCTTCGGTAAAAATATTGGAGGAGATATCACCTCCAACAAAAAGACATTCCTATTGATTAATGCATTAAAAGCCGATTCCACTCATCAAGAATTACAGGAGTGGATTCGAAAAGAAACATTCGACAGAGAAGAAAAAGTAAAAGCTGTGACCGCCATCTATGACGAGCTTGGTCTTAAAAAGCTTGCCGAAGCACGGATTGAAAGCTATTATCAGAAAGCCTTGGAATGCCTTCGGAAAATTAATGTGCCAGAAGCAAACAAACAAACACTTCTGAATATCGCATCAGAGCTCAGTACCCGAAACTCCTAAGACAATATGCCTTATCGCAGATTACCCAACACCGATGCCGGGCGTATTCGCGCTATACAGACTGCACTCAAACAATTGCAGTCTCAAAAGGATGAACATATTTTCCACGAAATAAATGTGCCTCTGCTGCAATCGGAACTCGCTGAATTTGAACGGCTATATAAACATTACAACGACGCTTTACGTATGCAGGTCACTGCGAGCAAAAAATACCAGAAGCTGTTTAAAGAAGCGAAACTCTATATCTCCCATTTCATTCAGGTACTCAATTTGGCCGTGATTCGAAAGGAGATAAAGAAAGAGTTGAAACCCCTTTACGGATTAGATATTGATTCGAATCTGGTTCCGGAAATGACGAGCAACGAACATATTCTGGAATGGGGCGAACGAATTATTTCGGGCGAAAATCTCCGAAAGCTACAAGGCGGAGCTCCGCTCTATAATCCGTCGATTGCTCGTGTAAACGTACTTTATTCTCAATTCAAGGAAGTGTGTTTTTCCTACAAACTCTATCAGGAAACAACAAATACACATCAGGAAAAGCTGAAAACGAAACGAACTGAGATAGATAAACGGATTCAGACCTTGTGGAATCATATAGAGAATCATTTTGCCGAACTGAACCCCGACGAACACATAAAAGAGTGTAAGAAATGGGGAGTGGTTTATTATCTCCGCAAGAATGAACGAAAAGTTGAAACGAATGAATATAATTGATACACACTCACATATTTACGCAGAAGAGTTTGATGATGATATTGCGCTTGTCATCGAAAGAGCAAGAAACAAGGGAATAAACCGGATCTTGATGCCCAATGTTGATCCGGCATCAATCGAAAGACTACACCATACGGCTGATTTATTTCCCGAAACCTGCCTGCCGATGATGGGGTTGCACCCCACAGAAGTAGGAAGCGACTGGCAAGAGGTTTTGATGCAAATGAAATCGTTATTCATCAAGCGAAACTATTGGGGAGTCGGCGAAATAGGGATGGACCTTTATTGGGATAAAACATTTGCCGAAGAACAGAAAGCAGCCTTTAAAGAACAACTTGGCTGGGCCAAAGAAATGAAGTTACCTGTTTCTATCCACGCGCGGGATGCTCACCGTGAAACAATGGACTGTATCAGCGAAACTTATGATTCCCAGCTGCGCGGAGTAATGCACAGCTTTGGGGGAAATGTTGATGAACTGCGGGAAATTATGTCTGTTCCAAATCTCATGATTGGCATCAACGGAGTAGTTACATTCAAAAACTCGGGATTGAGAGAGGTACTAAAACACGGAGACCTAACCCGCCTTGTCATTGAAACCGATGCTCCTTATCTCACACCGGCTCCTTTCCGCGGAAAACGCAACGAACCGGCCTACTGCACTCTGATTGTAGAAAAGCTTGCAGAGGTGTTTGAAACAAGCCCCGAAGAGGTTGCCAGGATAACCAATGAAAATGCGAAACGCATGTTTGCCCTGTAATTTAGCGGAGTCGGAAGGTTATTCCTTATCAAGAAGCAGTTTATCAGTCTCTCCCACTCCTGAAACCGGATTCAATAAAGAATTGGGTGTAAATACTTCTGTTTTACAAACGCATAAAAAGATAAAAGCTTTATGAATCAAGCAAATGTAGCTATTTTATTATTTGAAGATTTCGAAACCTTAGATGTCTTCGGGCCTGTCGAAATTTTTGGAAGATTAGCCGATTTATATTCCATTGGATTTTATTCTCTGAACGGTGGAATAGTTACAAACAAGCATCATGTAGCCATTCAAACCGAAAGCATTCAAAAACTCAGACACGCCTTAGAGATTCTTCTAATTCCGGGAGGATTAGGTACAAGAGTGGAAGTACACAATACCGAATTACTGAATGCAATCACACAAGTAAGTATGCAAAGCAACTATGTACTGACTGTTTGCACCGGAAGTGCATTATTAGCAAAAACCGGATTACTCGACAATAGATCGGCAACAACCAACAAAAAAGCTTTTACATGGGTTGCATCACTCGAAGACAAAGTGAACTGGGTGAAAAATGACCGTTGGACTGTCGATGGAAAATATTATACATCTGCCGGAGTAAGCGCCGGAACAGATATGGCTTTAGGTTTTATTAGTGACGTACACGGAAAAGAATTCGCCAAAAAGATAGCAAAGGATATTGAATACAATTGGATAGAATACCGGAAAAACGACACTTTCAAGGTTGAATAAGAACAACTTCCATATAACTCGGATTGAATAAGAGAATATACTATTTGATCATCAGAAACAGACAAAACAAAAATCCATCCAACACATAAGGCACAAATAATCAGAAAAATACGTCTATCAAGCTTCCAGCCTTTTATCATAAAAACATGAACTTGTCCATTATTCTTTAAAATCAAACAAAATGAAAAAACTAATTATCGGGCTATTTTTGAGCATTACAACAATGGGATTTGCTCAAAACGGAGAAAAAAACTTTATAGATCAAAACTATATCGAGGTCACAGGTAAAGCAGAAATGGAAATAATACCCGATATGATTTATCTGAAAATTATTTTAAGTGACAAAGACAATAAGGACAAATTAGCTCTTCCCGAAATAGAGCAGAGAATGACGAATAAATTATCTGAAATAGGAATCGATATAAAAAAAGACTTATCTCTTCAGGACTTTACCAGTAATATGAAATCATATTGGTTAAAATCAAATATATCTTTGACGAAACAATACCAGCTAATCGTGCATGATACGAAAATATTACAAAAAGTTTTTTTTGAATTCCAAAACTTAGGAATTTCGAATGTATCCATTATAAATGAGGAACATTCAAAAATTGAACAATATAGAAAAGAAGTAAAAATCAATGCAATAAAAGCAGCAAAAGAGAAAGCCGATATGTTGGCTGTCGCCATCAATCAAAACATTGGCAAAGCGCTGTACATTCAGGAAGCAGACAATCTGAACCCATTGCTCACCGCAAACAATATAAAAGGGAAATTATCAGGCATCAATGTAAAAATCGGAAATTTTTCGTCCGATTCAGGAAGTGACTCCGCTTCGGATATCGAATTTGAAAAAATTAAAATCGTCAGTAGTATTTTAGTGCGATTCGAATTAAAGTAATTAAGAAAAAAATAGCTACAACTTATCTCGTGTTGAAAAAGAATGTATTCAGTGCCTCCTGTCAATAATTTACAAAACAGGAAGGGAATACACTAACAAACAATCTGCCGACAGAAAAAACGATTGAATAGATAATATGTCGGCAGGTGTATCCTATAAAGAAAAATAATCCCCTTTTTCGAGCAGTAAATCGTATTTTTCTTTGTTGAATTTATAATAAAAAGCACCTCTTTTTGAAGAGCTTTTGTCTTTATCCTCCTGTTTCTCCAAAATATCCATGTCAAGAATCTTTTTTCGAAAGTTTCGTTTGTCAAGCGTTGTATTGTAAATTGCTTCATACAGTAGCTGTAGCTGAGGCAAGGTAAATTTCTCGGGTAAGAGATTAAAACCTATCGGGCGGTTTGCTGCTTTTTTTCTGACTATTTCAACAGCATCCTTCAATATTTTCTTATGGTCGAAAATTAATTTATTTATTTCATTGATATTCTGCCAACGTGTATCATGGACTTCATAGAGTCCTTCGTCGAATAACTCCATATCGATTAACGCATAATATCCGATAGAGACAACCCGCTCGCCGATATCACGTCCAATTTCACCATAAGCTCCAATCTGTTCCAAATACATTCCCTCAATTCCGGTATATTCTGAAACAATACGGGTAGCTGCTTCATTGATATTCTCATCAGAATTAACAAAACCTCCCATCAGAGAGTCCTGTCCAATCAACGGTTCAAATTTTCGCTTGGTAATCAGGGTATATAAATTGCTATCCTTAAATCCTAAACAGACACAATCTACAGAAACATAAAATCTATCGTATCCGGTATAAAATGCATTCATAAGTAAAAAGATAAAATAAAGTGCCTCAGAAGCAAATAAATCTACCCAAGAGACACCTTTATCTTGTTAATAAATATTTATTTATAGTTTTCTGGAACCATTGCCGATTACGACATCATACACTTTGGGTTCATGTCCGTATTTGGCAGCAAACTCTTTTTTGGCTTTTGCGATAAAACCATCATAAAGTTCTTCTTTCACAATATTAATTGTACAACCACCAAAACCACCTCCCATGATTCGGCTTCCGGATACTCCGGCTTCTTCTGCAAGGGTGGCGAGGAAGTCAAGTTCTTCACAGCTAACTTCGTAAAGTTTGCTCATTCCCCAATGTGTTCCATACATCATTTTTCCGACAGTTTCAAAGTCTCCGTCAGTCATGGCTTGGCAAGCCGTTCTCAAACGTTCTGCTTCACCAACAGCGTATTCAGCACGTTTGAAGTCGACAGGATCAACCAAATTTTTCACGGCATTCAGTTGGTCAAAATTAGCTTGACAAACAAATTCTACTTCCGGAAATTTAGTGTTCAATTCCTTGGCGACACGTTCGCATGAAAGACGACGTTCATTATAAGGAGATCCGACCAACGCATGTTTAACCACAGAGTCAAGCAAAACGACTTTGTATCCTTTGGGGTTGAACGGAACATATTCAAATTCCATATTGGAACAATCAAGTTTTATCAAATGACCTTCTTTTCCAAAGATAGAAGCAAATTGATCCATAATACCACAGTTCACACCCACATAGTTGTGCTCTGTCATTTGTCCGACCTTCACCAATTCTTTTTTATCAATACCCATTTTATAGATATCGTTCAACGCATAGGCATACGCACTTTCAAGAGCGGCAGAAGACGACATTCCGGCACCCAAAGGCACATCACCGGTGAATACTGTGTCAAAACCACCTGCTTTACCGCCACGTTTTGCTAACTCGCGAACAACACCGAAAATGTACTTAGCCCAACCTTCAGCTGGTTTATCTTCTTCGTTCAATCCGAACTCCGAATATTCCTGTAAATCGATAGAATAAGCACGGACTTTATCTGTTCCGTTAGGTTTTATTTCGATGAGCATCCCTTTATCCACAGCTCCCGGAAGAACGAAACCACCATTATAATCGGTGTGCTCACCAATCAGGTTGATACGTCCCGGAGAGAAATAAAGGTCACCCTCTGTTTCAAATTTTTCTTTAAAAGTCGATTTTACAAGTTCTAAATTTTTCATATATGCGATATTACTTATTAAGTTTTATATTTTAAACAATAAAGGGGAACATTCAATTCCCCTGTTATTATATTTGAAAATTGTATTAGTCTACAGGAATCTCCGGATTTACATTCTTACAACCCAGAAGCGCATACCACAATAAGTAAGCCAAACCTAAGATAATAACAATATAGCTTACATGATAGTTTGTGATATCGGCCAGTTTATTCTGAATCAATGGTAGAATTCCACCACCGACAACCATTGTCATGAAGATACCGGATCCCTGAGCAGTGTATTTTCCAAGACCTTCTGTAGCCAAGTTGAAAATTCCGCCCCACATTACAGAAGTACACAAACCACAAAGTACCAAGAATAGCGCACCCAGTGGCACTTGTTCCAAACCAAATCCGGCAGAGCCTTTAAATACAGGCATTGAAGCCTTCAGGCTGACAGGCAAGAATATAAATAACCCAACGAAAATCAGTCCCAGAACAGACACAAAAGTTAACTGGGCTTTACTTGAAACCTTACCACCGACTAATCCGCCGAAGAATCGTCCAATAAGCATCATAAACCAATAAGTTCCGGCTACGAAACCTGCAATTGTCGCTGCATTTTCAGGATTTAATCCACCTCCGTTTTCCGATTTGTCAGCAAGGAAGAAGTTTAGTGTTCCCGGAATACCGATCTCAATACCTACATAGATAAAAATACCAATAGCACCGAATACCAAATGACGGAAACTCCAGACACTGTGTTCAAAAACAACATTAGTTCCGGTTTTAGCTTGCTTTGGATCTGCAATAGGAATAAATGACAAAATGACAAATGCAGCAGCAAATACAGCCATTGCAATAAACAATACCGGATTCACATTCGAAATAGCTGTGTCTTTTGTCACTTGTCCGATAAGTGCACCCACAAACATAGGTGTTAGTGTAGCTGAAAGAGAATTGAATGTACCTCCGACCTGTAGCAACTGGTTACCTTTCTTTCCACCTCCACCAAGAAGGTTAAGCATCGGGTTAACGACCGTATTCAACATACACACGGAGAAACCTGCGATGAATGCCCCAATCAGATATATAAACCAATTGGCCGGCAAGTTAAACAGAACAGCACCAACGCCAAGCACTCCAGATAGATATTGAACAAAAACCCCTAGCAGACCAACTGCGATAGCAACCAATGCAGTCTTCTTGTAACCGATTTTAGTTAATAATTTACCTGCGGGAATCCCCATAAACAAATAAGCGAGGAAGTTCATCATATTCCCCATCATTCCCAGAAAGTTAGATCCTTCTAATTCTGGTTGACTTTTCCAAATCACTCCGATAGGAGCTGCCAGATTAGTCACAAAGGAAATCATGGCAAAAAGAAAAATCATGGTTATAATAGCAATAACATTGCCATTTTGTCCATTTTCCGTTTTAGTACTCATAAAAAAAGTTGTAAATGATTAGTGATTGATTGAAAATTTGTAAATAGTTTCGCTTCTAAAAGTATCTCCCGCCTGAAGAATAACACTTGGATACTCGGGTCTGTTGATACTGTCGGGGAAATGCTGTGTTTCAAAGCAGACAGCTGCTCTTTCCGGATACCTCTGGTCAAGCTTTCCTCTTAGATTTCCAGTCATCCAGTTTCCGGTATACAATTGCACTCCCGGTTCTGTGGTATATGTCTCCATGACGATTCCCGATTTCGGTGATTCACAAACAACAGCAAGAGTCAATTCTCCTTCTCTTTTATCCAGAATATAGGTATGATCATACCCTTTTCCAAAAATCAGTTGCTGAAAGTCATCATTAATGCGTCCTCCTATCGAATGAGGAGTTGTGAAATCCATCGGTGTACCTTTCACAGATTCAGGCTTACCATAAGGGATAGCAGTTTCATCGGTTGGAAGATAAGTATCTGCATAAATCGTCAGAAGATGATCTCCAATATACGGGTCACCGGCTCCTGACAAATTGAAATAAGAATGATTTGTCAGGTTCAGAATAGTCGTTTTATCTGTTACCGCTTTGTAATCTATTTTCAATGCGTTATCTTCTGTCAGGGTATAAGTGACTGTTGTGGTCAGATTTCCGGGAAAACCTTCCTCACCGTCTTTCGAGAGGTAAGTAAGTTCCACGGTAGAGGCATTGATTTGTCTGGCATCCCAAACAACAGCATTGAACCCTTTAATTCCGCCATGGAGATTGTTCGGTCCATTATTAATGGCCAAAGAATATTCCTTTCCTTCCAGGGAAAATTTACCTTTAGCAATACGGTTACCTGTTCGACCACAAACAGCGCCGAAATAAGGTTCCTCCGAATGCAAATAATCCGTTATCGAATCGTGTCCGGTAACTACATCTGTTAACCGGCCATTAGCATCCGGAACCAATAGAGATACAATCTTAGCACCATAATTTAAAATTGTGGCTTCACATCCGTTGTTATTAGATAGGACAAACAACTCTGTCTGTTTCCCATCAATAGTGTCACGGAAAGCTTCTATGCTTAAACCTGATTTGGTTTTAGTCATTTTTTGTTCTGTCATTTTCTTTACTTATTAAATATAAGGTCTATGAAGATGGTTTATCGTTTTCTAAAAAAAACATGTAAATTTACCATTTAAAGTATCTATATTACAATTAATAAATATGTTTTATAACATAGTTTTATATCGCACTCCCTGTTTTCTTTTTATAACGATATAAGAGTATATTCCTGCAAATATAGAATGAAATAAATACAATAACCCTCGATTTTTTTTCCTCAAACACGAGCAAAGAATAGAAATAAAATATTTACTTTTCATCTCTCTGACAAAGCAGTTAAATAATTTGTATAGATAACATTAAGCTTCCAAAAGGTATCAGATCGAATATCCGGATTGATTTGCTTAAGGAAAATAGTTAATAATTGTTTACACGCTGTATAAATATTGCAAAAAGAAATACCATGAGAATTTTTATGTATACATTTGCTATGCATTAAAGTTTTTTCTAAGGTCAGAAAACAAATTTTCAAAAGCATTGGAAACCTTTTTCTCCTCATTCTAAACTATTTGCATAAACATTTTTATTACTCATTATTATTTTTTTTTAAATGAACATTTTTATTGCTGGGTTAAGCTACAACATCAACGATGCTGACCTAAAAGAATTGTTTGGAGAATACGGTGCTATTTCTTCTGCTAAAGTAATTACAGACAGAGAAACAGGACGTTCAAAAGGTTATGGCTTTGTTGAAATTGAAGATCAAGTAGCTGGCCAAAAAGCTATCGAAGAACTTAATGGAGCTCAATATGACGGAAGAACAATCTCTGTATCTGAAGCTCGTCCTCGCACTGAAGGTGCTCCACGCCGCAACAATGGTGGTTTCAACCGCAATGCTGGTGGTGGTAACTTCAGAAACAATCGCGAAAGATATTGATTTTATATAACTAGCGGGTTGTGTAAAGAAACGATCATTTTTTACGAAACAAAAAGTCCCAGAGTGATACTCTGGGACTTTCTTTTTACCTGGTCTGTAAGCTCGGTTTTAATTGCGGCTAAAACAAAGAAATCGCCGAAAAATCTAAATGAAATTCCGGCGATAAGTAATAGCACTAAATATCTTTCAAAAATAAGAGAGAGACAATCCTACAAAGCTGAAGCACCGCCTATAATATCCAGTAATTCGTTTGTAACTGCCTGCTGACGGGTTTTGTTGTATTGGATTGTTAAATCTCCAATCAATTCATCAGCATTATCGGTTGCCACCTGCATAGCCATCATCCGAGCTGCCTGTTCAGAAGCTGCAGCATCCAATGCCGCAGCAAAAAGGCGGGAATTCAAGACCGAAGGGATCAAATCAGTTAAGATTTTTTCCTTATTAGGCTCCAGTAAATAATTCACACGAGCCGGTTTATCCTTCTGGGTTTTTCCTTTTTCCAAGGAAAAAGGAAGAAATTGTGCCGCTGTGAGAATCTGTGTTCCGGTACTCTTAAAATGATGGTAAACTACAATTATTTCATCTAAGCTACCCTCTTTGTACTTATCCATAAGAATAGCGCACAAAGAAGAGATATCATTAAAAGCCGGCTGGTTCGCAATTTCCTGATAACTGCCGGCTATGGCAACTCCTTCTTTTTTGATAGCCTGCTCAATCTTCTTCCCGACCGGATAAACTTCAATATTATCCTTTCCCAGGGAAAGCTTTGAGTTATAGATCCGGAAAAATTCTTTCCTTACATTTGAATTATATGCGCCGCAAAGGGTCGAATTAGAAGCAAATGCAACTATAGCCACTCGTTTGACGTCTCTTTTCTTTGTGAAAGGGGAATCAGAACCCGTGTCAGAAGCCAATAAATCATTCAGAATCGTATCTAATTTCTTCTGATAAGGCAAAAAGTTGAAAATAGCAGATTGTGCTCTGTGCAATTTTGAAGATGAAATCATCTTCATTGCAGAAGTAATCTTTCTCGTACTTTTTACAGAATTAATTCTGACTTTTATTTCTTTAAGAGAAGCCATAGTTCAATTATTTATTGTATTGTTTCGAAACAGCTGAGGCAACATCACGGATGATGGCTTCAATACCGGAATTGATAATTCCTTTTTTCAATTGATCCAATACCTCTTCTTTATGATTCAATTCCAAATTGTTGAGAAAATCTTTTTCAAAATCTTTCACATGTTCCAGAGGAACATCTTTCAACAATCCATTGGTACCACAATACAAAATAGCAATTTGCCGCTCAATAGACATCGGTGCATATTGAGACTGCACAAGCAATTCTGCATTTTTCTTCCCTTTATCAATAGTCATGGCCGTAACAGGATCCATATCTCCACCAAATTTGGTGAAAGCCTCCAATTCCCGGAATTGGGCTTGATCTATCTTCAAGGTACCGGCAACCTTTTTCATGGCTTTAACCTGAGCAGAACCACCCACACGAGAAACAGAAATACCAACATCGATAGCGGGACGGATTCCGGAGTTGAACAAATTCACATCCAAAAATATCTGTCCGTCGGTAATAGAAATAACATTAGTGGGAATGTATGCAGAAACGTCACCAGCCTGAGTTTCAATCAAAGGAAGCGCTGTAAGGGATCCACCTGCGACAACTTTTCCTTTCAAACTTTCGGGCAGGTCATTCATTTGTTCTGCAACCTCCTGCTGTTCGATAATTTTAGCCGCTCTTTCGAGTAGACGGGAATGCAAGTAAAAAATATCACCCGGATAAGCTTCACGACCCGGCGGGCGACGCAGAATCAATGACATCTCACGATATGCAACAGCTTGTTTTGACAAGTCATCATACACCACTAGGGCATGACGGCCGGTATCTCTGAAATATTCTCCGATTGCAGCACCGGCAAAAGCTGCATAAAATTGAAGTGCCGCTGCTTCAGCTGCTGTAGCCGATACAATTATTGTGTATTCAAGTGCACCTTTTTCACTCAAAGTTTCCACTAAGTTGGCAACAGTAGAAGCCTTCTGCCCTATCGCTACATAAATACAATAAACCGGATCTCCAGCTTCAAAATTACCTTTTTGGTTGATAATTGTATCTACTGCAATCGCAGATTTACCGGTCTGGCGGTCTCCGATAAGTAACTCACGCTGACCACGTCCGATTGGAATCATTGCATCCACGGCTTTTAGACCTGTCTGCAAGGGCTGTGTCACCGGTTGACGATAGATTACTCCCGGAGCTTTTCTTTCCAAAGGCAATTCCAGCAATTCGCCAAGAATAGGACCTTTACCATCGATGGGCTCTCCCAAAGGATTAATAACACGTCCAAGCATTCCCATCCCTACATTGATGGAAGCAATTTTACCTGTACGTTTCACGGTGAACCCTTCTTTGATATTGACCGAAGAACCCAACAATACGGCTCCGACATTATCTTCCTCGAGGTTCATGACCACGGCTTTTTCTCCGTTTTCAAACTCTAACAGTTCGTTAGCTTCGGCATTGTTTAATCCATAGATTCGAACAACACCATCTCCAACTCCCAGCACGGTACCCACCTCGTCGAGATGAATTGTACTGTTGATGGTTTCAAGCTGCTGCTTCAGGATTTCCGAGATTTCACTTGGTTTTATATTTCCTGCCATGTTTGTTTAATTCAATTATATGTTTTCACAGCACAGGAGCTGTTCAAACTTTCCTTTTAATGTTAACCTCTTTTACTGTTTTCGACAACAAACTGTCTTCGGATACTTCGGAGTTGTGTTCTCACGGAAGCATCGAGTCGATATGTGTCAAAATCGAATATAAATCCGCCTTTCAAAGATGGATCCTCAACAGTTGTTAGTTCCAGTTCTCCGGATTTGATTTTTGTGAAAAAACTTTTAATTTTTCCGACCAGTTCCGGGTCAGCAGGTACAGCGGTAATCAATACGCCTGAATTAATGTTTAAGGATTCCCGATAAAGTTCTTCAAAACGCAGAACGATAAAAAGCAATTGCCCTTCGCGTCTGTTTTTCAAAACCAGCTGCATAAACCGAAGATAAACATCGCTGGGATTCTTCACCGCAGATTGAAGCAACTGCAGCTTCGCTTTAGAACCGATGACCGGATTGTTCATAGCATTGCTGAATTCAGGGACACACCTGAGGACTTTTTCCAGTGTTTTCATTTCCGAAAATACTGTTTTTTCCTGATGCATTTCCTGTGCATATTGGAGCAAAGCCTTAGCGTACCTTTTTGAAATAAGACCGATGTTCATTTCTTTTTAAGATTTAGAAATCATTGCTTCATCAACCAAACGGTTAATCATTTCCAACTGACTCTTTTCATCGCCCAACTGATTTCTCAGAATCTTTTCGGCAATGTCTACAGAAAGATTAGCAACTTCGAGGCGTAGCTCCCGAATAGCTTGCTGCTTTTCTGTCGTCAATTGTTCTCTGAAAGTTTGCAATTCTTTTGCACCTTCTGTTTTTGCCTGATTACGCGCTTCATTGACAATTCGATCTCTTGTTTCTGCTGCCTCCCGAAGAATTTTCACTTGCTCAGCACGTGCCGAAGCAACCAGTTTTTCACATTCTTGTGTGATAGAGACAACTTTTTCGTTTGCTTTTTTGGCCGCCTCCAAAGACTCGTCGATGAAATCTGCTCGTTCTTTAACAGATTTGGTAATCACCGGGAACCCAAACTTTGCAAGTATAAAAAAGACTATGCAAAAGGATAGCAACATCCAAAAAAGCAGTCCAAAATCAGGTGATAACAACATAACTTTTATGTTTAATGGGGGTTATTTCAAAATAAATCCGCAAAGGACGATTGCAAACAAAGCAACTCCTTCAACAAGCGCGGCAGCAATAATCATTGTTGTACGAATATCGCCTACAGCATCCGGTTGACGGGCAATTCCTTCACATGCCGAACCTCCGATTCTACCTACTCCGATACCTGCTCCAACAGCAGCTAAACCAGCACCAATTGCTGCACCTAAACCTGTATAACTAACAACGGCTTGTAATAAAACTGATAGTAACATAATGTTTTATGATTTAATTAATTTGTTGAATTTATTTTCTATTATTCGATTATTCAATGTTTTGCGGTATGCGGTTCTACCTGAGAAAGGCCAATAAACACAGCAGAAAGCAAAGTAAACACATAAGCTTGAATGCAGGTTACCAAGACTTCAACCAATCCCATAAAAACACTTAGCAAAACTGAAACAACTGTCATCGATGTACTGATAGCCGGTCCCTGACTCGCTGTTATGAAAATCAGACACACCAAACTGATAGCGATAGAATGCCCGGCAAGTATATTTGCAAAAAGACGAATCATTAGAGCAAAGGGTTTTGTGAAAACCCCGACAAACTCAATGATAGGCATAAAAGGAGGTATTTTCAACCAAATAGGTACATCCGGCCAGAATATTTCTCTCCAATATTCTTTTGTTCCAAAAATATTCACGTAGAAGAACGTAAACAAAGATAAAATAAGTGTTATCGCAATGTTCCCTGTTACGTTTGCCCCACCGGGAAAAATAGGAATCAACCCCATCAGGTTATTCACAAGAATAAAAAAGAAAGCTGTCAATAGATAAGGAGAATACCGCGCGTAATTTTTGCCTACACAAGGTTTTATTACTTCGTTTTCGATATTCATGATGATAACTTCCATAAATCCAATAAAACCACGAGGAGCTTTATATGTATTGGCTTTTTTCTGTTTCTTATAAAAAGAAGCCACACTCAGAATAATCAGCAAAAGGATTGCACTATTAATCAGAAGGCTTAAAACATTTTTGGTAATAGAAAAATCCCAAGGACGAATTTCTTCTCCGGCGGCATTTTTTTCTACCAGTTTGCCTTTATATTTCTCAGAGTGGGAAATATAAAAACCGTCATACATACCATGTTCTTCTTCGAGCTTTGAAGACATGAAGACGGCAAACCCCTTATTCTGACTGAAAACAATAACAGGAAGCGGAATCGAGATCGGCTTGCCTTTGATGGTGGTAATATGCCACTCATAAGCATCGCCAACATGCTCCATAATCACGGTTTTTGCATCAAAATTTGCATTTGGGGCTTCATGCCCTCCGGTTTCAGGCGAAGCATGCAATCCCTGAAGCAGTGCTCCAAAGATGAAGCATAAAAAGAACAGTTTTATTTTTGAAAAATCTATCATGATTTCAATCTTTTTTCTTTCAAATGTTTTTCCAATTTGACGAAACTCATTGATTCTAAAACCAGAAACAGCAAATAAACTGAAATAAAACTAATCGCGAAAGCTTTCACTGCAACACCGGAACTCAGTGCATAAAGAGTTATCACCATAATCGCGAGAAGCATTTTTCCTCCCGTAACAGCCATATAGATATGCACTAATCGGATATCCGATACTCTTCGGCTTGATTTTTCTACCATCCCAATCAATAAAGATTCCAGAACAAGCATCGACAGCAATATTACCGGATAGCAAACTGAATAAAATGCAGGCAATAGGAAGTAGAAAATACAACCGATAGCGATACCAACCAATGCCCCCCACAGACAAAGTTGCGAGATTAGTTTAGCGGCCAGATTCATGATTCGGTTCTCTGAATTTGTTCCACACAAACTGTTACTTCATTATTTCTCACCTCAACAACCCCTCTCTCAATCTCGACCACATATTGTTCGCCTTGAACTTTGTATGTGATAACGCCTTTATTGAGCGACGAAATCATCGGAGTATGATGCGGAAGAACTCCGAAAAAGCCATCACCTCCCGGAAAAACGGCAGAAGAAACGTCTCCTGAGAAGATTTTGGCTTCAGGAGAAATTATGTCTAAATGTAATGTTGAATTATCCATTTATACGATTCCGTTTATTACTGTTCTCCGGCCTGACCAAGAAGTTTTTTACCTTTCTCAATAGCCTGTTCGATAGTTCCTACATTCAAAAATGCCTGTTCCGGCAGGTAATCGACTTCTCCATTCAGAATCATCTTAAATCCACGGATGGTATCTTCGATAGAAACGATTTCACCTTTTAATCCGGTAAACTGTTCTGCAACATTGAAAGGTTGTGACAAGAAGCGTTGCACACGACGTGCACGACCAACGACTTCTTTGTCTTCATCAGATAATTCTTCCATCCCCAGAATGGAAATAATATCCTGAAGCTCCTTGTAACGCTGAAGGATCTCTTTGACAGCCTGAGCCACATCGTAATGTTCTTGTCCGACAACATTCGGATCCAAACTTCTCGACGTTGAGTCCAAAGGATCGACAGCAGGATATATTCCCAATTCTGTTATTTTGCGGCTCAAAACGGTTGTTGCATCCAAGTGAGAGAAAGTGGTAGCTGGCGCAGGGTCCGTCAAGTCATCAGCTGGCACATAGACAGCTTGTACTGACGTAATGGATCCATTTTTAGTGGAAGTGATTCGTTCCTGCATAGCACCCATTTCAGAGGCCAAAGTCGGTTGGTAACCAACAGCAGAAGGCATACGTCCTAATAGCGCAGAAACTTCCGAACCGGCTTGAGTGAAACGGAAAATATTATCAATAAAAAACAGAATATCTTTTGGCCCATCGGTCTTTGCATCACGGAAAGATTCAGCGATTGTCAAACCGGATAAGGCGACAGAAGCACGAGCTCCGGGAGGTTCGTTCATTTGTCCGAAGATCAAAGAGATCTGAGATTTTTTCACTTCATTGTAATCCACTTTACTCAAATCCCAATGTCCCTCTTCCAGACTTTTTTTGAACTCATCGCCATAACGTACTACATCCGATTCAATCATTTCACGAAGCAAATCATTTCCTTCACGAGTACGTTCACCGACTCCGGCAAACACGGAGTATCCGTTATGTTTTTTGGCAATATTATTAATAAGTTCCATGATCAATACAGTCTTACCGACACCGGCACCACCGAAGAGTCCGACCTTCCCTCCTTTTGCATAAGGAGCGAGTAAGTCAATAACCTTAATTCCGGTAAAAAGGACATCACGGGAAGTCAACAAGTCTTCAAATTTGGGAGGCTCTCTGTGAATGGAGGCACCACCTTGTTTGTCCAAGGTAGTCATGCCGTCAATAGCATCGCCAACGACATTCATCAAACGGCCTTTTACTTGTTCTCCGATGGGCATTTGAATGGAAGCTCCTGTAGAAACTACTTCCAGACCCCGGCGTAAACCATCAGTACTGTCCATCGCCACAGTTCTTACAGTATCTTCTCCGATATGCTGCTTGACCTCTAAAATCAGGTCTCGCCCATCTGGTCTTTCAATTCTTAACGCCTCGTCAATACGGGGAAGTCCGACAGCCTCATTGTTTGTTTCGAAAAACACGTCTACTACTGGCCCTATCACCTGTGATATGTGGCCTACTCTTTGTGGCATAAACTTACAATTTAACAATTATCTTTTCAAGTTAAGTACCTGCAGATGACAAAACACCACCGACAAGTAATTTCTCATAATATATAATCACTATGAGCAAAATTCAAAATAAAGCAAATAACAAACGTTATAAAAAAGGTTTCAAATTTTGTCATCTCTGTATTACATTCATTGCAAATATAGGCAATATTTATCTTCAATCAATCTGCATTTTTAAAAAAGGAAGTAAAATTTTTTTTTTTTACACTTAGAACATATAGATTAATCGTAAGCTTAAAATTATCGATTAATTTAAGTTAAGTAATCATTTAATTGCACGTCCTTTTTTTAATTATCTATGAGCTTAACTGCTCTTCAAAGCCTAGTCTGATTGCACCTTGAAAGTCGCATCTGCATTTTATTTCACAACAGTTCCTCCTCCTTTTTAAGAGCAAAATATGGAATCTGATTTAATACGAAACACAGTTTGATTTTACTCAATTCACGATTACAAAAGTCGCAATGAAAATCAAATATAATGCATCTCAATTTTCACAAAATATGTTCTAAATGTCTTTTTTTTCGATTCAACATAGTTGATTGAAGGAAAGGAGAAACCTGTTAAGAAACATAAATAATTTCAAAAGACACTCGTTAAAAAAGAAATAGAAGACAATAAAAGCGGCAAGGAGTATAACCCACTTGCCGCTATAATATAAAGAATTGATATCTATGTATAAAACAAGATTATTTCGATTCAATAATCTCCATACCTTTCAAGATTGCCTGTTCATTCAAGGGTAATAAAACATGATGCCTTTCAGGTAAAGATTTTTTCAATCCCTTCATCACGTTCTCAACTTTAACCATCGGATCTACTTTTAGAAGACCTCCCAGCACGATCATATTCAGAAACTTACTGTTTTTCATTGCTGAAGCTGTTTCTGTAGCAGGAATCGTATAAATAGAGATATCTTTCCGTTCAGGTTCATGAATAATTGTAGAAGGGTCATAAATTAAAATTCCTCCGGGTTTGACTGACGATTCGAATTTTTTCAGCGAAGGTTGATTCAATGCAATAACAACATCAAATTTTGTAACTATCGGCGAGCTAATACGTTCATCACTAAGAACGACAGTCACATTTGCTGTTCCGCCTCTTTGTTCTGGACCATAAGACGGAAACCAGGAAACTTCCTTCCCTTCCATTAGCCCTGAATATGCCAGTATTTTTCCTAATGAAAGCACACCCTGACCTCCAAATCCGGAGATTATTATTTCTTTTTCCATGTATAAGAAGATGAATAATATTCCTTAATAATTATATTTGATTGACAGATGTTTAAATATTCTTTAGATCCCCTAGAGGAAAAACAGGAAACATATTATCAACCATCCATTGGTTAGATTGAGCCGGGGTCATTTTCCAACCGGAGCTACAGGTAGACACAACTTCTACAACAGAAGTTCCTTTACCGGCTAAAGAATTTTCAAAAGCCAATCGGATCATTCGTTTCGCTTTTTTGATGTGCGACACAGTATGAACAGCTTGCCTGGTTACCAAGCAAACTCCATCTAACTGAGCTAACAAATGAGAAATATCCAGAGGACTTCCATCGTGTTCTTTTTTGCGTCCGCATGGAGAAGTAGCAGTCGACATTCCCAACAAAGAAGTGGGAGCCATCTGGCCACCTGTCATACCATAAATTCCATTATTAATATAAATAATAGCTATATTCTCTCCTCTGTTGGCTGCGTGGAAAGTTTCAGCAGTCCCGATGGCAGCCAAATCGCCATCTCCCTGATAAGTAAAAACAAGCTTATCCGGACAGAGACGTTTCACTGCTGTTGCAATTGCAGGCGCACGGCCATGAGCGGCTTCCTGCCAATCTATATCCAGATACTGATATGCTAAAACGGCACACCCAACAGGAGCAACGCCGATCGTTTTATCTTTCAGACCCATTTCAGCAATAACTTCTGCTATCAGCTTGTGCACAACCCCGTGAGAACATCCGGGACAGTAATGCATATTACTGTCATTCATCAGCTCAGGTTTGGCATATACCATATTTTCAGGACTAACAATATCTATGCTCATAATCCTTTTGTATTACAGAATTAAATATTAAAATTGATTTTCAGGGCATCATACACTTCTTCAGGAGAAGGAACAACACCTCCTAACCGACCAAAAAATTTGACCGGAGCTTTTCCCAGAACTGCCAGCTTCACATCTTCAAGCATTTGTCCGGCATTCATTTCTACAGTTAAGAATCCTTTCACTTTTGGAGCCAGATTACTTAAAGCTTCAGATGGATAAGGCCATAGAGTGATAGGTCTGAACATTCCCACTTTTACTCCTTGTGCACGCGCAAATTCCATTGCCTTGAGACAAACTCTGGCTGATGCTCCAAATGCAACGAATACATAGTCTGCATCATCAAGATGAATTCCTTCATAGCGAACTTCCTCTTTCTGAATCTGAGCATATTTTTCCTGTGCCTTGATGCATCTTTGCTCCATTAGTGTGGTATCCAGTTCCAGAGAAGTAATAATGTTGGGTTGCCGGTTTGCCGGCTTGCCTAATGTAGCCCAAGGACATTCTCTTTCTATTTCGGCATCGGTACGTCTTCTCGTAAATGGAGGAAGTTCAACTTTTTCCATCATCTGCCCAATCACACCATCAGTCAATAACATGACCGGATGACGATACTTAAAAGCCAATTCAAAACCTAATGTCAGAAAATCAGACATTTCCTGAACAGAAGCAGGTGCAAGAACCAACATGTGATAATCACCATTGCCTCCGCCTTTGACAGCCTGAAAATAATCACCCTGCGATGGTTGGATAATTCCTAAACCGGGACCTCCACGCATCACATTCACAAGAACGCAAGGAAGATCAGCTCCCGCAATATACGAAATACCTTCTTGCTTAAGACTAACACCGGGGCTGGAAGAAGAAGTGATTACTTTTTTCCCGCATCCGGCACCACCATACACCATATTGATTGCAGCGACCTCACTTTCAGCCTGCAAAACCACCATTCCGGTCGTGCTCCAGGGAGCTTCAGCCATCAAGGTTTCAATAATTTCTGATTGGGGAGTAATCGGATATCCGAAATATCCATCGACGCCTATACGAATGGCTGTGTGAGCCAAGGCCTCATTCCCTTTCATTAAAAATATTTCTTTTGTATCAGACATTTTTATTTGGATTTAAATTTGAGAAAAGAAATCCTCCTTGTCAGGAGCATTGATTATCCTTCTTTTTTCTTGTATATAGTCAGACATCCATCGGGACAAATGTATCCACAATTCGCACATCCGATGCAAGCATCTTCATTCTTCATATATACGTAATGATATCCTTTATTGTTCACTTCATGCTCGTGGAGTACAAGTACATCACAAGGACAGGCAACTACACATAAGTCACAGCCTTTGCAACGTTCTGTGTTTACCACCACATAACCTTTAACTTTAGCCATACATCTTCTACTTATTAAAATCAGGTATTATCTGATGCAAAGATATTGCAATAAATTCCATTCACACGACATAATAAGTAATATTATGTTAAAGCAAAAAATGCTCCTCAAATTACCGGTCCAAATAACACTCTGTATATAAATATTTTACCATCATTTTATATTTTTCACAGACCTTTTATTTCTAAGAATTAATTTGTACTTTTGAACAAACAATATCAACCGTTTATTCGTTATCGAAACAATTGAGCTATTCATATTAAATTTCCAAACGATTAAAATTACAAATTTATGTTATCAGAAAAGTTAGAAAAAGCATTAAATGAACAGATTAACGCAGAATTTTGGTCTGCTTATCTTTACCTTTCGATGTCTGTTCATTTCGAGTCAACCGGATTAACCGGATTCTCAGCATGGTTCAGAGGTCAGTTTGCAGAAGAACAGGGACATGCCGCTAAAATAATCCAATACATTATTGCTAGAGGAGGAAAAGTGAACCTGAAATCTATCGACAAGGTTGAAACTTCATGGAAATCACCATTAAGCGCATTCGAAGATACTCTAAAACACGAAAAATCTGTTACAAAAAGTATTCACAACCTCGTTGAACTGGCTCGTGACGAAAAAGATGTTGCCACAGAATCCTTCCTGAAATATTTTGTGGATGAACAGGTCGAAGAAGAAGCAACCGCAACAGGTATCATTGATGCTTTAAAATTTGTTGACGGTGATAAGATCGGCATATTTATGCTGAATAAAGAACTGGGTGCAAGAAAATAATCAAACACCCAAAAAAACGACAAAGGCTGCTCCCAGATGAGCAGCCTTTGCTTTTTAACAAGCGTCGTATTCCTTTTTGAAATAAAAAATCAGTATTTTCGTTTATTATATAATTCTAAATTAGAAATTCAGAGAGAATGCATTTATACGACAACAAGGGATTATTCAAATATATCTTTTTCCTAATAGCAATACTCATTGCCGGTGTATCATTGATTATATCTAATTTTCTAATCAAAGATCTGGCTAATGAAGAACGAAAAAAAATGGAACTTTGGGCTGAAGCCACCAAAGATTTTTCAAATAGCAATGCAAATACGGATTTAAATATCATTCTGCAAATACTAAAAGGGAATACAACCATCCCAACTATTCTATGCGACGAACATGACAATATACTCTCGTATGTGAATATACCTGAAGCAGCTAAAAACAGCGAGGTGGTTCTGAAAAAAAAGTTAGAGGTGTTCAAAAAAAAACATACTCCGATTGCCATCAGTGAAAATAAGGAAATCGGATTTAAACAATATATTTATTATGATGACTCTTACATACTGAAAAGACTTCAGATTTATCCCTATATCCAACTAAGCGTCCTCGCCATTTTTATCATTATCTCGTTCCTCGCTTTTCATAACAGCAAAAAAGCGGAACAAAACAAAGTATGGATTGGACTATCGAAGGAGACAGCTCATCAACTAGGGACTCCCATATCCTCCTTGATGGCATGGGTGGAGTATTTTAAAATAAAAAATATGGATTCGACTTTCGTTTCGGAAATAGAAAAAGATGTGGCGAGGCTTCAGATGATAACTGATCGATTTTCTAAGATTGGTTCAATCCCGGAACCCATCCCCTGCAATTTGACACAGAGCTTGACGAGCTCACTCGAATACCTAAGCAAGAGAATTTCCAAAAAAGTAACACTTCATTTTGATTGCAAAGAGAAAGTACCTGTACTCCTGAGTGACTCGCTTTTTAGCTGGGTTATTGAGAATATTACTAAAAATGCAGTGGATGCCATGGAAGGGAAAGGCGAAATCTTCTACACGATATCCGAAAAAGGAGAACATGTGATTCTCGATATTACAGACACAGGAAAAGGAATAGCAAAGTCCAAATTCAAAACAATTTTCTCTCCGGGATTCACGACCAAAAGCCGCGGATGGGGACTTGGGCTTTCTTTGGCTAAACGGATTATAGAATCCTATCACAAAGGAAAAATATATGTAAAATCATCCGAAATAGGAAAAGGGACAACATTCCGTATCGAACTGAGAAAAGCATGATTTGATTAATAACCCGGAACAGAATCCGAACCGGGCAGATAATGCTAAAATTGAGACAGGTATATCTTTACTCTTTTTCTTAACAGCAAAGCTTCTTAGACCGAAGATATACGCATCTTACTATATCTGCATACATATCCAGTCAAACAAATAAAACTCGCGTAAAACGCATTTGTATTTATTCTTCATACTATTTCCGAAACAACATTTCGTCGGACCTTAATTTCACAGGGAACGCATTCCGATAAAGATGAATAGAATATTATGGAAGAGAATCGCTCTCCGCTCCAATTCGATGAAAACGCCTGAAAAAAATTCACAAACAAAGTAGACAGAAAACCAGAACTTATAAAAACAAAAATAGCAGTCGGGATAATCCGACTGCTATTTTTGTTTTTATTGATATTTTGTCCTATAAACTTGTGACGGCTATTTAGGACTAGTCAAAAATTCTGCATTCTTATTTAACAGGAGCTGCTAATGGCTTAACCGGCGTTTGCGATTGTTGAGCAGGAGCAGCAGATTGTTTTTGTTGTTGTGCCGGAGCAGCAGATTTGCTTTGAGAAGAAGACTGATTCTGCGCACCAGGAAGTGTTACATCCGGAGCAGTAGTACTACTTGGAGCAGCTACCGGAGCAGAAATTTCAGTTTGAGGACCATTCTCTGCTTTTTTAGTAATTCCTACGCTGAAAATACTCAACAACATGACAAAGCCGGCCAATCCCCACGTCATTTTTTCAAGGAAGTCTGTTGTTTTACGAACTCCCATTATTTGGTTTGAAGAAGAGAAGTTCGCAGACAAGCCTCCACCTTTTGAGTTCTGAACAAGAACGATTAAAACCAGAACAATTGAAGCTAAAATTGCCAAAACTGAGATTAGAGTATACATTTTTTATCGTAATTATTTATGATTCGATGAATTAACTATAAGTTTTTCCAGAAATCGGATTTGGTCTGCAAAGTAAATATTTTTTTCCGGATAATTCAAGCTTAACTGCTTAATTATTTTATAAGCCTTTTCGTATTTCTTTTGTTTTATATAGATCCGGGAAAGAGTTTCGGTAAAAAACATACTGTCTTCGAGTCCGTCATCAGAACTCGAAACAGAGGTCGGAGCAGGCACCAAATCAATCTCCTGATTTAATTGAATTTTCATATCTTCGCCACTTTCGGATTTTTCAATAAAAGTGTCAATTATATTCTGATGACGCCATGCATGATTCCCCGATCCTTCGTTTACGGGTTCTCCGGATGACTCACCGGATGGCAAATGCATCTTCTCGATATAAGAAAAATAATCTACAGAGACAATGCCTGTTTCCAGAATACTTTCTTCCAGACTATTGCCATCTTTAACCGGTTCATCAAGCCTTTCAAAAAATGCGTCCAGAAGAAATCCTGTTCTATCTTCCGACAATTCGGTTTTACCGGATTTGTGAAAGAAAGCGGCATATTCTTCACTGAATATCGTATAAAAAAGAGCTTTCCGATCACCAATGAATGGGGCAAGCCGGCGTAATTCATCCTGAAATCCGACATCATTCGTCGCATATAAGGCCTTCAGATAAAAAAATATTCCTCCTTGAAAATATGGATATTTCAGAGTTACATCTTTCAATCCCGACAAGTCTACTTCAGTGTCAATGACATCTGTCTTATAAAAATCACATAGTTGCTCTTTCAAC
Source organism: Dysgonamonadaceae bacterium (assembly GCA_047605645.1). Lineage (GTDB taxonomy): Bacteria > Bacteroidota > Bacteroidia > Bacteroidales > Dysgonomonadaceae > UBA1309. The sequence goes on along the minus strand of JASGFJ010000010.1, from coordinate 79,100 downwards.
TTCATCAAAAACGCATTACCAGTTGGACATTGTTCCGTTAAAAATCTGATCGACTAGATCTTCAGTCAATTGCTTCACCAAATCATCCTGCACATCCGTTAAGAGGTACTGATTAGAAAAGTCTCTATATGCAGACAAATTAAGTTCTTTATTTTCTGCAGGATTTTTATTGTTCCGAAAACGCACCTTCACTCCCATCGTTAATCTGGTTTGCGAAGCATATCCATTATCCGTTACAGCTTGCTGACTCAAATCATACCTCACAATCTCGCCTTCAATTTCGATGTCTGCATCCCGATCTACAAACCTCAACTTTGTACTTCGGCTATATACATCGCGCATTCTTTCACTAAACGTCTGCACCAAGGTCGGGTATACCAAAGTTGCCTGATTGGTAAATTCCTTTATACTAATCGTTTTCAAGACATTGTAATCTATATTACTTCCTGTAAAGCTATAAGATACTTTACAGCTAACGAATGTAAAAACTAAAAACAATGTAAGAATAATGTATTTCTTCATAAACATAAATATATACCTAGTTTTAAAGGTCTTCCAAGTTATATTCCTTGATTTTCCGGTACAGCGTACGCTCCGAAATCTTCAAATCCTGAGCAGCCAACTTCCTTTTCCCCTGGTGACGGGCCAAGGCCTTAGCAATCATATTTCGTTCAACCTCTTCGAGCGACTGAGGCTCTTCTTCCTGAAAATCTTTATCAACGACAGCATCTTCCACTTCCTCTTCATTTACAGAACGAACACCGGGGTCGGTTGTAAAAACAGGAGCATTCACTTCGTCGTATTTGACTGGTAAAGAGATATCCGGAGAAGTAACATGGATGGTTTTTCCAACATTATCAGGATTCAAATCCGAAAGAATATCAGGCGATGTAGCTCCTTTAGCAATAAGCCCATGCACTATTTTTTTCAATTCAGTCATATCCTTTTTCATATCGAAAAGGACTTGATAAAGGATTTCCCGTTCACTATTAAATACCTTTTGATCTTTATGGGTATCGGAATTGGATAATGCGGGAACCATTCCTACTTCATTTGCAGGCAAATAAGATTGTATAATAGACGGAGTGATCTCGCGCGTCTGTTCTATAATGGATATTTGCTCTGTTATATTCTTCAACTGGCGGATATTTCCGGGCCAGCGATAATTACGAAGAATCTCTTTTGCTTCATCGGTTAGCGTAATGGATGGCATGCGGTATTTTTCTGCAAAATCACTCGCAAATTTACGGAAGAGCAACAGAATATCATCTTTTCGATGACGCAGTGGCGGGATGTAAATGGGAACTGTATTCAGTCTGTAATACAAATCCTCACGGAATTTCCCCTTGTTTACCGCATCCACCATATCCAGATTGGTAGCAGCCACAACTCTCACATCCGTTTTTTCTACTTTAGAAGAACCGACTTTAATGAATTCACCGGTTTCCAGCACTCGTAATAAACGTGCCTGGGTCGACAAAGGCAACTCTCCTACTTCATCCAAGAACAATGTTCCTCCATTTGCGACTTCAAAATATCCTTTTCGATCGGAAGTTGCTCCCGTGAAAGATCCTTTCTCATGTCCGAACAGTTCGGAATCGATAGTTCCTTCGGGAATAGAGCCACAGTTTACAGCAATATATGTACCGTGTTTACGCAGACTGTTTTGATGGATAATCTGAGGAAAGCTCTCTTTTCCCACGCCACTTTCCCCCGTAATCAATACCGACATATCGGTAGGAGAGACCATCAGAGCCCTCTCCATTGCCCGGTTAAGTTCGTTACTGTTTCCAATAATGCCAAAACGCTGTTTTACTTGTTGGATATCAGGTTTATTTGCCATTTTCAAGAGTTTAATTCAGAATAACCGGGATGCGAGATGAACTATCCCGGTCTCTGTATTCTACTTATTTTGCTAATTCGTGAATCACATCCATGACCTCTTTGCCTACTTTTTGGGCCTCTTCCATTGTATGTGCTTCCGAATAAACACGAATAATAGGTTCAGTGTTCGATTTACGCAAATGTACCCATTTGTCAGGGAAATCGATCTTCACCCCGTCAATATCGGTAATATCGAAGGTTGCAAATTTCTCTTTGACTGCATTTAATATTTTATCGACATCGATCTCCGGAGTTAATTCCACCTTTTGTTTTGCAATGAAATATTGAGGATAGGAAGCCCGAAGCTCACTTACCTTTTTCCCTGATTTTGCCAAATACGTTAAAAACAACGCAATTCCCACCAAAGCATCCCGGCCATAATGACTTGCAGGATAAATAATTCCGCCGTTTCCTTCTCCACCAATGACCGTATTGGTTGCTTTCATCTTCTCCACAACATTCACTTCACCAACAGCCGCCGCATTATAAACGCCGCCGTATTTTTGGGTCACATCCCGTAAAGCGCGACTGGAACTCAGATTAGAAACCGTATTCCCCGGAGTGTGTTGCAATATATAATCAGCAACAGCCACCAAGGTGTACTCTTCACCGAACATTTCTCCGCCTTCGCAGACAATTGCCAAACGATCGACATCCGGATCTACCACAAAACCGACATCAGCTCTCGAAGATTTCATCAGGTGAGAAATTTCTGTCAGATTCTCAGGAAGCGGTTCCGGATTGTGAGCAAAGTTTCCATGAGGATTACAATGTAGTTTCAATACCTCTTCAACACCAAGAGCACAAAGCAATTCCGGAATAATAATTCCGCCGACAGAGTTAACAGCATCTACGGCTACTTTAAATTTTGCTTTACGTATAGCTTCTACATCAACCAAATCGAGGTTCAGAACGGAATTGATATGGTAAGTCATATAATTCTCATGACTCACTTTTCCCAAATGATCCACATCGGCATATACGAATTTCTCCTCTTCAGCTATCTGAAGCACTTCTGCCCCTTCTGCCGCACTTAAAAATTCGCCCCGTTCATTCAACAACTTCAACGCATTCCATTGACGAGGATTGTGGCTGGCTGTAAGGATAATTCCTCCGCAAGCATTTTCTTTAGCAACGGCAATCTCAGTAGTAGGAGTCGTTGCCAAGCCGATGTTCACAACGTCAAAACCGGTTCCCATCAAAGTACCAACAACTATTTGTTCCATCATTGGACCGGAAATACGGGCATCACGACCAACAACAATTTTATTAGATGTCACTTTCGTTGTTCTTCTTATAAATTCGGCATAAGCCGTAACGAATTTAACTGTATCTAAAGGATTTAAACCTTCTCCGACAGAACCTCCGATAGTTCCTCTAATTCCTGAAATAGATTTGATTAACGACATTTTGTTTATCTTTATATATATTTCTATTAATATTCAGAAAGTTACAAAGTTCAATCTTCTTCGTAATATTTTTTAAAATAAGCAGGGAGCGCCTCTTCAAATTTCGTTACGGCATCTGCCAGAGAACCGTAAAATTCGCCGCCGGCGGCATTCAAATGCCCTCCTCCATTGAAATTCTCTGCTGCAAAAATATTTACCGGAAATTTTCCGACAGAACGGAAAGACAGCTTAATCATATCCGAATCTTCTCTGAACATCGCGGAAAAAATAATTCCTTTAATACTTAAGGGCATATTCACAAATCCTTCCGTATCGCCTTTCTGACGGTGAAAACGATCTTGTTCTTCTTTATTAAGGACTAACAAAGCAGCTTTTTGTTCAGAATAGATTGTCATTTTTTCAGACAGCATATATCCCATCATTCTGAATCGGTCTACCGAATAGCTATGATATACGTTCCGGTAAATATGATCTTTGTCGATTCCTTTCGATAAAAGCTCTCCGATAATATAGTATATTTCCGGACTGTTAGAATTATAAGTGAATGCACCTGTATCGGTCATCATACCGGTGTATATAGATTCGGCTCCCGCTCTGGAAATTCGATCGAAATCGCCCATACGGCAAATCAGCCGAAAAATAAGTTCACTGGTAGAGGAGACCATCGGATAAGAGATGCATACATCTGCAAAATCTTCAGGAAAGGGATGATGATCCACCATCACTTTTTTCGCTTTTGAGGCACGCACTAATTCACCCAATCCCTTGATGCGAGTGAGTACATTAAAGTCCAGACAGAATATCAATTGTGCATTTCCAATCAATCGAGCTGACTCTGTCGGGCGAATATCATATTGGATTATCTTATCTGCATCCTTTATCCATTTTAGAAACTGAGGAAAAGAATTAGGTACAATGACACGCACATTGTTTCCCATATCAGTCAGATAGTGATACATTCCCATCGACGAACCAATGGCATCTCCATCAGGAGAAACATGGGTTACAATCACAATATCATCATATTTATCTAAAAGGCGCTGAACTTGGTTTATTTTTTCTTCTGCTATAATTTTGGTTATCATATTAAATGATTACATTTCACTTGTGTTTTAAGCCTACAAAGCTACTAATTTTTTATTCTAAATGCCCCCTTTTCTTTCACATCATAACAGTCTATTGACAACTTTTTGCATTCTCGCTTCAATCTTCTGCTAGCCCCCGAAGAAAGCGTACCATCGAGAATCACAAGCCTTGCGTCAAACACATTTTTCAAATGATACATTGACAGGGAATCATGTCCCGACAACACTAAATAGTCCAAATAGAAACGATTTTCGCTTTTCATTCCAGTCCACAAATCAGACTTAACAACCATCAGTCTGGTATTCGGGAGCTGCGGAAAAGCCACGCAAGCGGATGTGGAGGAAGAATCCATCAGAAAATTTTCCTTCCCGCAATACCCGATTTCACATCTATCCGCCCTGTTAAATACATATATCTGATTGTCGGATTCTTTCTGATTAAGAGGCAGTAAGGTAACTGCAAAAAGCAAGGCTGTTCCCAATGTCCAAATCAAAGTACGCGCTCTTTTATTCTGAAAGAAATAAAAGAGAAGCACCCAAAAGGCAATGATAAAAACAGCACTTATGAACGGAATTTTCAAATCCTGCAAAAGCGCACCGGGCAAGCGTTCAAAAGCATGTACGACCCATATAAATCCGGATAACAATCCCTGCAAACAGATTTTTGCCCACCCGGCCAAGAGCGTAAAAAACGTACCTAGATAAACACCACACCAGACTATCGGCAACACGATAACAGAAGCATAAATGATGAATGTGGAAAAAGGAATTGCCAGCAGATTCGCTATAAAGAAATACATGGGAAAGGTGCCAAAATAATACAAACAAAGAGGAAAAGTTCCTATCTGCACAGCCAGAGAGACTGCTGCCAGCTCCCATGCCCATTTCAACAAGCGATTCTTTACATGCAACCACTTCAAGACGACAGGTAAAAAATAAACGATTGACAACACAGCTCCAAAGCTAAGCTGAAATCCGACATCATATACATCCATCGGATGAATAAGCAACATCACAAATGCAGTAAAAAAGACAGTATTGTAAGAGAATATTTTCCGTTTCAGGGCTGTCGCAACACAAAATACCGACAGCATTATTACTGCACGAACGACAGACGGAGCCAATCCCGTCAGAAAAGCATAAGCCCATAAAAACAAAATAATAATCAACTGTTTAAATAGCTGCATTCGTGGGGTTTCCGGAAGAAAAAACAGCAAAGATAAAATCACAAGATAAATGATCCCGACATGCAGACCGCTGACACACAAGATATGCGAAGTCCCGGTAGAACGAAAAGCCTGCTGCACAGACTCATCCAGTTCGTCTTTATATCCGATTGTCAAGGCGGCAAAAACAGCGAAGCTATCTTGCTCCAATCCCAAAGAACGGTAAAAAGCCAATATTTTCGTCCTTATTATTTGTGAATGAGCATACAAGCCAGTATTTGCAGCCTCCAATTTCTTCCACCTGGAGGATGTAACATAGGCCGTAGCAGCATAGCCATGTTGATACATATATTTTTCATAATCAAAATCATCCGGATTGCCCTTGTTCTTAAAGCGCCTTAACTGTGTATACATCATGATCCGGTCACCGGCATTCAAACTACGGCTCTTCAAATTCGGTTCCAGATAAATCATTACTTTCCGGTTTTGATAATCATCAAGGGTCACACGGCAAGCGATGGACTTATTTTTTTGCGAAGGAATTTCGAGAATGGAACCCATATAAGCTTTTTCTGCATTGGGAAAATCGAAACGGCTTTGCATTTGGTGTATATGAGTAACCAATATGCCTAATCCGGCTATAAATAACCAAAGTCCAAGGGAGAAAAAGAGATGTAATCTATAGGAGGAAGCAAAGCTACGAAAGAAAGAAAGCCCCATCAACATCATTCCGACAGCCAGAAAGGCAGGAAGGAAATCGAAAAATCCCCCATTACTCTGCAACAGAATCCCGGTAAGCAAATAAATCAGAATTCTAAAGAAGGGAGCTGATTGTAAAAATTTCCCATGCATGTATTTGAAGATGTATATATGGATACAAAATACACGTTTAATCAGATTCGGTTATCAGAGCAAGTTTATCTTTACATTTCTGTTACATCTGTTCAGAAAACCTCTGAGACAAAAAATTCCGGATATAAGAATCCGGTTATTTTACAGTATCAGAGTTGCTTCAATCTTTGAATCATTCCAGCAGGATCGGCATCTGCGAAAACCGCACTTCCGGCTACCAACACATCCGCACCCGCCTGCAACATTCGTTTTCCTGTTTCCAGATTGATTCCGCCGTCCACTTCAATCAACGTTTTCAATCCTTTGCGCATAATCAGTTCCTTCAACGTAGATACTTTCTGTAACGAATGTTCGATAAATTTTTGTCCTCCAAAGCCCGGATTTACAGACATTATCAACACCATATCCAGGTCTTCAATCACATCCTCAAGCAGCATAACAGGAGTGTGTGGATTCAGGGTAACAGCGGCTTTCATTCCGGCTTCTTTTATTGCACCAATTGTCCGGTGGAGATGCACACACGCCTCATAATGCACATTCATAATGTATCCGCCGACCGCCTTTACCTGAGGAATGAATTTTTCCGGACTCGTAATCATCAAATGAATATCAAGGGGTTTCGCGGCAATTTCTCTGATTTTCTCAAGCACCGGAAATCCGAATGAAATATTGGGCACGAAAACGCCATCCATTATATCACAATGAATCCAATCGGCTTCACTTTTGTTTAACATTTCTATTTCAGATTGAAGATGAAGGAAATCGCTGGATAAGATGGATGGTGCTATTTTATGATTCATTTGATTGTTGTTTTAAGTAGTCCTGTAAAATTAGTTTCATGTATCTAATCCAACATGTTACTTATTTTCAGCATACTACTGATGTATATACTTACTGCTAATTATAAACATTCACTTATTATAAAACAAAGATAATGCTTTTGTGCTTATTGCAAAGTGGAATTTCAGGAATGATTATAGAGCATTCGGCCGGAATCAGACTTACATGCATTCTGATCCCGGCCGAATAGTTTTCTTTAAAGAGCAATGGGTGTCACATCAAGCACGATTAATTGAGCACAATCACACTTTTAGAGAGCTGACTCAAATCATCCGCTACATGATAGCATCGGGCAAATTGGCTTAAAAATTGGATTGTCGATTCAGCGGGAGTTGCTTCCTCTGTGATTTTCTTTCTTTTTGATTTGCCATTCGAAGAAGTAGATATTAATTTCATAAGCATATTTTTTGGATCTCAATGATTAAACGCCTCATCAGGACTTCTTATTGTATAGAAATTAATAATTAATTCATATTTATTCTTTTTTATCTACCTAATGAGTATTTATACAACAATAATAAAAATTTCGTGTTATAATTAGTAAACAAAATGTACCTAAAAATGAAAACTACTCAAAAGGTGACAGGTATTGCTGTCATTACATTGTTTCTATTTTCACTGATGTTTTTCAGTAGCTGCAAAAAGAAGACAGCCGTTTCTAATGCTTCCTTACCCGTCAATAAAAACGAGTTGAGGTTCGATAGCCTGATGCTTAACGAATCAATCTCATTGTTCGCGGATTCTCAGGAGCCTCACAACAAACTGAACATCCATTTTGCTTATCCGGTACAAGTCGAAGGAGACACAGCATTATTAACCCAAATACAGCATCAGTTTACCCGAGCTCTATTCGGTGATAAATTCGCTCAAATGACTCCTCAAAAGGCATTAGATGCATATTACCAAAAATACAAATCCGACTTCATTTCTACGCGTGCGGATTATCAGGAAGCAAGAAAAGACGGTATGTCGATGGCAAGTTGGGGAAACACTTATCAAATCATGCGCTCCGACTCAGTTTCATCAATAAACGGAATCCTAAGCTTCACGACTTATATCGAAAATTATATGGGTGGCGCTCATGGTTCCCACCAGACCGGATATTATAATATTGATTTAAAAACAGGAAAACTCATCACTGAATCCGAGTTCTTCAAAGTCGGCTATGCTCCATTGCTGAAAAAGACAATTATAGATCAACTGGTCGCGGACAACAAGCTCAAACATTCCGAAGAATTAATAGACAAAGGATTCTTTGATTTGGATGAAATGAAACCGAACGGAAACTTTCTTATCCAAAAGGAGGGGGTTCAATATGCATTCAATGAATATGAAATTGCCCCTTATTACATGGGAGTAATTAAGGTTTTTATACCCTATGCTAAAATTTCAGATTTAATTCAAAAACGGTAAGTAGTTAATCAAAATTCAATAGATGCAGCCGCTTGGATAATAAAATGTTGATACATCTCCCGATTTACAATAAGATTAATCACGAATCTTCACTTAGAATCGTGAACTTTTTATTACATTCTTTTACATTTTCACACGAACTTTGAAGTATTTTACGCAAAATGATTGTATCTTTGTTGCGAACGAATGAACTCATATTCACAAAAGCTCAATCGCTCGATTGGGCTTTTGCGAAAAATATGAATCGCGTATAATAAGCCTAAATCAACTAGACATATTATATTACCTTATGAATAATAACTTTTTTAGTAGGTTTACTCCTAAAGAAACGAAGTTCTATCCTTTACTAAGTGAGCTGGCAGATGTCATTTTTCAAGCATCAGAACTTATCATCGAAGCCACCAAAGTCACCTCTAACGCCGAAGCTATTGAACATTTCAAAAGAATCAAAGAGCAGGAACGAAGAGGAGACAAAATCCAAAACAAGATTTTTGATGAGTTGAACAATACGTTCATCACCCCCTTTGACAGGGAAGACATCAATAATCTGGCTAGTACGATGGACGATGTGACAGATTATATCAATAGTTGCGCAAAGCGAATCATGTTGTATAATCCCAAACGCATCCCGGAAAGTGCCACTCAATTGGCTGAAATCGTAAAAAACTCAGCAAGCATTTTAGTAAAAGCCACCAGTGAGCTTGACATCTTGAAAAAGAGCGGTAACCATATTGCAGAATATTGCAATCAGTTAGCCGACCTGGAGCACAATGCCGACGATGTCTACGAGCATTTCCTAATCGACTTGTTTGAAAACGAAAAAGACGGAATTGAAATCATTAAGCTGAAAGACATTCTTCATGAGTTGGAAAGAGCCACGGATGCGGCTGAAAACGTAGGAAAAGTGATCAAAACGATTATCGTAAAATACTCATAACGAAAGAAAGATGACTTTACTTATTATCATCATCATTTTAGCGATTATATTTGATTTCATAAACGGTTTTCATGATGCAGCCAACTCTATCGCAACGGTTGTTTCCACGAAAGTGCTTACTCCGACCCAAGCTGTGATATGGGCTGCTTTTTTTAATTTTGTCGCCTTCTTTATTGCTAAATTTATCATCGGCGGATTTGGTATTGCCGACACAGTATCAAAAACAGTAGACCTATCCTTCATTTCCAATCCCTCACAAGTCGTTATTGCCGGATTAGTTGCAGCCATATCCTGGAATCTTATCACCTGGTGGCTCGGTATTCCGTCCTCTTCATCACACACTTTGATTGGAGGATTTGCAGGAGCAGCAGTTGCAGCAGCGGGCTTTGAGGCCGTACACGCCAAAGTGATTGGAATCATTGCGCTTTTCATTGTTGTGGCACCAGTCATTGGTATGCTTGGAGGAAATATTATTACCCTGGCGACTCTTCATTTCATGAAAAAGGTTCGACCGGCCAAAGCCGACAGGTGGTTTAAAGGACTACAACTTGTGTCTTCCGGCCTGCTTAGTATCGGACATGGATTGAATGACTCTCAAAAAGTGATGGGAATCATAGCGGCTGCTTTAATCGCTTATTCACACAACAACACCGATGTTCATCCCTGGCTGTATATGAAATCGATGAATGACATGCACGACTGGGTTCCTATCGCCTGTTTCACGGCCATTGCCCTGGGAACAATGTGTGGTGGTTGGAAAATTATGAAAACGATGGGAAACAGAATTACGAAAATCACTCCCATTGAAGGATTCTGTGCTCAGACAGCGAGTGCCATCACCTTATTCATTACTGAGTTTTTGCATGTTCCGGTGAGCACAACACATGTCATATCAGGTAGTATTATTGGCGTGGGTGCAGTAAAAAGACTTTCTGCCGTACGTTGGGGAGTCACTAAAGACTTAGTTTGGGCATGGATACTAACCATTCCGATAAGTGCACTTATGGCCGGCGGTATCTACATGCTGATAGATTTTATTTTTTAAAGATACAGAGCTTTCTACTCGTGATGGTACGGTTCTCCCCGGAGAATAGTCATCGCCCGGTAGAGTTGCTCCACAAATATCAATCTTACCATCTGGTGAGAAAAAGTCATTCGCGAAAGAGTAACCAGCTCTTTCGCTTTTTTGTATACTTCTTCCGAAAATCCGTAAGGACCGCCAATTACAAAAACCAATCGCTTGGGTACCGTTTGCATCTTTCGTGAGATAAAATCAGCGAACTTCAGAGACGTAAATTCTTTTCCTCTTTCATCCAGCAACACCAGTTCATCCCCCATCTGAATTTGTTTCAGAATCAGCTCCCCTTCTTTTTCTTTTTGCTGCTGCCCGGTCATGTTTTTCACGTTTTTCACATCCGGTATTACATTCATTTCAAAAGGAATATAGTGCTGAAGACGAGCAGAATATTGCTGAATACCCTCAATAAAATACGAAGCATCGGTTTTTCCGATCACAAGTAATACTATTTTCATTCGTTCAACTTACAATTTAAGAATTACAGCGTTCATTCAAATACTTCAAAAATAGTTGGGTACACGCCATGGCGTCGCTCAAAGCATCGTGATGATGGAGTTCTATATCAAAATCATTGCATAACAAAGAAAGCTTTTTTTTGTAAATGCGATACGTACATTGTTGCTCAAAGCGAGGAATTGCCAAATCATAAAACCGGAGCGTGCTTTTGAGACAAGAGACATCGAAAGCAGCGTTATGCGCCACCACCAGTTGATCTTCAATCAAAGGCTTCAAATCTCCCCAAACATCATAAAAAGAGGGAGAAGAACAGGTCATGAAAGGAGAAATACCATGAATCCCTATATTAAAAGACGAATAATAATTGCCGGGAGGTTGTATTAATTGGTTTATTGTTTTCACCACAATACCATTTTCAACCCGTACCAATCCAATCTGACAAATACTGTTGCGGGAAGAATATGCTGTTTCAAAATCGATTGCCGTGAAGGTCTTACTTTCCAGGTCTGTCATTTTCCAAAATAGAATTTAATAATCCTTCGCAAGCATCCTCCAGCAAGTCTAAAACGAACTCAAATCCATCTGCGCCTGAATAGTACGGGTCCGGAACATGATCGTGCTGAATACGCTGCAAGAAGTCGGTCATTCGGTGTATTTTTTGTTGAGAATCAATATCCGGAGCAAGCGCCAGGATATCGTAGTAATTATTATCATCCATGGCCAGGATATAATCAAAGTCATCAAAATCAGAAGAACTGAATTTACGGGAGCGTGAATCAAACCGATATCCGCGCTTGCTACCATGCTCTCTCATTCTTCTATCGGGTAAATCGCCCGAATGCCAGCCCGATGTTCCGGCCGAATCGATTACAAAACGTTTATCCAAACCTTTCTCATGCACCAAGTGCTTGAAAATACCTTCTCCGGCGGGCGAGCGGCAGATATTTCCCAGACAGACAAACAATACCTTATATTTCTTTTCTTCGGTCATAATTTTCAATTAAACAGGAAATATCTATTTCCATTATGAAACAACAAAAATACAAACAATGTGTATGAAAACAGAGATCTGCTATTCCTAAATTCGAAAATTTCATCTTCTTTAGGAACCGGAATGGGTTTAATTTCTCCTATAAATCGGAGCCATCAGTCATTTAATCAACCGGTGCCTGATTATATTTAATAACGATATACAAGAAGTTTTCTGCGAGAATTCGCCCCACGATTTCGAAGCAACAACAGCTATCAACGCATCCGAAGACACCGAAACGAACTGCCTTTTGCGGAGACAACACCTCATCCGGGGCAAAGGCAACCGCTTTTTACTCCATTATACAGCAAATCCGGAGGGAAGCACTTTGATTTAAGTGTCTGTTTATAATGAGTTGCAAGTATATGTATCTCTTATGTGCTGAAAATAAGCAGCAGGCCAGAGCGGATACATGAGACTACTTATCTTCAGGCACGCTTCTTTATCTGGATTCCAAATATCTGTTTACAAGCCGCGAAAAAGCCAATTTTTCAGCAGCTGTTTCATCCACAAGCAGATATTCACCCTCGAAAGAATGAATATTTTGCACTTCGACCTGATAAAACCGGGCATATATAACCCGATGTGACAAAACATGCTTGAATAGTTTTGGAATTGCTGCGATTTTCACGGATGAAACATCCGGTACTAGTTGCTCCAGAGCTTTCGAATGCAACAACTCTTCTATTTCCATCTCAGTTGTAGTCTCTATCAATGGCAATTCGTACAGGTTCTTCCAAATATCCTCTTTGTCTCTTTTGCGGATCAGGAATTGATTTCCCTGCCGGATATCAAAGTAATTGAAATAGCGGTTCGAAACTTTCGTTTTTCCCTTTTTATAAGGTAGCTGAGCCACCAGCCCCTGTTCGTAAGCCAGGCAATGCACCTGCAGGGGGCAAGCCTGACAATCGGGATTTACAGGAACGCATTGCAGCGCTCCGAATTCCATGATTGCCTGATTGTGAAGAGCCGGATTTCCGGCATCTAAAATTTCACGTGCGAGTTCAGTAAAAAATTTCTTTCCGGTTCCTGAATCAATCGCATCCTTTACCGCAAACAAGCGGGCCAGCACACGAAAAACATTTCCATCCAGAACCGCATAAGGCAGCCCGAATGCAAATGAAGCAATCGCAGCAGCAGTATATTCTCCAACACCCTTTAATGAAAGAATATCTATATATTGTTCCGGGAAATGTCCGTCAAAGCGATTGACGATCATCCGGGCAGCCTCATGCAAATTACGTGCCCGGCTATAATACCCCAATCCTTCCCAGTGTTTCAACACATCATCTTCGGGTGCTTCGGCCAAAGTACGGATATCGGGGAAACGTTCGACAAATCGGAGATAATACTCATATCCCTGCGCGACGCGAGTCTGTTGGAGGATAATTTCCGAAATCCAAATCAAATAGGGGTTTTGTGTTTCCCGCCAAGGCAACTCCCGTTGGTGTATTTTATACCATTCAGTAATAATTTGACTATATATTTTTTCCGTTTTTGCCATTCTTAGCTATTTTGAAGCATATTTTATTTTTTTCAGCCAAGCCTCATAAAAGCTCAACTGCCTACAAAATTACGCAGTTATGTCAGAATCCCAATAGTCCCATATAAATAACTTTTTAGAAAAAAAAACGAGAACTGCTTTTTACACTGAATAAAAAGCTATATATTTGCAATCCAAAAAATTAGTTATCATTTATAATCATCAAAGAGTAAAACAATGACAAAAGCGGACATCGTTAATGAGATTGCAAAAAACACTGGAATCGACAAAGTTACAGTTCTTACTACAGTGGAATCTTTTATGGAAGTTGTAAAAGAATCATTAAGCAAAGAAGATAATGTCTACCTGAGAGGTTTTGGTAGTTTCATAGTTAAGAAAAGAGCTGAAAAAACAGCACGTAATATTTCTAAGAACACTACAATAATTATCCCTGAACACAATATTCCGGCTTTCAAGCCAGCGAAAACATTTGTGGCACAGATAAAAAAATAATTAATTAATTAAAAGAAACAATCATGCCAAGCGGAAAAAAAAGGAAGAGACATAAAATGTCTACCCACAAGCGTAAAAAAAGACTAAGAAAGAATAGACATAAAAAGAAAAAATAATTAAATATTCTTTCGTAGAAAAACATAGAGAACAAACTAACAAGCAAAATAGCCGTGAGTTTGTTCTTTGTGTATTTATAAATTTGAAAGCATCGCCAAGCGAGGCGTGCTGTTTTGAATACTTTAGAATCAAAAGCGTATTACTAATAATTAATTTATCAAATTGTGGTTAGTGAACTAATTGTTGATGTCCAACCCAATGAGGTTTCAATTGCGGTCATCGAAGACAAAAAACTTGTTGAGCTGCAAAAAGAAGCAACAGACGAATCTTACGCGGTTGGAAACATCTATGTCGGCAGAGTAAAAAAACTCATGCCCGGTTTAAACGCTGCATTTATTGATATTGGATACAAGAAAGACGCTTTTCTTCACTATCTTGATCTCGGGTCACACTTTAATTCTCTTGACAAATTCTACAAGTTTGCCATCACCGAAAAGAAGAAAAGCCCACTTATAGCAAAAGCCAAACTACTTCCGGAAATTGACAAGGATGGCAGCATTACGGATATTCTCACTGTCGGACAGGAAATTATGGTTCAGATTGCCAAAGAACCAATCTCAACAAAAGGTCCACGACTGACAGCAGAGTTATCTTTTGCAGGACGAAACCTGGTTCTGATCCCTTTCAACGACAAGGTTTCAATATCCCAGAAAATCAAATCCAAAGAAGAAAGAGCCCGTTTGCGACAATTGATACAGAGCATTAAGCCCAAAAATTTCGGGGTGATTGTCAGAACTGTCGCAGAAGGGAAAAAGGTAATAGAGTTGGATGCCGAATTAAAGGCATTACAACAAAAATGGGATGATAATATCCCTAAAATTCAAAAGGAAAAAGTACCATCTCTGCTTATCGAAGAAAGCAGCCGTACGCTGGCTTTGCTTAGAGATGTTTTTAATCCTTCTTTTCAGGAGATTCACATTAATGACAAAAATGCATATTATGCCATTAAGGAATACCTGAGAGTTATTGAACCTGAGAAAAAAGATATAGTAAAACTCTATAGCGGAGAATTACCCATTTTCGACAATTTTTCGATAACAAAACAAATTAAAGCCCTGTTTGGAAAAACAGTGACATTCCGAAACGGAGCTTATTTGATTATCGAACACACCGAAGCATTGCATGTCATCGATGTCAACAGTGGCAACAGAGCCAAATCGGCTAACGGACAGGAAAACAATGCCTTTGAAGTCAATTGCTCAGCAGCTGAGGAAATAGCCCGACAGCTCCGCCTCAGAGACATGGGCGGTATCATCGTAATTGACTTTATAGACATGACAGAAGGTGAACATCGAAATAAATTGTTGGCGAAAATGCAGGAACTAATGTCGAGAGACAGAGCCAAGCATAATATTCTCCCTTTGAGTAAGTTTGGACTGATGCAAATCACCCGCCAGAGAGTGCGCCCCGAAATGGAAGTAAGCACCACAGAAGTGTGCCCAACTTGTTTCGGAAAAGGCGAAATACGCTCGTCCATTCTGTTTACAGATACGCTCGAAAACAAAATCGACTATCTGGTCAACAAATTAAACGTGAAGAAATTCGTTCTGTATGTACATCCGTATATCGCAGCATTTATCAATCAGGGACTCGTTTCGCTGAAGTGGAAATGGAAAATGAGCTATGGCTGGGGAGTAAAAGTTCTTCCCAATCAAAGTCTGACTTTTCTGGAATACCAATTCTACGATAGAGAGGGGAACGAAATCGACCTGAAGCAGGAATATGAAATGAAATAAGATTCAATTCTCCTTTTGAGAATCTGAGAGCAAAAGACAAGGCTGCCCGCAAACGGAGCAGCCTTTTGCTTTTTTATTTATCGTCAATCAGAAAAAAAAAGAAATACAACAGGTTAAAAAAGGCGAAAGGCTTACACAGTCGTGTAATAGTGCCTTACACGGTCGTGTAATGATGTCTTACTCGGTCGTGTAATAGCGTCTTACTCGGGCGTGTAATGAGATACCGAAGAATCCCATTACACGATCGGAAAGAAGAAGGGAACAAAAAGGAAGAGTACGAAAAAAAAAGAAAACCCGGAAGAGCATAAACACTATCCGGGTCTTATCCATTAAAATCTTTTTAAAGAAAATACGTCTATTTTTTTTCAAGAAGCACAACATTCTCCACATGGTGCGTATGTGGAAACATATCCACGGGCTGAACAGCAACCACACGGTATTTCACATCCAGCAGATTCAGGTCGCGCGCCTGTGTCGCCGGATTGCAGCTAACATAAACTATTTTTTGCGGCTCGGCATTCAAGAGTACATCCACCACATCCTGATGCATTCCGGCACGAGGAGGGTCGGTAATAATAATATCAGGACGGCCATGCCGGGCAACAAAATCATCGGTCAGGATATCTTTCATATCGCCGGCATAGAAAAGTGTATTTTCGATTCCGTTGTTTTCCGAATTAATACGGGCATCCAGAATGGCATCTTCCACATATTCAATACCAATTACTTGACGAGCCTGATGCGCCACAAAGTTGGCAATAGTTCCCGTCCCGGTGTATAAGTCGTAGACCAGTTCCTCTCCTGTAAGCCCGGCAAATTCACGAGCAACCTGGTACAACTCGTATGCCTGTTCGCTGTTGGTTTGATAGAACGATTTGGGCCCGATCTTAAACTTCAACCCTTCCATTTCTTCGAAAATATAGTCGTTTCCGCTCCAGGTTACGACATCCTGATCGGTAATGGTGTCGTTGGCTTTTTGATTCACAATATAGAGCAGGGAGGTTATTTCAGGAAATTTCTTTTCAACGGCGCTCATCAAAGCCTTCCGTTTCTCTTCATCGTCTTCGTAAAAGACCACAATCAGCATGATTTCGCCGGTAGAGGAGGTACGCACAATCAGGTTGCGCATCAGTCCGTGCTGATTTTTCAAATCAAAAAAGGAATAGTTGTGTTCCTGGCAAAACTCACGTATAAAGTTGCGGATATCGTTAGAAATATCGTTCTGCAACCAGCATTTATTAATGTCCAGCACTTTATCGAACATTCCCGGAATATGAAATCCGAGCGCATTCATATTCATTTCGTCAAACGATCCGGCTTCACGAAATTGATCTTGTGTAAGCCATTTCCGGTTGGAAAACGTAAATTCAAGTTTATTTCTGTAAAACTCCGTCTTTTTCGAACCAAGAATCGGTTTTATTTCCGGAAGCTCCACCTTGCCGATACGTTCCAGATTGTCTACAACTTGCTTCTGCTTAAACTTCAATTGCTCGGGATAGGGAAGAATCTGCCATTTACATCCACCGCACATCGTGAAGTGTTCGCAAAAAGCTTCCTGACGGATGTCTGAATATTTTTCGAAACGCACAGGGCGTCCTTCGGCATATTTATTTTTCTTACGAAAGATTTGCAAGTCCACAACATCGCCGGGCACTACGTAGGGAACAAAAACTACAAGATTTTCGAGCCGGGCAATCGCTTTTCCTTCAGCCGCAATATCTGAGATTTCCACGTTTTCAATAACGGGCAGGGTTTTCTTTTTTCGGGTCATTTCTATTGATTTGGAAATGCAAAAATACGACATATATAGAGAGCTTGCAAATCGGCCGAAACATAATCACAGCCGAAGCATATTTCCCGCCAAATTATCAGGCAGAGAATCGTATTTTAAAACAAAAACAGATTTATCCCGAATAAGATAAATCTGTTTTTATAAATGATAGTTCCGGGGTATGGCTTACCAGAGAGGAGTCGGATATTCTCCGGCATCTACCAAGGACTGCAACTTATCAACTACAGCCTGACGATCTGCCGCATAAGTCACACCAAACCATTTAGAAGGTGTATCGAGCACTTTCACCTCAGCTACCTTGTCCACGATGAGTTTATTCACCATCAAAGGAATAAAATATTCAGACTTGATATTTCCTTCATTTTCTTTCAGGAAAGAGACAAAGAAATCTTCCGAATATTTGAAATAATCCGGAGTGAATCCCCACATATTCATAGACACAGGGGTATTGTCGGCAATCGCCACCCATTCTCCATTTTCATCTTTGTATTTCACATCGCCGTCACGACGTTCTACTTCAGTACGTTCTACAACACCTGTCAGTAACTCCTGAGCATTGGTTTCGCAGACACCGCGTGCCACCGTGCCACTTTCAGACAACGTATTTCCCACACGATAACCAATCATGCAGTATTCATTCTCTTTTCCATCCAGTTTAGACAAATAGTCGGCCAGGATTGAAAAACTTTCTTTGCCATAGAAGTCATCGGCATTGATAACGGCAAAAGGTTCATTGATGACATCTTTTCCCATCAATACCGCATGGTTTGTTCCCCATGGTTTCGTTCTTTCGGGATTTACGGTGAATCCCGCAGGCAATTTGTCCAATTCCTGATAAACGACTTCAACCGGAATTTTATCCTCGTATTTGGAAACAATCTTTTCACGAAAATCTTTATCAAAAGATTCGCGAATCACAAAAACTACTTTTCCAAATCCGCCATGCAGCGCGTCGTAAATGGAGTAATCCATGATTGTTTCACCGTTTGGACCCAGTCCATCCAATTGCTTTAAACCTCCATAACGGCTGCCCATTCCGGCTGCCAATACAAAAAGAGTTGGTTTCATTTGTAATGATTAAATTTATAGTTGTTATGGTTAATGCGAATTACAAAGTTAATTTTTTCTTTTAAATTCACCGTCTAAACCGGCAAATATTTGGCAAGAAAAAGATGAAAAGGGAGACTCTCGAAAGCATAAAGATGCACTCTCAAAGCCTACAAAGGGAATAGAAACGAAAGACTAAAACGTCGTTTTCCCTTTATAATTTCCTGTCGACGATTTTGTACCGGTGCCGCCGGTATAATACTTCAATGCTTCGGGCAACTCGGCCTCTATCTTACCTATTCGCGTCTGATCGGAAGGGTGCGTACTCATAAATTCAGCCACTCCCGCATTGGAATTTTGAGACATGCGCTGCCAGAAAGCAGTAGCCAAACGAGGATCATAACCGGCCATCGCCATAAAGATCAACCCAAGACGATCGGCTTCCAGTTCCTGTCTGCGTGAATGAGGAAGTGTCACTCCATATTGTGACCCTATTCCGTATAAAGATCCGGCAATGCTTTGAGTCGCTGCCGAAGAACCCGATAAAACAGTTCCAAGTGCCGCACCGCCATATTGTGTCAGCAATTGCTGACTCATTCGTTCATTGGCATGTTTAGCCACAGCATGAGCAACTTCATGGCCCAACACGACAGCCAGGCCTGTTTCATTCTGAGTGATTGGCAAAATACCGGTATAGACAACAATTTTACCACCGGGCATACAGAAAGCATTTACATCTTTGCTGTTTATCAGATTAAATTCCCAGGAATAATTGGAAAGCTCACTCGAAAGCCCGGCCTGTTTCATATACGCTTCCACGGCATTGGCAATGTTACGTCCCACTTTCACGACCAAAGCCGTATTAGCCTTATCGGTGGAAAGAGGTGCTGTTTTCTTGAAATCGCTGTATTGTTGTAAGCTGAGATTAAGTACTTCGGTGTCGGAAACCAGCAACATTTGCTTACGTCCGGTAATAGGGACACTTCCACATGCAGTCATAAGTAAGCAGATTACAACACCTAAAATAGTTTTTTTCATTTCTTGTTTGGTTTGGGGGTATTATAATAAATAATAAGATGGTCATAAACTTAACCCGGAGCAGGTGACTACGAATCAGTTTTCCCAATTTTCCACCAAAAATAATCAAATTCTTCTTTCAAAAAGAACATTCCCGCTTTTTGAAGAACTTTTTGAGAAGCCAGGTTTGTTTTTTCGGTTTCCGCAATCACACACCGCACACCAGCTTGCATAAATGCCCAATCAATAAACGCCTTCAGGGCTTCTGTCATGTATCCGTTTCCATACCATTCCGGAGCTGCTAAACCATAACCGACTTCCACTTCTCCCTTACTATCAGGAATACCTTTCAATCCGATTTCCCCAATCAGGGTCGCTGATTTTTTCAGGATAATCGTCCAGTAAGTATAAAACAAAGCATGCGTTTGATCTTTGTCGATATTCGCAGCCTTTAAAAGATAAATAGAGGACATATTGGGATCTAATTCTTCCGACAGGGAATTCCAACCCAGTTTATTGGCTGTCAATTTTTTGTCACGAGCCATCGAACGCAAATCGGCTGCGGAAAGAGGCACGAGCAAGAGCCTGTCTGTTTCAATTTTCATGTGATTTATTTCTATTAAACAGTAGCGCTGATATTCAATAAGAATTGATAAAAAAAAATTCAGAAACAGAACCAATCTTATAAAAGAGCACCCGATAGATGAATATTTATAATTCGATGGAAGTATAACCGACATAAGCAACATGTAAAATGAGATACATGCTCCTCATGTTATAAAACAATTTATGAAGAAAAATGGAAATTATCTCTGTTCTGAGATAATTTCCACCATTCATTTCCGGATGAATCTATAAAAGGAAATCCGTATTTCCGTCTTATACATCCACGAATATTGGTTACAGCGATAGCTCTTTGGTTGTGAGTATACGCTCTATGTTTTGCAGGGCAGACAGGAATCCGTCAACATCTTCCCGGGTTGTATCCCAGGAACACACCAGGCGAATTTCGTCCTTTTCCTCATCAAAGACATAAAAGAAAAACGCTTTTGCCAATTCGTCAATCAAGGTGCGGGGAATAGAGAAAAACAGTTCATTGGCTTGCACTTTCTGATTGAATTTCACAAACGGAGATCGACTCAGCCCCTTTTTCAGACGGCTGGCCATCTGATTAGCATGCAAGGCATTCTTTTTCCATAATTCATCTTTGAAATAGGGTTCATACTGACAGGTCAGATACCGCATTTTGGAAGCTGTCTGAGTGGTTTGCTTCTGAATATAATCCAGATGAGTTTGCAATGCCGGATGAAAAGCAATAACCGCCTCTCCCATCATCATTCCGTTTTTTGTTCCTCCAAAAGACAGAATGTCCACACCACAATCGACCGTCATCTCTTTCATCGACACCCCAAGAGCCACACAGGCATTCGCCAGACGAGCTCCATCCATGTGAAGATACAGGTTATTCTCATGAGCAAAATCGGCCAATGCCTTCACTTCTGCCGGTGTATATATGGTTCCGAGTTCAGTGGCCTGCGAAATATAGATAGCCTTGGGTTGAGAATGATGCGACTGACCGACAACATGCAACTGAGGGGCAATCAGTTCGGGAGTCAGTTTTCCGTCCTTACAGAAAACATCTTTAATGACAGCTCCCGTATGCTTGGTGGGAGCGCCGCATTCGTCACAGAAGATATGCCCCATCTGCGAACAGATAATGCTATGAAAGGACTGCACACAAGCACTTAACGCTACTGTGTTTGCACCGGTTCCGTTAAATACAAAGACCACCTTACACTCGTTTCCGAATGCTGTCATCAGCACTTCGGTTGCTTCCTTTGTCCAGGGATCACCGCCATAACCGACTGCATGATCCTTATTTGCATTCACAATGGCTTCCATTACGGAAGGATGCACACTGGAATTATTATCACTACCAAAACTTCTCATAATATTGTTTCAACTTTATAGAAGAAAGAGGCTATATGCGACAAAATAGAGACTGAGAAAATAGCCATTTATCATTGACTGAAAAGCTGACCCCAAAAACAGGGAAACTCCATATTCAATCAGCTGGCCGACACACACCTTTTTCATTAAAAACTTTGCAAAAGTACAGATATTTTCTATTCGGGGAAGAAACTTCCCAAAGAATTTGAACCAGACAGTTACAGGCCGGCCCGGTAAGCAAATAAAGGAAGAGATTTGCAAAAGCACCGGCAGCCAAACAAGAATAATTCACAGAGAAAAAGAAGCGGCAAGCCACCTCTTTTCCAAACTGTTTAATAAGAGAGATACAGCTATATCAGGACTTTCAGGGCGGAGTCTCTGATTGATTATTTCTGAAATCCTTAGGCAATACGCCAAACTGCTTATGAAAACATTTTGCAAAATAAGAAGGGTTACTGAATCCGACCCGATAACAGATTTCGTTGATTCGGTAAGTGTCGTGCCGAAGCAATTCTGCAGCCTTCTTGAGCCGCATAAGCAATAATAATTTGTTCGGAGTACATCCGGAAAGATTCTTTATTTTAGCAAAAAGCCCGGAATTACTGATACATAACTCTTCTGCCAAATCGTCCATAGAAAAACGTTCATTCGATATATTCCGTTCTATAACCTCGTTGACTTTGCTTAAAAAATCTTTATCCGTCTTGTTTCTGGCTATACTGTTGAGGGGAATAAACGGAGCCTCTGCATATTTTTTCTGCATAGCATCTATCATCGAAAGAAGGTTTTTGATCTGAGCAGCCAGAAAACGAATCGAGAAAGGTTTTTCGATATAGACATCCGCCCCGTTCTCCATGGCTTCAATCTTAGTCGTCGTATTGTTTTTTGCAGTCAATAGAACTACCGGAATATGGCTCCATAGAAGATTCTTCTTTATCCGGCTGCAAAATTCGATTCCGTCAATTTTCGGCATCATGATATCACTGATTATCAGGTTGATTTCATGTTCGGCCAGCACCTGAAGTCCTTCTTCTCCATTATCGGCTAATAATATGTGATAAGTTTCTGACAAGTTTTTCCATAAAAATTCCTGAATATCAGTATTGTCTTCCACAATAAGGAGCGTTGCCTTTGTTTTAGATGCTTCTTTCTCTATATATTTGTTTTTCCAATCAGCCTTATGAACCGGATTTAGACCAATTTGTTCCACAAGATCCACTGGCGGCAGGCAATTCTTTTCTTCGGGAGAGCGGTAGGTCGGAATCACAATAATGAATTCCGTTTTCTGGTTTTCAATGCTGTTGACTTCAATGGTACCGCCAAGAGCATCCACAATTCTTTTTACCAGATTCAGCCCGATGCCTGTTCCCGATTGAGGGTTATCGGGTACCTGAAAAAACAAATTGAATATTTTCTGCTGATATTCTTTCGGAATTCCCGTTCCGTTGTCAACGACTTTAATACTGAATGTTTCATTATCATCCTGGCGAGCTAAATATACACCGATATGATTATGGGTAAATTTAGATGCATTATTCAACAAATTACTAATCACTTTTGTCAGATTCTCAACATCCGTCACAGCGTTGAAATCCTTAACATCACGACAATATTCGAGTTTTATGCCCCGCTGCTCGAGAGAAGGCCGGAACCGATCACAAATATTTGCCAATACTTCATCAATGTTACATGCTGCATACGACATCTGTACGGATTCCTGCTCTATCTTCCGGAAATCGAGCAACTGATTCACAAGCGAAAGCAATCTCTGCGCATTCCTGTCGATAATGTCAAGATCACTCTTTATTTTTGGAGGAAACTGGTTCGCGGTTTCGATAATTTTTTCCAAAGGAGCAATAATGAGACTCACGGGCGTACGTATCTCATGGGCAATAGTGGTAAAAAAGTTTATCTTGGCTTCATGTATTTCCTTTTCATGTGCGATACGTATTTTTTCCATCCTTATCCGGTTCTTCCTTGCATTTACATTCCACATATATTTCAAAAGAAGAAGCATAGTCACACTGTATAAAATGACATACAAAACAATAGCAATATGGGTCCTCCAGAAAGGGGGAGTAATGACGATCTTCATTGTCAATCCGGCATCATTCCAAATACCGTCATTATTGGAAGCCTTCACCCGAAATGTGTATTCTCCGGGCGATAAATTAGTGTAAGTGGTTCGTCTCTGATTACCGACATAGTTCCAGTCCTTATCAAATCCTTCCAGCATAAAGGTATATTCGTTTTTTTCGGGAGCAAAGTAGCTGAGCGCAGCATATTCGAGGCTAAATACGTTTTTACTGTACGGCAAAGTCAACTGAAGTATGCTGTCGGCAGATACGGACATGTATTCTTCGGGATTATCCACCGATTTATTGAAAATCTGAAAATCGGTCAATAACACCGGAGGTATATACCTGTTGGTTATTATCTGTTTCGGATAAAAAGCATTAAAACCATTAGCTGTACCGATATAGATACGCCCCGAAGATGTTTTTATTCCTGAATTTTGAATAAATAAATCACTCAACAAACCATCGCTTTTTGTGAATGTACGCAACTGATTACGCTGACTGTCGAAACGAATCAAACCTTTCGAAGTCGTCATCCACAAGAACTCTTTATCACTGATAATCTTATAGATAGTATTACTCTGTGTAGAGAGCGGAACAGGACTGAAATTTCTCTCCTTCGGATTGAATTTACAAAGCCCGCTGTTTGTGCCAATCCATAACTGATTATTATCGTCGACACACAAACACAGCACTTCGTTTGAGTTCAGTGAATTTTTGTTCTTTGCCTCAAATACATAATTCGTCCACCGGTGAGTAGCCGGATCATACACATGCAATCCATTTCCGATAGTGGCAAACCACAACGTTTTATTATATTCTATCATATCGATAGTCACTGCAGAGAGTTTTCTGATACGATTGAAGTTATCTGTTTGCCTGTTATAAAGGTTAATCCCCTGCGTTGTTCCTATCCAGATATTGTGCCGGGAATCCCGATAGAGAGAAAAAATACTATTGCCATCAATGCTGGTTGAATCATTCGGTTTATTTTTGTAGCACCGGAATTGTCCGGTGGTCAAATCCATTACATTCAATCCGCCGGTATATGTTCCAATCCACAGCTTCTTCCCATCCAGGCAAAGGCCGTGTATGTTATGGAAAGAAATACTGTTTCTCCCCTTCTGCGGTTTATAAGAAGAGAAAATTCCCGAAGCTTTATCCATATAATTTAAACCTCCGTCGTCGGTGCCGATCCAGAGGTTACCGGATTCATCCTCACAAAAAGAACTGATAACGTTTCCCGACACAGAATTTTTGTGCGGGTCATGGGTATAACCGGCAAAATAGTTCCGGCTGGGAGCTGCATAATTGATACCTCCATAATAAGTACCAATCCATAATCCACCTTCCCGATCCTGATAGATAGGATAGATAAACCGACTCGAAACATCCGGTTCCCGCAAATGAAATGCTCTTCTATTGCCGATAATGGGGGAAACAGTGAAGGAAGTCAGCCCGTCATCAGAACCAATCAGCAGGTTGCCGGGTTCGTATTCGGTGATGGTATGTATATGCACTATTTTATCTGCATGCTGGTTGAGATACCGGTTTACAATCCCTTTTACCTTGTCCACTTCATACAATCCGTTATTCCATGTTCCGAACCATAAAGTCCCGAATGTATCTTCAATGATGCTGTATGATGATAATTTTTTCAATTCACCGGAAGCAATATGAGGAAAGGCCGGAACAAAGCGGTCTGAATTTTTATCGAGCCGGTAAATCTGATAGACCGTAGAGTTAACCGATGTCCATATCGTATTGTCTTTGTCCTTATACAAATAGGTGATCAGATCGGGCGATTGCAAGGGATCGGTATATGTCGAAAATGAATACCGTTTCAAACTATTCGCTTTGCGGTTATAGAAAAATATACCTTGGCGGTATGAAGCAATCCAGATATTTCCTTTTTCATCTGCCACCATGTTTTGGATACGGTCATGTATAGAAGTTCCATCCTGAGCTTTCAATCGAAAAGCCTTAAACTTATTCGTTTGGGGATTGTACGTACAGACACCTCTTTCTGTTCCTACCCATAGTGTCCGGCTATTGTCCTCTAATAAACAATACACATAATTATTACTCAAAGAGGTGGTATCTCTGGGGATATTACGAAATGTTTTGAACTCATATCCGTTGAAACGGTTGAGCCCGTCTTCCGTGCCAAACCACATAAATCCTTTTGTGTCCTGCAAAGCTGAATATATCGTATTGGAAGACAATCCGTTTTCGACAAGATAGGTTTTAAAATTCAGATCGATGGCATAAGCTGCTGTTCCGAAAAATAGATTCAGAACGTAGATAACCAAAGATAAACGAAGATGCCTTTTCATCGGATTTGATTTTACGGGTAGATAGGATGAAACTTGCCGGATTTGTTCATTATTGTCTTGGGGCATTGAATAAATGTCAGGTTCTGTTTCATCCGATTTAAGTCTTACTGCCAGGTCGTATGAAATCCTCCGGGTTTGCTCATCATTGTCTTGGGTAATTGAATAAACGTCAGGTTCCGTTTCATAAGTATATAAATTTAAAATCCTGCCAATGCGGTTGCTATCACATAGGATAAGCGCTGGACACAGCCTTGTTCATGGTAAATATCGTAATTTTTTTAGAATTCTACAACCAGTGCAAGAATAATCCAAAAGAGTAGTAAAATTCTGCACATTAAACAACAAACGACTATAAATCAAATAATTAGAATAAACAAAAACAGTATTCGGGACAGAGAATCGTTGCATTATTTTGGAGTATTTTAGTATAAGTCGCCCCCCTTTTTGTCGACTTTTGTAAAAAACGATTCGTCCGTTAACCGCTAAAAGAAACTTACTATTTCGTTCCTTACAATTGAATATTTTTTTTTAAGAATCACTGAATTTCGAATTACGGGTCATGTCAAGTTTGAGCATCCGCCAATGAAGTTTTAGTGTAAAATGAATAACAAACAAAGGTACGTGTAGTACAGAAGAACAAATCAGTTTAAACTTTCTCAATCTAAAAAACATGAAAACAGAGTTTCAAAAAATCAACATCAAGACTGTTTGTAGCCTGATGCTTTGGTGCCTCATGCTAACCTTGTCGACACACACAAAAGCATCTATCGCAGCAGCCAATGCGCAGCAAAGCAAAGTGACCATCAGGGGCATCGTCCTCGATAAAAAAGGAGAACCTCTCATTGGAGTATCTATTCTGGAGAAAGGAACGAAAAATGCAGCTGTAACAGAAATGGACGGTCAATTTACAATTGCAGTTTCGACTCCCCACTCTACCCTAACGTTTTCTTACGTAGGTTTCCGCAAAGAAGAAATACAACTGAATGGAAATAAGTATGTACAAGTGACTTTGTCCGGAAATGACAAGATTCTGGACGAGGTGGTCGTAATTGGATATGGAACCCAACGCAAAGGAGATGTAACCAGCGCTATCGTTTCAGTTAAATCGGAAGATTTCACTACCGGAAAAATAAGTGATGCGGCTGAATTGATAAAAGGAAAGGTTGCAGGCTTGAGCATTACAAAATCGTCGGGCGACCCCAATACGACATCCAACATTATGCTTCGCGGTATTTCGACTCTTTACGGCGGCGTACAACCCTTAGTACTCGTGGATGGAATCGAGGGTAGCCTGACCTCCGTCTCTGTGGAAAATATTCAATCAATAGATGTATTGAAAGATGCTTCTGCTGCAGCAATCTACGGGACACGCGGTGCAAACGGAGTTATTATCATAACCACCAAAAGCGGGAAAAGAGAATCCCGTTCTGAAGTAGCATATTCGAGCTATCTGTCTTTTTCAAATTGGTACAAAACAGCTGACTTTATGGATACTAAAGATGTGATATATGCAAATACGAATTTTCCGTACGAAGGATATGATACCGATTGGTTAAAGGCCGTTACACGAAAAGCAGGCTATACACAAAATCATTCTTTGGAACTCAGAGGTGGATCGTCAACATCCGCCTATTCTGCCAATATAACATATTATGAGGAAGAAGGAATTATGCGTAAAAGTGACAATCAGAATTTAAAAATGCAATTAGATTATTCCCAGTACGCGATAAATGACATTATCAAATTCAATGTTAACCTTCTGTACGGCAGACATAAAAATACGAACAACAACAATGCATATGTCTACAGGCAGGCGTTGATTCGTAATCCATCGTCCCCTATTTACAATGAAGATGGAACATATTACGAAGAATACAGTCGCTTCCAGTATTACAATCCCGTTGCAATACAGAATGAATTGATTGGAGACACTCGTTCGCATTATGCTCGCCTCACAGGAAAAATTACCCTGGAACCAATAAAGGGATGGCAAACGGAATGGATGGCATCGCTCAAAGAAAACTCATCCACAGGACAAACGTATTATTCAAGCAATTACTATAGTCAAAAGATAGCAAAAATTAAAGGCTGGGCTTCAAAATCATCCGGAAACGGACGCAATGATAATATGGATATCACATCGCGTTACAATTTCTCTTCGGGCAAGCACAGGGCTACCGGACTAGTCGGATACAGCTATATCTATAATGTATACGATGGATTTGCTGCGGGCAATGGTAATTTTTCCTCAGAATCATTCTTATACAACAATATCGGTGAAGGTAGTTATCTAAAAGATAAGGATCATACAGCCAGCATGAGTTCTTACAAGAACGACAATACCCTGGTTGGCTTTTTTGGCCGCGTCAGCTATTCATTTGCAGATCGCTACAATGTCCTGGCAGCAGTTCGCCGTGAAGGTTCTTCTGTTTTTGGGGAAGATAATAAATGGGGAACTTTCCCTTCATTGTCTTTGGGATGGTCGATAAATAATGAAAGGTTTATGAAACAATTTACCTGGATTAACAACTTGAAATTGCGGGCAGGTTATGGAAAAACAGGTGTAAATGCGGCGACATCATACAATTCGCTGACCATGTTCAATTTTGATCCGTACGGATACCATTTAAATAAAGATGGACAATGGACTTCTTCTCTCTATGTGGTTCAAAATCCAAACCCGAAATTGAAATGGGAAACAACTCAGGAAATTAACCTCGGATTGGATTGGAGCATTTGGAACGACAGATTTAGCGGTTCCATAGATGTCTACAATAAAAAAACGCGCGACCTATTATTTAGATATGCGGTTCCCGTACCGCCAAATATGTACGGAACGACTCTTGCCAATGTAGGAAAAATGCGCAACAGAGGAATCGAATTATTGATTAAAGCTGTTCCCGTGACTACGAAAGATTTTGAATATAATTCGACTCTCACATTGTCCCACAACAGCAACAAACTCTTAAGCTTGTCGAACGACTTATATGAAACCGATAACTTCCAAGAAGTAGGAGGCCTCAGCGATCCGGTTTCGGTACCTACTCATGCCATAGAAGTAGGACATAGCATGGGCGATTTCTGGGGATTAAAATCGGTAGGAGTAAGCAAAAACGGAGTTGTATTGGTTGAAGTCTCAGACGGAAACGGAGGCTGGAATGTAAAAGAGTTTGACAGCAAATACAATGAGAAAGTAAATCGCCAGCGTTTAGGCAACGGACTGCCTCAGGTGTATGCTGGGTGGGGACATACGTTGCGATATAAAAATATAGATCTCAACGTCCAGTTTACAGGGCAATTTGGCTTTCATATTCTAAATGCCCAACGGGTTTTTTATGAAAACAATTCCATTGCATACAACCGACTTAAATCGGCAACAAAATTGTACGGTGCCGTTGAGCAATCCGGAGAAGCTGTAATTGATCCGAATACGGGAAAACAGAAGCAGGTCAGATTATCAAATTCAATGGCGCAGGGATTCTGGAGTGATCATATCGAAAAGGGAGATTTTATTAAATTATCAAGCTTAACCTTAGGGTATAATTTACCATTATCGGGAACAGTCAAACAGTACATGAAAAGAGCAAGGGTTTATCTGAGCGGGCAGAACCTGTTCTGTATAACAAGTTATTCCGGCCTGGATCCGGAAGTGTCCAATTATTTTATGTATCCGGGCATAGACGACCGCGATAAATATCCGACAACCCGTTCTTTTACAATCGGTGTGAATGTAAATTTCTAACACTTTTAAAACAGTTATTATCATGAAATTATTAAAATCAACAATCATAACCTTGGTTACAGGCTCCATGTTCATGTTCTCTGCTTGTACTGATTTATCTGAGAATGTGTACAGTGATCTGACGGATAAAACAATAGATGTAAGCGACCCGGATGCAGTTAGCGCAATGATGGGAGAAGCTTATGCACAATTTCGATACCTCTATTGGGGATGGAACGGTTATTTCGACCTGATGGAAGAATGCAGCGACACCTATATGACTCCCAAACGAATCGGAGTAGGATGGGGAGATTTATATGTAACAATGCATAAACATAGCTGGAACACCTCCTTAGGACATATCGATGCTTTATGGACGTATGCTTATAAAGGCATAGGATACATCAACAAATGCCTTGATATCCTGCCGGAGACTGGTATTGAGCAGGCAGAAATGCGTTTTATGCGTGCATTGAATTATTATATTCTTCTCGATGCTTTCCGCAATGTACCGTTGGAAACAACACAAAATGTACCCGAAGGGTATCTTCCTCAGCAACAGAGTGCCGAAAAGATTTTCGAATACTGTGTAAGTGAACTGAATACCATCAAAGACGATCTCAGCAAGGGAAAAACACACGGCTATCCTAACCGCTACGCTGCCTGCATGGTATTGGCCAAGTTATATCTGAATTACAATGCATATTTCGGTACTACAGGCACTGATTATTATGAAAAAGCGCTGACCGAAGTAAACGAGGTTATTACTGATGGCGGATTCTCTCTGGCTCCAAATTATCTGGATAATTTCAAATCTGATATCTCCGGCTCTCCTGAAATTATTTTTGCAATACCATTAGACAAAAAACAAGCATCTCACAATTATCTTGTAAATAAATGTTTGGTAGGAGCCGGAGCAGCTGCTTACGGTTATTCGGGTTCTCCCTGGAACGGCAGTTGTGCAATACCTCAATTCATGAACAGCTATGATGTGGCTGATAACCGGCTGGGCTATACCTGGACAGGAGGCATACAAAAGTATGCTATCCAAAACGCAGACGGCACCTATACTCCTCAAGCAGGAGATCCCATTCCATTCTCTTCGGACGACTGGGCAGGGCAAGGCATACTCAATTATTGCAAAGACGTACATTCTATAGACAATCCGGGGGCATATCAACAGGAAGGTTATCGATTTGTTAAAAGCGAGATTGTCGGTGGAGATGCAGGCACATACGGTAACGATGTTGCTTTTTTCCGTCTGGCAGATGCCATGTTTATCAAAGCTGAATGTCTGTTGCGTTTAGGAAGGGAGGAACAAACGGCAGCCGATCTAATCACGGAAGTGCGCAAGCGGTCATTCGATTCTGCGGCAAAAGCAACACGTACGGTTGCTGACCTGAAAGGCGGAAGCAAATATGATTACGGACATCGCGAATACACGGGAGAAGGTTTTGCGAATTGGGATCCCGCATCCTATATCAGCACGTCGGAAGGAGGAAATGACATCGAGCTGGGTGGATTACTTGATGATTTAGCCTGGGAATTTGTGGGAGAGCATCATCGGCGCCAGGATCTTGTCAGATTTAAGATGAGCGATGGCAGAA
The DNA here is from genome assembly GCA_047605645.1 of Dysgonamonadaceae bacterium. Classification (GTDB taxonomy): domain Bacteria; phylum Bacteroidota; class Bacteroidia; order Bacteroidales; family Dysgonomonadaceae; genus UBA1309. The sequence goes on along the minus strand of JASGFJ010000010.1, from coordinate 47,553 downwards.
GTGTGTTCAACGGTAAATCTTGGTTTTGCAAAGAGGCTACCACCGAAGTTCACTGGAACTATTTTCCCATTCCGAAAGCAGCTATCGATGCAAACATATCATTAGTTCAAAACAAAGGATATAACTGATTGAAAAAAACAGGAAATATTCTTATAAGCCAATAAAAAAGATGTGCCGATAATCGAAATTACCATCTGACTTTCAAACTGTTTTTAGAGATAATCCGAAAGAAGACACATAGAAAAGAATCGGTTTAGATATTTGGCACATCTTCTGAGGCTTTACCATAAAAGAGCAAAATAGAGTTGCATCAAAAATATACATAGTAAAGATATTAATCATGAAAAAAAGACATTTCTACATACTGCTTATATTAATAAGCATGGGAGCATGGGTGAGTTGTGGCGATAATTCAAATTTCACAAACCGGCATACACTCACTCAGGATGAATCCGATGAGATCAGACGCCAGGATTCCATAAAGGAGGCGCAGAAAAATAAGATCAATGCTGATTTAGTATTGGAATATACCATAGACATTGTCACTAGTAAAACTCTTTATGACGGCACAACACTCGCTGTTGATATGGATAAAATCGCAGAATTGTTTGGCCTGTCAGTCGAACAACTTTTACTTGGAATCGAAGGGAAAAGTAATGCTCCCGAAATAAAAGGATTCGCCATCCAGGGTAGTACACGCCAAGACGTCGGTTCGATAAGTAATACGAATGCTCCCTGGGGACACTGGTGGGATAAAAATGGCGATCTTACCACGTGGGGAACTAGTGCAATGGTCTTCGTCGAATATGACACCGAAGAGAAGTTGTTCACAATAGGACAGTATCCGGGACGTTTAGAAGATGGGCAAACCATTAAAATTATAGAATGCTTGAAATACAATGAAAAAAGGGCGGCTGTGGTTATCACCATAAAAGCCAAAACCGCAGGTGCAATAACCGCACCAATCGTCAATACGCAGGAAATCAGCATCAATGTAACGCCAAGGAGTAGCTACGATCAGGATCCACTTAAGTTCAACCTGGCGCAGACCATGGCCGATCTGGATATATCATCCATGGAGAATATAAAATTCCTCGGTGTGAAAGAAGACGGCAGTTATGCTCAGGAAGCTGTCACAGGGACCGGATTCTGGTATGACATGAACGGATTTGTCGGCGAATATGGTGTCAATGCCAGTGTATACACTACCTACGGAAACTTTGAGGATAATGAAATAGGGATAGGGCAGATGCCGAACAATCTGAAAGAAGGGCAGTCCTTGACGATCCGCTATGCTTTCCTTGCCAATAACAAGATAGAGATGTTCAGAATCACAGTGAATGTTATTGCCTACGAGGACCCGGAAACCCCTCCGGCAGGGGCACCGGCTACAATAGAAAAGAATATAACATGGAGTAAACCTTGGAGCAACGACTATGCCAGCGTACAGGAAAGTATTCGGGAAACTTTACGTAATGCTTTCAAGATGACTACTTATCAGATACATAAAGCAATAGCTTCCAAAGAGATGAAAGTATATCTGAATACCGAATCTACCGAAGACCCTACTTATACAGGCGACGCTCCGGGTTACTGGATCAACAAAGCAGGTGAGTCGGCAGCATGGGCTGAAGGTATTGTGTGGTGCAGTATAGGCCACAGCGAAACCGAATTATACCTATATGGAGGTAATCATCCTGACAATGCCGTTGCCGGTGATGCCGTTTCAACTAAAATGATAGTTACGTGCAATGGTGGCAAAGCCATTTTCAATATTACATTTACCCTTACCAGCGAATAATATCATGTCGTTTAGATTCAATATAAAATTGCATAAGCCTGCCATGGCAGGCTTATGCTTCTACGCACTTTTTTTCTTCCTTATCGCCGGAATTGCAAGTACGGCCTTATCCGGTTGCAGCGACAGTAAGGAAGATATAGCAATCCCCGATCCCGAACCTGGAGACACAACAAAAATAGATACAGTCACTGTTCTGAAACCTGAAGATATAGAAGACTATGATAAAATTTATAAACCGAAGGAATTCAGCAGCATGAATATGCTTCGGGCAGACAGCCAATGGTCGTTCGTTCGCAGCAAGCAGTCAGAGCACTTTATAGTCTTCTGGGAAAAAGGATTCGGAGATAATCCCAATGCACCATCGATTTCCGAAGCATTGCGCGTAGATATAGACGACCTGCTAAAAAAGGCAGAAACTTATTATAATACAAATACAAACATACTTAAATTTGCAGAAACAGGCAAAGGCAAATCCAATCTCGACAAATACAAAATGCAGATTTACATGTTTTACCAGACCGAATGGTTGGCGACAGGCGGAGGATACGACGACATCATCGGCGGACTGTGGGTAAATCCAAGCACCTGTAAACCGGCAGGCTCAACTATTGCCCACGAAATCGGTCACAGTTTCCAGTATCAGGTCTATGCCGACCTGATAGCTAATGGAAGTGCGAACGACTTCACCCGTGGATTCCGCTATGGATACGGAGGCAACGGAGGTAATGGATTTTGGGAACAGACCGCACAATGGCAATCTTTCCAATCATATCCGAGAGAAGCGTTCGAGTCTTACAATTTGGGTGTATATATGGATAACTATTTCCGCCATATAGGACACGAATGGCAACGTTATGCCAGCTATTTTATACACTACTACTGGGCGGATAAGCACGGCATAGATTACATAGGCAAACTATGGCGTGAAGCCGTTAGCCCTGAAGACCCGATAGAGGCACATATCCGCCTCAACAACCTGAGCATGGACAATTTCAATGCAGAAATGTATGATGCTGCCACCCGCTTTGTTACGTGGGATATAGATGCCATCCGCGCCAATGGGAGCAACTATATAGGCAAGCACAGCTATAAACTCTATCCTCTTCCTGATAAAAGTTACCAGGTGGCATACAGCCATTGCCCGGGTACAACAGGATACAACGTTATTCCCTTAAACGTACCGGCCGCAGGAACAGTTGTCACGACTTCCTTCGAAGGGTTGCAACCGGGTTCTTCACTGGCCTCCGGCGATCCGGGAATATGTACCATCGGCGAGAAAACCAGCACTGTGACCAAATACAATAGCGGTAGTCTAACGAGAGCAGGATGGCGTTACGGATATGTGGCACTGCGAAGCAACGGACAGCGTGTATATGGCGAAATGAACCGGAAAGCGAAAGCCGATGTGGAATTCACAATCCCTGCAAACTGCAAAAAACTATGGTTCGTCGTAGTAGGTGCACCGGGATCATACAAATCGCATTCTTGGGACGAAGACGAAAGCAATGATGAGCAATGGCCATACAAAATAAGTTTTGCCAATACGGATGTTCTGGGAAATATTAATTTCACAGGAAATGAAAAGCATGAAAATACTGAGCTTGCATTCGATGTACGTTTTCCGGCAAGTGCAACAGAATATACCGGAGGAACTGTCAGCCTGGATTATAACGAGCTGGTCAAACTGGCAAGGGCATTCGTGCTTCAACCGGGCGAAATAACATCCGCCTTAGGTAAAAGCATCAAATTCTATGCCGTGGAGAGTAACGGAAGCCTGAATGCCACGACTACGGCCAATGGTTACGGACACTGGTTCGATGCCGCAGGTGATGTATGCAACTGGGGAGATGTAAGCAAAGTATTCTCGGAATATTCCGAATCCACCTTCACATTTATAATAGGGCAATATCCGGGGCGGTCTTCATCAGGAGATAAGTATAGCATCCGGCAGGCATTGGTATACGAATATGAGCCCGGAAAAACGATACAGGCAACATTTACATTCCATGTTACTATTCAATAAAAACTAAAGATACATGAAAGAAAAACTAGCATTCATTCTTGTTACTGCAGGGCTAATGTTCTCGTGTGGAGCTACAGAGGAACCTTCAGCTGTAAAGCTGGGCGAAATCAAAGAGGTTCCCTTTACAGACGTTCATTTCACTGACGAATTCTGGCTGCCGCGTATGGAAATCAACCGCACTGTTTCAATTCCTTCTGCATTCCATCAATGCGAAATCAACGGACGGTTCGATAACTTTGCACTGGCCGGAGGACTTATAAAGGGTGAACACAAAGGGGATTTCTCCTTCGATGATACCGACCCTTACAAAATCATTGAAGGAGCATCTTACTCCCTGGCAGTGAAGTACGACCCAAAGCTGGATGCCTACCTCGACAGCGTTATCACCTTAATTGCTGCTGCTCAGGAACCCGACGGCTATCTGACAACCTGCGTCACGAATAAATGCACACGCCTGTCGGGCTGGTGGGGAAGTTCCCGCTGGGAAAAGATAAACAGCCATGAGCTATACAACAGCGGGCACCTCTACGAAGCAGCTGTTGCTCATTTTCAGGCTACCAAAAAAAGGACATTACTCGATGTAGCCATCAAAAATGCAGACCTGGTATGCCGGGTTTTCGGACCTAATCAAGGGCAGAAACACGTTCCTTCAGGACATCCGATTATTGAAATGGCATTAGCGAAATTATATAACGTGACCAATGATGAGAAATACCTGAAGATGGCACGTTATTTTGTTGACGAAACCGGACGAGGGACAGACGGACACAAACGAAGTCCGTATAGCCAGGATCACAAACCCATTATGGAGCAGGATGAGATTGTAGGACATGCCGTTCGGGCAGGATACCTCTTCTCTGGTGTAACTGATGTAGCCTCTTTGCAACATGACAAAAAGCTGTTCAATGCAGTCAATCGTATATGGGAAAACATGGCAAGCAAAAAATTATACCTGAATGGAGGCATTGGCTCCCGACCTCAGGGAGAAGGTTTCGGCCCCGATTATGAATTGAATAACTTCAATAATTATTGCGAGACTTGTGCCTCTATTGCGAATGTATACTGGAATCAACGCATGTTTTTGGCAACCGGAGATTCAAAATACATCGATATACTGGAACGCACCCTCTACAATGGATTGATAGCCGGAGTATCACTTAGTGGAGATAAGTTTTTTTATGACAATCCCATGGCCACATCGGGAGGACATGCCCGCCAGCAATGGTTCGGATGTGCATGTTGTCCGGGCAACATCACCCGTTTTATAGCTTCAGTACCGGGATATGTATATGCCGTCGACAAAAAGAATGTATACGTAAACTTGTTTGTCGGTGGTAATTCCAAATTGAAGGTGGGAGACTCCGAAGTCGAGCTGGTACAAAAAACTCAATACCCTTGGAATGGAGATGTAGAAATAGAAGTAACGCCTAACAAAAAGGATAGATTTGCCCTTTTCATACGTATCCCGGGATGGGCTGGGAATAAGCCTGTACCTTCCGACTTGTACGCATATACAGACAAATCCAATCCACAGGTAAAAGTACTTGTAAACGGACGGGAAGCAAAAAAACAGATGCGTGCAGGTTACTGGGTTGTGGAACGTGAATGGAAAAAAGGAGATAAAGTGAACTTAAGGATGGACATGCCTGTCCGCAGAGTGGAAGCAAATACGCAGGTCAGATACGACAAAGGCTTCCTAGCAATGGAACGGGGACCTATACTTTATGCTTTGGAAAGCATCGACCAGAAACGCGATTACATTTTTGATATCGTTATTCCCCGCGATTCGAAAATAGAGTCACACTTCGATAAAAATCTGTTAAACGGAGTGGTCGTTCTCGAAGGAAATGCCTTTGTCGTAGAAAAGGATTCTTCCAGCGGACAAATAGTGGAGAAGCCTCTTACATTCAAGGCAATCCCCTACTCTACCTGGAACAACCGGGGAATAGGGCAAATGGCTGTATGGACTCCCTCAACCAAAGAATATGCAAGAATAAAACCGGCACCAACAATAGCATCTGAAGCAACACCTGTCGACGGATGGGGATTCAACGACCAGTTTGAACCGGCATCGTCGGATGACATAAACACGCCGTATCATTATTGGTGGCTAAAAGCGGGAACTGAAGAATCTATCGGCTATACATTCAAAAAACCGGAGCGAATTTCAAGCGCTGAAGTGTATTGGCTCGCATTTGAACATTACGACGTAATTTATAAAGCTCCCGAATCATGGAAACTGTTGTATAAAGCCGGAGACACATGGAAAGAAGTGAGAAATACCTCTCCTTATGGAACGGAACTGGATAAGTACAATAAAGTTACGTTTGAGCCTATAACAACAACCGAATTGAAAATGGTGGTACAGCTTCAGCGTCCTAAAACAGAGAAAGCCTCTGATGAAAACGGACCTCAGGTGGTAGATGTGGGACGCAAAGGATATTCGGGCGGTGTAATAGAATGGAAAGTTAACCCATAAAAAAATAAGCAATGATGAGAATTAGATTACGATATTCATTCTTTTCTATACTGCTCATAACATCAATGTATAGCTGCTCCGGTAAAAAGGGGCAGCTTACTCTGCATGAAGTGACGGTAACCGCTGTACCCGATACCTTAGGTTTTGACCCTTTCTATAAAAAATATGTAGATGCAGACGGGATTCCCGTAGTATCATCGGCGAATGTGAACGACTCAGCACTCATCAGAGCAAGCAAAGTGATTTCACAGGTATTATCAAAAAGGAAAGATGTAAAAAAAGAAATGATAGCCAAAGGCTGCAAAGTAATGATTATAGGCGAAAAGGAAGAAGTATGCGACATTCCCGAATACAAGAGAATATGCGATACACCCGAAAATATTGCCTACTGGAACAAACGAGCCCGCGGTTTCGGAGGTGCTCCCGAACATGATTTCAGCGCCAGTTGTGGCGAGGAAAATGTGATTTGCCTGCCGGGCGACAGGTATAAGGGTGAAAGTATACTTGTACATGAATTTGCACATATTATCCACATGATCGGTATTCTGGGAATTAATCCGGATTTCGATAACGAACTGGAAACAGTGCGACTGAAAGCGATAGAAAAAGGGTTGTGGAAAAATACGTATGCTATCAGCAACAAAGAAGAGTATTTTGCTGAAACAGTACAATCGTTTTTCGACTGCAATAAATATTCGGCCGAACCTAACGGAGTACACAATTCTATCCATACAAGAGTGAAGCTGAAAGAATACGATCCTGACATGTATAACCTGTTGTTACAATATTTCCCTGAAACAGAACTGGATTTATGCAGCGACAACAAGACTAATCCGTGATGAATATGAAAAAGGCCATCTATCTACTATTATTTGTCCTGTTTTTCCATACCCTGCAAGGACAGGACGTAAAATACAATACACCCGGTGCAGGCAACCCGATTCTTCCCGGATATTTTGCCGACCCGACAGTCCGGAAGTTCGCAGATACTTATTACATATATGCCACAACCGATGGAACAGGATTAGGTTCAGGGCCTTCACAAGTCTGGAAATCTAAAGATTTTGTCAACTGGACTATCTCTCCGATGAACTGGCCGACAGCCGATCAGGTTTGGGCTCCCGACGTTATGCAGGGAACAGACGGACGGTATTATTTCTATTACAGCCAGGCTTGTAAAATATATTGCGCCGTTTCCGACCATCCGACCGGCCCCTGGGTCAATATACTGGGTGCAGACGAAGCTGTACTGATTCCCGACCGTTATGTAAAAATGGCAATAACACTGGATGCACAAAGTTTCATTGATGACGATGGGTCGACTTACCTCTACTGGGGAACGTGGGGTATTTACAAAAATCACGGCTGTGGAGTAGGAAAACTTAATGCTGATATGAAAACGTTTGCCGACACCACATTGATCCCGAATACGCAAGCAAAAGATTTTTTCGAAGCCCCCTACGTTTTTAAACGAAACGGGATCTACTATTTCACCTATTCATCGGGCTCGTGCCACGACCATACTTACCGTGTACAATATGCCACAAGCAAAGTTAGCCCGATGGGGCCTTTCGAATTCGGAGACAACAATCCGATTCTTGAGACCTCTCCGGATAGCACCGTACATGGCCCCGGTCACCACAGCATACTCAAGGAAGGGGATGATTATTATATAGTTTACCACAGACACAATATACCTCAATCGACACGGGGATTTTTCCGACAAATAGCTATCGATAAACTGACGTTCGACAAAGATGGCCGAATCGAAAAAATTATCCCGACACATAAAGGAATCGGATATTTGCAAAAAAACAGTAATCCGTACAAAGACATTGCATTCGGAAAAAAGGTTAGTGCTTCTTCTTTCTACAACGAACATTTCAAACCTGAATATGCCAATGACAATAACAACGCAACCCTTTGGCGGGCGGCTAACTGCAGAGGAAAAGAGTGGATACAAATCGACTTAGGGAAGCGTCTTCCCATCAGACGTGTATGGACACAGTTCGAACATCCGGCATTTTTCTATCAGTACCTGATTGAAGTTTCATCCGATGGCAGAGAGTGGATACTATTTTCGGATAAGCGACACAACACTTTTGCCGGCAGCCCCATGATTGACCACGGCGATGCTCAAGCCAGATACATTCGCCTGACTGTTACCGGGAACGAACGAAACGGCCTGTTTCCTGCCATCTGGAATATCAAGGTATTCTCCGAAGGAACTGATCCCTTTCCGCCGAATACACAGCTCTTCAACAAACAAGCTTCGGTTGCTGCCATTGCGCCTTCAGGACTTCTGTTCGAAATAAATGCCGATAATTACCAAAGCGGATCGGTAACAGGACGGATCACCGATCTGAAAATACCTTCGCGAGGCTTCAACGCTGTTGGCACAGCTCTTCAGATAAAGAATATTGAAGGGCGAAAGGCTTTTGTCTTCGATGGGACACAACGGTTTGAATCCGATTTCGGATTGCCTTCTTCCATACAAGGCAATGCTCCGTATTCTTTTTCGGCCTGGGTATTGACTCAATCGACACCTCACGAAAACGAATGTATTGTAGATGTGAACGAGTCTTATGCCGAACTATCAAAGATAATTCTGGGATACGGCACCCATCCCCGTAGCGGCATAACCATGCATCACGGGTGGTACGAAGACATGGGACTGCCGTCGCTTCCGCCTGAAAAAACATGGAACCATGTTGTTGTGACTTTTGACGGATATTTGGAGAAAATATACTTAAACGGCCATTTGATTAAGAGCAAAGATATTTACCTTCGTGTAGGGAGGTCCGAAAAACTCACATTAGGCATGAAATCGAATGGTGAACATCCTTTTCGGGGAGTACTGCATTCGTTATCGATGTACGATATACCTCTCAGTGAAAACCAGATACTGAACTTGTATCAACAGATCAATAATAATCAATAAACTATAATACGTATGAAAAAATTTCGATGGCTTATCCTGACAGCATTACTGCCTATTATTCCGGCCATAGCCCAAAATCATCACCGGCAACAAACGACTGCGACAGATTATCCGATACAGCCGGTATCTTTTGTTTCTGTGAAATTATCGGATAAGTTCTGGGCTCCACGTATCAAAACGAATCAGGAGACAACTATACCTATTGCACTGAAGCAATGTTACATAACCGGGCGCGTGGATAATTTCAAGAAAGCAGGAGGACTCATGCCTGGATATTTCAACACTCAGTTCACATTTGACGACACCGATATTTACAAAATACTCGAAGGCATGTCGTACTCGGTTCAAATGTATCCGAATAAAAGTCTGGAAGCACAGATGGATACCCTGATCTATTATATACAAAAAGCACAGGAACCTGACGGATATTTGTTTACGGCAAGGACTGCCGGCGAACCGGGAAAACTTCACGAATGGGTTGGAGCAAAACGCTGGGAAAAGGATCCGGATCTAAGTCACGAGCTTTACAACTGCGGACATTTGTATGAAGCAGCTGTCGCTCATTATCAGGCAACAGGCAAAAGGACTCTTCTCGATGTGGCCATTAAAAATGCCGATTTGCTGGTAAAAGATTTCGGCCCCGGAAAACTAGCTTATGAACCCGGACATCAGATTGTAGAGATGGGGCTCGTGAAAATGTACCGTGTAACGGGAAAGAAAGAATACCTGGATTTAGCACAATATTTCCTCGACCTGAGAGGACATGGACAAAGCGGAGAATACAGCCAGACTCACAAACCTGTCATCGAACAGGATGAAGCAGTAGGACATGCCGTGCGGGCAGCCTATATGTATTCGGGAATGGCAGACGTTGCCGCATTAACGGGAAACAGCGCTTATCTGCATGCCATAGATAATATATGGAATAACGTCGTGACCAAGAAATACTACATTACCGGTGGCATCGGAGCAACAGGGCATGGCGAAGCCTTCGGCAAGAACTACGAACTACCTAATATGTCGGCTTATTGCGAAACATGTGCCGCCATCGCGAATGTATACTGGAATTACCGGTTGTTCCTTCTTCATGGGGATTCCAAATATTACGACGTACTGGAACGCACGTTATACAATGGACTGATTTCGGGAATTAATCTTTCAGGAAACCGGTTCTTCTATCCCAATCCTCTGGAATCAGTTGGTCAGCACGGGCGCAGTGAATGGTTCGGTTGCGCTTGCTGTCCCAGTAATGTATGCCGTTTTATGCCATCTATTCCCGGATATGTATATGCCCGAAAAAACAATAAAATCTATGTAAACCTCTTTATCGAAAGTGAATCGAATATACAGCTCGATAAGAATAACATAAAAGTAGCTCAGAAAACCGGTTATCCCTGGGATGGAAAGGTATCGATAAGTATAGATCCGAAAAAGCAGGAAACATTCGAAGTTCTTGTCCGTGTACCCGGATGGGCACGTAATCAGGCAGTACCCGGCGATTTATACAGCTACCTGAATCCGAGCAAACCGACCGTAACAATCAACGTAAATGGGACGGAAACAAACAATACGGTATCTCCAAACGGCTATATAACTATTTCCCGAAAATGGGAAAAAGGGGATCGTATCGAAGTGAACTTTCCGATGGATGTTCATCGGACTTTAGCGAATGAGAACGTAGAGGACAACAGGGGAAAAGTTTCTTTGGAACGAGGGCCTATCGTGTACTGTCTTGAATGGCCTGATAATCAAGACAAGGTTCTGAATGCGGTACTTGAAGACGATATTCCTGTACGTGCTTCATTCCTGCCAACCGAATTGAATGGGATCGTACGCCTCGAAGCAGATGCGAAAAGTGCACGAAGGAACGAAAACAACGAAGTTATCATCGAAAACAAACACCTCACAGCTATTCCTTACTATGCATGGGCAAACAGAGGGTCAGGTGAAATGGCTGTATGGATACCCCGAACCAAAGAACGCACACGTCCTCTCCCTCCTCCAACCATTTGTACAAACGCAAAAGTCACATCCTCCTCTCCCAATAAATCGCTAAGCAGCGTAAACGACGGATACTGGCCTGAAAACTCAAATGACCGCCATGTTCCATTTTATTCTTTATGGCCCAAAAGCGGTTCTGAAGAATTTGTAACATACGAATTTAATCAACCGCAAACATTTTCGTCGGCAGCGGTTTATTGGTATGATGATGCTCCGTGGGGAGGTTGCCGTATTCCTCTGTCATGGAAAGTTCAGTATCAGGATGCCGCCGGTCAATGGCAGGATGTGAAGACAACAAACAGCAACAAAAGCGAAAAGGATGTGAAGAATCAACTAGAATTTGAAGCTGTCACTGCTAAATTTGTACGTCTTGCGGTACAATTACCGGCAAAAGAGTCGATAGGTATTTATGAATTCGAAGTAAAATAAAAGATAAGACCAGAGGTATATATTTTGCTTTGAACAGAAAAACGATTCAAGACTGTTGGAACCGGAAAGTATAGTATTAAATACTTTCTGGTTCTTCAATGTAGAAATTTACCTATAAAAATGAGTACATTCGCAAATAGGATAATAAAAAAAGAGGAGTGAAAAACAATCCGGATGATTCAATATCCCACTCAACCAAAGTTCCGGTTTCGGAACCTCAAAAGCCTCCACTAAAAAAACACGATTTTAGGGAGCCCTTTGTCCCTTCTGCGGGACAATATATATGTAGATGTTCTGAAACCTTTATCAAAACAGAGAATAAATGAAAAGATTAATTATCGTACTTCTTGCCGTATGCCCACTATTCACAAAAGGGCAGGACATGAAAGCGCTTTATCAGAAGGCTGATTCGTACTATACGAAATACAGTTCAATGCTCCGGGGTTTATCGGATGTAGAAGCAATACCAAACAGTTCTAAATTCTGGTATTCGGTTCGGACAGCGAATGGGAAGAAGTTTTTCCTGCTCGATGCCGAGAAAAAAGGACAACCTGCTCCGGCATTCGATCAGAAAAGGCTGGCTCTTTCGCTGGGGACATTGCTGCATAAGGAGATTAAACCATTCCGGCTACCATTCGAAAAAATTAAATTTACAGGCACCGATACCCTCTCATTCACGATTGATAAACAAATATATTTGTGTGCTCTTACTGATTACAAAATCATAAAAGGAAGTGTGGTTCCGGAAGATCCTTATTGGGGAAATGTCGATCGGGAAAACAGCAAAGAAAGAATTAAATCACCGGATGGCATAAACGAAGCTTACATCAACGAAGGGAATCTCTGGATTCGCAATATAGCGACGGGAGAGGCGAAGGCGATCAGTAATGATGGTTCGACGACACACGACTATTATTCATCCAATATCTATTGGTCTCCCGATTCTAAAAAGATTGTCTGTTGCAAATACCATCCTGCGGAAATACGGAAATTACTATTGATCTCATCCTCCCCAAAAGACCAGCTTCAACCGAAAACCGAAGAATATGATTACCCGAAACCGGGCGACCCATTGCCGGTAAGGATACCCGTATTATTCTTTATCGATGAAAATCGCTCTGTGGAATATAAAGTTCCGGATGTTGAGGCGCAATTCGACCTCAACAATATCCGTTGGAATCAAAACAGCACCTCTTTTTCTTTCCATTTCAACAAACGGGGACATCAGCAGTATGTGATTTATGCAGGAGACATCCACTCTGACAAGCTGCGGACAATTGTCGATGAACAGAGTTCCACATTCATTTTCTATAGTACACTATATACATATTGGTTTAAAAACGAGAAAGAACTACTCTGGATATCGGAACGTGACGGCTGGCGACATATTTATCTATACGATGCGCTCACAGGAAAGGTAAAAAAACAATTGACTAAAGGTGAATGGGTTGTTAAAAGTGTAGTGCATGTAGACGAAAACAAACGAACTATTTTGTTCAAAGGTTGCGGCATGGATGCCGGAGAAGACCCTTATCTGGAGAAATATTACCTTTTGAATATAAACAATGGCAATATCAAACCTTTAACGCCGGAAAATGCCAATCATCAGGTAACATTCAGCTCCGATTATTCTTACATGATAGACAATTATTCGCGCACCGACCTTGCTCCTACCTCGGTGTTAAGATCTACAAAAGACGGAAAAGTAATACAAACACTCGTTCAGCCCGACATAGAAGATGCTTTAGTTGCCGGATGGCGCATGCCCGAAGTATTTTCAGCGAAAGGGCGCGACGGTAAGACCGATATCTGGGGAATGATAATCCGCCCGAATGATTTCGATCCGAGTAAAAAATATCCTGTTATAGAATATATTTATGCAGGGCCTCATGACTCACATGTTCCGAAATCTTTTGCCTTGGTTCATCGTCCAAGCCATTTAACAGAGCTGGGATTTATTGTGGTCATGATAGACGGTATGGGAACAGCCAACCGTTCGAAAGCCTTTCATGATGTTTGCTGGAAGAACCTGAAAGACGCAGGTTTTCCTGACCGTATAGCATGGATGAAAGCAGCTGCTGATAAATATCCCGAAATGGATATCTCCAGGGTTGGAATTTATGGCGGTTCGGCCGGAGGGCAAAACAGTATGGGAGCAGTGCTGTTTCATCCTGAATTTTATAAGGTAGCAGTCGCATCCTGCGGTTGCCATGATAACCGGATGGACAAAATATGGTGGAATGAGCAATGGATGGGCTATCCTGTGGGCAAAGAGTACGAAGAATGCTCCAATGTCGTGAATGCTCATCTGCTGAAAGGTAAGCTAATGCTTATTGTGGGAGAATTAGACAATAATGTGGATCCGTCATCTACCTTACAGGTAGTAAACGCTTTGGAACGAAGCAAGAAAGATTTTGAATTTATCATGTTACCCGGTGCAAGACACACACTCGGCGAAACATACGGAGAACGTAAACGCCGCGATTTCTTTGTCCGGAATCTTTTGGGATTAACTCCTCCTAATTGGAACGAATAATGACAATGTATCCATAACAGGATCAACGGATTTGTCCGTTGATTGAAATCTGTCCAGATTCATCCTCCATTGATAAAAGAAATAAAGATTGCCTTTGAAAAAGCAATCTTTATTTCTTTTTGGGATGTTGAGCCGCTCTTTTGCATAAAGCAGCCATCCGGGTATTCAATTTTCAAAAGAGTAATTTTTCTTTTCAGACGATTCCTTATCTCAGAATAATTGTCCGGAAAATATTTACATTCTGTTTGCAGCCAGGAATTTATTCATTGTTTGCTCATCCAGGCCTCTACGTACAGCATACTCTTTTACCTGTCCGGCACTAATTTTTCCCACATTGAAATACTTCGACTGCGGATGCGAAATAATAATACCGCTTACCGTTGCATTGGGATGCATCACTCCGTTTTCGGTGAGTGTCACACCAATTTCCTTCGATTGCAATAAATCGTCATTCAACAGAAAATTGACTGTCTGATCAGGAATAGAAGGATAGCCTACCGCGGGGCGTATTCCTTGATATTTAAGGGCAAACATTTCTTTAACAGAGATTTGTTCCGCCGGAGCAAAACCCCAGAATTCCTTCCGGATACGCGCATGTAAATATTCAGTGGTTGCTTCCGCTAAACGGTCGAGAACCGATTTCAAAAGCAAAGCCTTATATTCTTCTCCCTGTCTTTCATACGCCTGAAGCAAATCATCCGCACCGGCACCGGCTGTCACTGTGAATGCTCCGATATAATCTTTTTTACCGGAATCCTGTGGGGCAACAAAGTCTGCTAAAGATAAATATTCGTTTTTATCGTTTTTCTTCTGCTGACGAAGCATTGGGAAACGGATTCCATCGATAAGAATATCTTCGCCGTCACTGTTTGCTTCATACACGCCAAACACGGCATTGATATATTTCACCCGACTGTGAGCCAACTGATTGAGCATTTTGTTTGCATCACGAAAAAGCGACATTCCTTCTGCTGCTTTTTCCCGTTCTTCTTCAGGGAAAGAATTCAACCACTGCTGCGTACAAGACGGACATTCGTCGATATGCTCAATAGAAGCATAGCGGGCAGACAGATTCCATGAATGAAAGAAGAACTTCCAATCTACAAACGGAATAATGTCTTCCACCGGAATATGTTTCAACACCCGTCGTCCTATTTTCTTCGGCACAAGAGGTTCGTATGTTTGCCAATCTATTTGAAAGGAGTTTTTCTTCGCTGTTTCTATCGGCACAAGCTCGACCTGCTGATTCTTTGCATTTTCCCGCAGTTCGGCATATTCCTGACGTACTTTAGCCGCATAATCATCGCGTGTTTCGGGATTTATCAGATTGGCTACGGCTTGTGGGCTCTGCGAAGCGTCTTTCACATAGACAACAGCTCCACGTCTGTAGTTGGGATCTATTTTGATAGCCGTATGCAATTTACTTGTCGTGGCGCCTCCAATCATCAAAGGTATAGAAAAACCGTTTTTTTCCATCTCGGTAGCCATGATACTCATCTCCTCAAGAGAAGGAGTTATCAGTCCGCTCAAACCGAGAATATCGGGTTTTTCTTCCTTCACTTTCTGAATAATCACTTCCGGCGGCACCATCACCCCCAAATCAATTACTTCATAATTGTTGCAGGCTAGTACAATGCCGACAATATTTTTACCAATATCATGCACATCTCCCTTCACGGTGGCAATCAATACTTTTCCGGCTTTCGATGCAGCACCTTCACTTTTTTCAGCTTCCAGAACCGGTTCAAGAATGGCTACAGCCTGCTTCATCGTCCTTGCGGTTTTCACCACCTGTGGCAGAAACATTTTTCCGGAGCCAAATAGTTCACCAACCTTATTCATTCCAGCCATCAAAGGCTTATCTATAATATCTAAAGCTCGCGGATAGACTTTTAAAGCCTCATCCAAATCGTCTTTCAGATAATCACCAATGCCTTTTACCAGAGCATGCTGCAAGCGTTCTTCAAGCGACAGGCTCCGCCATTCTTCGACTTTCTTTTCACTTTCCTTACCATGTTCTTCTTTGATTTTGGTAGCATATTCTATGAGTTCATCCGTCGATTCAGGGCGACGATTCAGAATCACATCCTCAACCAAATCTTTGAGTGCTTTAGGAATATCCTCGTAAATGACCGATTGACCCGGATTTACGATTCCCATATCCATTCCTTTTTGAATCGCATAATAGAGAAATACGGAATGCATGACTTCACGTACATAATCATTTCCACGGAAAGAGAAAGACAAATTGCTTACGCCACCACTGATTTTAGCTCCCGGAAGATTTGCCTTGATCCATTCAATGGTCTTAAGGAAATCCACAGCATAGTTGCGGTGTTCCTCAATTCCGGTTGCTATCGCCAGAATATTGGGGTCGAATATGATATCTAAAGGGTTAAATCCGTCATTCACCAATAAATCGTAAGCACGCTTACAAATTTCGATTCTTCGTTCATATCGGTCGGCCTGTCCTTTTTCATCAAAAGCCATCACAATCACCGCCGCGCCATACTTTCGAATCAATCGGGCATGATACAAGAACTCTTTTTCGCCGTTTTTCAGGGAAATAGAATTCACGACTGCTTTTCCCTGCACACACTTCAATCCGGCTTCAATGACTTCCCATTTGGATGAATCAATCATCACCGGAATGCGGGAAACATCGGGATCAGAGGCCATCAGATTCAGGAAAGTCGTCATTTCATGAACGGCATCAAGCAGCCCTTCGTCCATGTTCACATCCAAAATTTGCGCTCCATCTTCCACTTGTTTGCGGGCAATAGTCAATGCTTCTTCGTAATTCTTTTCTTTGATGAGTCGCAAAAATTTACGTGAGCCCGCCACATTACAACGTTCACCGATATTGATAAAATTTATCTCCGGTTTTGCTTCCAACATTTCCAATCCCGATATCTGCATATACGGAGATTTTCCTGCTGGTGTATGAGGAGTAGCCTGTGCGATAAGCTTATTGTATTGAGCAATGTGATCGGGAGTGGTTCCGCAACATCCTCCAATGATATTCACGAGACGTTCATCGATATACTCTCGAATTTGTCCGGCCATTATTTCGGGAGTTTCATCGTATTCACCAAATTGATTCGGTAATCCGGCGTTCGGATACGCCGAAATATAATGTGAAGAGATTCGTCCGAGTTCTTTCAGGAATGGTTTCATATCTGAAGCTCCGAACGAACAATTCAATCCGATAGAAAGAATATCGATATGTCCTACTGATGCTGTAAATGCACCAATGGTTTGTCCCGACAGAGTTCTTCCGGCTTTATCGGAAAGCGTAACAGAAATCATAACAGGCAGCTTCACACCCTTTTCTTCAAACACTTCTTCGGCTGCAAAAATAGCAGCCTTGGCGTTCAGCGTATCAAAGATTGTTTCAATCAGTAACAAATCCACTCCTCCTTCGAGCAAGCCCTCGATTTGTTCCTTGTAAGCTATCCGTAGATCATCGAAAGTCACAGCCCGATAAATAGGGTCTTCTACTTTCGGGCTCATAGACGCCGTCTTATTGGTCGGCCCGATGGAACCTGCGACAAAACGAGGTTTATCCGGATTGTTGGCGGTAAATTCATCCGCTGCTTTACGCGCAAGTTTGGCAGCCTGAACATTTATTTCTCTCGCCAGATGACTCATTTTGTAATCCTCCATTGAGATGGTTGTGGCATTGAAAGTATCCGTCTCAATAATATCGGCTCCGGCTTCGAGATATTGACGGTGTATTGCTCCGATTACATCCGGACGCGTCAATACCAATAAGTCATTATTGCCTTTCAAAAGCACATTCCAGTCTTTGAAACGTTCTCCCCGGAAATCTTCTTCCTTCAGTTTGTAGCGCTGAATCATCGTACCCATTGCTCCGTCAAGCACGAGGATCCGATTCTTTAATATATCTTGAATTGAGTGACTCATCTGATCTATGGTATATACTGGATAAGTAAAATAATTATATATATGAGTATTGTGAAATATGTGTCAAAAATGCAGGTTACCCGCACCAAAAGCAATATCAGTTTCCTTTGAAAGCTCTGTCCATATCACGCTTATCATCTTTCTCGCGCAATGATTGCCGTTTATCGTATTGCTTTTTCCCTTTTGCCACGGCAATATTCAGTTTCGCCAATCCTTTATCGCTGATAAAAAGACGTGTAGGAATAATAGTATGACCTGTTTCTTTGACCATACGCTCTATTTTCTTCAACTCCTTGCGGCTCAGAAGTAATTTACGTTCGCGACGGGCGGAATGGTTGTTGTAGGTGCCATAAAAATATTCGGCTACGTACATATTTCTCACCCACAATTCGCCCTTCTCGAAATAACAAAAGGTATCTACCAGGCTGGCTTTTCCCATCCTTATCGACTTAATTTCCGTTCCGGTAAGAACCAATCCGGCCGTATACGTATCGAGCAATTCGTAATCGAAGGTTGCTCTCTTATTTTTTATATTTACAGGTGCTAATTTCATATCATTAAGCTTTGTTTATCATTTGGCCCAACAATGTTTTTATCAAGTAAGGCACAAACAGTACAAGAATTGAAGCTACCACAACAAACTGCCCTCTTCTGGATTCTTCTATTTTCAGAAATTCATACGAACCGATATACACCAGATACACTGAATAAAGCGAAAACATCCACAGAAAGAATAAATCGCTTAGTATTGAGAGCAATATATACAGGCAGTAATTAATAGCTGAAGCGTAGGCAATAAACTGCCTTGACTGCCAGATTCCTTTATTCTCAGGAAAAACAGATGCAAGATATTCATTCAGGCAAAACGTTGATATTAAATAACTTCCACAAACAACAATCAAAGAAATAAACATCTCTTTAAAAGCCGACTGTAAGAAATGCTGCTCTGCTCCGAAATATCCCCCAATCAGACTGCTGAACGCTATCATCAATATGACAGGGTATAAATAATTTTTCTTAAAGAAATCGTTATTTTCCTTTGATTCGGAAAGTTCTTTCCATGCAATTTTAGGAGAAAAAACGATTGCCAACAATAACTTTATTGCGTCCTTAAACATTTATTTTTAGAGAATTTGGGAGCAAAAGTAATCATTTCAGCGCAATTATCATGTAGTAAATTTTATAAATAGAAAAAAGAGATGAGTGATAATCGTATCATTCATCTCTTTTTTTTAAGAAATAACTATCTTTTTATTCTGAAATAGCCATTGCTGACTTAGATGTTGCAACCTGAGTGGTTTTCGAAGTGTAATATTTAAAGTAGATAGGTATATATTTTCCGGAATAACTAGTATATAATTGTCTGATGGGTGTCAGATTAACTGTACACACCGATGTGCTTGATGAGGCAGTCGTAGTAGTAGCCTTTCCGGAAACTTTGAATCTAACATCAATGATAACAGAATCTTTACTGGTATCGAAATCGGTCGGAATATCTGTTGAATAATAAAAATTAGGTGTGGCAGTTATTCCATCATAAGACTTCTTTGTGATATAAAGAAAATAATTATCTCCAAACCAATTTGTATAAGAGTAACAGGGAATAGTTAGAGCTGTCACAAATGTACTATCGTCAACGCTGATAGCTGTCTCCGGAGTCAAACTATATTGATTGGGAATCTTAGTGAAAGAAACATCAGTTGCCAAATATGCGCTATTTGAAAGCGTGAAATCAGTTGTATACGAAATCTGCACACACTGTCCGGCGCTTAGATTACTCGTTATTGTACTGGAAACGATGGGATATCCTCCGGTTGTATTTACGGAGGTTACTCCTGACGAACTAGTTGTCACATATCCCCAGGCATTTGAAATAGTCGAGGAATTATCTCCTTTTAAACAAGAACTAAGAGAAAAAGAGAGTACAGCAATAACACCAAAAAAAAGTAGCTTACAGGTCTTCATAGTTTATTAATTTTAATTTTTGTTATTTATTTAAACGTAAAGAAATTCCTATTCCAATATCGGGGAGTAATTTTTTATCCGAGTAAATGGTTCGATACTTGTTATTCATATCAAAATAATAAGCTCCGCCAATTTTGCCGAATACACACAAATCTCCTCCTAAAGGATAAGACAGATGAATATTCGCATTTACGGAAGGTTGAATTTTATTTTGATGAATATTTGTTGAAGAAGAGGAGCTGGAAGAAGAGCTCTGGATATTTTCTTTTAACCTTCCGGAAATATCCTTTTGAATACTTCCTCCCATAAGGAATCCAACCCGGAGATTACTCCATCTTAAGACTTCAAAATTCAGTCCAACAGGTATTCCCAGATAATTAAACTGTTGGCTTTGCCGAATAGAAGAAGAAGAAGTTCCTTTTTGTTTAGAAGAAAGGTAGCTATAACTCAATCCAAACTCCAAATCAATAGATTTTGTGAGAGGTTTTAATATCGTAAAATAAACAGACACCGGCCATGCATGATCCAATTCATAGCTAGAACCAGATGAACTTGAGAAAGAAGAAACGGCTATATTCTTTGCCTCGGAAGAACGTAAATCATTGGATAAGACCAGTAACCTGCTTGACTCCTGAGATTGAGATGACAATCCGATACCTCCGGCCAAGGCAAGACCAAGCATTCTCCCTTCGCGAGTATTCTTATTGGTTTTGTACTTATTCGTTTTTTGATCTGCATCAGCAAAAAGTTTATCAGTCTGACGTTGTGATGCGTTTCTGAATTCTTGCGTCTTACGTTCGAGTTCTTCTTTGCTCACTGGTAGTTTCCGAGGCTTACTTTCCGATGATTTTTCGGGGTGATTTGCAGTTTTATCTGGCACGAACTCCAAGGTGTTTGTCTTTTGTTCCGGAGAACTTCTTTCCGTATGCTCAGCATTCGTATTTCTGTTTTTTGCGATAAGGATTGTATTCTTTTTCGTTTTAAAAAACGATGAAATCGAATTATTATTAAGCCCGGTAACACTTTTTGTTTTAGCACTCTCCTGATTAGGGAGAACGGATTTCGAGCCGGATAGATTATCCGGATGAGATGTCTGAACAATACCGACATCTTGCGGGTGATTCAAAGGAATTATCCACAATACGCCGAATAACACAGCAGCTGCAAGTACCCCCACTGAAAGAACGATTCTCTTTCGCCGTTGTATAGCTGACTTTTTTGCATCATCCGCGGCAAGCTGTGCAGAAATATTATCCCAAACAGAACCTGAGACATCCGCTTCAAAGTCTTTCAGCTTCGAACGAAACAAATTTTCTATGTTCTCATTTTGCCTGTTCATTTTATTTGATTCTGATAATCAATCACCATTTTCATTAATAACTTCCGGGCTCTTGCATATTGTGAACGCACTCCACCTTCACTAATATTGAGCATTTCAGCTACTTCTTTTTGAGAAAACTCTTCCACTGCCACCAGATTAAACACTGTTGCATAACCGCTGGGCAGCTTCCGAATCATCTCCATTAGTTTTTCAATTGACAAGCCTGAAGATTCATCGAGATGAAGATCTGAAGCATTGGATTCAGCCTCTTCTTTCCACTCCATTTCTTCAAAACTGACATTCAGTTTGTGTTTGCGAAGAAAGTCTAAAGCCGTATTCACAAAAATTCGTTTCATCCAACCCTCCAGAGAGCCTTGTCCCGAAAATCCGGCAATACGCTCGAATATTTTTAAAAAACCATCCTGAAGAACATCCTGGGCTGCATCCGAATCGCTTATGTAGCGCAAGCACAGACCGAACATCTTCTGAGCATAGAGCTCATAAAGACATCGACGAGCATCGTTGTTCTTTTTTTTGCATTCTACAACCAGTTGCTGTTCATTCATCTGATTTTTCAAACTATTTAATAGACGTACGAGTTTCTGATTCGTTGCATCAAAATTAAATAAAAATTAAACTTGAAGAAACATGAAACCCAAAAGTGATAATATTTACACTTAAATCGAGCTGAAAAACGAAAGCCGGACATTCCTTTTTCGCCATCAGACATCTGATAATCAAGCATCACAGATTTCGCCAATCATTTTAATTTAATTTCTCATTTTATCATACATCCCATCAACGAAAAAATTTGACGATAAGAAAAAAGCTATCATTTTCATTTCATGATAGCTTTTTCGGGTTGTGTTATTCACGATGCGCTTTGCGATATTCACTCGGTGTGCATTCAAAAATTTGTTTAAAACATTGAGTGAAATACTTTGTATCGGCAAATCCCACCATAAAAGCGATTTCTTTAATAGTATAGTCTTCTTTGAGAATCATCTCTGCCGCATAACGAATTTTTATTTCCCGAATAAATTCAACAGGTGCAAGTCCGGTTAGTGCTTTCAGTTTTTTAAAGAAAACAGTCCGGCTCATTAGCATTTCTCTGGCCAAATCTTCCACGACAAAATTACTATTATCAATATTATCCAGAATAAAAGCCTTTATTTTGGAAACAAATTCTTCATCTTGCGGGGTTATTTGTATCTCTTCAGTACGCTCTGCATGTTCGGTACTGGTAGCAGTAGCCGGCATAGAGAAACTATCTTTGTCTCGAAAGAGCAGAAACAATTCATGGCGGGTTTTCATTATATTCTCCATGCGTACACGGAGATATTTTACGCTGAAAGGCTTCGTTATGTAATCATCAGCTCCGTATGTAAGTCCCTGTAATTTGCTGTCAATATCGGTCTTTGCAGTCAGCAGGATAAAAGGAATATGACTTGTATTTTTGTTCTCTTTAATTCGTTGCAACAACTCGAAGCCATCCATCTCCGGCATCATCACATCACTTAAGATGAAATCAGGATATCGATTAACAGCCAGTTCATAGCCTTCTTTTCCATTCGAAGCATCCAAAACAGAATAATGCTCAGACAGCGAATTTTTGATAAATTCGCGCAAATCATTATCGTCTTCAACAATTAAAATCACCTGCTTTTCCTCATTCTCTGCAAAGTCATTTTCAATGCTATCGGCCAGAGGAGTCCGCTCCTCTTCTATGCCCGAACTACGATTAGGTGCTGAAGATGTAAAATCGGAATCTTCAGCCAGCACGATTTTACGGTCAAAATGATTTGTCCCCTTCATAAATACAACAGAGAACATGGAGCCTCTACCTAATTCGCTGTTTACAATAATATGCGCTTTGTGTTTGTCAGCTACTTCCTTCACAATGGACAGACCAATACCTGTACTTGGTTTGCTTTTATCTGTATTGTATGACGCGAATCGCGTGAATAACTTGTTAAGCACCTCTTTCGTCATACCGACTCCCTGATCGGTTACAGAAATAGCAATGTTATTTTCTTTATAAAAGACCTCCACATGAATTGTTTTCTTTACCGAAGAAAATTTCATCGCATTGGAAACAAGATTGAAGAGAAGTTTTTCCACTCCATCACGATCAATCCATAACACATCCTCTCCGACCTTATTCTCAAAAGTCAATGTGATGTGTTTCTCATCCGCCGTTTCCTGAAAGTTGCTGCAAACATCCTCTACAAATCGGCCAATACGTGTTTTCTGAATTGACAACTGAAGCTTCTGTATTTTTCGAAAATCAAGAATCTGATTGACCATACGCAGCATCCGGTTCGCATTTTTAGAAACCAGCTCCAACTGCCCTTTAATTCCCGAAGGAGTATTGCTATCTTCCATCATATTTTCAATCGGAGCAACAATCATGGTCAAAGGAGTGCGTATTTCGTGCGAAATATCTGTAAAAAAGCGTGTTCTCATTTCGATTTGTTCATGTTCAAGTTTCATCTTGTCCTCCAGACGGAAAAATGTAAATATCGTTTTAAGGGCAACATACAACAACAAACAGAACAATATAAAATAAAGAATAAATGCAAGCGGAGACAGCCAAAACGGAGGATGCACAATGATTGTGATGGTTCGCTCGTTATTGACCCAGCGTCCGTCACTATTGGTAGAACGTACATGAAACACATATTTACCAGAAGCTACTTTGGCATAAGTTGCCTGCTGTTGTTTGGTATTTTCCACCCAATCCTTATCAACACCATCCAGCTTGTAGGCATAAGATATATTTCCGGGATTCACATAATCGAGAGCCGCAAAACTAATCGTAAAGGAGTTTTGTTTGTAATTAAGTTCCAAATCAGGCATATCATCAAGGGCAAAAGTCAATGGTGATTTTTTACCTATGGGAACCGGCGTATTATCTATTTTCAATTGCGTCAAAGCCAAATAGGGAACAAAAGTGTTCTCTTCCATTTTATCAGTCTTCACAGAAAGATATCCGTTAGAAAAGCCAAAATAGATGGTTCCATCCGGAGAACTGAACCGGGAGCCTTCAGAAAAATTATGTCCTTTAATCAGACGACTAACTTCACTGAATGTTTCAAATGATTTACGTCGAGGTTCGAAAGATGTCAGATATCCTTCTGTAGCTATCCACAACTTTCCGTCACGATCTTCCAAGATAGACAAGGCGATATCCGACGGCAATCCTTCAGGTTTGGAATAATTTTCAAATTTAGACGGAAAATGCTGGTTATCTGTTTCTATAACTTTGTTAACTCCTCCGCCGAAAGTAGCAATGAAGGTCTCTCCCTGTCGGGTCGTACAAATATCATAAATATCGTTTCCTTTGAATCCTGTCTTTTGGGGCTTTAAAGAGCTATAACTTGAGAACCTGAGATTTGCGGGATTATTGAACTGAGAAGAACAAACAATGAGTCCCAGCGTTGTCCCTAAATAAATATTTCCATATTTATCGGATGTCACAATACGAATCTGATTACCAATCTGCTGCGGATATTTTCTGAGCACATTTTCCGAATTATAGAATCGGCCATCTTGCTTTGGATCCATAATATTCAAACCACCTCCATAGGTTCCTATCCAGATTACTCCTTTCGAATCTTCAAAAATACTGTAAATATTATCATTGCTGAGGCTGAATACATCTGAAGCATGATGTTCGTAATGAGTAATTTCATAACGAAGGCGGCTTATCGGTTTAAGTTTATAAATTCCATTTCCCTTTGTTCCAATCCAGATATTGCCTGCACGATCCTGCATCATGCAATAACAGAAACCATCGACCGGATCTCCAATAGACACTGAACCGTCTTTACATAGATATCCGGCTTGTTTTCCATTTTGATACACATAAATCTTACCTCCTTTAGACGAAATCCACAGATTTTTCGATCTATCTTCAAGAATAGCTTTAATATCGTTATTTACCGAAGAATGAATATTGGGATCGACAATAGAGGTTTTGAAAATATCGTTCGTAAAAACAGCTTTCTCCAACCCATGTGAACGCGTGCTTAACCATAAATTTCCCTGCTTATCAGAAAAAGCAGTATGCATCAGGTTCGAAAATCTCCAGGAAGGCGAAAACGGTTCATTATAGAAAGGGAGCAAATTGTCTGTCACCGGATCATAATACGAAAAGCCTCCTCCTCGCGGGTGTACCCAAAGACGGTTATTCAGGTCTTCGAATATAAAAAAATTCGGAGGAATAATGGAAAGGCTTTTGTTTTCAATCTTCATTTCATAGTGCTTCATGACAGCTGTTGCCGGATTAAACTTCGAAACGCCCCATACATCAAGTTCAAACCAGACATTTTCGGCTCTGTCGATGAAGCAGGAGATTATCCGGTTGCTTCTCATTCCCGACAAATTTCCGGAATTATAGACCCGTAATTGTTTTTGAGGAATATTATAGATCGCAAAGCCGCTTTCCTGCGAAGCAAAAACAATTTGCGTATTATTGAGTTTCCGGATAAACAATATCGAAGAAGAGAGGTGGGTGTCGAATGTGTCGTATCGGTTGCGTTTCTTATCGTATATTTTCACGATTCCGTTAGAAGATCCGAACCAAATCTGTCGGTCTGTCTCCAGAC
Source organism: Dysgonamonadaceae bacterium (assembly GCA_047605645.1). Taxonomy (GTDB): domain Bacteria; phylum Bacteroidota; class Bacteroidia; order Bacteroidales; family Dysgonomonadaceae; genus UBA1309. The sequence goes on along the minus strand of JASGFJ010000010.1, from coordinate 21,520 downwards.
TGCAATAAAAACGATTCCGTTCTCCCGGTGTGCGACTGCTAACAAAGGCCGGAATAATCGTATTGCCTTGTTTGGGCGTTTTATACAATCCATTATCAGTCAGAATCCAGGTATTAAATTCGTGGTCTTCATAAATCTGATTAACGATATCGGAGCTCAACGTCTTATTTCCTTTGTTGTAAACCCGAATATGGAAAAGAGAATCCAGGACGCAAACGCATCCGTCTTTCACTGTACGGAGCCAGACTTTTCCGGACGGAGCAGTGTAAATTTCTTTAGTAGGCGTACTTTTTCCTTCAAATTCTTTATGAGAAGAAAGGCCGACAAACCTCTCTGTGCGGGGATCAAAGCGTTGTGCTTCCTTGTCGTATGGTAAAGTCCAGATATATCCGTATTTATCCTCTCCGATAAAATCAATTCGATAGCTTCGGGAAACAGTGCTGGACTGTGATTCGATTTTGTATGAATAAAAATTGTTTCCATCAAATTTACACAAGCCATCCCATGTACTGAGCCAAATAAACCCTTTTCGATCCTGAATAATACTCATGACCGTATTTTGGGGAAGGCCATTGTCCGACCCATAATGTTCAAAATAACATTTAGGTTGTCCTTGAAGGTTAAATGAGATTAATAAAACACCTATAAATAAAAATAAAAAACGAAGCTTCATGGATTTAGTTGATTTCTTTCCAGTAAAAATAGGACAATAAAATTATTTTGAAGAAATATAGAATCCTTTTTTAGGTTTTTAGTAATATATTCGTAAGATTATATATTTAGATTCACAAATTTAGAATTAAAAAGTCAGAGTCTTTTCTCCAGGATAAGAGAAAAGACTCTGCTTTTATTATTAAAGGTATAAATATGCGACTAATCAGTCATTAATCATACTAAACAATTCTTCTGCAGCCTGGCGGGGACCGTCTTTGCTTTTTCCGTCGATTGCCAGCGAGGTATGAATCTCTCCGATTTTCACATTTTCATCTTGCAATCCTTTGAAATAGCTTCTGACAAGCAACTCTGCTCTTTCTTTCTCCTGAACAGGGCCGAACGGGTTTGCGAAATACGATTTTACCAAGCCCTTTTCCGTTGTAGTTCCTTTAGCCTTACGGGCACCGGCTTCAAAGACAGGAATAGCGCTGTTTGCATCCGAAAACAAAGAGATTTTTTTATCAGATTCCGCATAATTGTTTGCATAAAGCATATAATCGACGTGGTACCCTTTGGAAATCACTTCATAAGTAGAGATTGGAATGGTAACGCGGGCATTAATTCTGTCCGGATTGGTATAAATACCTCTGTCCAACTGTTCGAAAGCATAAGTCGGATCCAAATCGTCGGTACGTACAAAAGCTCCGATTTCTGTACCAAAAGCTTTGATGTGACCTTCTTTATCGAAATGTAAATATCCCATATCATCAAAAATCACACGCATGTGACGGATATATTTCTCATTCAGGGTACGAAACGCTTCCAAACTTTCTGATTTTCCGGCGCCACTGTCTCCCATAATGATGATGTTTGCCTCTTTACCATTAAGCAACGCAATATTAACCATCGCTCCGTGAATAGGAAGATTACCTCGCTCCATTTGTTTGAGGTTGTGTAAGGTCAGCAACATTTTCTTCATGTAACCGAAATAGTCGATCTCGTCACAGTAGTTTGCATATCCCACCAGAATATCGTTTTTCTTATCCTTATAATAGAACGTTCGTTTTTCTTCAATACCATCCGGATAACCGAAAACATAAATCATGTCGGGCTTTTTATTTATGTAATCATCCACTTTGGCCAATTCAAAAAGATTGGCTAAAGCCAGTCCGTGACAAGTGAAATCTTTATGGAAATAAACAAAAGCAAGCAAATTACCTACTTTTGCCGGATAAAGAAACCATTCTTCTTCGTTCAGAATCAGATTTGACAGCGGATTCACCATGTGTTCCTGGAAAATACCGTCACGGGTATTCTTTTTCGTATAAGAAATATAAGGAGGATTAATCACCACCGTATCAATAAAGGGTATGGAAACAAGCCCTTTGTATTCAATAGGGCAATCCCAAGGCGTATCACTCATCATCAGCCCGGCATTCGCTCCGGCAATTGTCTGACGATATACGCGATGTTCGTATCCATTCACTGTTACTTTTGTCCGGCGATAGATGGAAAGGATCAGTTCATTCAACAATTGATTGGCCTGAATGAAACGTACATTTTGCAAACCTGAACCTCCGGGACGGTCGTTGTGAACAACAGTCACACGCTCCAGACGACGCCAGAAATTATAGAGCAGTTCTGTCAGCTCGATAAACATGTCTTTATTGGTAAAGAAGGGCGAAAACTTGTTGTTTACCTGAAGCACTTCTTCCAATTCGCATACCGAAAGGAGCTTTAGCACTTCGATATAACAGAGAATCAGATTATCATCGGTTTTAAAGTCTTTGATAAAACAATCGTAAATGACTTGATTGTCTTTTTTCAGGTGACTGAAAAAAGCTTCCGTTACACGGTGAAAGCCATAACTACTCAAAACTTTCTGCCGATTATCACAATACTTGGATGTGAAATTGATCGTAACACGACCTCTGTTCAATGTGAATTCTCTACGCATTTTTTCTCTCTTGATTGATTAATTAATAATTAAATATGTATTGGGTTATTTTTTTACTGCATAATTTGGGTTTACACCAAATGAATAGAAACACACATTTGTCTCCCGTAAACACCTTGGACACAAACAATCTTCGTAACTATCCTTTATAAAATCTTTCACTCCTACCTCAAGGTGCACGCGCGAACATTGGCACAACTCTATTCTATCTTCTCGACACACAAAATCGGAAGAACAACGGGGACAAATTTTCTTTTTCATAAATTTAGGGCTTGAAATTATTAATTTTTGCGCTTATTTCCTTCTTAAATCTATTATTTTTCTTATTTCCTTCACATTTTTTTTCCGAAATGCCAATGCAGCAATACTAATTCCAATAGCAAGACAAAACAATAGTGAAGAAGTGAGTATAAAATTATAGGCTGTTTCCTGCAAAAGAACTCCTGTATCTGTCGCCATTCCTGCTTTATAAATTTTGATACAGCCAAGAATCGTTCGGTAAGCATATAAACCCGGAATCATCGTGATACAGGCAGGCAGTGTAAACACCACAGGAGGAGTGTGAATCCGATGAGCAAAATAAATCCCGGCCAAACCGACAAAAGCGGTTCCGGCCATCGTAGAAGAGACCAAATCGGCTCCATTTTGCAGAAGCAAAAATCGAATGCCGTGCCCCCATCCACCGAGCAATCCGGCGAGAAGCACAGCTTTGCGGGGAGTTTCAAACAAAAGAGCAAACCCCACTGCAACAAAAAAACTTAAAAATATATCTGTAAGAACAGCACCGAACATCTTTCAAAAATTATTAATTCCTATCAATGAAATAGCGGTAAACATTCCTACAGCAATGCTTAACAGGAGAAATCCGGCATACGTGCCGCGGGCAATACCAATACTGATATATCCTTTCAGCAAATCGATAATACTATTTATGAGAGGAACACCCGGAATCAGAAAGAGGACGGAAGTAGCCACTGTCCGGTCGGGAGCAGATCCGACAGAAAAAACGCCATCAAGTCCGGCAATCGAAGTAGTCACCAACGACGAGACCATAAAGGCCAGCATAATGTTATAACCGAATGTAGCCATAATTTGCCTCGAAAGCAAACCAATGAAGGATGCCGCAAAAGCAAACAATCCGTCCATCCAATCTCCTCCGGCAAGGATACAGAGCGACGCACAAGCAACTCCAATAGATAGACGAATCAGCCAGACGGGATATTTCGGGGTTTTCCTGACTGTTTCGATAGCCTTTTCCAATTCAGATAGTGGTAATTCCAAATCGTGCACCTTCCATGTCAAAACACTTGTGTTAGTCACTATTCCGAAATGTACACCTTGATGTTTTACCGTTCTGGAAGCAGTATATACTTCATGAGAATTCTTCGAATCTGTCACAGAAGCCGTTACAGCATTGAAGGAAATAAAAAGTTCGACGGAGAAAGGAGTTGTCGCAGCCAAACGCTGCACGTTGCGATGAACTCGCTCACAATGAGCACCTGATTCCATCAGCAGAACACTTATCTGCAATACGAGTTCGGAAAATTTCGAAATAGCAAGCGGGCATTCTTCCTTGGAAGAAGCATTGGCTTGGGATGGCACACCGTCAGTCCGCGGACGGATTTTGTCATTGAGCAGCATTTTCTCTTTTTTTAATATTATTCGACCTTGAGAAAGCTCTGATACCCAAAATGCAGCAATAAAATAACTTGTAAAATTTCAACCGCTCCGGTGTTATCTGTTAAAGAATAGGAGAAACGGCGAAGACCAACAGCTTTATCGCGAAGCATTTTGTCAACTCTCATCGGGGCAGGTATCCTGACTTTCGCCGTTTTTGACATCCTTCCCATCTCTGAAGATGAAGACAGTGGACTAATTGCCAAAACTTTTTAAGTGGCGATCTACAGTTGCGCGACAGTTCACGATTTACACGTGATTCCCTATTCTCCTTCGGCATAGCCTCAGGCACCTCGATAAATGATCGGTATAGAAAAGAACTTATTTGCCGACAAAGATAATAAAGAATAAAAACGAGGACGCAAAATAGTTTATGTTTTTTACCAAAACAAGTGATTCCAAGCATTAGCTGACACATCCCAGCCTTGCTGCTTATTTCTCCCGTTCCGCGATGTATTCCTCTCGTTTCTGCATATTCTCTACACAGGCAAACAGACTGTCACCCTCACTCGCGTATGCACTTCAGAAAGCTCATTCTCTTCAGGTTAGATAAAAGAGCAGGCATAGTCGACATCAAATCATACCCGAGAACGACCAAGAGGCATATCCGCCACTAAGCTTTCTCTACAAATAAACCTCCTTGCCTCAGATATTAAACTTTTTGAAAAACAAAAGATATTCACATCCGCATAATCTTATACAAAACAAACGAATATATCCATGGAAAACACATAACGACATCAGAAACATCTTCTGAAGCTTTTATTTCTTATAAGAAAGCAGAAAGGAAACTTAATCTTTTTTAACTGCAAAATACTAACATTCAAATTTAACATTTATATTTTTGTGCAGTCAAATCTCGAAACAATAAAAAAGTAACATAATCAAATTTAAATTGATAATCTTATGAACCAAAGTGTGGATATAAGAGAACTTAATGAAAGAATTGAAAGACAAAGTTCTTTCATCAATTTAATCACTTTAGGAATGGATAAAGTGATAGTTGGTCAGAAACACCTGGTAGAATCGTTAATGATCGGACTGCTGTCTGACGGACATATTCTTCTGGAAGGGGTGCCCGGGCTAGCAAAAACATTAGCCATTAAAACCCTTGCTTCCTTGATTGATGCTAAATATCAGCGTATTCAGTTTACGCCTGACCTGCTTCCTGCCGATGTGGTTGGAACCATGATTTACAGCCAGAAGACGGAAGAATTTTCTGTAAAACAAGGCCCTGTATTCTCCAACTTCGTACTTGCCGACGAAATTAACCGTGCTCCGGCCAAAGTGCAAAGTGCTTTGCTGGAAGCCATGCAGGAACGTCAGGTGACTATCGGTGAAAAGACATATAAACTGCCGAAACCATTTCTGGTAATGGCAACACAAAACCCTATCGAACAAGAAGGGACCTACCCGCTTCCGGAAGCGCAGGTAGACCGTTTCATGATGAAGGTTGTCATCAACTACCCGACAAAGGAGGAAGAAAAACGAATTTTGCGCCAGAATATCAATGCTGAATTTGAAGCAATTAAGCCGGTGCTTAAGGCTGAGGAAATTCTGGCAGCACGCGACGTCGTGCGTGATGTGTATCTGGATGAAAAAATAGAAAAATACATTGTCGACATCGTTTTCTCGACCCGTTTCCCTGAAGAAAACGGCCTAGCTTCCCTAAAAGGCATGATCGGATTTGGAGCATCTCCACGTGCATCCATCAGCTTAGCTTTGGCTGCACGCGCTTATGCTTTCATCAAACACAGAGGATATGTCATTCCGGAAGATATTCGTGCCGTTTGCCACGATGTACTTCGTCACCGTATCGGATTAACTTACGAAGCGGAAGCGAACAATGTAACTTCGGAAGAAATTATCAGCGAAATACTGAACAAAGTTGAAGTACCTTAATTGCTGATTGGGAAACGAATGAATATGCCAATGTGTTGCTATCGGCATGTTGGCACATCAAACTATTAGCAGATTATCATTTATGGAGACAAGTGAATTATTAAAAAAAGTCCGTCGTATTGAAATAAAAACGCGTGGTTTGTCACGCAATATCTTTGCCGGACAATATCATTCAGCGTTCAAAGGCCGCGGGATGGCATTCTCGGAAGTGCGGGAATACCAATACGGAGACGATGTCCGCGACATAGACTGGAACGTGACAGCGCGTCACAACAAAGCCTACATCAAAGTCTTCGAGGAAGAACGAGAACTTACATCCATGCTGCTTATTGATGTTTCCAACAGTCTAGGTTTCGGCTCTGTCAACATGCTCAAACGGGATTGTGTCACTGAAATAGCTGCCACACTGGCTTTTTCAGCTATCCAAAACAATGATAAAATCGGTGTAATATTTTTCTCAGACAAAATCGAAAAATTTATTCCTCCGAAAAAAGGAAAAAAACATATCTTGTTTATTATCCGGGAACTCATCAACTTTGAAGCTGACAATTCCCGCACCGACTTGCAGATGGTGCTGAAATACCTGACCAACGTCATCAAGAAAAGATGTACAGCCTTTGTTATTTCCGACTTTATCGACAACAAAGAATTCAAAGATGCTCTGACCATTGCCAACCGGAAACACGATATCGTAGCTGTGCAAGTCTATGACAAGCTGGAGACATCACTGCCGAACGTCGGGCTCATGAAAGTGGAAGACTCTGAAAACGGAGCTGAAAGGTGGATCGATACATCCAGCAAAAAGGTTCGCTCCCATTACGAAAAATGGTGGAATACGCGCCAGACAAAGATGCTTGATTCTTTCAACCGAAGTCGTGTAGACAGTGTTTCGGTGCGAACGGACGAAGACTATGTGAAAGCGCTGCTTCTTCTTTTCAAAAAAAGAAGCTGACTCACAGTCTGACCATTAATAAGATTACAGATATAAGAAAAGAATTTCATCCGTGAAATTATGACAAAAAATAGACATTTAGGTATTAAATACACGCTAATCCTGCTGTTCATCTTCTGCGGGCGTTTGTCGTTTGCTCAAAAAACGACTGTCAACGTAACCGTTGAACCGGCCGAAATAAAAATCGGACAACAGGCTATTCTGAGTGTGAAGGCATTTGTACCGAAAGGCCATCAGGTAACATTTCCTGTTTTCAAGGGGAAACTTGTGGAAGGTATTGAAGTGCTGGGAATGATGAAACCTGACACCCTCAGAGACAATCAGGTCATGACAATCACCCAAAAGTACATTCTCACCTCCTTCGATTCGACACTCTACCATGTGGATTACATTCCGGTACTTGACGGAAAAGACACCCTTCGTTCGAACGGGTTCGGTCTGAAGGTTAGCTCCGTGCAGTTATCCGATTCCACGATGCAGTATCTGGCACAAATCAAAGGACAGAAAGAAAAGTCTCTCGATTTCGAAAAACTGAAAATCAGAGACATTAAAGACATACTCAGTGCACCGTTTGTCTGGACAGATTTCCTGATCTATTTCTTAATTGCTCTGCTTATTGTCATTTTGTTAGGTCTCATTGTGGCACTTATTTATCTCTACCGCCGAAAAAAACAGAAAGGGTATTTCTTCAAACCGGCAGTGGTACTTCCACCTCATGTACTTGCCCTGAAAGCCCTGGACGAAATCAAATCGAAGAAAATCTGGCAACAAGGTCTCGAAAAAGAATATTTTACCGAACTGACCGACACATTACGTGAATACATTGAAGATCGGTACGGTGTAAATTCATTTGAAAAGACATCCGACGAAATTATTGCATCCCTACGTCTGGTAGCAGATGTTGATTCTCCGGTAGAGAGCCTGAAACAAATCCTGAAACTTGCCGATTTGGTCAAGTTTGCGAAATATCATCCACTTCCTGATGAAAACGATTTAAGCTTAATGAATGCTTATTTATTCATCAATCAAACGAAGGTGGAAGAAGTGAAACAGCCGGAAGAGGGAGCCGATCCTGAGTCAGAAGAAAATCAGGAGACAAAAAATCCGGAAAAAAGTGAAGATGCAACCCGTTTCAATCGGAAATAAAAAAGTTGAATTATGACATTTGCGAATCCATTATATCTGACACTGCTTATTTTATTGGTTCCTTTGATTGCCTGGTATATTATCAAGCTCAGAAAGACACAAGCCAGTTTTCATCTGTCAACAGCAGCGTCATTCGAAAAAATGCGTCCCGGGATGCGAGTACGCCTCCGTCACCTGCCTTTTGTCTTGCGACTCTTATCCATCGCGCTCATTATCGTTGTGCTGGCACGTCCACAGGCTACCGACAGCTGGGAGAAATCCAACACGGAAGGGATAGACATTATGCTGGCACTTGACGTTTCAGGCACCATGCTTTCCCGCGACTTTAAGCCGGATCGCCTGGAAGCAGCCAAGAAGGTAGCTGCAGAATTTATCAATGACCGCCCGAAAGATAAAATCGGCCTGGTGATTTTTGCCGGAGAAAGTTTTACTCAATGTCCCCTAACGGTCGATCAGGGCATTTTGCTCAATCTTTTGAAAGAAGTCAAATACGGAATGATTGACGATGGTACAGCTATCGGACTGGGGCTGGCAAATTCTGTCAACCGTTTGAAAAATAGCAAGACCAAATCGAGAGTTATCATTCTGCTCACGGATGGGTCGAACAACCGCGGGCAAATTGCGCCCCTCACTGCTGCAGAATTAGCCAAATCCTACGGAATACGAGTCTACACCATTGGCGTGGGTTCCAGAGGAACGGCACCTGCTCCGGTACAGACTCCTTACGGAATCCGCTACCAGAATGTACCGGTGGATATCGACGAACACACATTGGCACAGATTGCGAACATCACCGGCGGAGAATATTTCCGGGCGACAAACAACGCGAGTCTGAAAAATATTTACGAGCAAATCGATAAGATGGAAAAATACAGAATCAATGTCAGTAAAATCACTAAACGGGAAGAATTATTCCTACCGTTTGCTCTGCTAGCTTTAGCTTTGATATTGGCTGAATTCCTTCTTAGAAGAATTTATTTTAGAAACATTCCATAAAGAATAGAGGTCATGTTTAAATTCGGTAATCCGGAATATTTGTATTTGTTGCTGGGACTGCCAGTCTTGGTTCTCATCTACATTTTCCTAAACATAAGAAAAAGGCAGACGGTCAAAAAACTTGGCGATCTTGGTCTGATAAAACAGATGATGCCCGAGATGTCGTTGAAACGTTCTTATTTGAAATTTTGGCTGATTTTTGCCATCCTGACATTCGGCATTCTAATGATTGCCCGTCCTCAGTTCGGCACCAAAGCGGACAAGGTAAACAAAAAAGGGATTGAGCTGGTCATCGCCATTGACGTTTCCAACTCCATGCTTGCCCGGGATGTTACCCCTTCGCGTTTGGCTAAAGCAAAACAAATGCTGAGTAAAATCATCGACGAACGTAACAACGACAAAGTGGCCATTATCGTTTTCGCGGGAGAAGCATACGTGCAGTTGCCTTTAACAACCGACGCCCAGTCCGCCAAACTATTTTTGGAGACAATCGACCCATCACTTGTTCCGGTGCAGGGAACAGCTATTGGCAGCGCTATCAGCTTAGGAATATCAAGCTTTTCGAGCGACAAAGACATCGATAAAGCGATGGTTGTAATCACCGATGGTGAAAACCTTGAAGGCGATGCCGTGGAAGCAGCCAAGCAGGCAAGAAGTGCAGGCATTCATGTGAATGTTATTGGTATTGGCTCTACGGGAGGAACACCCATCCCGGTTTCTGCCAACAGCAATGAAATGCGCAAGGACAATCAGGGAAACACTGTTATATCGAAACTCGACGAAGCAACCTGTAAGTCTATTGCAGAAGCTGGTAAAGGACTTTACGCACACGCCGACAATACGAATTCGGCATTGAAAGCAATTCAAGAGCAACTAGACAAATTGCGTAAAAAAGAAATGGATGGAGTGGCTTATTCAGACTACGATGAGAAGTTCCAGTTTTTCGCATGGATCGTGCTTATTTTGCTACTTGTTGAAGTTTGTGTCTTCGATAAGAAGAACAGACTGTTCCGTAATATTCACCTCTTTAAATAGAATATAACTGAGCATGAAAAGAAAATCAAAACACAGCAACAACATGAACAAAGTTATATTGGTGACCATATCCTTCTTTGTTTCGGTATGTACATTTGCTCAAAAAGCAGAAAGGACAAACATTCGAAAAGGAAACAAGGAATATCGTCAGCAAAAATACAATACGGCAGAAAACCGCTATAAAGATGCATTGAAGGTGAATCCATCTTCTAAAGAGGCAATCTATAATCTGGCAAATACTCACTATAAACAGCAAAGTTGGGACAAAGCCCTGAATGAATATCAACGCTTTCTGAATCTGGAAAAGACAAATCCGTTGACTTTGAGTAAAGCCTTCCATAATATAGGGAATGTTTATCTGCATAAAAACGATATAGACAAAGCCATTGAGTCGTATAAACAGTCTCTAAGAATCAACCCAACCGACGATGCTACCCGTTACAATCTGGCAGTGGCTCAAAAGTTGAAGCAGGATCAAGGTGGCGGTAACAAAGACAACAAGGATAAGAATAAAAATAAAGATCAGAAACAGAACAAAGATCAAAAGCAGGATCAGAATAAAGATCAGAAACAGGATAATAAAAACCAGCAGAAACAAAATAATCAGGATAAACAAGAACAAATGTCGCAGGGAAATGCCGAACAACTACTGAAAGCGATTGAGCAGGATGAAAAGCAAACCCAACAACGCGTACAACAAATGCAGGCGAGTCAGCGTAAGCAAAAAAATGATGAAAACCGCCGGAACAACAAAGACTGGTAATCCGGTTGTAAATGAACGATACTTCGGATAAATTTTCGATTTTACTTGGTAGATAAAGATGAATAAGAAAATATTTGCAATTATTATTTTATTGGCAGCATGTGCTTTTCATGGTTGGGCTCAAGTCTCTTTCCGTGCGAGTGCGCCGTCTGCAATAGCAAAAGGCCAACAATTCAGGCTGACCTATACAGTGAATGCGGAAGGAAGTGACCTAAAAGGACCGGAGAACATCAAAGGATTCGACGTTCTCTATGGACCTTCGGTTTCATCCAGTTACAGTACTTCCATCATTAATGGAAAGTCGTCTTCCGAAACATCCATTTCTTACATCTACATTCTGCAGGCCAAGGCGGAAGGGACTTATAGCCTTCCGGCGGCCAGCATCAAAGTGAATGGCAGGACGTACACTTCAAACGGATTACAGATAAGAGTACTCCCGCCCGACAAAAATGCCAGAGCAAGACAACAACAAAGCGCACCGGACGATCCCGACGACATGATGCAACAACCAAGCAGTCAGTCCTCTCCACGCGGGATAAGCCCGGGAGATGCATTTATCCGTCCGATCATCACCAAAACAAAAGTTCACGAACAAGAGGCTTTCTTGGTTACCTTCCGATTCTATACCAAACTTGGCGTTCAGGACATCGGAAAAGTTCAATTTCCCGAATTCGAAGGATTCATGGCAGAGGACATTGAGATGCCTCCCAACCAACAGCTAAGGATGGAACATTTCAACGGACAGAATTATTATGCCGTCGATTTGAAAAAGACATTGCTCTTTCCACAAAGAGCAGGCTCTCTGGTTATTCCTCAGGGAAAAATAGAGATGGTCTTTCAGGTACCTTCGGGTGTAAGGACGTTCTTCGGAGAAGAGATGACCGCTGTTAAGAAAACAGTAACCACAAAACCAATCAATATACAGGTATTGCCATTACCGACGCCGAAACCGGCTGACTTCTCCAACGGAGTAGGTAGTTTCTCGCTGCAATCGTCTATTACCTCAACACACGTGAAGGCCAACTCACCGGTAACGATAAAATTGATTATTTCCGGTACAGGAAATACCAAACTAATTCGGAATCCGGAATTTGATTTTCCAAATGAGTTGGAAACCTATGACCCGAAAGTCACTCAAAACCTGCACGTAACAGAAAACGGAATGTCGGGAAACCAAACAATTGAATACCTTTTCATTCCCCGCTATGAAGGTAATTACAAGATACCGTCCGTATCATTTTCATATTTCGATACAAGAAGCGGTACTTACAAAACATTGTCCACTCCTGAATTCAAGCTTAAAGTGGACAAAGATCCGAATGCCGGTAGCGGCAGTTCCTCGAACTACGGCTCCCAACGCAATGTGGAAGCCTTGCAGGATATTTATTACATGAATACAGCACCTTACACCTTCAAAGGTATTAACGACTTTGTATTCGGATCATGGTATTACTATTTAGGATACATCCTTCCGGCACTTCTTTTTGTCATTCTGTCAATTATCTACCGTAAACAAATCCGGGAAAATGCCAACCTGGCTCTTGTTCGTACCAAGAAGGCAAATAAAGTGGCCTCCAAGCGATTGAAACAAGCGAAGAAATATCTGCAGACTCAAGACAAAGGAAAATTCTACGAAGAAGTATTGCGCGCTGTCTGGGGATATCTCAGCGATAAACTTTCAATCCCGGTTGCCAACCTCAACAGAGACAACATCGATCTGGAATTGACGAAATTCGGTGCAGACGAACAGTTGAAAGAGAATTTCCTTTATATTCTCGATACCAGTGAATTTGCCAGATATGCTCCCGCCGAAACTGCCGACGCTATGGACAAACTCTACGAGGTGACTGTGGATACAATCGGCAAGATGGAAAATGTAGTAAAAACGAAAAAAAAATAAGTTGAACAGCCCGAAAGCTCCCCGCACAGGGGAGCCTTCTTCAAAATAAAAAGACGTATGAAATCATTTTTTCTGACTATATTCACGTTGTTTACCTCGCTGTGGATGCTGCAGGCTCAGACAGCTTCTCCGGAAGCAATCAAAGCTTACAATGCAAAACAATATGGCAAAGCAGCCCAAATACTGCAGCAGGAAGTAGACTCACAGAAAAAAAAGGGATATGAGTCTGCCGGACTATATTACAATTTGGGCAATGCCTATTTCAGATCGAATGAGTTGGCAAAAGCCATTTTGTATTACGAACGAGCCCTGAGTCTTGATCCGGGAAACAAAGATATCCGCCACAACATCGCTTATGCCAATACCCGCATTGAAGATAAAATTGTAAAAGCAGAAAATTTCTTTATTGCCGATTGGTTTGACTCCATCGAAAATATATTTTCATCCAATGCCTGGGCCAAATTAGCCATTATTCTTTTTCTTGCAACCATTACCGGATGCTTCTTCTTCTTATTCGGAAGACAAATATGGATAAAAAAAACAGCATTCTATGTGACTATTATCGGTGTCGTACTCGTGGTTTTGTTTAACATTTTCGCTTATAACCAAAAGTCGGAAATCAATAATAAAAATCAGGCTATTGTAATGGTGCCGGAGCTGAATGTAATGAATGCACCGAGCGAAACGAGTAAACAGGTTTTTAATCTTCATGCCGGTACAAAAATCACTATTAACAAAACAGACGGAGATTGGTTTGAGATTGAGATTGAAAACGGAAACGTCGGCTGGATCAAATCCGATAAGATAGAAATCATTTAGATTAGTAAGAAGAGATGAATAAGCGATGTAAATAAATAGGAAACCGGGCCCTTCAATCCGAAATCAATGCATGGTATCATTTGCTTAAAAAGGTGTTTACCAGACCGGAACTTGGAGCTTAACTGATTTCTTTCTATCTTCGCCGGAATATGTAATCTCAAAATACACTACATGGACCTATACTTATACAGCGATACACTCCACCGCCTGGTAAATGGAATAATTCCTTACGAAAAAGGCCTTTTCCTTTTTATTAACGGACACCACAACCTCTTCTTCGACCAATTTATGAGCCTCTATAGCGGAAAAATCATCTGGCTTCCGTTGGCTATTGCTGCATTCTGCATTCACACCATCAAAATAAAAAAGATGGAAATCCTGCTCATAATCGCAGCTATAACGTTTGTTTTTCTATTATGCGACCAGTTGTCTGCAGCGTTCATCAAACCACTCTGCCAACGACTTCGCCCCACGCATTATCCGCAAATAGGCGATCTCGTCCATGTCGTAAACAATTATAGGGGAGGAAGGTACGGCTTTATTTCGGCGCACTCAGCCAACGGCTTTGGAATTGCAACGTTTTCGTCCCTCTTGTTTCGCTACAAAATATACACCTTTGTGATTTTTCTGTGGGCATCTCTTACGGCTTATTCGAGAATTTACCTGGGGGTTCATTTTATTTCTGACGTTGTAGGAGGTATCATGCTCGGAGTTTTTATAGGCTGGTTAGTCTATTTTCTTTACATCAAAACAAGAAGCCGGGTATTTAATCTGTCCCTGGTCGAAGCTAAAGTTTCCGCATTCAGTGCAGAAAGAGCGCAGATTCTCATCTATACAATCGGAACAACAGTTCTTTTTATCGCGATTCGAAGCTTTTTTATTATGTAAAAAGGCCAACCGGAATTATATTTTTTTGTAAAGAATTTATTTGCCATAGAAAATAAAAGTTATATATTTGGGAAAAATGAATCAAGTTTATTTTCAAGTATTAACCTTATAAACAAACACTACTATGGCCAAGACTATTTCATACAATGAACTAAGACGGATCAAAGATTCATTGCCCAACGGCAGTATCCGGAAAATTGCCGATGGGTTAGGTGTTACTGATGAGACCGTCAGAAATTATTTCGGCGGCCACAATTATGAAAAAGGTAAAAGTTGTGGGGTTCATATAGAACCCGGGCCAGAAGGTGGAATTGTCGTTCTGGACGACACCACAATCCTGGACATGGCTTTGGATATTTTAAGCAAGCCTGTCCCGGTAGAGTAAAATTCAGAGAGCGACCCATGGTTTAATGAGACTATGGGTCGTTCTTTCAAATCGAATTTATGTCTCATGCAATAAACTTTTATAAAAATGAATGATAAATTAGTAACTTTAGCCATCCACACCCGCGAGAAAGCACAGATTCTAAAACAAGTGCTGGAAAAAGATGGAATTTATGTGGAATTCGAAAATATAAATGCGGAAAACCCTACCGCATCAACCGGTGTAAGAGTGAGAATAAAAGAATCGGATTTACCTCAGGCTCTTAACCTGGTCGAAAACCGTCATTTGTTTAAAAACAAAGAAGAAGAACAGCGCATCGATGACGGTCGAAAAAGGATTCTTATTCCCGTAGACTTTTCGGACTATTCGATGAAAGCCTGCCAAATCGCATTCAACATGGCAGCTGATATGAATGCCAAAGTAAAGATCATGCATGTTTATTTCAATCCTTTCTATCCGACAGCTCTGCCTATGTCTGATATCTTTACTTATCAGGCAAAAGAAGAAGAAGCTTTTCAGAACATCATAGAGAAAGTTCGTGAAGATATCAAGAAGTTGTGTAAAAAAATCGACCAAAAGATTGCAGATGGAGAATTTCCTGCAATAAACTATTCTTATGTGTTGAGAGAAGGACTTCCTGAAGAAGAAATTATCAACTTCACGGAAGAATATAATCCGGCCATTATTGTCATGGGGACAAGAGGGAAGAATCAAAAAGATCTGGATCTCATCGGAAGTGTCACAGCCGAAGTAATGGAAGCTTCGCGTGTACCCGTAATCGCACTTCCCGAAAACACGCACTTCTCCGATTTGAAAGCGGCAAAAAACATTGCATTTTTCACCAATTTCAGCCAACGTGACTTAAATGCATTTGAAGCAATGATGACAATTGTAGAACGCAATCACCCAACAGTATTCCTGACTCACATCGCAACCAAACGTGACACCTGGGACGAAATCAAACTCGAAGGAGTCATCTCTTATTTCAAAAAGCAATATCCGAAAATAAATATTGACTATGGTATTTTAAACGGGAATGAACTAAATGAAGATATTGAACGTTATATCCGCGCTAAAGAAATCGACATACTGGCTATCCCAACAAGCCGTCGGAATATTTTTGCTCGCATGTTTAATCCTAGCATTGCCCGCAAAATGTTATTCCATACTGACACACCCTTGTTTGTTCTCAGAGGGTAACACGTGGTTGCCGACTGCCGATAGTGTCAAACTGAATTCATCAGAGAGTTCACCCCGGGTGAACTCTCTGATGAATATAAAAGGAAATTCCAAAAAGATGAAATACAATAAGCTAACCCCTGAAGAAGAAGCAGTAATTCTGCATAAAGCGACTGAATATCCTTACACGGGAGAATACGTAAATAACAAACGGGAGGGCATCTATGTGTGTCGTCAATGCAACGCCCCACTCTACCGTTCGTCCGACAAATTCGATTCACATTGTGGATGGCCTTCATTTGACGACGAAATTCCAGGAGCAGTGAAACAGATTCCCGACGCGGATGGATTACGGACGGAGATTGTATGTGCAAACTGCGGGGGACATCTTGGACATGTTTTTCTGGGAGAAGGGTTCACACCAAAGAATACCCGTCACTGTGTCAATTCTATTTCAATGAAATTTGTCCCCGGAAAAAACGAACACATACAAACAGCTTATTTTGCATCCGGATGCTTTTGGGGAACAGAATATTTTTTCATGAAAGCAGCCGGCGTAAAACATACTGCCGTCGGATTTATGGGCGGACACACCAAAAATCCATCTTACAGAGAAGTGTGTGACGGCAATACCGGCCATATAGAGACTACTCAGATAGAATATGATGACACGAAAACCACATACGAGGATTTGGTGAAATTATTCTTCGAGACTCACGACTTCACCCAAACAAACGGGCAAGGGCCGGATATCGGAGAGCAATACTTGTCATATATTTTCTACACAGACGAAGTTCAGAAAAAAATAGCGGAAAAGTATATCCGGATTTTAACTGATAAAGGGTATAAAGTGGCGACAATGCTTCGCCCCGCATCTGAATTCTGGCAAGCAGAGAACTATCATCAGCAATACTATGAGCACAAGGGAACAAAACCTTATTGCCACGCTTACAAAAAAGTGTTTTAATAAGAATGTTTTAGTTGATGATATAAATATCAGGGGTTTCGTTTCCGGCGAAGCCCCTGATAATTTCAATACGATCTGATTAGCATAACATTCTCTTCTGTCTGCGGGTGTGCCAACTTCATTTTTCAATTTTTTATTTATAAGAAAACAATGGAAAAAGTCAAACATATTGTCATTATGGTTCCGTCAATGACTTCCATCCTGGATGTAGCAGGACCACTTGAGGTATTTTCAAAAACCATAGATTATGCAAAAACAAACCTTGCCTCCGTACCAACTCCCTACATCACGCATGTAGTCTCGGTTGAAGCAGACACCATTGTTCAAACATCTTCGGGCTTGCCTCTGATTTGCGAAGGAAATTTGAATTCAATCAACTACCCGATAGACACGATGATTATCGCAGGAAAAGGTGATGTAGAACCTGATTCACCGGTGTTAAGTCCCTTAGTGGATTGGTTGAGAACAAACATTGACAATGTGCGACGTGTAGCCTCCATCTGTGCCGGTGCATTCGTTTTGGCTGAAGCCGGCTTACTGAAAGGCAAAAGAGCAACCTCCCACTGGCGTTCCTGCGACATATTAGCCAAGAACTATCCGGATATTCGGGTCGAGAAAGATCCGATCTTCATTAAGGACGGGAAAATATATACTTCTGCAGGTATTTCCACGGGAATGGATTTGGCGCTGGCACTGGTTGAAGAAGATTTAGGAAGAGAGGTAGCCGTGAATATCGCCCGCGTTCTGGTGCTGTATCTCAAAAGGCCTGGCAATCAGTCGCAGTTTAGCAATATCCTGATGCATCAACGAGTAGATTATCAACCCGTAAAAGATATCCAAAGCTGGATTCTGGAACATCTGGACGAAGAAATCACAGTTGATTCTATGGCGGAAAAAGCATTGATGAGTTCCCGAAATTTTGCACGGGTATTTTTGAAAGAAACAGGCATTACTCCGGCCAAATATGTAGAAAAAATGCGGCTCGAAACAGCTCGCCGCAGGCTGGAAGAAACCCACCTGACTTTAGAACAAATTTCAAGCGAATGTGGCATTGGTAGTGCAGACAGTTTACGCCGACTATTTATCCGTCATCTGAAAACAACCCCAAGTGACTACAGGAATAGTTTTGCATCCGCTTTATAAAAAATAGTCAGAATCGAAAGGGAGTTCAATCGATTCTGACGGAATTAAAAGCCAGAGCTATTTTCTTCTCAGAGGGAGATAATAAAAAATTATTTTCTCAAATACGCTGTTGTTGTAACCACATTTGAATAAAAATAATTCAAAGCCGATAGAAATGAAGCATGCACATCCTCTGCTTTGAGCTTTCGTCCATTAAGCTCTAACTCCTTCGTAGCACACGCATCTCCGATAAGTTCGATCGTGAACCCCAAATCCTTTGCCGCTCTCACAGTGGCGTCGACACACATGTGTGTCATCATTCCGGCAACCACTAAGTGTTCAATCTGTTGCTGCTGCAGAATCGACAAAAGCTCTGTATGGATAAAGCTATTGGGAAAATGCTTTGTAATAATTTTCTCCTCAGCAAGAGGCTCCAGACACTCGTGTATCTCGGCTCCGGGTGTATTAGGGATGAAAAATGCAGCATCTTCTCGCACAGAAAGATGTCGGATGTGAATCACCAAATCTTTGTTCTGACGAAATCTTGCCAGAATTCTTTCCGCATTGTTCGCGGCCTTCTCACTTCCGGTAAGCTCCATCTTGCCTCCCGGAAAATAATCATTCTGAATATCAATTAATAGAAGTGCTGTTTTCATGAGTTGCGCTTACACTTAGGTGCATGATGAATCATTGAATATACTAAACATACAAAATCCACGAGAGATTCTATTTTCTCCATTTGGGTTCATAAGGAATCCGTTCACCATCATCCGTTGTATATTCTTCGAGGGAATTCACCTTTGCCTGAACAACAACATAAATCATTTCTTCATCCGACTCATTCCGGATGCCCCGTATGCCTTTGGGAGCAACACGAATCATGCTTCCCTCTGTGATTTCGAAACAATTATCATCGACTTGAAAATAGCCAAATCCTTTGATAATCATATATGTCTCTTCATTTTTCCGATGAATATGGAAATAGGGCTGTTCAGAATGAGGAGCAAGCGAATTAAAGGATATTTCGGTACCGGAAGAATGGGTGGCATCTTTTAGAAAAACTTTACCTTCAATATTCTTTTTATTCACAGGATGAATCATGGAATATTCTCTGATCTCATCCAATTTACCCAGATTTACAGCTGTAAAATTCTCATTTTTTGCGATTTGTTCAATCTTTCTCATTACTTATTAATTTTATTATACGATTAATATTTACACGATTGTCTTATTAAAATTTTGATTACAGCTTATATCCTACTCGTTTTAACCATTTACAATCGATTTTAAAAGAAACGGACTTGAATTCAAATTTTATCATCGGAGTTGAATTCTTCCATCCTGTAAACCTCTGAAAATAAACAGTTATTATCAGTTAGATTAAGCCAATAACGAATGACCATCCTTAATCGGACACCCATGTAGTAACTATATTTTTAGCGGAAATTTCGGCGAAAACTTCCGCTAAGATCTGTTTTTATTATAATTCTCCAAAATAAGCTGCGGTTCTCACCATCTGAGCAACAAAAGACATTTCGTTGTCATACCAGGCCACAGTTTTAACCAATTGGACATCACCGACAGATACGATTTTAGTTTGTGTTGCATCAAAAAGCGAACCATAATCCATTCCGATCACATCGCTCGACACAATAGGTTCTTCTGTATACCCGTATGATTCGTTAACGGCTTTTTTCATAGCCTCGTTCACTAAATCGACATCCACCTGTTTACTCAAATTTGTATATAATTCGACTACAGATCCGGAATGCACAGGTACTCGCTGGGAAGAGCCATCCAATTTACCATTCAATTCAGGGATAACCAAACCAATAGCTTTAGCAGCACCGGTTGTATAGGGAATTATACTATCGGCTGCAGCACGCGATTTACGGAAATTCACTTTTGGGTCGGGGGTATCCATCAATGGCTGGGAATTGGTATATGCATGAATCGTACTCATTTGACCGGCAACAATACCAAACCGATCATTCAGCACCTTCGCCATTGGCGCCAGACAGTTGGTCGTGCAGGAAGCACAACTGATTAAACGATCGCCGGCATTCAGCAACTGATGATTGACATTATAGACAATAGTTTTCACCTCTTTATCCGATGGAGCAGAAATAATCACTTTCTTTGCACCTGCCTCAAGATGAGCAGAAGCCTTTTCTCGCGTTTCAAATATGCCGGTACATTCCAGTACTAAATCAACGTTCAATTCCCCCCAAGGTAATTTTTTCGGATCACGTTCTGCATAAACAGCTATTTCATGTCCGTCCACCACCAAACTGTCAGCAGTCGAACCAACTTCCTTTTGAAACTGCCCCTGCACCGAATCATATTTCAAAAGATACGCAAGCATTGGAGGTGCGCTTAAATCATTGATGGCAACAATGTCTAACTTGCCGTTTTTAGAAATTTCCCGGAAAGCCAGACGTCCAATCCGACCAAATCCGTTGATAGCTACTTTAATCATAATCGTTATTTTTAATGATTGAATACCTTTATTCTTCTATCACTGCAAAGATACAACACACACTCCATGTCTGAAATGACAAAAAACCGACAAAATCAGCCATTATCCGGCAATATTATTCATCTTATTCAACTTGACTATACTATTACTATCTTTGCGTGATTTTTTACAATTTACAGGTTCTTCAATAAGTAGTGTATCATTATGAATTTATCCGTATTTTATACAATTGCATTATTAACTATTTCCAATATTTTTATGACATTTGCCTGGTATGGGCATCTCAAGTTAAAGGAATATTCATGGTTTGCCTCTCTGCCTCTTTTCGGTGTAATCCTCATTAGCTGGGGAATTGCTTTTTTTGAATATTGCTTTCAGGTTCCTGCCAATCGCATTGGATTCCAGGAAAACGGAGGTCCTTTCTCTCTGATTCAGCTCAAAGTAATTCAGGAAGTGATTACACTCACTGTTTTCGTATTGTTTTCCACTATTTTTTTTCGTTCGGAATCATTACGTTGGAATCATTTGCTCGCTTTTGTTTTTCTGATAGCTGCCGTTTATCTGGTTTTCAAAAAATAAGAAAAAGGAGGTGAAAATGTGGAATTTCATAAACGAAAAGCCAAATTTATGTGATAAGAGCAATTGTTAAGTAGTATCTAAAATATAATGTCGTATTGTTTGCCGACATTGTTCAGAACA
>JASGFJ010000009.1:0-118235 GCA_047605645.1 Dysgonamonadaceae bacterium | reverse complement strand
TCGGAATCTGGAAAGATGGAGTCATGACAGAAGAATATCTATTCTGGGATAATAAATCTTATATGGATCAGATTATGGGAAACTAAGTCTTAGAAAACCCTATATATTGCCTGATGGAAATCAAAACTTTCATCAGGCATTTTTGATATTAGAAATAAATATAGATCAAGAGAGAATTATGACATTATTGCATTCCGAAATAAATGAACTGAAATTAGGCTCGCTGTAGCAATTTAGAAAGGACTTCAAGGCTAAAGAGCGAATGCCTGCTCTATTTGTAGAACACGGCAATCCGATGAACGCTATTGAAGACAATGTGTTTACCAGAGGATTCGAGGCTATCGCAAAGGAATTACCCAAACCCAATGCAATACTTTGTATTTCGGCACATTGGGAAACAAAAGGAACTTTTGTTACAGCAATGAAGCAAGCTGAGACCATACACGATTTCGGAGGCTTTCCATCCCGGCTATACGAAGTTCAATATCAGGCTCCCGGAAGCCCTGAATTAAAAAATCGTGAATATGCTTGCCCTAAATAATACCCTTTACCAACTTGTTATCGGGTACGTTGTTGCGTTTGATTTCCTGCAAATGGGCTCATACAGACAAATCACCAATCATCAAATAACTATCAGCACTATTATCTACCCAAAAATTGTCTTTGTACCAAACAAAGGGAATTCGGTCGTCAACTTTGCATATTTTCCCCCATTGCGTACCTATACCATTGCTGTAGGTCACTATTGCCATGTCAATCGTGTAGTTTTCTTGGTCTAAATTTCGCACGCAGCTTCTTAGCCTTTCGCTGAAGGTTACATCATCAACACTTACGCAAGTGGCATGGATTACGGTCAGCCTTGGATACTCCGCTTTTTAAACTACCCAGATCCTCCAAAGAACGACGGAGTGGTGTTGCATCCACTTCAATAAGTGCTTTTTCGGCTTTTGCGAAGGGCAAGTCCGGTAACTCTGCATCCTGCCTTAATCAATTTCTGCACAATGGCAGTACCGACAAACGCAGTTGGCCCTGTTACAAGTACATCCATCGTATTTAGGGCTTTTGTTATTTATTTGACTTTATCTTCTGATATATATTCTTCGGCTCTGTCCCGCTTGGTGTACATATCATACCATATATCTGCTATTTTGTCCTGTACACCGGAACCTTCCTGCATCCAAATTCCAATGCCGATATGACCTGCGTAAATACCTTTGCCGGATAGCTCGGTATTCAGATTAAGAATGTGGTTGCGGAGTCCTGCCATTGCAATCCCAACGTTGCCCATCACAGGTGTTGGATGAATAGATGAGCCTCCGGTTGTGAACAATAATCCCCCTGTATTTTTCTCCAACATCTCCGGAAGCACTTCGCTGATTGATGAAATTGCACCAAGCACAATAAACTGAAACTGATGAAGTGCATTTTCTTCGGTTACACCTAAAGTTCCTGCCAAATTTTGGACACTGGGTATGGGGCTGTATTCAAGCACATCTATAAAGCCGTATTTTTCTTTTATGGCATTGAATGCAGCCTTGATTTGTTGAGCATCTAAAATGTCTGCGGCAAATGCAGCCGCTTCAATTCCATCCTGCTTCAGCACTGCTACCAACTGGTTCAGTTTTTCTTCATTTCGGGCTACAAGTGCAACCTGAAAGCCATTTTTGCCGAATTTTTTTGCGATGGACAAGCCCAATCCGGGGCCTGCCCCAACTATTGCTATTGTTTTCATTTAATTGTTATTTAGTGATATAAAATGTTTATTTACAATCCCCATCAGGGGTGCATACTTTGCCCTCTGTTATGTTCAACGTGGTCTGCGGATTTTCTTTCTGCCATTCGGCAAACGCCTGTTCAAGTGTTTTTAGAATTTCGTTAGGTTGTTGAACCCCGACAATGGCGTATTTACGATTGATAGCAAAAAACGGAACGCCTCCTGCACCCAATGTCTGTGCTTCCCGACTGTCGTCCTCCACTTTCTGCACATACAAAGGATTTGTTAGTGCTTCATTGACTTCGGTTTCGGTTAAGCCGATTTCCTTTCCCAATTCAACTAACGTGGCTACATTGCTCAGATTTTTGCCTTGCGTGAAATAGGCGTAAAATAAACGTTCTTCTGCTTTTTCACCCAATCCTTTTGTTTTGGCAAATTGTATAATGCGGTGCCCTTTCATGGAATTGGTAACAAGGGCTTTGTCTAGGTTGTATTCAAGGCCAACACTTTTGGCATATTGAATTAATTCTTGGTGCATTTGCTTCGACTCTTCGTAACTGAAACCTTTACGGTCAGCCACATACATATACATGTCGTTTTGGTATTTTGAAACCTCGGGAATGGTTGGGTCAATTTGGAAACTTTTCCATTCCACTTCAATCTGTTTTTGGTTTGGGAACTGCGACAAAGCCGTTTCCAGGTTTTGTTTTCCGATATAGCAAAACGGACACATGATATCGGACCAAATTTCTATTTTCATTTTATTTTCCATTGTTCTATTTTTTGTTTCAACGTGAGCTTACTTTGCGGCTTGCTGACCGCAAGCCATTAGACTACTCATCGAAAATTTTTTGATTAAAGTTTTACTTCGCATAATTCAGTTTTCTGAAATAATAGTAGGACACCGCAAGAATAGCTAAAGGCACAAGCGGTGCCACACCTTTTGCCCAACCATCAATAAGAAAATGTGCCAGACTAGCTGAAAGCAAAAGTATTCCAAATCCAACATACGACCATTCTTTGAACATGGTTGGAATAGCCGGAATAAGAATAATTACTGCACCAACAATTTTTAGAATATCTAATTCTAATCCAAAATAACTTGGAAATTCCATTCTGCGAATAGTTTCAATTAAATATTCACGTGGTGCGAAATACGAGGGTAACACCATTATCGCCATTGCAATAATGGTTATTATCCAATAAGTCCGTTTTGTTTTTTTGTTAGGATTTTGTCTGAAGTCAATCTGTTTTGTCATCTTATATTTAACTGTTAGAAAGAGATTTTTTAAACTTTATATGGAGTATCAGGTTTCATAAATGTATCACGATGGTTATTCCTACTTTGAACGGCTATACCTGAATGAGGTGTATTTATGAGAATATCCAACAATAGACCCGTAAGTAAAAAATGCCCTAAATGGTTGACTCCAAAATTGGACTTCCATGTTTTGTTTAGTCGCTTCTCTATTTTGGTCGCTCATAATACCGGCATTATTTATTAGGATATTGAGTTGAGAATATTTGTTATGAAATTCTTCAGAACATTTTCTGCTTGAATTGCAGTCGGCTAAATCCAACTGCGTTGCTTCTAATCTTGCATTTGGAAACTTGCTTTTAATGTCTTTTATTTCCCCATGGCCTTTTTCTTCATTTCGGACTGTCATAATAACGTGAGCATCTTTTGAGCTTAAAACGGTTGCAGCTTGTAAGCCAAGTCCACTATTAGTTATAAGAACTGTTTTCCCTCGTTGTGAAGTTATATTCGCTTCTGTCCATTTTTGCATAACCATATTTTTAATGTCAATCAATTTTTATAATACAAAAATACGTATATTTGCCTACATTTTGTAAGCAGTTACCTAAACGTAAGCAGTTACCTAAACGTAAGCATTATGAAAAAAAGATTTCCAGAGAGTACTAAGACCGATTGTTTGGCAAGAATGCTAACCGTCCGTGATGCCCTTGACGTGATAAGCGGCAAATGGAAAATTCTTATTATTATTTCCATTATGAGCGGGAATAAACGCTTTCGGGAAATAGAAAGAAGTATTCCAAAAATTTCGTCAAAGGTTCTTGCCAAAGAACTTAAAGATTTGGAGGAACATCAGCTTATCAAACGGACGGTTTATGACGAATTGCCCGTATTGGTAGAATACACCGCAACAGATTATGTTTTTACGCTTGAAAAAGTAATTGAGGAACTACATAATTGGGGGCTAAACCATCGGAAAAAGATATTGGGGTAATTCCCAACCAATAGAAGTTCGTTCTGCTGAAATCAGGAATATCTGATTTATCAGGATTATATTCGAATTTTATCTGTGATCCAAATACATAGCCAAATACTTGCCTGTTAAAGATACTTTGTCTGCAATAATCTTTTGTGGAATCCCTTCGAATATTATATTTCCACCATTTTTTCCAGCACCGGGCCCCATATCTATTATCCAATCGGCTTGACTGATAACATCCATATTGTGTTCAATAATAATAACCGTATTTTTATTATTAACTAACTTGTTGAATAGCTTTATAAGTTTAGAGATATCCGATCCATGAAGCCCAGTGGTAGGTTCATCAAAGACATATACATTTCCTTTATTACTCAGTTCTGTTGCCAGTTTAAGGCGTTGGCGTTCGCCACCTGAAAATGTATTTAATGATTGTCCCAATGTCAAATAATCCAGACCTACTTCACAAAGCCGATTGAGTGGTTCAGTTATTTCATGCTCATTGAAAAATGTATTCGCCTCGCTAATTGTCATTGTCATAATATTCGTAATACTTCTATTTTTCAGCTTGTATTTTAATACTTCCGGTTTAAAGCCACTTCCGCCGCAATGCTCGCAACGCACTTCCACGGCATCTAAAAAGGCGAGATCAGTTGATATTGTACCCAGTCCTTTGCATTCGGGACAAGCGCCATCTGAATTATTACTAAACAATGATTGTTTGACGCCGTTTTGTTTTGCAAATAATCCCCGTATTATATCCAATATCCCTGTATATGTTGCAATATTAGACCTTTTGCTGCCTCGCAAAGCACTTTGATCTATTACAACTATATCTTTATATTGATTGATTAACGACTTTACAATTGAGCTTTTTCCAGCACCGGCTACGCCTGTAATCACTGTCAGTACTTCTTTGGGAATCTGTACCGAAATGTTTTTTAAATTATGAAGAGAACTATTCGTCACTAAAAGGTGATCCGCTGCTTTCCTGCATTTATTTTTGAGATAATTCTTGCGATTGAGATAAATACCAGTTGGTGTGTCTGCTTTTTTCAAACCGTCAAGGTTACCTTCATAAACGATATTTCCACCTTGTTTCCCAGAACCAATTCCCATATCGACAATATGGTCAGCAATAGCTATAACATCGGAATCATGTTCTATAATCAATAGGGTATTACCTTTATCCTTCAATTCGATTAATAATTTATTTAATCGTTGTACATCATTTGGATGTAACCCAATACTTGGTTCATCGAAAATGTATGTAAGGTCTGTCAGACTGCTACCCAAATGCCGGACAAGTTTTATTCGTTGTGATTCTCCGCCAGACAATGAAGATGTTTCCCTGCCTAAAGTCAAATATCCCAACCCAATGGACAATAAATTTTCGAGATTTTTAATGATTGAATCCAATAATGGAGTGATAGAGTCGTCTTTTAAGGTTCTAATGAATTCCAGCAAATCGTCAATTTGCATATTGCAACAGTCGGCAATACTCCTTCCTTCAACCTTGCAGCCTAATACTTTGTTATTCACACGAGCTCCGTTGCATTCAGGGCAGATGCCTTGTTTTACGACTTCCTTATATCTTGAGGCACTTTTTCCTGTAATTTCCTTTGATTCTTTCTTGAAAAAACTGCGTTCAAAACGTGGTAAAATTCCTTCATATATTCCTGTTTTGGGAAATCTCGGCTCAGGATTAGCTAACTTCAAATCGTTTGCATAAACGAGATTATACCACTCATTTTCCGTATAATCCTTAACCTTCTTGTTATTGTCAAACAGTCCTGAATAGACATACCGAGTCCAACGCCATCCGCCGACTTCAAACGTAGGGAATTTTATCGCACCTTCATTTAATGAACGCTCTTTATCTATTAATTCATTTAAATCAACAATACTGGTTTTGCCAAGTCCTTCGCAGCAAGAACACATTCCTTGGGGATTGTTGAACGAAAAAACAGAGGAATGGCCAATAAAGGGTTTTCCAATTCTGGAAAAGAGCAACCTTAAAAGAGAATAAATGTCCGTTATAGTACCTACTGTTGAACGAGCGCTTCCTTCTATTCTTTTTTGGTTCACAATTATTGCAACTGCTAAGTGCTGCAAGCTGTCTACATCCGGTTTGCCATATTGTTGCAATCGATGACGAATAAAACTATCGTAAGTTTCATTCAAAAGCCTTTGTGATTCGGCTGCTATCGTATCAAATACTAATGAAGTCTTGCCGGAACCCGATACTCCAGTAAATACCGTTATCTTCTTTTTGGGTATTTTGACTGAGATGTTTTTTAAATTATTCTCTCTTGCCCCTTTAACTATAATATCATTTTTGCTCATATTAAAAAATATTTTTTGCAAAAATAGAGTATGCTAATTGTCTGAGCAATAAGTGATAAATCTTTCACCCGGTGATAAATTTAGCCCTATTTGATGAATAAATGACTATCTTTGCGGACGAATAAACAAAAGATGGATATATGTATGTAAAGAAAAACCCAATGGACTATTCCGGTTGTTCCGTGAGGATTGCAATTGATATTTTATCGACAAGTTGGAATGCATGGCTAATATCTGAAATTGACAAAGGGGTTGTAAGACCTTGTGATTTACATCGGAGTATAAGCATCGCTCCAAAACGTGTATTGACAAAGCAATTGGGCGAATTGGAAAGAATGGGTATCCTGCAAAAGAAGGTTTATCCCGTGTTGCCATTAAAAGTGGAATACTCACTGACAGAATCTGGTAAAGAACTGATTCCAATCATTGATAATTTATGGCACTGGGGAGATAAGTACAAAGCTGACTTTTTAAAGAGAACCGAAATTGATAAATAGTCTTAGTGCAAACATATCTATATATCTTTTGCGTGTAACTATCAACGGACAACGCTCTGTCGCATCCGTAAATCTCAAAGTCAATCCCAAGAACTAGTGCGCTATTTTGAGGTGAAAGATGCCAAATTGCAACCATTCAAAGACCGGGATAATCCCGATAAGCTAAAACTATCCATTCATGCCAAAAATATCATTGACTGGTTCAAACAAAAATAGCAGGAATTGAAACAGGCTTTACGACAGCAAATTCAGCCATCATCCCTAAATACAGGTAAGGGCTTTAAAATAGAATTGTAATTGCTTCCTAAGATATTCACTAACTTTGTAAAACGGTTACCAAAATATATTTTACAAATGAAGGGAATACTTCTATTTTTAAGCTTATTTACTGTTTTATTCAATAATCAAGCAAGAGGACAGTCTATTTATTCGAAAAGTTACGGAAATAAAGAGAATCCTGCTGTTATTTATATTCATGGTGGACCCGGTTCTAATTCGACCTTATTTGAGGCTACTACTGCTCAGAAGCTCGCCGATATGGGATTATATGTAATCGCTTATGATAGAAGAGGAGAGGGGCGTTCTGCTGATCCTAATGCTACATTTACATTTGAAGAAGCATTAAACGACCTGATTGATATTTATAAAAAATATAACATTGCACAAGCAAGTATATTTGCTCACAGCTTCGGAGGTATAGTATCTGCATATTTCGCCGAACGATATCCTGAAAAAGTGAAATCGATTATTCTTGTAGCCGCTTTATTCTCTCAACAAGAATCATATAATCATATCTTAGATTCCGCAGAGAAAATTTATGGCAAAAAAAATGATACGACAATGTTAGAAAAAATACAGAAGACCAGGCAAATGCCCCAAAATACAGCAGAATATCGGGCCTCTGTTTATAGTTTTACGGATGGCATGTTTGATATGCCTGAGCCGACAATGGAATCTATTGAATTACGCGAAATATATAAGAATAGCGACTTCTATAAGAATAACATCAGAAACAGGAATGCTCCTGCTATTTTTTATCAAAATGAAGTTTTAAATAATGTAGATACAAAGCCTATTCTGAAGAAGTTAAAAACCGATGGAATTAAGGTATTTGGTATTTATGGGAAACAAGATAGAATTTTTTCAAGAAAACAGCTAAACGATCTAAGAGAGATTACCGGTCGTGAAAATTTTACGTTGATTGATAACTCTTCCCATTTTCTATATGTCGATCAACAACGTATTTTTTTAAAGACTTTCTCTAAGTATATGAAAAAAGCCAAATACAGATAATGGACTTAAAAATGAAATCGAAAAAATAATCTCAACTAAAAATGGAGATATCGGAATTTCTATTATCACAACCGAATCAAATGGATTTGTTGAAATTAATGGAAACAAGCTTTATCCAATGTGGAGTACTTTCAAATTTCCAATTGCACTAATAGTTCTTCCTGAAATTGAAAAAGGAGAACTCTCCACGTAACAACAGGTTTTTATTAAGAAAGAAGAATTACTGGAAAATCCTGGAGTCCATTCCAAAGAAAAACATCCAGATAGTAACATTTCTATTTCGCTTGAAGAAGGAGTAGTTTGGATGATTGAATATCGTGATAATAATATGACTGATGTTTTACTTCGATTAATCGATGGGACGGAATCAGTACAAAAATTTATCGCCAATCAGAATTTTATTATTTATCCATAATAGATGACCAATTTTGTGTGGGTTCAATTAGCAAACAATTTACAGCCATAATTGTCCTTGTAGGAATATGATAAAGGACATCTTGATATTTATTCGTCGATAAAAAAATATTTGCCAAATTTGACCCAAAATTGAACTGACATACTAACTATACACCATCTTTAACTCATACACAAGGAATTATCGCTTTGGATAAACCAACTCAATTTACGGTAGGGACACAGTTTGCTTATACTCAAACAGGTTATGGGCTATTGGCTAAAATTGTAGAAAAAACTTCGGGAAAATCTTTTATTGCGCTTTTTATAGACAAAAAAGTATCTATGCGAATTTATTGAACTAAAAAAATTTCAATCCAATTATACCTGCAATAATTAAGAATGCAGAAAAAAGCCTCATAAATCCTGCTGGGTCATGAAAGAAAATAATCCCCACAGTAAGGGTCCCTATTGCACCGATCCCTGTCCATACAGCATACGCCGTACCTATCGGTATTGTTTGCTGTGCCAGATAGAGGAATAAGCCACTTAATGCCATACAAACCATCGACATTCCTATGAACAAGAACTTGTGTTGAGCTGTTGATGCAAGTTTAAAACCAAGAGGCCACCCAATCTCAAAGATACCTCCCAAAATAAGAAATAACCACGCCATGATAATTTAATTTATGGGTGGTCGTCCATCCCTTAGTATTCGAGGCTGGTCGTCCAGCGATGCAAAGATATCAATTTCAGATGAAATGATGCAAATAATTCTTTGTTTTTGCCACTAAGTAGTTCATACGCATTGTCTTTCGTAAGAAATTGTTGGGTTCAGTTGCTTTGAGTTTTTTTAGTGGTGGCACTAGGGAGGGATATCTTGGAGCCTTTTGCGTTTCGATAATACTCACGTGTATTACATGTGAGTATATATTCTTTGTCCCAGCTCCAATAGGAATAGTTTGATTTTTACGGATGTTGATGGGGATATAAGTCGCTTTAAGTCTATCTTGATACTCACCGAAAGAAGCCCCATGTAGATATTCTGAACCTTTATTTGAGGGAAAAAAACGAAACGATTGCCATTTTGGGTGATGATTCGGAAAAAAGTCGGAAAAGCAAGTTGGAACAGATAGGATAGGGGTATTTCTTAATTATTATTTTCACCCGACAATATTTCGGCGAGGGATAGATATAAGCGCATTGGAGTGCTTGTTTATTGTTTATCCCTTCACGTTTGGAGGTAAGCTGCTACAAAATATACGGGAAAGTTCAACACTCAGGGAAACTGCCGGTCATTTTTGATTACAGAGATTCCAAAATCGATTATTTCGACAAGATATTCAGGCAACGGAATCAATACTACAATAGACTTCGAGAATAGCGATTCGTTGAATAGGTATTGTATTAATGAATTAATATTTAATACCATTACATTATGATAGTATTGATATAAATAATATTTTTGTTCTAAGCAATAAGTATATTATAAACTATGAATAACCATGTTGAACGAAATATTTTGATAAAACTTCAAAGTGGATCATCTGAAGCATTTGAAGAATTATTTCATATCTACGGTGGTAAATTATATAATTTTATTTTAAGAATTACTTCAGGGGATGCCTATTTAGCTGAAGAATTGGTGCAGCGAACTTTCATCAAAATATGGGAATCACATGCTTCTGTAAATCCAAATAAATCATTCATTTCATATTTGTGTACAATCGCAAAGAATATGTTATTGAATGAGTATGAACATCAGGTTGTAGAGTTTATTTACAGAGACTATATTACAAGGTTTTCATCCGGTATCGAGAATGATACCGAAAAAATAGTTAATAAAAATATTTTGGAGGAATATATTGACAGTTTAATCGAAAAATTACCTCCAGCTCGCAAACAGGTTTTTATATTGAGTCGAAAAGAAATGTTATCAAATAAAGAGATTTCGGAGAAACTACAGATATCAGAAAGAACTGTGCAAACCCAAATATCGAGGGCAATATCCTTTATGAAAGAACATTTGGCAAAATATTATGATCAGATATTATCGATTGTGCTAATACATGTTTTAGTTAATTAATCTAAGTCTTGTGGCGAATTGCCAGATGATGTCTGTATAAATATTGGAAAGTAATTTAATAAATAAATGGATAAAGATAAGTGTTTAAATATATTCCAGAAATATGTATCAGGAGTAGCATCTCCTCTTGAAATAGCCGAATTAAAATCATTCTTAAAGGATGA
The DNA here is from genome assembly GCA_047605645.1 of Dysgonamonadaceae bacterium. Lineage (GTDB taxonomy): Bacteria > Bacteroidota > Bacteroidia > Bacteroidales > Dysgonomonadaceae > UBA1309. The sequence goes on along the minus strand of JASGFJ010000009.1, from coordinate 107,508 downwards.
TATTCATTTGAATAAATGGTTAGAAGACCAGATTGTATCCTCTTCCGGAGATATGGATATGGATTTGAAAATGAAGGTGCTATATAATATTCGTACTCAAACGAAGAATTACTCAACTCTTGACTTGTCAAACTCTGATGGTCGGGATTTTAGATTCTATTTAAGACGAATAGTCAACGTTGCAGCCATCCTGCTTCCCGTTGTTCTTATACTGGGAGCATATTTATATTTGAAACCTCATAATATTGAATTATTTGAAGTGGTTGCTGATATGGGTGAAAAAGCAAGTTTGACATTGCCCGAAGGAAGTAAGATTTCTGTAAATTCAGGCTCAAAGCTTATCTATTATAGTGATTACAATCAGAAAGAAAGGCTTGTTCGGTTAGACGGTGAAGCTTTCTTTGATGTAAGACACAATCCTGAAAAACCATTTATAGTTCAATGCAAAGAGATAAAAATTAAAGTTTTAGGTACGCGATTTGGTATAAAAGCATATCCTGATGAGGAAAATATATCTATTGTATTGAACTCTGGGAAAATACAGTTGATAACACCTAAAGATAATATCGAGATGAAGCCTAACGACCGGATATTGTATAACAGAATAACTCAACAAGTATTGCAACAAAAGGTCAACGCCGAAGATTATACCGATTGGAGGCAAAATCGTCTTCGTTTCGATGGTGAGCCCGTGGAATTCATAATGAAAACAATCTCACGAATGCATAATATTGACATTGTGTTTGACAACGAAGATTTGAAAAAACAACGTTTCACAGGAACTGTAGATAACACCAACATTGAAAGTGTACTAAATGCAATAAAACTAACATCTTCAATAAATTATAGAATAGAAGATAGTACTGTTCATTTATATAAGTAAAAGTTCCTGATAGTTATAAATAGCCACACGGTAGTACTTTTGTGTATTCCCGTGTTTTTTTTGCGTGAATAGTTAAGTAAGGTTAATGTTTGTGCTGGGTGTCATGAAACTGCTATTGATACCTGTATATCGAATAGAAACAGATTTGTTAAGAAATTCTATTGTTAAACCAAAATCTATTCGATCATGAAAATTAAAATTCCATTAGAGCATCGACGACTTGTGTTTGTCGTTTTCATGTTTCTTCTGTCGTGTAACATCTTTCCTCAAGTTACAATTGACATTAAGAATAAATCAATTAAAGAGGCTGTCAAGGAAATAGAGAATAAGAGTGTGTTCAAGTTTTTCTTTAATGATGATTTGAAAGAACTTGATAAAGTAGTATCGATAAGTTTTTCAGATAAGGATATTGATACAGTATTAAAACAGTTGTTGACCGATAGCGAAATAGGTTATCAAAAGCAAGAAAAGAATATTATACTTCTTATTCCTCAAAAAGCTAATCAAAAACAGGAAAAACAAAAGAAAATAACAGGAGTTGTAAAAGATGAAGGTGGAGAACACATTATTGGTGCTACAATAATGGTAAAGGGAGCAACAACTGGGACAGTAACCGATATTGATGGAAAATTTAGCCTTGAAGTTCCCAAAGGTTCATCTCTCATAATATCTTATATTGGATATTTGTCTCAAGAGATTAAATTCAAAGGAGATAAGTTTGATTATCAAATTGTTCTTAAAGAAAATCTTAAAGTTTTAGATGAAGTTGTAGTTGTCGGATATGGAGTTCAACGCAAACGAGACGTAACAACTTCTATTTCGTCTGTGCGGGCTTCAGACATTCAGGATATGGCTGTATCTAGTATCGAACAGGCTCTTGTTGGAAGAATGGCCGGAGTACAGATAACTCAACCTAATGGAACTCCGGGAGCCGGATTCGACATAAAAGTGCGTGGGGTAGGGACTATTACAGCTGGTAGTTCTCCGCTTTATGTCATTGATGGTGTCCCTTTGAGTGATGACACAGGAAAGGCGACAGGCATTTCTGTAAGTCCGCTGGCTTCTATCGAAATGTCAGATATAGAATCTATTGAAATTTTGAAAGATGCTTCGGCTGCGGCGATTTATGGGTCTCGGGGAAGTAATGGAGTTGTAATCATTACTACGAAGAAAGGGAAAGATGGTAAGCCTGTAGTTCAGTATAATGGACATGTTGGAATGCAAAGCGTAACCAAGAAAATAGATGTTCTAAATGCCTATGAATATTCGCAATTGGTTTTTGATGGACATAATGCAGCATATTACGATCAATTAAAAAATGCAGGAAAAACCAATCTATATGATCCTTGGGCTACAAATCAGCAACGTTGGGATAATCTAAAAACAGGGACACTCAGCGAGAATCAAGGATGGATGCTTCCTCCCGAAATATTACCATATGTGAGAGGTGAAAAGGGATTAACCGATACCGACTGGCAGGATGCAGTGCTTCGTACCGGATTTATGCAAAAACACAGTCTTTCGGTAAGTGGGGGAAATAAAAATCTTAGATACCTTATTTCTGGAAATTATCAGGATGAAGAAGGAGTCGTTATCAATTCTTCTTTCACGAAGATGGGATTTCGAACGAAGGTGGATATGACCCACAATAAATTCAAGATTGGAGGAAATATCAACCTGACTCGCAATGTATTTGATCTGGTAAATACAGAAGGTCGTTATGCCAATGATGGAGTTTTATCAGCAGCATTAGGAGCAGCACCGATATATCCGGTTCGTAATCCGGATAGAGAATTCAACTATCAACATAATAATACCAGTTATGGTCAATCAAAAATTAATAATCCTGTTGCTATTGCAAGCCTTATTGATGATAAAATGACGGCATTACAGATGTTGGCAACAGGGTATGTTGAATATAAAATAATGAAGAGCTTGAATTTCAAAACTCAAGGTAGCTGGAACTATAATAATTATGTGCGTGATTCTTATCGCCCGGCAGCTTTACCAAATTCTACGGATAGAATGCCTCCTTCAAATCCTACAGCAGAATCGCGGACTAAAAACAAATATACATGGGTATGGGAAAATACATTGAATTATAAAAATAAATTTGGCAGACATGCAATCACAGGGCTCGGTGGTTGGACAGCTCAGAAGTATCTGGGCAATGCCAATCGTTTGACAGCTACCGATCTGCCGCAAAATGACATACTTCATACAATTCCCATAACTGCAAAAGCGACAAAATATGATTCATCGAAAGATGAATGGTCTTTATTATCAGCATTAGCCCGTGCTCAGTATAACTATACCGATAAATATTTATTCTCAGTGGCTATTCGTGCTGATGGATCTTCTCGCTTCGGGAAAAATAATAAATGGGGGTATTTCCCTTCTGCTTCAGCTGCTTGGTACATGACTGAAGAGAATTTCATGAAATCCGTACCCTGGATATCTAATCTGAAACTACGTACGAGTTGGGGTGTTACTGGTAATATGAGTATTGGTAATTATGCTTCTTTTGGAATTGTAGAAGGTGATAATTATCCATTTGGAGGAGGATCAAGTATAGGTATGAAGGAATCAACATCCGGAAATCCAAATATTGGGTGGGAAAAAACTTCACAAGTTAATATTGGAGCTGAAATAGGCTTATTTAAATGGTTGAATCTTGAGGTTGACGTTTATCAGGGTACAACAACTGATATGTTGTTGAAAGTTCCTGTTATGGAAATATCCGGATTCTCTACTGTTCTTCAAAATATCGGAAAACTAACCAATAAGGGTATCGAATTGACTCTATCCTCCAACCATAAGATAGGCAACGTATTATGGACCAATAGTTTTAATTATGCTGCTAATCGTAACAAAGTTAAATCTCTTGGAAGTGCTAATGAAATCGTAACCCAATCGAACAGCGTAATCGATTTTATAACAAAAGTCGGCGAACCAATTGGTAATTACTATACTTATGTTGTAGATGGAGTATATCAAAATCAGGCGGAAATAAATGCTGATATGGCCAATGGTATAATTGTCCCTAATGCTCAGCCTGGAGATTTTCGATTCAAGAAATTTGGGTCGGACAATATAATCAATGCAGATGATAAAACGATAACAGGAAATTATCTTCCGGATTTTACATATGGGTATTCCACGCATGTAAAATACAGGATGTTTGACTTTAGTTTGGCGTTACAAGGTGTATATGGAAATGAAATAGCAAATATTAATCGACGCTATTTAGCAAATATGGAAGGTAATGCCAATCAATTAGGTATTGCACGCGATCGCTGGGTGTCGGAATCACAACAGGGAAGTGGAAAAGTGTATCGCGCTAATCGAAATGCTACCGGGATGAACACTGTGATATCATCCTGGCATATCGAAGATGGTTCTTACATGAGAATTCGGGAAATAACTTTCGGATTTACTTTTCTTAAGCAAACAGTAAGCCGTCTGGGTATTAGTACTCTCCGGATCTATGGTTCGGCATTCAACCCGTTTACATTCACCAATTACAGCGGGTATAATCCAGAAGTTAGTACCGATTCCAGTCCGATAATGCAGGGTGTAGATTATGGTACATATCCACTCGCAAAAAGCTTTGTTTTTGGAATTAATTTTACGCTATAACTTCAAAAGTTGATTGACATGAAAAAGTTAATAAAATGTATATTTATTTCTGTATCTATTTTCTTATTTACAGGATGTAGTGACTTTCTGGATCTTAAACCGGAAACAAATCAGGGAACGACAGGTAATTTTTATAAAAACCAGACAGATATTGAATATGCTTTGACTGCTTCGTATGCAGCATTACAGGATAGAGCATTTTACCGTGATTATATGGTATTGATGACCGATGTTCGTTCCGACGATTTAGGTTCTTTTACTAATTCAGGAGGAAATGCAGGACGCGAATACAGTATTAAAATATTTACAGCGCAGGCTGATAACCAGATTTTCCGCGAAGTCTGGTCAAAGCATTATGAGATGATTTACAGATGCAATAATGTTATCAAATATATAGACCTTGTAAAAAAAGACAAATTAAGAGCTCAGTATGAAGCTGAAGCTCGTTTCCTGCGAGGGTTAGCTTACTTTAATATTGTGCGTTTCTGGGGGGATGCACCTCTAATTTTAGAGCCTGTTTCTCCAGAAGAGGCCGCACTATGCAGCAGGGATAAAGTTGGTGAGATTTATACGGCAATTGAAACAGATCTGAAATTCGCATCTAATCCGGAAAATCTCCCTAAGCTATTTAGTGGTAGTAGCTTAGGTCGAGCGACTTCGCTTGCAGCAAAAGGGTTGTTGGGGAAGGTGTATCTACAACAGAAAAAATGGAATGATGCAAAAACAACACTGGGTGAGCTAATAAATACTGATAATGCTGGAATTCATATCTTATTGCCGGACATCACGAATGTATTCAGTACTGCTCCGGCGTCAGGGAGTCCTAATTCTGCATACAATAGCTATAAAGGATGGGTGCCTCAAACAATGAACAAAGAGATACTTTTTGCTGTATTGTTCAATAAGGATATCCCGGGAGAAGGACGTAATGCATTGGTTCATCATGCAAATCAGGCAGATTTAAATGAAGTTTTTAAATTAAGCAATACTGCCAAATGCATTTATCATAAGAGCGATCGCCGTGCTGATTTGATGAGAAGTATTAAAGGAACAAATACAGACAATAAGTTATTTGTAAAGTATGCCGATATAGAGAGTTCTATAAAACAATATGCTTATCATACTCCTATTCTTCGTTGGTCTGATGTTTTACTAATGTTTGCTGAAGCGGCTAATGAGGTCTTATATGATAATTCAGGAACTTCACTTTGTTGGCAATCACTAAATAATGTACGTACCCGATCTTATTCGACAGGTGTTTACACGGTAGCAGACTTGCCGGATCAGGATTCCTTTCGTAAAGCAATATGGCTTGAACGTCGATTGGAGTTTCCAATGGAAATGCAACGCTGGTTCGATCTTATACGTAGCGAACAAGCTATAGGCTCGATTCGTGATATTAACATAACAATCAATCAAAACGATTTATTATTTCCGGTACCTCATAGTGAAGTCGTATTGAGAAATGACTCTTCTAAATTTCCTCAGAATCCGGGGTATTGATGTTTCGATTTAGATAATTCTATTACTCTCCGATGATTAGTTGTCGGGGAGTCGTTTTAAACAAAATATGGATGATGAAAACACTTCATTGTTTACTTCTCTTTTGTCTTTTTCCTACTTTGAGTTTTGCTCAAAAAGTTGGAGATAAACTTTCCTCATGGGAAAAAGGATATCTGGATATCCATCATATAAATACAGGATGTGGCGAATGTGCTTATTTTATTTTCCCCGATGGTACTACAATGATGATAGATGCAGGAGAAAATAAAGCATCTGATCTTCGTCATGTTCCCCAGAAGCCGAACGATTCCAAGACACCGGGAGAATGGATTGTTGATTATATAAATGATATAGCCCCCAATAAAAAGCAAGGGTTAGATTATGTATTGATCACACACTTTCATAAGGATCATTTGGGAGGTGTATTAAAAACAAAAAATGAAACGGGTAAATATTACAACACAGGGATAATAACTGTGGCAGAAAATTTGCGGATTGGGACGTTGGTTGACAGGGGATTTCCTGATTATTCTTTCTTGGTGGATTTAAAAGATAAAGCTGTTAAAAATTATCATGATTTTTTACGTTTTACTCAAAAGAAAATAACTATTGAGCAATTCGTGTCTGGATTTGACAACCAATTTAAACTATTATATGATACTGTGTCTTATGCCGGAAGTTTTAAAGTCCAAAATATCTATTCAAATGGAAATCTTTGGACAGGTAATGGCACATTAACTCGATATCTATTTCCTCCTTTAGAAAGATTAAAAAAGTTTGATATCCCTCAAGAAAATTCGTTAAGTTGTGTTTTGAAAATTACATACGGAAATTTTTCATACTATGCAGGTGGTGATGTTACCGGATATCCAAAACCCGGAAGAAGCTCTTTTCACGATATAGAAACACAATTAGCTCCAATCGTGGGTGAAACAGAAGTCTGCTGTGTAAATCATCATGGATATAATAATGCAACAAATGATATATTTATTAAAACATTGAAGCCCCGAGTTTTTATAATTCAGGCTAGTGATGCTTTACACCCCAATCATTCAACATTAGATCGCATGCTTTCAAAATATATTTATCCTGAAGAGAGGGATATTTTTGCAACAAATCTACATTCTGCTGCCGAAATAGTGATTGGCAACAACACTGAAAAGATGAAAAGTAAGCAGGGGCATATTGTGGTCAGAGTCCTGCCTGGTGGAAATCAATATTATGTATATATTCTGGAAGACAATAATACAAAACGAAAAATTAAATCTGTTTTCGGTCTCTATGACTGTAAATCTAAAAATTAGGAAGAATGAAACTTAATAAAAATATATTATTCGTATTACTTCTATTGTTGAGTTACAGCTGTGTCTCAGCTCAAAATAAAGAAGCAAAGAACGTTTTAGTCGTTTCCCATCGTGGCGACTGGCGAAATTATGCAGATAATGCACTTGAAGGTATTGAAAGCTGCATAAAAATGGGTGTCGACATTGTGGAGATAGATATTTCAAAAACCAAAGATGGGCATTTGATTCTGATGCACGACAAAACAGTGGATCGTACCACTAATGGACAAGGGTTTGTGGGTGATCTGACGTTAGCTGAAATACAGTCTCTTTACCTAAGAAACGGATTGGGGCGCGTATCCGAATTTAAGGTTCCCTCATTAGAGGAAGCCATGCTTGTCGCTAAAGGGAAAATAATAGTCAATTTGGATAAAGCCGACAAATATTTTGACGATGTGTACCAAATACTGGAAAAGACTAATACTCTGGAGCAGGCAATTATCAAATCGAATAAAGCTTATGCAGAGCTAAAGCTGCAATTTGGCGAACGTCTGGATAAAATGATATTTATGCCAGTTGTGACCATAAAAGATACAACTACTATAGAAGCTCTAAACCCAATTCTTGATATGCAATATCCTTTCTATGAAATAGTTTTTGAGAAAGAAAACAAAGATTTATTGTTGCATATAAAAAGCAAGTTGGAAAATACGACTTCCCTTATATGGATTAATTCCTTATGGCCATCCCTTTGTGGTGGCTATAGTGATGATAGAGCCTTAAAAAATACTGATGTGACTTGGGGATATCTGATCGACATGTTCGGCGCTCGTATCCTTCAAACAGATCGTCCGGCTATGATGCTGGATTATTTAAGAAAGAGAGGTCTGCATGATTAGAAATATAATACAATTCCTTTCTCCATCTTCCGGACAGGAATATTTGCGAGAAGACAAAAAATATCTAAAAAGTCTCCAATGGTCAGTGTTTCTTTCAGCGACTATTGGGTATGGGCTCTATTACGTTTGCCGTTTAAGTATCAGTGTTGTCAAGAAACCATTAGTTGATGGTGGTATACTCACTGAAAGCGAATTGGGCATAGTTGGTTCTGCATTATTCTTCACCTATGCAGTTGGTAAGTTTGTCAACGGTTTTTTAGGCGATCGGGTAAATATCAAACGCTTTATGGCTATGGGGTTGCTCATATCATCCGCTGTAAATATCATTTTGGGACTTAGCCACTCCTTCTGGATATTTGTTATTCTGTGGGGAATCAACGGTTGGGCACAAAGTATGGGTGCTCCGAGTAGTGTTGTAGGCTTGTCACGTTGGTTTACAGATAAGGAAAGAGGATCGTATTATGGGTTTTGGAGTGCCAGCCATAATATCGGAGAAGCATTGACTTTTATCGCTACTGCTTTTGTTGTCAGCATAGCCGGATGGCGCTGGGGATTTGAAGCTGCAGGAATTGTCGGGTTGATTGGTGCTCTCATCATTATGCTCTTCTTCCACGACAGTCCGGGTAGTAAAGGTCTAGTATCTGTTATGCCATCAAAGGAATTGAATAAATCGGTGGGAGCAACTCAACTGGAAGTTCTCAAAAATCCATTTATATGGATTCTTGCTCTGTCAAGTGCCTGTATGTATATCAGTCGCTATGCAGTTAATAGTTGGGGAATCTTCTTCCTGGAAAATCAAAAGGCTTATACTTCAGTAGAGGCAAGCAGTATTGTTGCTGTATCTTCTGTTTGCGGGATTATCGGAACTGTTTTGTCAGGGATCTTATCCGATAGGCTATTTAAAGGAAACAGGAATGTGCCGGCATTGATATTCGGTATATGTAATACCATTGCCATAACCATGTTTGTATTTATTCCTAAAGGCTATTTTGCATTGGATATCGTCGGCATGATTCTATTTGGTCTTTCTATCGGAGTACTAATCTGTTATCTGGGAGGATTGATGGCTGTGGATATTGCTCCCAAAAGGGCTTCGGGAGCAGCATTGGGTGTTGTCGGTATTGCTAGTTACATTGGAGCGGGAATACAGGATATACTAAGTGGCCGCTTGATTGGGGATAGTAAAACTGTGACAGAAGGTATTGCTTCCTATGATTTTTCATCGATTCAATATTTCTGGATAGGAGCGGCGGCATTATCTTTTATTCTTTGTGCAACACTTTGGAAAGTTAAGAAAATGGAATGAATGTATGCATAAGTGAATATTTATAATTGGCTGTAGGTGTGTGTTGATAATGAGTGATATATTAAAGCGGTTTCATGAAGGCCTCCATCATGGCTTTTGAGGGAGATGTGAGTTCAAAATAATAATCCTCTTCGGATGTGGTCTAGAGCAGGTAGGAATGAAAGAGCCAAATATCTATATAAAATATTGAATTTCAATAAAAAAATACTGGTATATTCAATCAGACTAAAAAAACATATAAATGTTTTATAACATATATAGATAATTGTTTTAGTCAACTTTTAATCAGTATCTTTATAGCAATCAAGACTATCTATTTATTATTTAATAGTTAGAAACTCTACGATAACTAAAACGCTTATAGTAATTATTTTTGAAGAAAGTTCTTTTAAAAATAATATCACATAGTAACATCTATAATTATATTCCGATAATAAAAGCAAGACTGTTGAAATAATTGTATAACATCAACAAGCTAATTACAAGGAATTTAACACAGCTGAAATTATGACTTACAAAGATTTGATTAACGAAAAGCCTACTACTCTTACCATCTTACCGACACATAGATGTACTGCATCATGCAAGAATTGCTGTTTTGGCTGTACACCAAAAATCAAACACCGAATGTCTTATAACGAAATTATATATCATATAGACCAAGCAATAGATAGTTTCCCATCATTAAGAGTCTGTGTATTTACTGGAGGAGAGTGTTTTTTAATTGGTGAAGACTTAGAGAAATGTATTAACCATGCCACGAAATTGGGGTTAAGCGTTAGAGTTGTTACAAATGGATATTGGGCAGATACATATGATAAAGCATATGAGAGATTAAGCAGTTTGGTCGATAGTGGCTTAAAAGAAATTAATTTTAGTACAGGAGATGACCATCAGGAATTTGTAAAGATTGATTATGTCATCAATGGAATACGGGCAGCCATTGATTTAGGGGTAAGTTTACCTATATATGTAGCTCTTGAGTCATGGGATGGAGCAGTATTTACTAAAGAAAATTTTGAATCAAATGACGTTTTGGCCAAATTGATTAAAAATAATCAAGTCAAGCTCATATCAGCATCATGGATAGCTATTCGAACTGGGAACAATTCTTGCAATAACAAAGATGATGTAAATAATGAAAAAAAAGAAAGCATTGAGGGATGTGATAATATATTCAGAACAATCAGTATAAATCCTTATTCTCATCTATTAGCTTGTTGTGGTATTACTGTAGAATTTAATCAATTTTTAAAACTTGGTAATTTAAGAAATTATTCTCTTAATGAATTATATGAGGCTCAATTTGAGGATATATATAAATTATGGTTATATACATTAGGTTCTAAACATTTATATGAAACAATTTTAAAACATCAAGGAATTAAACCCAAAAAATTTCCTCATAACTGTATGTATTGTATTGAAACAATTAAAAATGAAAATAATATTAATGCAATAAGAGAAACATACAAATCGCAGATCCCAGGTATTTTATTTAGATTACAGTCTATGCATTTAACAAGAACCAAACCTTTATAAATTTAAAATTATGAAAAAGAAAGTTTTACCCAAAAAGAGTATTGTTGGAGCTGCTGCTACTATCTTTCTAGGAGGGTGCTCTGCTGATCATTCCGAGTATAATATGGGTAGCAGATACGATGATCTTCTACTTAATTCAAACTCTGAAAAAGGCAAACATCTTTTAAATATAAATGAACTCAGGCTCTCTGCCGAAATCGAAAGATATGCAAATATAATGAATTTACTTATCAAAGATATTACAACAGATGAAAGCGCATCCAAACAGTTCTGTTCAGATCCAGACACATATCTTTCCCAGAAAAAATACAGCGCAATTTATGGAGTAAATATTAGCCAATATTTGAACGAAAAAGATAAAATGGTATTGTTAGCGATGGCTGATAAAGAAGTTCTGGATGCCGCAAAAAACAAAAATTTGTCTGAGTTTATCCGATTATGCAGGTTAAAGGGATTAATATCAGACTCTGCAAAAATTGTCTCCAACGGATATGCTGATTATAAAAAATTTTTCAAAACAGAAGAAGATTATCAACTATTCTTGAAAAGTTTGCCTCATTCAGAACAAATGATGCTTAAATCAGGTGCAGTAGAAGAATCGATCTATATGGGTATTGCTATTGGAGCCAAAATCGCAGCAATTACTCATGACTATATTTTGGATCAGTTTCATACTTGTGGAGAAACAGAATTACCTGAAATGCCAACCGAGGTATTAAGTGTAATGCATGATGAACCTATATTAAAATTCTGGGCAAATGAACATAGCGATACATATATTCCTGCTGAATTATTATATGATGAACTAGTTTTGACAAGAGCAGACGAATTAACTAATGCTATTATTGAAAATTATTCTCATTATGACAGGGAAAAAATACGTGAGTTTATTGCGCTCAATTTACAAAATTTCTACAATTTAGAAAATAAGCTATAACCAGAGAGACGTAATAAATTACTTATATCATATACAATAACTTTTATGAACTTATCATGAAAAGAGTAGTTATATTACATGCTTGTCCACCGGTACAGACCAATATTCCTTTGGCCTCCCTAACAATATTAAAATCTTTTTTAGTCAAAAACGGCTTTGATGTAAAAATCGTCTATTGGAATTTAATTTTTAAGGATTTACAATCAAATTTTTCTTTTCAAAAAGTAAATATTGAAGGGTACTCTGTTTACTCAGAATTGCTATTTCTAAATTATTTGGCCATTTCAAAAAAAGACTTTTCACTTTACGAAAAAGTAAAAACAATTTTGATGCTTCTAAATATGGAGAATATCAATAAGAATCCAGAATTCATAGATAAACACATGGCATCTTTTAAAAAAAAAACAGATGAAATTATCTACAATATAATTAATGAATATGAATTCTCGAATGCTTTATGCTTTGGCTTCTCACTCAAGTTAGACCAATGGCTATTTTCCTCTATTTTGGGTGATATACTAAAAACAATATTCTATGATATACCAATAATTGTTGGGGGAATAAATACTAAAAAATCAGCAACAAGTATTTTAGAGAACTTCAAACAATTTGATATTGCTGCATGGGGAGAGGGGGAGCATCAGCTACTACAGATAGTAAAAAATCTCCAATTAGGCAACTTTGTCGATATACCTTATATTGCTTATCGTAAAAACAATCAGGTAGAATTATCTAAATCAAATAAAAAAGAATATGCTGATTTATCAGAACCTACATTGTTGGATTTTTCTGATTTTTTTAACATAATAGATAGTTCAACAAATTTATCCCGAGTAAATTGTCAATTACCGATAGAGGGCTCAAGAGGATGTCATTGGGGAAAGTGTCATTTTTGTTATTTAAACGTTGGCTATAAATACAGGACGAAAAATTTAGAAAAAATAAGAAATGAAATTACTTCATATATTAAACAATGGGGGGTATATAGTTTCCTTTTTTTAGATACAGATATCATTGGAATTAATTTAGATAATTTCAATAAAGTTTTGGACTGTTTTATTGAAATTAAAAGAATAGAGCCTAGATTTAAAATTGTATCTGCTGAAATAATTACCCAAAATTTAGACAGACAAACTATTCTTAAAATGTCTAAAGCGGGAATTTTCTCTGTGCAAATAGGATGGGAAAGTACAAGTGATTCTTTACTGTCTAAAATGGAAAAGAAGAATACTTTTGCTAGTAATCTTTTTTTTATGAAAATAGCCACTGAAAATAATATTCGAATTACAGGAATGAATGTTTTAACGAACTTATTTGAAGAAACAGAAAAAGATATTTTTGAAGCAATTCAAAATACAAAGTTTCTCAGATTTTATCGAAACAATGCTGAAACATACCAAATGCCAAGTCGTTTAACTGTGAATGCCACAAGTAAATACGTCATTAAAGATAAAAATTTCAACATAGAACATTATGTGCCATTAAAACTTATGCATAAATGCGTTTCCGATTATGTAAGTAAGGAATGTGCATGGGAAATCTTGGATTACTGGTTACCATATAAAAATGAATGGTGGGATATTTTTGACAGACAAGAAATATATTATAGAAGAAATAAACATTCATATAAAATTACCTTAGAAGAAAAACAGATAAAATTTCATGAATATGTGAATTTTAAAGAAGTTTATTCGCTTGATATCTTATTAAACTCTTTGGACTCTTATATATTTGAATTAACTAACGATATAATTACATTGGAGAAACTATGTGATAGTTTGCGTCAAAAATATAATCTAACGACTTCTCCCAACAACCTAATTCGTATATTAGATTATTATTTTAGCAGAGGTTTGATTTATCATAATAAGGATTATTCTCAGATAATTTCAATTATAAATTATAATATTTCAATTAAATAATGATGCTAGATGTATTATACAAAATCCCTTTCTGGGTATGGTTATTAGCCTTATGGGATATTATATGGAAATTGCTTGCGTTGTGGAGATCTGCAAGAAATAACCATCTTATATGGTTTATTTTATTATTTATATTAAACACTGTAGGTATTTTACCATTAATCTATATCTTAAACCATAGGAAAAATGATAAATGACCTGTTTTGAAGTTTATTCTGGGCTTAAAGTAGAATATTGAATATGATTTATATAATCATTGATTTTACTTCTTGAATATGAAAGGAACAAATATCTCTTATGTCAATTCATTAGCTACATGAAGAAATATTTTATTATAATGTTACTAAATGCTATAGGTTGCTTCTGCTTATTTGGGCAGTTTGTCCCAACAGATAATAAACTCACTATGTATTTTCACCATCTTAGTCAAAATAATAAATTTATAGGCAGCATCTCAGTTTTTAGAGAAGGTAATGAAATATACAATAACTGTGTTGGATATGCTGATATAGAAAAAAATATAAAAGCTAATAGAAACACCAAATATCGTATAGGTTCAATATCAAAGATATATACAGCAACAATGATTCTCAAAGCTGTTGAAGATGGCAAATTATTTCTTGACCAAACTATAGATATTTTCTTCCCATTTATTAAAAATTCAAAAATAATAACAATAGGTCAATTACTGCAGCACCGTAGTGGAATTCATAGCTTTACTGATGGAGAGGCGTTCTTTCAATGGAATACTGAATTTAAAAATAAATCTGAAATGCTCTCGATTATTGAACAACAAGGTATAGATTTTGAACCGGGTACTCAGATGAAGTATAGTAATTCTAATTATGTTTTATTATCTTACATTTTGGAAGATATTTACAATAAAACTTACGATCAGATTTTTTACAATGATATAATTAAAAATTTAGGATTGAAGAATACTCTTTGTGGATTTGATAGAAACATGGATAACACAGATTGTAGCTCATATATTTTTTATAAAGAAAAATGGAACAAACAGACATCTACCAATTTGTCTACCGTTTTAGGTGCAGGGAGTATTATAACCACCCCTTATGAACTAAATATTTTTGTTGATAATCTTTTTAATGGAAATATTGTAAGTCAAGAGAGTTTAGACCAAATGACAACTATTAAAGATAATTTTGGTATGGGTATAAGAAAGATGAAATTTCAAAATTATATTGGGTATGGTTTTGGTGGACATATTGACGGCTTTAATTCATTTTTCATGTATATCCCAATTCATAGAATTTCGTGTGTAATATTATCTAATGGTCTAAATATGTATTTAAATGATATAGCTAAAATTGTATTTGATGATATATTTAACAACCCATATGATATCCCTAATTTTGATCAAGGCATACTTAAAACAATAGACTTAGATAAGTATTTAGGCACTTATTCAACCCTCCATTTCCCAATTAAATTGGCTATAACTAAAAATGGAGATACTCTTGTTGCTCAAGGGACAGGGCAGCCAGCTTTCAATCTTGAATATTTCTCAGAACACAAATTTATATTTTATTCTGCTAAAATTGAAATTGAATTCAAACCTGAAGAAGATTCTCTTATTTTAAAACAAGGAGGAGCAACGTTCATCATGAAAAAAGAATAATTAGTTCCTTTCCTGTTTTATCCCAACTTTCACTCTTTCTCCATCCCATTCTCGGGTAGACGCCTCCAGGCTGCTTATTTGGGTGGTGGCTGTGATCTCCAGATTTTTATTTTCTTAAAGGGCGCCTGTTTTAGATTTAGTGGCGAGTATATTGCACGGCATCTTTTGTCGGCCGGCTCACTGTCTAAGCTCAAGCTTCTTACCCAAAGCATTGACGGATTGTGTGGTCACCAGTTTCTGCGTAGATATAGGTTTCACTATTTCTGTCCAATAAGGGTTTTCTCCCGATTGTTTTAGTTGAAAGCGTATCGTACCAGACAATCCAATAAGCCAGTAGTCCGAAAAACAAATGAGCATCGCTGCGTGAACCCGAACGGTGATAAATGGGATGCAGATTCAGACCCGTTTCTAGCTCTTTGTTAGTGTATTCAATCTCACGGATGAGGTTGTAATACTCCCAAGTTGTCTGTTCATCAAAGGTGCATACATTGGTTCTCCGGAAATAAACTTCGGTATTCTTATCGATTGCAGTACTATTTTTGATGCTTCGGTCTCCTTTTTGCATTTACTCCGGCTTCCGTCCAACTCTCATTAGTTATCTCCATTTCAATAACAGAAATAATTGTTTCCCCTTTAGTACATGCTATTTTGCCGTCCGGTGTAATAAACGCTGAGGTCGTGAGCCAGACTGCTGAAAGAAATGCCTGCCGAAAAGAGTTCCCGACAGGCATACATTTTTGTTAGTATAAGCCTACTTATCCGAATATAACCCGACCCGATTTCCTTCACAATCAAGAAATACAGCAAAGTATCCGCGATTTTCTGCCTCAATCTTTGTTTTCGGAATACGTATTTTTCCGCCGAGTCTTTGAATGGAATTAATTGCTTGCTCCATATTTTCGACACGTAGGCTTATCAATACTCCGTTCTCGGAAGGAAGGAGATTGTCTTTCTCAGCCCAAGAGATTGCTCCGGGGCATTGTCCGTTTTCTTCGGGAAAGAATGCCATTTTCTCCTGACCGAAATCCATTGCGGAAAGTTCGACACCTAAAACGGTTTCGTAAAACTTGATTGCTCTGTCGAAATCGACAGCGGGAATCTCGAAAAATGCTACTAATGCTTTCATTGTTAATTACTTTTATTTATTAGACAAGGCAAAGGTAGCATCTCGCGGAACGCAGAAATTGTAAAAATGAGACATTAAGAGAAATAATCCGAATGGGGCGGGCAGGTAGCAAGATACTCGGACGGAGTATAGCCCGACAATGCTTTAAATTCTTTAATGAGGTGGGATTGGTCGAAATAACCACATTCATAAGCCAAAGCAGTGAGGCTGATTTGCGATCTGGTTTCAAGGATATGCAAAGCTCTCTGAAAACGGATTGTTCGAGAAAATTCTTTTGGATTAGAGCCTACATATTCGCAGAAAACCCGGTTGAATTGTTTTCGACTTAAGCAGGCTGCATCCGCAAGACGAGCAACGTCAGTCTGGCCGGAATTAATCAAGCTGATTGTCGTTTCCATGCGTTTTAGGTCGTATTTCGGAAATTGTGTTAGTCTTTTTAATAAGAATTGTTCAATTAAGAGAATGCATATTCGGTCGTTTTCGGTACTTGTTAATGTATTTTCTAACGAAGATAAATCCTTGTCTTCGAGATCGTCTGCGGTTAATCGTAAATGATTAGTTTTGATTATTGGCAGGTTGAAGAATGCCCGTACTCCGGCAGGACGAAAGGCGACGGAAATCATATTGATTTCTCCTGTGTACTTTAAGTCGGCAAAGGTTTTCTCATGACCCGCAAGGAATGTACGAGGGTGCAGCTCATCTTCGTAAACGGACAGCAAACGATTACCTCGGTGAAATATCAGGCTCATCATTCCCGTCGGTACAGTTCGTTGCAAAGATTCCGAATCGCCGACTGTTTTCAATAGCCAGTAATTCTTCACATAAGGCGCAAGTAGCCCCGAAGGTTGTATGATTCTGAATTCTTCCATTCGACCTGAATATCCTGCAAAGATAAGTGTTTGCCAAAACAGAGAATTGTAAAAATGGGACATTTTGCTCCAATTATTTTCTGCTTGTTGACAAAACGTCTATTCTAAATAATAGTTTCCTTCGATTTTTAGAATGCTATTTCCTCCAAACATAACTTTATTGTCTATAGTTCTTAATTTGACGATATTGCAATTGTCGATCAGACCATTCTGCTCAATCGAAATAGGTGTTCCATCCCACAGATTGTGTTTAAGCATAAAGTATCCGAAAGCCGAGTTCCCTGAACCTGTTGCCGGATCTTCAAGATACCCAAACTTTGGAGCAAACACCCGGCTTCTTGCTTTGTTCTCTTTATTTGCCACATCCAAGGTGAAAATCAAAATGATATCAATATTATTTGCCTGACAGAAATCTTTTAAGGCGGTTTCATTAGGATTGATTCCAAGTAGATTATTTAGTCCATTGACTGGAATAATCAGAGTTCTAAGGCCGGCATCAATGAAATCTATGCAATAATTTGAGTCTATCGTTTGGGGAGAAATCTGTAATATATTTGAAATAGCATTCTGTTCAACAGGGACAATGAGATCGAGAGGCGTAGGAGCTGTGATAAATACAGCATCAAGTTCTTTAAGCTCATTGTAAACAATCAATTCTCCTTTATTGATTAATAGAGTAATTTCTGGCAAACCCCTTAATGTGTCGGTACTTTTAATTAATTCATAGATACATGCAATTGTACCATGTCCACAAAACTCGACCTCACATTCTGAGGAATAATATCTTAATCTGAAAACGTCATTTTCTAATGGGATGCAATATATAACTTCTGAGACAAATCCTTTGTGCTCTTTTGCTATGGATAACATTTCTTCCTCTGATAACTGTTGCCCTTTTTTCAAGTATAGGCATGCTGCCGGATTTCCAGTCGATTTTCCGACAGAAAAGGCATTTGTCTTTTTATATTCAAATTTGCGCATATTGTTTCCTCCTCTTATTTACTTTTTTGGTTTATCCATTCTTTTTGAAGTATTGCATAAATTACGTCGGTAATGATGTTTTCTCAACCTTATTTCTTCGCCACAACAAACATCTCGCTGTTGGAGGTAAAGTTATTACTTCCCAAGATATTGTGGTGTATTGCAACTTCTTTAAATCCGATTTTAATGAGTAGTTCGGCAATTTCTTTTTCCGAATAATATCTGTCCCATACAATGAAATGCTTTTCACTGTCGGTTGTAAGCAGGTTGTATTGATAGGCAAAAGCCTTGTTTTCGGGATAGTGAAATGTTTCGCTTAAAAGCAAATACTCATTTGCATTCCAAAAACCACCATCGGGCTGGAAGTCCCAACTTTTACTTTCGCGTTTATCATTCGTTAGTGCATCGGTAAACACGTCGAATATAAACGTGCCTCCTTCGTCAAGAGAAGCATAGATGTTTTGCAATAACTTATCCCGGTCTGTATCCGAATGAGTGCCGAAGTCGCAATAAATCATAATAATCGTATCGAACACACCTTCGGGATAATCCTTTATATAATCCCCCTCAATATAACAAATGTCGGCGTGTTGCTTGCGGGCATATTTTATGGAAGCTTCATTAAAATCTATTCCGGTAACGGTATAATCTTTATCCCGAAAGAATGAAGTATATAATCCGGGGCCACACCCCAAGTCCAGCAAACGTGCCTTTGGAGTGGAATGAGCCTCGATGAAATTTAGAATCTTCCTTATTGATTCTTGTTTTCTGCTTGCTCCGTCCGAGTCTGGATTCAAATGTTCTTTCAACATTTGTCGCTGAATGTATGAGTCAGTCCAAATATTGCTATCCGTTTTTTCAAACAAAGCGGGTTTATTATCCTTGATTTTCATCTTATTGCTTTTTAATATGAAATACTCTTTTTCTTTATCATACTCAAATCCATTCGACAGAAGTGCTTTGCCGGAAGCAATATCCACATTCTCCTTTAAATAATATGTCTAATCACTTTATTCAGGCGCATAACATCATTAGGAGCAATTTTCAGAGTGTGAAGTGCATCACCAGAACCACCATAAATGTAGTCGCAATTTAAAAGAGAATCATCGAAAACACAAGGCAAATTATGTCCAATAAGAGGAATGACGCCAATCTCATATCCTGTTATTTTTTGCACCTTTTCTTTATCTGCCATTTTTAGTTTTGAAAATTTTAAATCCTGCTTCATTGATCTAAAATCAATCTTTCCTCGCTTTGAGCTGATTATAAAAGCAATAAGCCCGAGATCAGTTTCCATTATAAATGTTGGAGCCGCTTTTTCAATATCAAAATATGTTGCCGCATCTTGTGTCGATAGAATTGGTGTGCTATGTGCTAATATCTCAAAATCGCTTTTGTTATCTTCAAGAAAATCTTTCAGTTCAATCATTGAATACATGATGTTATCACTCGTTTTATCTGTTATTTTTTGTTTTACGTTCACGTTGTTCTACGTTGTCACCACTTGCTAATCGCTCTGTTTTAAGAGGCTTAAGCAACTCAATCAAATTCTCTTTCGGATCGTACAAGTGAACTACTCGCGTTCCCCAGTCGGGCATGTCCATTGGCTCGTTAATGAATCTAACTCCTTTTGCCGAAATCCGCTTCGAACCTTTTTGCATAAAATACAGTGTTTCTCCCTCATTTACGCGGCTGTGGGGGATTTTTCGTCCGGCTGCGCCTCGAACTACCATTGTTTTGCTTCCATCCCATATTTTATTCAGGACTTTGGCTTTGTCGTCGCAATATACCAAGTGTTCCATAACTCTTTTGGTGGCTTCATTTAGTTCAATATCATTTCATATAAGCGGAGCCACTTCAAATGTTTATAGGGTAATCCTGAATCCATAGTTCCTATATATCCATATCCCGATTGCTGCTGTTTATGGTTTGTCCCTAAATGATTTGCTTGATATTTACCAATGGCACCCATCCTTTCAAATCGGTATTTTCGATACTTCCCCAAATCCACCCATTAAGTATTTTTTCGCCAATAAATACCTGATCTTTTTCTACACTCAGTTCATTGGCGGAATAATCCTCTATTACCACAGCTTCCTTTTTGTCATCATTAAGCGAAGCGGTCATTTGAAGAATCTGTGTGGGCACCCAACCACTTTGTCTTTTGGCGGATATACACCAAACCCAGTTGTCCCAACCCGGAGTGTCATCTTTTATTGAAAAATCAACGATAACGCTTTCTCCTTTTTCTAATAAAATAGGGTCAGGGTAACTTTGTTCCCATCGTTCAGTAACTATATATTTATGTCTTATCATATTTGAATATTGTTGAACTTCAGACTTCCTTTAACTTCGAGTATATCAGTTCGTCCATATACTCATCATTTTTATACAGGGCTTTTTCCAATCTTGCTTCCAGTTTGAACCCGGCCTTTTCCAATACCCGTTGAGAACCTTTGTTGGTAGAAAAAGGGCGGGCGTAGATTCGCACAATATCAAAATTCGCAAAGCCGTAATCGACAATTTCCTGTATGGCTTTTGTTATGATTCCGTGTCCCCAATATGCTTCGGAAAGCCAATAGCCTATTTCCGCGTTTTTCCCGTGAACATCCGATTGCGGGAAAATTCCGATAGAGCCGACTGCTTCGCCGTTGACTTCAATGGCAAAAATTTTAGAATGACTTTCTTGCGATACAAATTCAAGGTACGCCTTTCCATCATTCTCAGTATAAGGGTATGGAAATACATTCGTCAACCATTTTGCGATATTGTAATTGTTTGCATGTTTTACAAGGGCATCTACATCCGATATTTTCCAATCGCGTAATTTATAGTTCATATTTCTATCCGATTTTTATTTCACTGTTTTATTACTAGACCACTCTCTTTGAAGCATCGCATAAATGACATCGTCCGTCCACTCCCCACGTAAGAAATAACTCTCCTTGAAATACCCCTCTTTTCTAAACCCTATCCGTTCAATCAACCTGATGGAAGGAAGATTACGCGGGTCAATGGAAGCGATTATGCGGTGCTTTTTTAACGTTGAAAAGAGATAATTAATCATAGCTCTTAATGCCTCTGTCGCAAATCCTTTTCCTTGATAATTTTTATCTAAGGTGCAACCTAATTCTGCCTGCAATAGTTCATGTCCGGTAAAGACAACTCCCATATCTCCAATTATCCGGTCTTCATCTGTAACAACAATAACGAATTGGAAACAAATATCTGCCACATCTAACGTAGTCGGCATGTTTTTTATATCATTGCGAACTTCCTCTAATGATTCGGGCAACCAGCCTTGATATTTGTTTTCGACAAAATCAGAACGATAAGAAAAAATAGATTCCTCATCGCCTAATTTTGCAAGGCGCACTGTTAATCTGTCAGTTTTCAGACTCTCCATATTTTAATCAATCCTATTAAATAGATCCGTTTTCTCTTTCAAAGATATTTTCCCTACTTGGTAGCCGTATAATACGGTCAATTCCTTTTTGCTGTTCAAAAAAGAATGGTCTATACGATTCCCTCAATATCCTATATTTCATCAAAAGTCAGCTTGCTTGTCGGACTATCGTCCTTTTGAATATACTGCCATAATGGAGTGTATTTGCTCATTATTCTGCTATCTTGCCGCAGCTTCACAAACCTAAATCAACTCCTTTATGTCGTTGATATGCAAGCTTAAATGTGAAGGATAGCCTTTAATCATATCTCCCAACGTTACTTTTACACCTTCAAAATCCGTCCAGTAATTGTTCAATTGGGACGTATCGACAGATTTTATCAGGTGAATCATATGCAGATTAAAAGACTTCCAAAGCTGAACGAGGTTTTCCCAATCGGCATGTTGGTAATCTTGAATGGCAATCCAACGGTCATTGTCCTGCGTGTAATCGGGAAAGAGCAGATTGTCATTGTATTGCAGACGGACCATTCGCTGATGATTGTTCGATGCCGAATCAACCAAATGTCCTAACAGTTGTTTGACTGTCCTGTTTTGGTGATTACGCCTTTCGGTTATCACATCTTCGGACAAAGCGAGCAGTTTCTCTTCCCACTCGTTTATTACTTCCAGAATTTCATCTGTGTAAATATTCAAATTTGTATTTTCCATCTCTAAACTGAATTACTTCATTTTTGTTCATTGTGTATCATGATTTTATTTATTCGAAAACACAAAAGACCAATGCGTATGTATGATTTTCCACTGACCATCAGCATCTAACTTGTAGACTTCCGTGCACTGCATACGGTATCTTTGACCATCTCTGCAAGCTTCGTAATCATAAGCCAAAACAGCACTGCCAGACATAACCTGCACCACAGGCTCTATCATTTTATAGGAGTCAATTTTATTTTTCCCCCTGAAACCTTCATAATACGCTGCCAACGCCTCTTTCCCTTTGAACTTTTTCTCGAAAGTCGGATCGAAATACACCACGTCGTCAGCAGACAATTCCAAAAATCCATCGGGATTGCCATCGTTCCATAAGGCTAAAGCTTGTTCTTCTAAAGCAATAATTGCAGCTTGAATATCTTCATTCGTTTTCATTTGTCTGTTTTTTATTTCAGTTTCATTGTAATGTATCTGATTATGACTGTACATTGGGATGCCGATAACGTTCTCTTTTTTAACCCTCTTTTTAGGCTGTATGGCCTTTTGCGGGCAACGGTGGAAGCATGCAAGGCATTGACCGTATTTGCCTTCTTTCCAACGAGGTTTATTTCTCCCCATGACAATAAATACCCACAAGGCACTTCTTGCATTGAGTTAATAACAAAACTATTGCTAAGATAAACGCACATTCGAAAAAGTAGACCAAAACGCCTTTTTCGGGGACAAAAAAAAGATTCTGCTAACCGGGTGTTTCTCCCAATTCCGAATTGGACTCCGTCCACCTTCAGCCTTCTTGCGTAAGATTCCTTTGTTTATCAAGTCTTGTATATCACGTATCGCGGTATCCTGCGGACATTTGGTTATCTTGGCTATTTGGAAGAAGTCGGCTTGCCTTCAAAGCCATCCAACAACTTGTTTGGCATTAAACGCCGGTGGTCATTCATTCATTCATGGGGGGTGGCTAGCTGTTCTCAAAACTTAGCTTTTCTCAAAACGGACTCCAATACTTCCCGGCTATTTATAAGTGTATTAAAGGAAGTCGTTTGCCGTTACGTCACTTGAAATCTATCCGGTTTTTAGGCTAATAGATGACATATTCCTGGTATTTAATGTGATAAATATACTTCATTTTATTCGCCAAACCAACTTTTTCCCAAAATTAGCGTAGATTAAAAGAATAATATATGCATCGCTTAGTCCGTTGAGTATACACTTACTCTATTCGGGAGCAAGTCCCCGGATGCACCGAGTTGGAAGCAAGCAATAACATTATCGTAAAATATAACATGGGCATCACTGTGGCTATTGTTATACGGATTTTTTAATTATTGTTTTAGGTGAATGACTAAAAATCAGGCTTCGTTTCATATCTCATTCATTTAATATTGTAGCTTTTACTTTTTCCTTCAGAAAAGGTTTAAATCTAAAATGAAGGAAAGATATTGGATAAATGATTGTGCTAACAAAAAGATGATGGGTCGGGCTTCAAACGACAATTATTTTTGATGTATATCTCTTTTTTATGGTTGGGTTGATAAAGATTTCGTTGGTTGATATTTTCGAATTATGTTTAAGATCTGCGTATGATAAGAAAAAGCTTTCTTTAAATCGTCTTTGTCATACACAATATTATCCAATACAATGACGCTTGTTTTTGTTTTTGGAAAATAGAAATCCATTGAGACAAATCCATCTATATAACCAGTTTGCCCTAATTGCAGGATATTGTTTCTTGTGTCCACCGTAATTCCGTATCCGTAATACGTTTCCCCAAAAATAGGGTGGTTTCTGGTAGCACCGGCTTTCTTGGCCGTCATCAATTGATACGTTCTTGCTTTCAACAGCTTTCCTCCATGCAAATATTTGTTCCATAACATCAAATCTTCTGCTGTAGATATGAATGCTCCTGCTGCCACCGAAATGTTGAAACTTGTTGTGTTAAATTTCAACTCGCCGTTTTCCTGCTCGGTGTATCCTTTTACCAAATCCGGATAAGTGTCCTTTTCGGGATAAAAAGTGTTTTTCATGCCACAGGCAGTAAACAGATCTTTAGATAATTCAGCAAAAGTTTTTCCTGATGTCTTTTCTACAATTCGGGCTAATAAGTCATATCCTAAACTTGAATATCCGTAATTAAAGGCGCTTCCTACTTTAAAAGCCGTTGGTTGATCGAGTTCCACAATCCCGTGGGTATGTGTTAGCAGATGGTGAATGGTTACGGTATCCGCCCAACTTGGCACAAGTTCGGGCAGGTATTTGCGAATTGGCGTGTTTAACTTCAAATGCCCTTTTTCGTATTCCTGCAATACGATTACCGCTGTTATCTGTTTACTAATGGATCCGATGACGAACTGATTGTCTAATTTCAGCAGGTTTTTCTTTTCAATGTCCGAATATCCACAGGCTTTTGAATAGCTTATTTTTTCATTCTGAGAAATGAGGACTATTCCGTTGAAAGGTTTTGTCGTAGGAGCGTTGAGCAACGAATCAACTTGTCTGCTAATTGCCCCCTGTTCTTTGGCTTTTTCCAATATTTTTTGAGTCGATTTCGGTGTGTTGACTTTTGTACAATAGCTCACTAAGGCGTCATATCCATATTTTAACTTGTCTTTTTCTTGTAAGATATGTAGTCGGGTAGATATTCGACTATTATATTTTTCTTTCCATTTTCGAACATCATTAAAGTAATCGCTTTTAGAACTGAACTTGCTGCCATCGCTTCCCGTGGCAAAAACGATGCTCTTATCTTTGAAATCAAATCCCCTCAATTGGCTTTTCAGGTATTCATTCAAAAATATAGCTTCGTTAGAAGTCAGTTTCGGATCGTGGTCTTTTCCGCATTCCGCAAGCTTTTGCTCCAATATGTTGGAGGTTTTCTTTTTAGAGTGTTGCCATAGCCAATCAAAGATTTTATTATCTGCATAAAGGTATTGAATGCCATGGCCTTCGTTTGGCAGACGCGTGAATTGAATATTCCCGGATGCTTCCAGTTTACTTACAATCCTTTCAGTCTCGCCAATCGGTATCAAATCATCTGCCGTACCATGAAATGTCCAAACCGGAAGTTGATTTAAACGTCCGATATTGATCGTATCGTTGTTATTGACTCCACCGCACAAAGGAACAATGGCGGCAAACATATCGGGATAATCCATCGCGACCTGCCAAGTGCCAAAACCACCTTCACTGATTCCGGTAACATAAATCTGGGTAGTATCAATTTTGTATTTCGTGATTAAGTCGGAATATAATGAATCGAACCAGTTTTCCGTTGTCCAGTATTTTCCATCGGGACACTGTGGAGAGGCTATAATAAAAGGATACTCATGTCCTTGTTGAATGTAATAAGGAATTCCATAAGTTTTCAGCTTATTGAGGTCATTTCCTTTTTGTGAACCACCACCTAAGTAAATAATCAGAGGGAAATTCTTATTCCCCATTGTATATTCTTTAGGAAGATAAAGCAAATAAGGGTAGTTTGCCTGAGGCTTTGAAATTGTTTGGGCATTGGACTTAATCGTGAAGGTCAAAAGAAAAATTATAATAACTGTAAGAACACGATCTATATCAATGATTATATGGTTCGTTAATTTATCTGATTTCATTTTTTGAATTTACTGAATCTTTTTGACAATAAGGCACATTCTCCAGCTAAATCTGAAAATTAGAATAGTAATTCATCAATAAACAGATTTGAAATCAATCGGTAGAAGGGTAGGGAGGGCTATTTGCCTCTCTATTGTATGTCTTTAGTATTTCATCTTTATTGATCGGTTGTCCATCCGGTTTTATTACACTTGTACCTTTAGTATATACTCCTTTACTTATTTTTGACGTAGCTTTTTCTTATTAGAATCGGATTGGTGTTATTGGCATTTTTACATAACTATAGAGTGATAAGTCGTTTTGATACCGCTCATTTCCGTTTTTCCTTTCTTTATGTTTCATGCCTTTTCATTTACCGGTTCACCTCCCTGTTATTCGATGGTCCCATACGGGGCTATTCGACAGTCGCATACGGGGCTATTCGATGGTCGTATACGGGGCTATTCGATAGTCGCATAAGAAGCTATAGGGGTAGCCGGGGATATCTCAATAAGATCACTCACAAGCCAAATCAATTTTTCGGGTGACAACTATATCCCAACTTTTCAATAGCCTGTTTGAGTTTTTCCTCCGTTGTTTTTTCCGGATTGAAGCGAATCGACACCGTTTTTTCTTCCAAATTCACTTTCAGATCTTTCACCCCTTTTTCCCAGGAAATATTCTTTTGAATCTTGGCTTTGCAGTTTTCACAGACCATGTTGACTACAAAAGTCACAGATATGTCCTTTTTGTTTTTTTCATCCTTTTGTTTATCATTTGCACTAAGGGAAAAACACAATGCCAAATTTATAAGCACAATAAGTAATTTTTCAATTTTCATTTCGTTGTATGATCTGAAGTTAATACTCTATTTCTAAATTCATGAAAAAGTTCCGCCCCTTTCTTGGAATGTTTTTCCAATCGGCATACGTTGAATAATATTTGTCAAAAAGATTCTCAACACCTGATTTAACTCCAAAAACAGTTTTGGAAACTCTGAAATTGTAGCCAAATGCGATGTTCGCAATCAAATAGCCCTTTGTTTCATCTTCTCCATATTCTGAACTGAAATGTGTTTGTCGCGAAGAACCTGCAATATCTGCCTCCGCGAAAAGCTTTTCTTTATGAAATATCAGTGAAGTAGTATAACCTACAGGAGCTATTAACGGTAGGTTTTCTCTTTGGTTGTCTTTCCCTCTGGCATACGAGAGTTTCCCGTTCCATGCAAAGTATTCCCAAAAAGAATATTTTAGTAGCAAGCTTGCGTTGCGAATGACGGCATTCGGCAGATTTTGATACACTTTCACTCCGGTTGCTCCAATCGTCATGTGATAGAGGTTTGGAGCCGGTTTGCCAATAATGTAATTTGTAAAATAGAAATTGGACACTTCCAGTTTAGCTTCGAGTGTCTTCCTCTTCCATTTTACGGACAGACTTGTCTCGAGTGCGGATTCTGCTTTTAAATAGGGATTTCCCAAATAATCGTAGGTATCGAACGTATTGAATAAAAAGAATCCGTATGCTTCTGACACAGACGGTGCTCTGTTGCCATAACCTACATTTGCATTTCCTTCCCAACCGTTCTTTTTGAATTGGTAAAGTGCTGAAACGTTTCCCAGAATTCGGTTTTTGAAGGCTGACATATTGGGATAATACCCCCGGTTCTGCTCTAATCCAAAATCTCCGTGTTTGCCGTGGCTGTATAGTCCATCACGCTGGAATGTTCCCTTTGCCGAGAAGCGCAAAGAGTGATTTTTGCCAATGTTATATTGGTCAACGATAAACAAGCCGGTGTTCAGCGTCCTCACATCGGGCCAAGTGAGCATAAACATCGTCTCTTCGTTTGCATCTTTAGGATACATCGTCATCTCGGCGTATGACTTGTTGTAGTAAGCGTCCCAATTGAAAGTATAGCGATGCCGTCCCGTATTGCCACTCAAGGTAGAATAAAATCCTCCCGTGTGGGTTTCTCCCGGCATGTCCATGTGCATAGCCACCTCTTCTGCAGGCCGTTTTGTGTCGTCCATGATGTGGACAACGCTGTTGTAATAGGCTTTATTTTCCCATTTGTAGAAATAACGGAGGGGATTCTCGACCGTGTAGCTGACCGATGAAATAAACCCCTCTGCCTTCGAGACATCCATTGTCAATGCGGGATATCCCACGTTAGTGGCACGGTCATAGATCAGAGTGCCTTCTATGGCTTTTCCATTTGAAACCACATACCCCAAATTGGTGAAAAAATTATTCTTCGTGAACTGGGAATACTGGATCTCTTGCCCTCCGCCAGCTTTGTAATTTTCGCTTTTGCGGTGCGAGAATCCGGCATTGATGTAAAAATTCGGATTGGCATACGATAAACTTGATGCACCCGTCCAAAGATTGCTGTTAGTCTCGTAGCCGAAGTTGGCGGAGGCATTCAATCCATCGCCACAAAAGCCGCTCTTGTTGAGTATCAAATCGAGGCTGCCCCCAATGTTGTTGGTCGCGTTGGGGGCTGCACCAAGCCCACCGGTAAGCGATACCTTTTTCAGGTTATTGGTCTCTACATACGATGTGACCGGATCCATTTTGTCTGTACAGGCATGAAAAATCTTCATGCCATCAATCGTGACCGATATCCGTTCGGTCGCCATGTTATTGACGGTAGGCTCCCAAGCATAATTTCCACGTTTTATCATTCCAATCTTTTCGGAGCCTTGCAGGTATTCCTCAATCGAAGAAGTAGGTTTTGCCAAACGATGAATATTCGCTTCCTTTTTGGCTGAAATGATGATTTCATCGATCGTCACAGAAAGGGGAATGCTGTCCGGCTTCTGCTGTCCGAAAACACTTGTTGGGCACCACCCGGCAAACAACACTATTATCCACGCTATTTTTTTTCTCATAATCAAAATTCTACTTCGAAAAACAGGCTGCTATAGGTCTTGTCGGTAGTAATGGGATTGCCGTAAAGGGTATCTCCCGCCTCATTTTGGAGAATTAAATTCAAAGTCCAATAACCTGTCATACTGAAATTAACTTTCCCCTTATAAATCGAGCTTGCTTCATCCCATGTCAAATCTACATTATTGGGAGAAGAATGGTTTTCCATCGAAGGCATTCTCGGATCAAGCTTTAGGGTGAGATTCTTCACCGGAACATACGTGTTCGCATTTACCCGTTTGTGAATATAAGCCGTTATGTCGTTGAGTCCCACTTTCGGGCTAATTGGTTCCACCAAAGAAATGACATACGTTCCGCTTTCATCTAATGCCAGCAATGATTGTATCACTCTGCGGGAAGTGGCACCATCACTGCGAAAAGCGTTCTTGACCTGGATAACCTGATGGGTGATACTGTCGGAATCGTTGTCAATCTTATATTTGAGGTCGTAATACCAAGTGCCGTCGCCTTGTCCGCTATACATCAAAAATGAATAATAGGCTTCATACAACGCTTTTCCGGGAACTTTGGTAATTTCCGAGCGGGGTGTCGAGTGAGTCATGGTTCCCATGTCCATCCGGGGAAAAGCGGTAAGCTGAGCATCCGAGACATAATCTCCGTTTTTGTCTTTCACGGCAAAATAAACCTTTGTATAGCCTAAGCGCAGTTCACCGTTTTCATTGTAGAGAGAGAGGGTGTAATCCCCGATAACGAAATCTTGTATCTTTTTCAAGCCTTCGGTTGGATTGGTCGATTCTTGTGTCGGATTGCTATCGTTTCCGCAAGAAGAAACGAGAGCCAGTAAAAGTACAGTACATAGGAACAGGCTAACAAGGGAGGAGATCCCTTTGTTAGCTTGAACATTTGTGTGGGTTGTTATGCTTTGTTTCATATCAAATTATTCCTATTTTTTGATAATAATCTTATGCGATGAAAGTTGCCCTCCATCATTCACCAGAATCAGGTATAATCCAGATGGGACATCCATGTGAATCGTGTTGGTTCCAGCAGATGCCGCATAGGAAGCAAGAGATTTTCCAGCAATATCAAACAGCTTGATTGTCGAACTATTAGCTGTGACCACATTCACTTCACCACTCGAAACGGTTGGGTAAACCACATTTACATTACTGGTCGACTGATGATTGATGCCGCTTGTATTATCCAGGTAAATATCCCAATATACAGAACTGCTTGTCGCGTAGTCAGTACCAATGTTTGTCCCGGCTATAAGGGTGTCAGCAACAGCGTCATAAACAGCGAGATTGATACGCCAATCTCCCTCCATGAACAAATTTGTCGTGGCACTGTAGCTCGAATCGGAAGCATTCCATGCAAAATTGGTGTTTCCTTCTGAGCTATGCCCCATGGAACGCATTACAGGGATTTGAACAATCTTAAATTTACGTTCGGCTATGGCAAAAGGATTTTCTATAGTGGCACGCTTGTTTACATAAGCCTTTACCGTTTGGGAGCCAATCGCAAGGTCTTGGGGGGATACGAGCGACACATAGAAATAAGATTTGTTTCCATCTCCGTCGTCATCGTATTGGAAATTAGTCAACCATTTATATGTGGCTCCTGTCGGGTAGCTATTTACGGTGACGGGTATATCGGTTTTTGCAAATTGCCCCGTCGTTCCCTTGATGGTATAATCAAAGCCAAAAGTCCATTCTCCTGGCATGAGGAAGCTAAACCATGTCTTATAAAGAGCTTTATCCTCCACTTTTTCCACTTTTCCGACAGGTGTGGAATGCGACATCATCCCCATACTCATCAACGGGAAAAAGTTGCTGACAGAAAACTCATCGGTCTTCAAATATTGCCCTGTGCTATCGGTGACAGCCATGTAAATGTCATTGTAATTATTATTCAATTGACCACTGGCGGTATAGATGTGAAAGGTATATTTGTTGAAGGCTTTCAGACCAGATACATCCAATTGGGTAAGAGCCGAGGCCGGATTATTCGCAATAGTATCGGATTTAATAATTTGACCATTTTCAGAAGCATCCACCCGGTATCCTTTCACTCCGAATTTCGGGGATAAGGCACTCGCTGTAATCGGTGCATCAAACTTTATCCGATAGCTACTGTCGGTAGTTGTAGCAACCATATTTTTAGGGGCAAGGGCATCCAGGGTCAATTTGAAATCTTTTGTAGCGAAAGCAGGATAACTGTTGCTGCTCAATACAACGCCTCTTACCGATAAAGCATGAAACCCTTTAATGTAATGGTCTGGCGTTCCATCAAGATAGGGAGCCGTGCTTTCATCTGCATTGGTAGGAATTTCAACTTCATAGCCGGTCGTTTCCAAGGATAATTTTCCGTTTGGCGTTACTGTCGAACTCAAGCTGTCGTGGAATTGATAAAGAAAAGCTTTCAACAATTCGGCACTTTGCGCATCAAATTTGATAAATTTCCCGTCATTGGAGGTCGAATCCGTTGGATTGATCCAAATGCCATGGCCGTGTGCCTGGCAATAGTTAACCATAAGTTGCCCGGTAACTCCTCCCGTTCCACAAGCAACGGAACAGCTTCCTGTCAGAATTTTACTCGACACCTTGGGGGCACAGTGATAGTCCTTGAACCAACCAGTATAGGTGACCAGTTTTTGGGTAGTATCCGCTACTGATTTCGAGTTTATTTCCACTTTGCTTGCTGAATACAGTGCGGTTATTCTGAAGTCGTAATTTTTTTTAATGGTAGCTGTTTTAGTAATGACTTCCTTCAACTCATCGGAAGGAACATCATGTGCCTGGAGTGTGCAGAACGCCAGTACAAATACGATGATGGTAGAATATTGTTTCATAAGTAAATAGTTAATATTATACAATAATTGAAATTCAGGCTATTGCTAAATAGCCTGAATACACCCTAATTCAATATGTGGGTGTATTCTGCGGAGGTTTGTCTATCACCTCCAGAATGGTATGTATAATACGAATTTCATATCCTCGCGTACCAATCAACTTAAATACTGGGCAGCGTGAAATATGGAATGCAGATGCTCGAATAAATTCGATGATTTCTGTTTTGGAAATCTTCTTTAACTGGTTTTCGTTGTGGCTGTTTGCTGATGTATCGGTGTCGGTAGCCTGTTTTATCTGTTTTTCGAGAAAACATTTCCCCTGGCAGCAATTGCCTTTAATATCCTTTTTCACGCACAGTTGTTCGGCAATATGCTTCTTGAACAAAGCATATTCCACAAATGGCAATCCCGATCTCCCTATGTGGAAGGTCATCACCATCAATAGAATCATTGCATACAACTGTAACTGTTTCATTTTCTTTCGGAGCAATATATATTCAATGTGTTTCGTCCCCAATTATGTGGAGCGTCCTGACCACATTCTCGGCTGGATTATAGATCTCATTTCCACTTTGCGAAGCGGTTATCTGGACAGATACATCGTAGGTTCGAGTTCCGTGATATAAGAGTAAATAGCTGCCGCTGATGACTGCATGGCTGTCGTTGGAGGTGAATTTCACGGGCAGTCCCGAACTTGATGTCGCTTCCAAAGGAATGATGATTCCTGTACTTATTCGTTTCTCGGCAATCAACTCAAAGCTTATGGTTTGAGTCAACTTATTGGGATCCCAGTCGTGTATTTTTAATTGCTGAGTTATGTTTCCGGCTTCATAAAAGGTTTCATTTCCGGGCTGAAAGGCTGTAATGTTGACCGTTCCGGATTGAATAAACTTTACCGTCGTGTCATTGACAATGGTTGCAATCGTGCTGTCGGAACTGAGATAATGCACCCGAAGTCCAGAGGATGCTGTTCCAGAAAGGGTCAATGTGCTGTCCCGCAACAACTGCGAAGCCAGCTCGTTAAAAGTGATGGTTTGCATCAACTTCTGATTGCTGTCACAAGCGACGAACAAAACAGAGAGGGATAGGATGAATAGGACTACAACGGATTTCATATTTTTATTTGAAGTGAAATTTTACATTAATATAATTTTCCCAACCTAATCCGTATTCCGCCATAGACACGTGTGCCGGTGATTGGACCCCATACCATCGATGCGTCAAATTCTTGGCTGAATGGCGATTCCCAAGCCCGGATCGGATACTTTTGCTTATAGGAGAAAATATTTTCCGCCCCTAGGTAGAGATCTAATCTTTTGGAATTGTATGTCATTTGAGCAAAGTAAATTGGGTATGACGGGGTATTCATCTTCTGCGAATAATAACCATTCAGATTGGGCAAACGGGTGGGGCCATTAAGTTGGGCAGTCAGATCCAACACCCAGCGGCGTAGGGGAGTGTAGAAAGACAAATTCACTAACCCCCGAAACGAAGACGATAGCGGTTTTTCTGTTTCAATGCTTTGCGCTCCGTCGGAGTATGTAATACGGTTGTTGCTGTATCGGAATGCGGCAAAGAGATCTATCCCCTTGGCCAATTCGGAAGAGAGGTCTGCTTGCCAAGCGTTGGCATACGCACCGGCTCCGTTGGTGTTATAAAAAAACACAGCGTGCCGGTCGCGCTCGGTGTCAACAACAAGCTGGTTTTGAAACCGGGTATGAAAATAATCTAAACTCAGTGTTGCTTTATTGTTGTTCCAGACAGGTATATTGAACGTCAGATTTGCTCCAAAGTTCCATGCTTTTTCTATACCGAGGCTATCAATCCCACTGAGATTGAATTTGCGGGACGAAGCCATTAGACTGATATTCTCGGACAATGCATTTTCCGAATGAAATCCCCTTCCTGCAGATATCCTGATGGTGGCGAGTTTGCTGAGTTCGTACTTGACATTCAGGCGGGGAGTCAGTAGCCAACCGTAGCGGCTGTTGTGATCGGCTCTTCCACCCAGCACGACAGTCAATCGAGAATCCGGTGTATAAGAGTATTCGAGAAAAGCTCCGGGAACAAGTTCCTTCCTGTTTATGGAGGTAAGAGGAGTCTTGTTGAATTCGAGAGCATCTGAAAATTCAGTCTCATAATTGTCATACATGAGGCTTGCACCCACAGTGTAGTGGTGTTTCTTGCTTTTCAAATAAGAGGTAAACAGGATATTGCCATAATAAGAATTCTGGGTGCCATTGAATGTTTTATCTCCAAAACCGGAATTTTGAGCATAATGGCTGAAGCTGTTGATGATGCCCAAACTTTGGCCTTCCTTGTTGCCGATAGCAAAGCCGGTCTTGTTTTCAATAGTAATATTCTTGTTGATAACCAATGATTTCCATAGTTTTATTCCTAAGACGGGAATACCATATTTTACGTGATGGAGAGAGTCTTGTCCGGCTTTTGCATGTTCGTAGAAAAATTTGATGCCGGTGCGTGACTGTATCCCTTTTGCATCATCCAGATAGAACCAACGGTTGTAGGCGTTGACATACTTCGATTCGGGCATATCCAGGAAAGCGTCGCCATTGTGATCGTGTACATTTCCCCCGACGGTGCCACTCATCAGCAAACCCGTCCACAATTTGTCGTTCAATTTGATGGCCGATGTGACATTGCCTTCGTAGTGGTTGTATTGGTCGGTGTACAAATTAATAAAAATAGGCTCGGTATTGTTCGGTTTTTTAAATTCGAGGTTTATTTGACCGGTGATCGATTCATACCCATTGATCACGGAAGATGTTCCTTTGGAAATTTGAATGGATTCAAGCCAGGATGCCGGAACATATTTCAGTCCATAGGGCGACGAGAGACCTCTCAAAACAGGAATATTCTCTGCCTGGAACTGTCCATACACACCCGATAAGCCCAGCAATTGTATTTGTTTGGCTCCGGTGATAGCATCCGTGTATCCAACCGATACCGAAGCTGAATTTTCAAAGCTTTCCGAAAGATTGCAGCAGGCCATTTTCTTAAGTCCAGTATGAGTTATTGTTTCTGCTTTGTAATGCGCAGACGAGTTTAATATCGTTCCCGGAATGCGAGTTATGATATTCACTTCGTTTAAATTTTTTCCTGTCAGCGTGTCTTTGTTCGTTTTTTCTTGAGCTATTATAACTCGTGTGTTCAAAACAAAGAATACTAAAATGAATGCCAGAATAACTTTCTCAAGAGTCATAAACAAACTTATTTATAGTAGCTTAGATGTTGTTTGCTTTGTCTACACGAACGGTGTATTCCCTATAAGAAGCCGAACGTTTCAAGAAAGTGAAGACATCTTCAATTTCGATCTTGCCTTTTGAAGGCAAAAAGACGACTCTCTTTCTGATCGTCCTCGATAATATGCCCTATTGTTTAATTTTCAGTAAATTAATGATTGCTCTGTTGTTTTATTTTACAACTAACAAAATTAGAACGACGTGTTTCATCCTTTAATCCGTCTTATGCGGTATATTTCAGGGTTGGTGAGGTTCGTCCGCCATTCTCTTTGGGGGAAAGGAGCTCAAATTGTCCTTTGCTAAAAAATTACAAATAGGGAGAAACACCCAAATACCCTTTTTGAGATGTTGATATAAACGGACAGCTTGATCCACTTCATCAAAATGGCTGTAAAGAGAACTACTCATTTCCGACAAGGCGTCATTGGGAAGCTTTCTTATTCTCAACGAACGTCGTCAAAGCAAGGCTCAGGGACCCATCACTCGTTATGTTGTGGGTCGTGCCGAAGCTGTCAAGCAAGGCAAAAATACTAATCATAAGCGCGGTACCCGCCTCATCGATTCCCAAAACGGCATGAATAAGCCCCAGCGAGGTGATGAGAGTGCCTCCCGGAAGACCGGGAGCGGCTATCGCAAAAATGGCCAGTAGCGGAATGAAGACAATCATCTTTTCCAGATCGGGCACTGCCCCATAGAGCAATTGCGAAACAGCAATCGTGAGAAATGTAATGTCGAGAATGGAACCTGGAAAATGAACGTTCCCAAATAAAGGAATCGTAAAATCTCTCACGTCATCTCTTTTCAGAAGAGGGCTTTTCTTGGTTTGTTCGATTGCCACCCCAAGACTTGCGGCAGACGACTGTGTTCCCAAAGCTGTAATGGCAACAGGACCATAATATTTGAGAACATGCCAGGGGTTTTTCTTGGAATACAAGCCCGAAGAAATATACAGAAAACTAATCCAAACGATGTGGCAGCTTACCGTGATGAGAATAATGGCAAAAAACACAGGCAAACGGGAAGCCAAAGCACCCTCATAACCTAATACACAAAAATTAGCTGCGATGAAAAGCGGGAGGATGGGCAACAGGATCTTTTTCACCATCACAAACACAAGATCTTGGATTTCGTTCAGAAGGACTTCCACCTTTTCCGATTTTGTCCAAATCACGGCCAGTCCCACCACCAGAGCAAACACCAAGGCACTGAGCACCGACATCAACGGAGGAATATCCAATCGGAATAGCATCTCCGGGATCTTTTTAACCGATTCTCCGGCAGGTACGATGTGCAATAGTGGAATGGTGGTGTAGCCAACAACTCCCCCAAGGGTGGCGCTACCTAGGCAGGATAGATAAGCCAACGCCAAAGAAATCCCCAACAATTTAGAAGCATTCTGTTTGAGGCGTGTTATTGCGGGAGTAATAAATCCGAAAATGATGAGCGGTATCAGGAAGAAAATAATCTGACCAAGGACATATTTAATCGGTAACACCACACTGATGACATCCTGATTAGCATATTTTCCGACCAATATCCCGATAATCACAGCGAAGAATAACCGCAGACTGTTGTTCCTAAAGATTTTATGATAAGCCATTTCTTTCTATTTTATATTATTTATGTGTGAAAACTATTCTGTAAAAGCTATGTGCCATCCAGAAAGAGATCTGG
The DNA here is from genome assembly GCA_047605645.1 of Dysgonamonadaceae bacterium. GTDB lineage: Bacteria > Bacteroidota > Bacteroidia > Bacteroidales > Dysgonomonadaceae > UBA1309. The sequence continues at coordinate 70,597 of JASGFJ010000009.1, read as the reverse complement.
ATAGCACAAAGTAAAAATTGATGAATACAGATTAATAGCCCGGATTCTGTGGCGTAATGCCCAAGCTGGTGTATTTCTCACTCAATGGAATTGGGAAGCGATAGAAATGACCGTTGATATTGGTTACTTTTGCTACCAAATGTTTGTGAACTCTCGCATAAAAGGCGCTGTTGATGTTTTGCACTGTAGGGAATGCGGCAGCGATGGTGGCTGCACTAGCATATTTGTCTTGGTAATATTCGTAGTCCGGTACTTTATTGAGTATCGACGAAACAAGCGTTCTCCAGCGAACACGGTTCAGCCAGCCTTTCTGCTCGAATGCAAATTCGTTTTCCCACTCCTGTTGTATGGCACTTTCTGAAATGGCCGTGAGGTTGGTGATTCCGGCTCTTGTGCGGATCAGGTTGACTGCAGCCAGCCCCTTGTCTCCCTGGCTTGCATAAAACTGTGCTTCAGCTTTGATCAGAAGTACTTCTGCATAACGGAAGTCAATGTGGTCGATGTCGTTCAATTGTGTGTCGGTAGCTATATTCTGTCCATCGTAAACCCGATGTATCCATTTTCCGGGTCGCACGATGCTTACGGGCCATGCGAGGGTGTCGATGGTTCCATCAAGATAAGTTATCTGGCTTGCGTAGGAATATAGTTTGCGCTTGTCTGAATCGGCAAGCTTGTTTGCTAGTGTAGCATCTGCATAGCTGATGTGTGGGTCTGTACGTGCACTTTTTGGCCAAGTGAATCCGCAGTGTGTCTGGTGATTTCCTTGTGCATCAATGCCGTCCCCGTCGTGGTGGATAGAGAAGATCACCTCAGCATTGTTTTCATTGACAGATCCCCATATTTTGTTGAAATCAGATAGCAATTGATATTGTCCACTGTTAATCACTTTGTCTGCATAGCTAATGGCCAATTTTAACTTGTCTGCATCCACGCTGGGTTTAGATGGGTCTGACTTTGTTGTTTTGATGGCTTCCACTTCCGATTGCGAAAGTGGTTTTTGACCCCAAGTAAGATATACTTTCGCCAAAACGGTGTTTACTGCCCCTTGGGTCGGAACAGATTTATTGGATGAATATGCATCCAGATCATTGTAAGCATCTGTCAAATCTTTTACAATCTGGGTGTATACATCGTCAATAGATTGACGCGTGGTTGCCTGCGTGGTTGTGGGTGAACTGGTCAAGATCAGGGGCACTTCTCCATAAAGCTGCACCAACTGGAAGTAATCGTAACCTCGGATAAATTTGGCACGCGCTACATAATTGTCTTTCTGGACTTGCGTCAGTTCGGTAGAAATTTTTGCATTGGAGATAGAGTCAATTGCAAGGTTGGCAGCTCCGATACTTTTGTAAAGTCGATTGAAAACCTTGATCGGATACCAATTGCTTGAGGTCGTTTCCAAAATACTCACCTGTGGCCCGTCTTTGGAATCATCCACTTCTTCGAAGGAGATGGCGTTTTCTCCCGTTGATTCCAATAGGAAAGAATAGGAGGAACTAAGAGTTTGCAGTGGCCCATAAATGGCATTGACCAAGGCTGCTGCCCTGTCTCCCGAGACAACTAAAGTCCCTTCGCTAACCACATTGTCATCTCCTTTGCAGGAATGGAAAGCTAGCGTGCTAACAACAATGGCTGAAATAGCCCAAAGGTGTAAAACTTTCGTCTTCATTTTGTTTTAAGTTTAAAATTTATATTAATATTGAATTTGGGTGTGTGTCCAGCTCTACCAGTATCTTTAAAAAACTGACAGAGTAACCTGATTAGTGGAAGAAAACCTTAGAAGGTGAAACCTGCTCCAAATACAAATGTTCTGGCCGTAGGGTAAGTCCCTAAATCGATGCCGTTTGCCACTTCAGGGTCATAGCCCTTGTATTTGGTGAGGGTAAGCAAATTACGAGCAGATGCAAAGAATCTCAATTTAAGATCCGTGCTGTTCAGTTTTAGCGGAAGCGTATATCCGACTGTGATGTTCTTCAGTTTCAGAAACGATGCATCTTCTACGAAACGGCTGTCTAATTCAGAAGGCCGAGTACTTGTTAATGATGGAATAGAGTTCGATGGGTTTGAGGGCGTCCATGCATTCAGAATAGCCGCCGACATGTTGTACGAATCGTTGGGGCGACCCTCCAGATAGCGGCGTAATAGATTGTAAACCTTGTTGCCATGAGAGCCAAAGAACGACAAGTATGCATCCCAACGATGGTAAGTGATGGAAGTGGAAAATCCATACGTGAAATCGGGTTGTATGCTTCCAAGTGTGACCCGGTCATAGTCGGCGCTAATTTTTCCATCGGGCACTCCATTGGGTCCGCTTATGTCTCTCAGCTTCGCATCACCCGGGCTTGGAGTCTTGCTGCCTACGGTAGGCAACTTGGAAACATCTTCATTGCTTTGCACCACTCCATCAAAAATATATCCGTAGAATGTGCCAACAGGTTTACCGATTCGAAGGATTTGTTCTTGATCGTCGCCTACAGTAAGTTCCTCGATACTTGTTATTTTATTTGAGTTGTGTGCAATATTTGCCGAGGCGCTCCAATTGAAATTGGCTTGTTCTATCAATTTTGCATTGACTGCGAACTCCAATCCCTTGTTGGTGAGGTTCCCTAAATTTGTTGTTTGAACATCATTCGTTGCTGAACCTAAGATTGGAACGATTTTCGACAATAGGTTATTTGTTTTTTTATAGTATATGTCTGCTACAAAGGATATTCGATCATTCAAAATTCCTGCGTCAATGCCAAAGTTGTATTCTTTGGTTGTTTCCCACTTCAAATTAGGATTATTGAGGGTTGTTAATTGATAAGCGGCTGAATTGTTATATGTAACATTTTCAAAATAAGCAGAATATTCATTAAGACCAATCTCCTGATTACCCGAAGTGCCATAAGTTCCTCTCAACTTCAATGTGCTGAGATTAGGCAAAAGGTTTTTAGCGAAATTCTCGTCACTGATATTCCAGGACAAGCCGATGGAGGGAAAGAGCGCCCATCTGTGCCCCACGGGGAATCGGGTGGATTTGTCCGCACGGAAGGTGGCTGTCAGGTTGTATTTTTCCTGAAAAGTATAATTTGCTCTGGCCAATAATGATTGCAAATTAGCTGATTGATCATACGTTTTAGGCAATGAACGCTGACTGCTCTCTGAAGTTGATTGGTTCAGATTAAAAGTCGTTAAATGAGTCACTTTGTTGTGGACGAAATTTGTGCTTGTTATCTGGCGGGTATATCCTGCCAGCAAATCAATAAAGTGTGCTTTGTTGATTCGTTTCATGTAGGTGGCAAGATAATCCACCTGAGTCACATTCGTATGTCTGTTCCCGATAGCACCTATTCCACGTGTATCTTGATTAAGGCCTAAAGCAGTATAAGGTGGGGCAAAGAAGTTTTGAGTGATATAATTCACATTTGTTCCGGCATTCAACTTGAAAATCAATCCTTTCACATAAGGAACTTTGTATGTTGCATAAAAATTCCCGAGCAAAGATGAACTAAGTGTTTCTGCAATGCTGTTCTTGAGGTCGGAAACCGGATTTGCAGCTTGGGTATAATATCTCAAATAACTGTATTCAAATGGATTCGTATAATTATAGCTTCCATCTGTGTTATATATCGAGATCACAGGAGGCATGTAAAGCGCATAGGTCAGCGAATTGGCAATACCGTGCGAATAAGGAGAATCGTTGAAGTTGACTCCATCGAATGTGGTCAGGGCGTTTTGGTTGCTTTTGTCGGCAGTCACGGTTATGCCCACAGACAGATTATCGGACACTTCTCTATCGAGGTTCACCCGTCCACTGTACCGCTTATAATTGGAATTCAGGATAATACCATCTTGATTCAACTGATTTCCGGAGATTAGGTAGCGTGTTTTTTCATCTCCTCCACTCACCGAAACATCATGCCGCTGTGTGATGGCAGTCTGCAAAACAGCGCTTTGCCAATCTGTTCCCTTACCCAGAGCCGCTATTTGTTCGGTCGTATAATATTGTCCTACTTTGTTGTTGAAATATTCCTTGCTAATTGCTGCCCACTGCTGTGCATCTAACAAGTCCAGCTTTTTTGCCGATTTATCAACACTTAACGAATATTGGTAATTCACCACGTTTTTCCCACGTTTTCCTTTTTTTGTAGTCACTATCACCACACCATTGGCACCACGGGAACCATAAATGGCTTTTGCAGATACATCCTTGAGTACTTCAATCGATTCAATATCAGCAGGGTTAATAGAGGACAAGGGATTGAGACTCCCGTCAATGCCGCTGACTCCGGCTTGTGTGGAATTCTTTTCGTTGAAATAGATAAATCCGTCTATCACGTAGAGTGGCTCGTTACTTGCCCAAACGGAATTTCCTCCACGTATACGAATGGTTGAGGCTCCTCCCGGTTGCCCCGACACTTGGGTGACATTAACTCCCGACACCGCCCCACCCAATACACCATCAATAGATATTGCCGGCTGGTTGAGAGTGCTTTGCGAGACGGAAGCTACCGAACCTGTCAGTTCTTTTCGCCGTTGCGAGCCATACCCCACCACCACCACCTCATTCAGCAGCTTATCATCAGGAGACAAGTAAATGTCGAGTGGAGTCGAAATGTTCTTTACTTGAATCACCTTCGATTCATAGCCCAGACTTTTTACAATTAAATAAATCGGGAGTGATTTTACATTCAGGGAGAATGTTCCATCTATGCCTGTATTGACTCCATTTGTTGTTGATTTCTCTACGACTGCCACTCCAATAATCGGCTCATGTGTTTTTTGATCAACAATATGCCCTTTTAATACAATTTGAGCAGACAATGTAAAAGAAAATAGGATTAATCCTAAAAATGTGTAAATGTATGACCTAAAATCACGGAAAGAGGATTTGGTTTCAGGGAAAACAATTATTTTTACCATAGATAAAGTGAGATTTATCGGGAGCATTTCCAATACCAATTGCCGTCGGAGGAGGAAGTGCTCTTTTTTTGATTGATACAAATCTTTATCAGACTTTTAAAATCTAAATAAAGAATTACTATGTTTAACTTGTCTTAATTTTTTATATCATCAACGAAGTATAGTGATGAACTGTAATTTCAATAATCGAATATTGAAAAGCGACGTAGGTGTACTTTTTCTCTAAAATGCATTTCTATATATTGTTTATAAGTTTCGTAGTTGCAAAATAAGTGAATTTTGCCAAGTCCCTAAATACCACAAAAAGGGTATATTATAGGTTTGTCTTATATCCAATACTTTCTTGTATTAACTTGCCTAAAAACGAGTCTCGAATATCTTTAAGTTTGATGTAAGTATTTGTTTATGAGGTTGAATTGATTGCTATTGCAGTGTGCGCTAATCGTTTTTTTCTATCAAAAATATAACTATTCTATATTGATTTGTCTAAATTCAAGGGTTTACAAGCAATAAAAAGAACTATTTATAACAACAAATAAAATACAACTAACGAGCAGTTTTGTATAATTTTTCATCTGATTGAACTTTTACTGTTAATAGAGACGTTACATGTAACGTCTCTACGGATTTTTTAATTATTGTTTTAGGTGAATGAATAAAAATCAGGTTTCGTTTCATACCTCAAAAAATCTTCAATGCTATGTAAATAATCCTGCTAACTTACAAGTGTGTATTTTTTATTGCAACAACAGTGCCGCTTCATGTAACATTTTATTAGAGATTAATTTTTTTTTTTTAATGTTCTAGTATATAGTTGTTTGTGTGTTTGAAGGGTGTTCGTGTAACTTTTTTATATAGATATTTGAATGATATCCTATCTGGAATCTCTTCTGTGAACCCTGGATTCTCATGAAAGGTTCGCCTCTTTTTCATGGTGAGAGAATTACGATGATCGGCATCGTCCATGCTATGGGGTAATTCTATTTTCATTTCATACACCAAGCAGTTCGTCTTTTCATCTTACATTTACACATCTTTCCGGATGCATTAAAATAATCTTAGGTTTCAATACCACACATTTTTCCGATATACTTTGCTCTGGCTTTCATACCGGGCAACCCCGCATCAAGGCCATTTCTTTCTAAACTCAAGGAGTAGAAGAGGCATTTGCGGGTTGAATATCTTTTGGTTTTGTTTCCGGAGTTTTTGTCTTATGCTCAATTTCTTTATCTTATTAAGACCTTTATGCCGGGACGAAGCATTTGTTCGATGATATTGCTATTCTAATCGTTTTATATATTCTGCAATATTTCCATATTCATCAATTCCCAGTTTTTTCCGGATAGAAGAACTACGAGATAAAATTGTACTGGCTGATAATCCCAATAGTAACGAAATCTCCGTACGGGAAAACTTTGTATAAACCAGGCAACATATTTTAAAGTCGGTATCATTTAACAATGGAAATCTATTCCGCATTTTTTGGTATGCAAATATAACTGAGCTTATTTCAATATCGTTTTGTGGGTAGAAGAATTCGATTTTCTATTCATGAATTTTAATATCGAATTAATTATGAGAAAGTATTTATTGTAGCAACATTAATCTTTGGTGGATTTCTGTTTCACTCTTGTCGTAATGACAATTCAGATTCAGGTGATGTTAATTGTCTGAATAATCATTTTATAGCTGAAGAATGGTATGGCCTTTATGCCAAAGACTCATTGGTATATACATTTAAGGATAATATGGTTACCTGCCAATTATATGCTCCTGTTTCAGGATCAGATGAATTGAAATATGAAGGCAAAGATGATTATGGGAAGTAGCTGCTTACAGAATCTCTTATTATAGTATCGAAACCTTCAGACTTCAAGCTTTTCTACCAATTGAAAGATAATAACAATTCGCTTTACATACAAAATCCAAAGGAGCATCCTATTTTGGGGGTTGGTTTGAAAAAGGTCAAAGATTGAATCTCTCACACGAATAAAGAAATATTTATTCTAATTCAATGCTTGTATAATACGGATGATTCCGTCCCTTGTCGCCCGGGAAATTTCTGAAGGGTAGCCATTCATCAGAAAACAGGGCAGAAGAGAGTTGCTCGGATGCAGCTTGCATCTAGCACAGAATGAGGCATTATTTACTGAATATAATTTGCTTTATTTTATTTTTGTTTATTGCTTAAGAGCTTATGTTCTGGTATTGTGATTTATTTTTTCTTGTGTTTTGCGATAAAAGAAGTCGGTGTATCTCCAAACTCTTTCTTAAAGGCACGGGTAAAATACGATTGACTTTCTATTCCAACCTTGTTCATCGCTTCCCCTACGCTGATGTCTTCCTCCACGATTAGACGTGCCGCCACCCTCAACCTATAACTTGTCATGAATTCGATAATTGATTTATTTGTCAGGCTTTTTATTTTTGAATAGAGCTTGCTTCTGCTCATAAACATTTCCGAAGCAATGTAATTGACATCCATATACGATTGGTCAAGATTCCGGTCTAATATTCCGACAAGTTGTGCCAGAAACTTTTTGTCGTGTTTGTTTGCTGCCAGTTCTGCCGTGTCGGCATAATAGTTCTTTGCATAATATTCTTTCAATTGATTTTGTCGTTTAAATACATTCTGAATCGAAAGGAGCAAAAGCCTGAAATCTACAGGTTTTTCGAAATAAATATCCGCACCAGAATCAGCCCCCTCTATTTTACTGTCAACACCCGCCTTCGCTGTTAAAAGGATAAATGGAATGTGGGAATAATTGATGTCATTCTTCATCTCTTTACAGAACTCGATACCGTCCTTTTCGGGCATCATAATATCACTAATGATAAGGTCGATTTGTAAATCCTGGAGTAAGTTGGATGCAATCAATCCATTGCTTGCTTCTGTGATTTTATAATATGCCGATAAAAAATCGCTGATAAGATGGCGGAGATCCTCATTGTCCTCGACGATTAAAATATGTTTCCGGTTCGATTTAGCCGTATTGTTGTCAATCTCTTTTTGGGTAGATGTTTGACTGTCTTTTCGTCCTGACATTTTCTTATCTCCATCACCGATTTCTTCTTTTTCGAGCATCAGATTCTTCTTTTTCAAGAACTCGTCATTTCTATATACATCAGGGGTGAGAGATAGCCGTATAACCATATCCGTCCCTTTTTCCCGTTCGCTGTATACGCTGATTATTCCTTTATGCAGCAACACCAGACTTTTCACTAAAGCCAGGCCAATACCTGTGCCTAGATGAGAGTCGAAGTTGACGGTCTGAACTTTGTAAAAACGTTCAAAAACGGATGCGATAGAATCCCTGGAGATTCCTATTCCGGAATCTCGTACTGCAATGATGAATTGCTTGCTTGGAGTTTCTTTTCCCTGTATGGTGTAGCTGTATGGGTGTTTGGAAATAAAAGCATTTACGTCAAAGTAGGTCTCAACATGCACAAAACCTCCGTTATGGTTATATTTGAAAGCGTTATTTATCAGGTTGAGAATGATCTTTTCCAAAATCTTTCGGTCTATATATAATTCTTTGGGCAGTGTTTCATCTGTTGTTACTTTAAAATCGATTTTCCGCTGCCTGGCATAATCATTGAAATCAAAAGCGAGTTGCTTCAGCAGGTGATTTATATCCGTACTTTCCACGTGCAATGGCATCTTTTCATTCTGGATGGTTCTGAAATCCATCAATTCGTTAACCAGATTGAGGAGCCGTTGTGAATTACCATGCAGGATACGGTAGTAGTGTTCCTTCAATCCTTCCATTCTGAGTTTCTCCAGAGCGGCGAGCATAAGAGACAGCGGTGTTCTGAAATCATGCGAAATATTTGTAAAGAAGCGCAATTGGGTCTGATATACTTCTTCTTTGTTTTCCTTATCCAATCTATCCAGATACAACTGCAATTTCATTTTTTTCTGTTGAATGAAATGTCTTATGATAAGCAATAGTGCGGCAACCAGCAATACAAAGTAAACAAGATAAGCGTACCAGCTTAACCAGGGAGAAGGCAATCGTTGAATATGGACAACTGCAGGTGTATCGCTCCATTCGCCGTCATTGTTTGCGGCTAATATTTCAAATGTATAGCTGCCCACCGGCACTTTGGTGTAAAATACAGTTCTGTTCGATGCATTTACCTCAATCCATCTCTCGTCATACCCTTTCAATCGGTATTTGAATCTTGTTTTCTCGGGTATTAAATAGTTGTCGGACGAGAAACCGAATCCAAAGTTAGATTGTGTATGTTTTAGTGTAATTTCTTTGGGAAAAGTAAAAGCAGGGTGGGCGTCTTTATTTTTCGAGGATGGAATGGTCGCGATGTTGTCGATGTAGAAATCGGAGATAATTACACGTGGTTTAAAGGTATTGAGAATAATTTCTTTGGGATTCACGATTGAAAACCCATTTGTTCCGCCAAAGTATAAATTCCCGTTTTTACTTCTCAATGAAGCTAACGGATAAAATACATCGCCTTGCAAACCATCGTGTTTTCCAAATCGTTGCAGCTTCTCGGTAGCCGTATTAAAGCAAAACAATCCGTTATCCGTCCCCATCCAGATATTGTTCCCGTCATCAGTGGAGATACTGCAAATGGCAGTCACGTTATATTTAAGGATCTCACCGAACTTGGTATATATTCCGGTTTTTGTGTTATACCTGATTACACCCTGTCCGATGGTTCCGATCCAAAGATTATCATTTCCATCTATGCAAATAGTCAGTGCGCCCAAATAGAATGAATCCGGTGGAGCGATGGCTGTAATTTTTTTAGTTGTTGTGTTCATCCGGTATAACTTATCATGGGCGGCAATCCACAAGGCATTATTATTGCCTTTGTAAAGATCAAAGATGAAATGATGCTTGTTCGAATTCCCAAATGGGTAGTGTTCGAATTTATTCTGCTTGAAGGAATAGTAAGATAAAATCAACCTGTTCTCCTGATAAGCAATCCATAAACCCGAGTCACCTTCTGCTTCAATTTTCCGCAGGTTATTATTCCTTAGACTGTTTATATCTTTCGCATTGTATTTGAAATGCCTGAAGAGGCCGTTTTTTGTATCGAGATAATCCAACCCTCCTCTGAATGTCGATATCCACACATTCTCTTTCGCATCCAATACGATTGATTTAATATTGTTTGAGGATAAAGAGTTGGATATTTTAGGGTATGACATATAACCGGTGAATGCTCCTGTCTTCTTATTCATCCTATTCAATCCGCCTCCTTCTGTTGCTAACCAGATGAAATTGTGACTTTCTGCAAACCCGCTTATCATGCTCGCATGTAATGGTATATTCGTAGATGTATATGTCTTAAATCGGTCTCTCTTATTCAGGTTTACGTAACATAAACCTCCGGAAAAGGTTCCTATCCAGATATTTCGCTGCCTGTCTTCTGTTATTGTCCAAACAGAATTATTGGGTAAACTGTAAGGATCTGTCTTGGAATGTTGGTAGTGTGTATACTTTTTTGTTTGAGGGTCAACGATATATATTCCGTTTAATGTTGCTATCCAAATGAGTTCATTTTTATCAATAAGTATTGTTCTTATCAATGCACTGTCTTTATCGGTCTCACTAAACGAATAAAACCGGTCTTCTATATTCGCCGTCGGAATGTCGATTTTAATAAGGCCTTTACCCGCAACAAGCACCCACAGTTTATTGCGATGTATTTTAATTGTTTGGATCTGATATGAATCGGGGAATTGGTAGAATAGATGAAAAGTCTGTGATTCATAGTTATATCGATAAATTCGGTTATTGGCCGATGAAATAAAGAAGCTGGATTGATCGTCTTCCAGAGCATTGACATCGTTTATTTCTGTTTTGTTACAGGTTGCCACCTGGAGTCGATTGTTTTTATATTGCCCAAATTTATTGGATTGAACCAACCATAGCTCGTTGCGGGCATTTGTTTTGAGAAAAGAAATGTTTTCTTTCAACAACTTGCAGAAGCTGTCTGTAGCTCGGTTATAATTGAATAATCCGTTTGATGTACCGATAAATAATTGCCCGGCTGAATCGGTTGTCATGCCATTGAATTGCTTTTTGTGGGTTGGATCGATATTCTTAAAGTAAGGATAAAATCTTTTGTATTCATAGCCATTAAATCTGAATAAGTCATTATTCATCAAAATCCAGATGAAACCTTCCTTGTCTTGAAGTATGGACGTAATCCCGTCGTAGTAAAAGCCCCCTTCCGGCGAAAACGTCCTGAATTGGTAATCGGCTGTGCTGGCATCAGTTGAGCTGATAAACACGAAAAAGAAATAAAAGAGATTCATGTATTTTAGAGGCTGAAGCATGTTGTTGATAAGGACTGGTGGTACATTCTGATAAGTTGTTTTTCAATAAAGATTGAACCTTTGATAATTTTAAAGAATAATCAAAAATAGGAGAATCGAAGTAAAGTGAAAAGAATAAAAGAAGCCATTTCTATTGATTAATAATTAAGGCAAAACAAAAAGCAATTAAGGCAAAACGGAAAGTCGCAAGTCATCTAAATTTGTGTTATTCTTTTGATAATGTTCGCAGTTCTGTAGCTGTTTCTACTTCCTTATTTATGTAACAATCCTGATAATATGTATTTGTGGATATACAACTAAACCTTTTACTAACTTAAATTAAAACCTATGAAAAATAAACAAAGAAAGCAAAGCTTGTATGTAAAGATGTTGCTGTTGACTCTCGCCTTGTTCAACATGACATGTATTGCTTTTGCTCAAGATTACAGAATCATTAAAGGAAAAGTGTTGGATTCGAATAAAGAACCCATTACCGGTGCAACAGTTGTTGTCAAGAAAAGTGATGTAGGCGGTACTGCTACCGATTTGAATGGAAATTTTAAAATAAGTGTTCCTGATTCCAAAACAGTATTGTTAATCTCTTTTGTTGGATATATTACTAAAGAAATTGCCGTTGGAAATCAAAGGAATCTGATTATAACGTTAATCGAAAATTCCGAACTTTTGGATGAGGTGGTTGTCGTCGGATTCCAAACGCAAAAGAAAGTAAATCTAACAGGTGCAGTGGCGAACATTTCCTCCGATGCCTTTGAAAATAGACCTGTCACCAACATCGGGCAGGCCTTGCAAGGTGTAGTCCCCGGCTTGAATATAGATATCGCAAGCGGGTCGCCGGGAAAATCTCCGAATTTGAATATTCGAGGAGGAGCATCTGTCGGTTTAGTGGATGCTACCAATGCAAAAAAAGGTTTTGAAGTAAAGAAAAGTAGTCCGCTTATTTTGGTAGATGGTATAGAAGTATCCTCAGAACAATTAAACCTGCTTAATCCTGCTGATATAGAAAACACTTCAGTCATTAAAGACGCTTCGGCTTCGGCTATCTATGGTGCCCGGGCTGCTTTTGGAGTTGTTCTGGTTACAACTAAAACCGGGAAGAATAATGAAAAAGCTCGTGTAAACTATTCGTTTGACATGCAATGGAATACGCCTGCGCACAAACCGAATATGCTGGATGCTTATACCCAGAAATACGCTTCTGTTATGCAGAAAGTTTATACAGTGGGGGGAAGCATTTCCTCAGACGATGAACAGATTTTGGCTGCAATCCAAAAACATATAGCCAATCCCAGTGTCGATAATTCTTGGTTTTTTTTGAACAACGACCCTAAAAAATTGACATGGGTGGGAAATTATAATCCTTTTGAATTAGCTGTTAGTGACTGGAATCCTATGGTTAAGCATAATCTGAGCATCTCGGGAGGAACCGCCAAAATAAACTACAACGTATCTCTCGGATTCCAGAACCAGGAGGGCTTTTATAAAATTCAGGAAGATAATCTGAGAAGATTTAATGGCTCTATCCACCTGAACGCACAAATAACAGACTGGTTCGAGCTTGGAGTCAAGGCATCCTATAATACATCCAGGTATATAGAACCCGTATCCGGCAACGACACCAAAGGTGAGCTTTGGCCTGCCATGAGAAATGAAGCGGCACGTAACATCAATATTCCGCTGTGGATCGGTCCTAATGAATATCTATCTCAATCGTATCCTACCGACAATATTGTGTCTTGGTATTCTTCGGGAGCCAATAGAAAAACGTACAGAACTTTGTCGATGTACAGCTTGAATCCCACATTTAAAATCACTCCGGAATTTAAACTGAAGGGAGAATTCATTTACAAACCGACAAGTTATGAAACAAACATGGTGAGACCGGTTGTGTATTATATCGGATTGGATAGTTTTACTCCCTCTAATGCAAATTCTAACCGGGGTAATTTGGAAAAAGACAGAAATAAAGACGAATTATTCACGATGAACCTGTATGCCGACTACATGGTTAAATTAGGGGAAAAACATACGTTGTCGGCTTTACTGGGATATAATCAGGAAGCTTATTTCACAGATCAACTGAATATGACAGGGAACGGAATTTCCATAGATGAATTACCTATTTTCAATATGTTGACAAATCCCAACAGGACGATTGTTGAGAGTCGCGAATCCTGGTCTGTCAGAGGAGGATTCGGTAGAATAAACTACAATTTCAGCGACAGGTATTTGTTCGAATTGAACGGAAGATACGATGGCTCGTCCAAGTTTGTAAAAAATGACCGATTCAAGCTATTTCCTTCATTTTCGGCAGCATGGCGCGTGTCAGAAGAAGACTTTCTGAAGTCCACCCGCGGGTGGTTGGATAATCTGAAGTTAAGAGGTTCTTACGGCTCGATAGGTAATCAGAATGGAGCCACAGCTTATGGATTCAGGCAATTGTTAGACAAAGCCACACAAGCTGATTATGTTTTCGCCGGTCTGATGTATCCTGGTGTTTATGCTGGAAAGCTGGTTAGTCAGAACTACACATGGGAAACCGCTGTGACAATTAACGGAGGATTGGATTTTACGCTCTTACAGGGGCGTCTGGATGCTAGTTTTGATATTTATAACCGTAAAACAAAAGATATGTTGACCCCAGGGGCAACACTGCCCTCGGTTTTAGGGGCAGATGCTCCATATGAAAATTCGGGAGTCTTGAATACCAATGGTTGGGAATTGTCTTTGATGTGGAAAGACAAATTAAGCTGTGGACTCAGATACGATGTCCTATTAGTCGTATCAGACAGTCAGAGTAAATTGTCAAAATACAATGGAAACAATACGAAACTGTTAAGTGATGCTAATGATAACAATAAACTCTACCAGGGTAAGAAATGGGGTGAAATATGGGGATACACAACAGACAGGATTCTTCAGAAAGAGGATTTTAACAGCAAAGGTGAAATCACCTATATGGATAAGAACGGAGACGTGAAAGTCCTTAAACAAATGCCTGAAAATTCGAATCTGACCTATTATCCCGGTGACATTTTATACAAAGATCTGGACGGGGACGGAACTGTAAATTATGGTTCCAATACAGCAGACGATAGCGGAGATAAAAGAATTATCGGGAACAACACGCCACGCTACGTCTTCGGTCTGACAACCAATTTTGCTTATAAAGGCTTTGATTTGAGTTTGTTCTTCAACGGAATAGGTAAGAGGGATCTTTGGATTGACGATACCACGTTCTGGGGAAATCTGAGTGGAACCGGAAACTGGGAAGTTTACAACAATTCATGGACTCCCGAACGAACGAATGCAAAGTATCCTTTGTATGGAGCACGAGCACAAAACACGAGAGTTCAAACCGGTTATCTTTTTGATGGTTCTTACATTCGGTTGAAACAAATCGTATTGGGATATACGGTTCCTTCTTCCACACTTTCCAAATTGAAAATAAGTCATCTGAGATTTAATGTGGCTGCATATAACCTATTCAAAATAACAGACATTCCCGGTGTATTTGATCCGGAACTGATTTCAGCCAATTATCCGCAGATGAAATCCATGGCAATCGGTGTGCAAGTGAGTTTCTAATGCATAAAACAAATTCATCATAAAATCTGTAGAAACGTTGCATGCAACGTCTCTACGAACAGTAAAAAAATTAATTGTATGAAAAAGAATATTTTATATTTAGCTGTCTTATTGTTACTTACATTTTCATATTCATGTAATGACGATTTTATGGAAAGACTTCCCGAAACAGATATAACAGATGCTCAGTTCTGGAAAACCAAAGAGCATTTACAAATAGCATTAAATGCCTTGTATAATGACTACATCAAAGGTCATGGCCTCGGATTTGATAGTGGAAGCCCTGCATATCCTCCTTTCGGAAACACGCATAGTCACCTGGGATTTAATGATTTCTGGACCGATAATGGAATGAGGTCAGGGGTAAATCCTTTGGACCGATTAACGTCAAAATTTATTCGTCCGGCCAGTGGGGTCACTACCGGTTGGACATGGACTGAATTGAGGAAGGTGAACTATTTCCTGACTCACTATCATGTTGCAAAGATCACTCAGGAGGAAAAGAATGCATGTGCTGCCGAAGCCAAATTCTTTAAAGCATGGGACTATTATAAAAAAGTACTCTACTTCGGGGATGTACCTTGGTTGACTAAAGACCTGAACGAAACCTCTGAAGAATTGTACAAGCCCAGAGATTCAAGAGCAATGGTGGTGGATTCGATCATGGATTGTCTTAATTTTGCCGTAACGTGGCTCGAGGATAAAAGCGTTCCCGCGCCGACAGGGCGTTTAACCCGGGATATGGCTTTGTTTCTGAAAGCCCGTTTCTGCTTATTTGAAGGAACATTCAGGAAATACCATACCGAATTGAATCTGCCCAATGCAAATTTCTATCTTGAAGAAGCAGTCAAAGCATCGCAAACATTGATCGACGGAAAAAGATATGCTTTGTATACCAAAGAGATGGCAGGTGTAAATAATCCTTACTGGAAATTATTCACGCTTCTGAACAATGAAGGACAAAAAAATCCGGAGATTATATTGGCAAAAGAATATAGCACGACTCTTTCTCATGGGACAGCTTTCCAAAGGTATTGGAATGCCAATAGTGTTTGGTATTCGATGTGTGCAACAAAAGGGTTCGTTGACGATTATTTATGCATTGACGGACGCCCGATCTATATTGGGGGCTCGGAAGGAAATTATGTGTATAACCCGTTGTTTAAAGGATGGAACGGAATCATGGAAGAGCTGGATAACAGAGATCCTCGTCTGACTCAGACAATATGCAAGCCCGGCGAATATAAAACCATATACGGCAGCGACGGAACATCAGATATAAAACAAAATGGGATCACGTACCCTTTGACAGCCTATGGGGGAGCGTTACAAACCGGATATAGGGTTATAAAACACTGGATGGGAAATTATGAGCAACAAGAATTGGCTGCAAATAGTGCTCAGGTGGCGATTGAATTCAGATATGCAGAAGCCTTGTTGATTTATGCCGAAGCAAAATGTGAACTGGGAACTATAAATCAATCAGATCTAGACAATACGATAAATAGATTACGAGAAAGAGCCGGATTTGATTTCACGACTTACCCAGCTTCAAAACTGACTATCGGCTCAGAACCCGTTGACCCTCGCCTGGATAAGATATATTCTGAAAAATTGAGTACTCCCATTACTCCTTTGTTAAGAGAAATACGCCGCGAAAGACGTGTCGAAATGGCGTTTGAAGACCGAAGATATGAGGATTTGATAAGATGGAAGGCCGGCGGATTATACTCTGTTCCGTTGCGAGGTACGAACTTTAACGCGAAGATGAAAAAGCTGCATGACGGCAGTGTGCAGGGGGCTGTGAATCCGGTAAGCGGATATAAGGAATACGCTTCCAAATTGATAGTAGGAACAGATGTTTTTATTGATTCGGAAGGATTTATTATCGGTTATCCTAAGTCTTCTGATATAACCAACGGCACATTGCCTTGGAATGATCGGCGGTATTTTTTACCGATACCTAAAGACCAGCTTACACTTAATCCTGCTTTATCTCAGCCGGAATGGAATGAATAATTGAACATAGAAACCTGGATTTGAAAGATGAACTTTCCGGGTCTATTTTATTGGATGATTTGCTGAATAAGAGAATCGGAATGGATGGGGCTTTCATTCGAAATGTGATTATTTACTGCTAATGCTCATCCGGACAATTGGCGTTGAATCAATATTTAATGCAAAATCCTGATTGGTAGTCATTCATAAGTGAATGTTTATGAGTAGTAGTAAGTTGGTAGAACTGTAATGTTTTGAAAATAAATCGTATGGCGGGTTAAATATATGAAGCTAATTCTGTAGAACTACTTAACTAATTCGTAGGACTAATATAAAGAGGAAGGTCGTTATCGGCTTTCCTCTTAACGGTTGGTGTGCCTTGGGTTTTTGCTTACAATCATGTTTCAATGTATATTTTTTTTTGCTCTTTAAAAGAACTAGCTGGATATAAGATATGTTTTAGCTATTAATTCATAGCTGATTATCTTACAAAAAGCTTTTCTGAATTAGTCAGTGAATGATGAAGCAGGGAGAGAAAATGATAAGCTAGAATAATCATGTTTCCCCGGGTTTCTGCCGTTTTGGAAGAAACTATCGGAATGTTTTTTAATTTACTCTGCTATTCTTTTTTTTTGAATATACTCAACTCCTTTTTTTCAGGCAAAGAAGTTCGGTCGATGTTAAATCTGTAATATCTATTTTTTCTATAAGTGAATCAGTTAAATTGATATGACCCGGTTTTTTGATGTAAATAATGCGTTTTAGATTCTCAGGAGGATATAGCCTGTGATTTATTTAAAAATAAACAGAACTGTCAAGTAGAGTTAATATAGTTAAAACGTGTTAAAAAGTAGGTTAAGGAAAAAGCTAGTCTTTTTTCCCACCGGAAGAGTTGTATATTTGTGAAAAATTTACACTAGATAACATCAAATTTAAGCAAGAATTGAAAGCGATTTTTTCTCCATATTTTCTTAAAATTTATGCCTGTTTTTGGAAGGAAAACGAGGAGGAACTTTTTTTTGTTAATGATTTGATTTTTAACTCATTTAATTTGTGCGTTTGGAGTATTTTCTTAACACACACACACACACACACACACACACACACACACACACACACACACACACACAACACCTAGCATTATTAAAATTCGCGCATAGCGCCCGTCCGCGTCAAGAAAATAAAATTTTTATAACAGCCAAACATCTCCGGAATATTTTTATTTCGGAAAGAACTTTGCGCGTTTTGTTACCAAAGAAGTCGTGCTTCCATATTTCACTAATGGAGAGCAGGGCTTTTTTTATTCCTTGGAATAATTTCATCAGCGGCGATGCATATCAATCAAGAACATTAATTCAAATTTTTACAATTATGAAACACAAAAAAAAAGAAACTGAAGATCTAATTATTACCTCTTATAATCTTTCGGAAGAAATCTGCTCATTAGGCGATATGGCGAAAAATGTCGGTACAAAGATGCCTTATCAATCTCCAGTGATTAATATTATCTACGTCGAGTTGGAAAAGGGTATAACAACTGCTTCGGTCAATCCGAAAGTGGACTCTATTAATTACGAAGAATATGTGGATGGACAAATAGATAGTGACGGTGATATTGAACTCTATTAAAAAAATAGGTTTCCCTTGTATTGATCAATCTTGATTTATGCGAAGATTACAACAAGGATTAAAAATACAAATATTTATGATGCAAAAAATGACTACACAAGCCAATTTGTTCTTTATGCTTCTTTTGTCAACGGTCTTGATGATCGGAATCTCGGCCTGCTCTGAAGATAATGAACAACCTAAAAATACTGAACAAACGGGAGGAAATGTTTCTCTTCGAGTTTTGGTGAATGGTTATCAGGACACAGAAAGCTCGCTTCAGAAAAGCGCCAATATCGAAGGCTCCACGATTCTGGATACGTATGTACATCCATTAAATGATGAGGTGAGTCTGGTTGCAACACTTGAAACCGAAGCTTCCACATCCACAAAAGCCATCAAGAGCTTTTCAACGGGAACAAAAATTCGGGTGATAGCTGTGAAAACAGGGACAACGGATTATGTATCTAAGGGGGATTTTACTGTTGGAGGTGCTGATTCGATTCCAAATTTCCATGTCCCGGTGAATCAAACTTACGATTTCTACTTTGTTTCTTACAATTCTACAGATAGTGTACCCTCCGATACTATTCCTCCTTTTGAGAATATATCGCTTGGAAAAAACGATTTTCTGTTTGCGAAAGTTACAAAAACGATTACCGCCTCAGACAGAACTCTGAGCAGTATAATCCTTAAACAATCATTGGCAAGGGTCGCATTGAAATTTGATGCCTCAGTGGATGGTATTCAGATAAATTCTCTGAATGCTGATTTTAATGGAAGTTACAAAACTGTAACTATAGGTACCGATGGTGGTCTTTCAAATGGCTCAGGGACGTATACTGCCAATTATGGATGGAAGCTAAATTATCCGAATGTTGGAGTCGCAGTTACTGATACTTCACGAACGGTTTATGTTCCTGATTCCCTGGCTAATGGGAATGCTGTCAATGAGAGTAATAATAATTTTTATGTACATATTTTTTCTATTGCTTTTGCCGATACCACTTGGACAGGGCTGACGGCCTATTTTAACAGACAGTTGGAACGAGGCATAAGATATACCGTAAATGTAACACTTGCGCGCACGTCCTTTGCAGGAAGCAATATTTATTGGAACGGTACCAATCCGACATTCGAGAACAAAGGGGTTACCACTCATGAATCTTATCAGGGATTATTATTTAAGTGGGGATCGCTTTGGGGAATATCGCCTGTTGGTGGTTCAGAAAATACTTTCTCTTCTATCACAACACTTTATAAACCGACATCAGGAACCTCCTGGAGCAAAACAACGACTTCTTCCTGGGATAATATTCCGTATCTCTCTATTTCAGGTACTTCGTCAAGTAATGATTATGTAAACATGCCGGTTAATTACATTTATGCCAACACAACGGATAATTATTCTACCGGTATTGGTGATATCTGTCGTTTTCTAGCAGATAATGGTTTTGCTCCTTATGTAGGTTCAACTTATACCTGGCGGATGCCTACGGCTTCAGAGATCATGTATGATTCTTATGCGGCTGCTCAAACTTGGGGGAGTGTGAATACGTATGGTTGGAACAAAATCGGCGCGACATGGGCAAATGCTGCTTCTACGGTAAATGAGGATGGAACCAGCACTCTGACGAATGGAGGTACAAAACTCGGGGCTTTTTTCCCTGCTTCAGGAATGCGTGGTACGGATGGAGATAGTGAAACAGGGACAAGTTATGTTGCCGGGAAAAGCGCCTGGTATTGGACCGGTTCGGTTTATCATAGTTCGGGAAAAGCATTCGCTTTAATGCTGACTAACACAAACTTTGGAAAGGCAAGCCCGTATCAAACGTGCGCTATGCCGGTTCGTTGTGTACGGATTAAAAAGAAATAATCAATAATTTATAAACACAAACAAAGATAAATCGTATGAAAATAAAAATGTTTTTTTTCATTTTCTGTCTTTGGCCTGTGCTCAGTGTTGCTCAAGAATCATGGCAATCTCCAATAAAATTGGTAAACACAGGCAAGATGTATGTTGACAGTATTTCCTCTAATTCGGGGATGTATATAAAGGGAGGGGTATTAATGCGTGATTCGTGCAGTATTATTCAAAATGGAACAAGTGTCATTACCGGAGATTTTGTTCATGATGCTTCCTCTCATGTTTTTAAAATAGATGCTAATCGTTTTGGTAGCGGCAAGGGAAAGATTGTATTTTCCGGATCAACCAATAGTGGAATACGTTATATTTCTACCGATTCTCTAAATCGAACTTTCAATCGGGCTGAGAAATACATTGCATTTCCTCATTTGGTGATTGAAACAAATGATGAAATCGATCTTCCTACCCGGATGGGAATGGATGCTTTATCCATAAAACGAACGTCGGGATATGACGGAAAAATCCGCCTTGCTTCTGAATCTTTTACTTCAAATGGGGAGCTGTATGACTATGGAGTGTCTTTGCGAATTACATCATCGGGAAGCTCTTCCAAGTTGGTTGATGCCGGAGCTGTCATTGTTGAACGTGACCTTGGGCCATATCTCGATTCACTGGCAGTGGGAGTCAATACGCCTGTTTTTGGCTTTGCTACACCTTTCAATAACACACAGATTACCGGATATTTTGCGGGTAACTGGGTGAGTAGCATCGATGATCTGAATCCCGATACGAAAACAAGCTATGTGTCGAATCTGGATGATGTTTTTGTGCCGGGAGTGGCAAACTACGTCAGAATACGGGACAAATCGATGAAATATGAAGATGCGCTGCAAAATGGAGCACTCAAAAAAGTTACCGGGCAAAATATAAATAAAACCTTGGTCAAATTGGATTTTAATGGTCAGATATATCAATATGCATCTATGCAAGAACAAATGTTTGCTGATGATTTAATTTCGAAAAACTTTTCAACAACTGAAACACAAAAAGTCTATGGGAATTCGTATACATCTTCTATTAGTATAAGTAAACTGGCGTCAGCCCTGCAAAGTAGCTCGGCTAATTTCGACGGAAAAATATATCTTTTTCCTGCCGGAAGTACCTCCTTTGTGGGATACAATTATGCTAACCCGAGCCTGAATCCGAGCTCAGTGTCGGGATTAACGGAAATCCCGTCCATGAATATCTTTATGTTGAAGGCATCTCCTGCCGGTACGAGCGCTTTTGCCATTACAAAAGAGATGCTGACTCATGGATTGACTTCAACCAATATGACCAAGAACGTATTGAGCCGTTCTTTAAAAAGTACAGGAACGGTTTCCGACCAGGCAGAGTTTATGGTCACTTTGACTTCTAACAAAAATATTTATGATTTGGCAAGCATAACGGCCTATGATTTAGCGTCAAATGCTACTGATAGCTATGATGGTGTCAAACAAGGCTATGATGTGTTCGGGCTGTATACGTTATCCTCCGACCAAACCCGGATGTCAGCCAATGTGGTGCATGATGTGAATACGCCTGTTCATATGGACTTTCATGTGAAAACAGTTTCAACCAATTTTATTTTGAAGTTGAGATCGTTTAAGCAAGTGAATGCAGAGGGTCTTTGGTTGGAAGATAAATTGAATGGTACTCTTACTCAACTGGCTGAAGGTGAGCAATATGATTTTACAGCCACTCCCAATGACAGCGAGAGTCGCTTTGTTGTACATTTTTACAAGTCTACCCTTGGTGTTGAATCTGATAATCAGGCAAACATAACAATCAGGTATAAAGACAATTTACTAAAGGTAATGAATCTTACGGATGCAGATGTTAATTCGAAACTGTCTGTTTTAGATATGCAGGGACGCATGCTTCTTCAAACTACTATTACGGACACTCCGACACAAAGCACCGACGTCGTGAACCTGACTCCGGGGGTATATATCGGAAGAGTAGACGGCAAACGCAATGCCACCGTCAAATTTATAAAGGATTGATATTTAAATAATAAATTACTAAAAAGCGACAATATGAAACGATTTACACAAATTTTATTCCTGATGCTTTGTCTTCTAGGTGTGACAAACATCCATGCACAAGTAACCATTGGGTCGAATTACAAACCCAATTCAAATGCATTATTGGATTTAAGAGAGAATGCCGATAGTACCTCTTCCAAAGGACTTTTATTGCCACGGATGGCATTGACATCAACTATAAGCTCTGCTCCCATGACTGTGTATGAGAAAGGTATGGTGGTATATAACACCGCCACAGTCAATGATGTTACACCAGGTTTTTATTATAGTAACGGTACCAAATGGGTAAAAATATCCAGTTCTGATTCTAACTCTTGGCTACTGACAGGTAATACTAGTACTACTCCAGGTAGTGATTTTTTAGGCACAACCGATGACCAGGATTTGGTATTTAAGCGTAATAATGTACAAGCTGGCTGGTTAAGTGACGCCAAAAAGAGTACAGCTTTTGGAGTAGGTAGTTTGCCAACAACAACAATTGGGATGAGAAATACTGCATTTGGTTATCAAGCGTTGGGAGCTGGTACAGGGTATAACAGTGTAGCTATAGGTGAAGGTGCGCTGTTGAACGCTACGGGAGGGTGGAATGTTGTGGTAGGAAACGGATTACAAACCACCTCTGGTACGGGTAATGTTGCCCTTGGTTGGGGCGTAGCCTTGAACGCCACATCAGGTATAAATAATATGATAGTAGGCAATAATTCAATGCAAACACTTTCCTCTGGTAATGAGAACGTGGGAGTAGGAAATCAGTCTCTACAAAATATCAGTACAGGCTCTTATAATTTAGCAATAGGCTCACAAGCATTAAACAAAGTATCAACTACAAACAACAACACAGGCATTGGTTACAGAAGCGGCTTCAATGTAACAGGAGCAAACAATCTTACGATTGGTGCAAATACGACAGATGTTCCGACTAATGCTAATAGCAACCAAATGAATATAGGTAATACTATTTTCGGAACAGGTATGACGGGGACTATTTCGACCCCGGCAGGGAATATCGGTATCAATACCACTGCTCCCGGAAATACGCTGGAAGTTAATAGTGGGATTGCTAGTTCATCAGGATTGAGATTTACCAAATTAAATACTACATCAACTACAACCTCCGGTACGCCTTTAGGAGTTGATGCCAATGGAGACGTAGTCGCCCTAACAGGAACTATGCCTCAATTCACCGGAGGAGGAAATTTAGTAATCACATCAATAGGAGCCACCCAGCCTACAAAAGGAACGACAAGACCATTAGATTATATTAATTATCGGGAATTAGGGAACAAAGAGGTGGAAATTTATTTTGAATATGTTCAGACCAGTGCGGGAACTGCAGGGCAAGGAGCAAGTGATTATTTGTTTCAATTGCCAGGAGGGTATCAATTTGACCTTACCAGACAAATTCCTTTTACGGGTTCTGTAACTTATGGAGCTACTGATTATGAAACGAATTCAACACGATACAGTTTATTGTCAGTTAAGCATGTAGTTTGGTCTGACAACGATGGTAATAATCGTCTATCGTTTTTCTCACAAATAATTCCTTATGATGCCACTCACTTCCGTATTGTTGGCTCGAATAGTCTAGGTGCTGCTTATGGCGCTTTAGGAACTAACAACTATGATTTTTGTTCTTTAAATAAAAGCAAGGTAGTTATTCGCGGGAATTTTACTTTCTTCAAACCTTAAATGTGCAAGCTTTTTTATATTAGTACGACTCAAATCTTTGGTAAATCAACGCATTCTTCAAAATTCGGAGAATAGCAATTACAGTCGGTCTCATAATGAAAAATGAATTTAAAATATCTTTATATATAGACTTACGAGTCTTCATAAAGAGGTGCTTAACTTTTTATTTTTTTTAATCTTTATGTTGTGAAACATGGACGATTAATGGAATTGGACATGCCTTCTTTAAATAATAAGGCTGTCGGTTCACCTTTTGATTTTCCCTATTGATGCTGTGAAGCATAAACAACGAAAAGTTAAACATAAGTAATCCTGGCTGGCTATTTCAGCCTGTCAGGATTTTTTAATTGATAGCTGTTTTGACGGATTAACAGTATTCTCAATGTCTCTGCACTATTTTAATAAAAAGGGAGGTCTTTATTGCTTCTGGAACCTAAATACAAGCAATGATGAAAATGAAGAAGCAAAGGAAGGGAATAAACCGAAATGCTTCCCTGAAATATAAAGCAGTTCCGTGCTTTCTAAGGAATTCAATGCTATCTGTTAGAGGAGAAGAGAAAATTGGGCTCCGATAAAGGGAATAGATATGGGTAGAAATTTCAAAACTCAGCTGGTGCTACCCCCGAATATATAAGGCATGAGGCTACTTCAGGTAAGAGTCTGGAAAATGAAAAAATATCTGTTGATATTTTATGCATAAGATATACCGTGGAAATAAATAACCGTGAAAGTTTTTTTTAACTTTGCAGTCAATGAAAATATTGATCTTCCCAATCTAATTCGCCTAAGAAGCCATTCAAACAGATCGTGTGATGAAAAGTAAGCTTTTATCTATATGCCTATTTATTTCAATTTTCAATGTATATTCTATCGATCTAAAGTTCTATAATATAAACAATCTGTATAATATCTCTATGCGGGAAACATATTCCGTATGTCAGGATATAAATGGGTTCATTTGGTCTTCTTCCAAGAATGGAGTGATGAGATTTGCGGAAGGAAACTATAAAACCTACCAGCTCCCGAATGTTACGACAAACTATATTTCATTGAATCTGACTTATACATATCCTTTATTGTTTGCTTATACAAACAACGGGCAGATATTTTTGTATGACGAACTGTTTGACCGTTTTCATTCATTCATTGATTTAAGAAAATTGTTGAAAGACAATTATATCGGTGTAACTCGGATTTTGGCCGACGATACTAAAACCTTATGGATATCAACCAATAGAGGTTTATATGTTTACCAAAAGAATAAACTGACAAAACTTCACCTTGAATCAAATATTATTAACTCCATTGAAGCGAAATCCCATACCCGGCTATTTATTGCAACGACCAAAGGCATTTCCGTTTTAGATAAAGACAGATTAAAGTCTGAGTCTATTTGTCCGGTTAAAAACAATATTTATATCACCACCCTTCTTTATGATAAACGGCATGAGCGTTTATGGATTGGAACTTTCTCTAACGGCTTGTTCTATTTTGATTTAAACTGCAGACGATTATCTAAATTACCCATTAAAGGTTTCCCCAGCCAACCCATTCTGGCAATTAGAAAAAATTACGATGCATCGTTATTGATAGGTATTGATGGACAGGGTATGTGGAACGTATCGGAAGATGGGAGCAGGGTATTGAAGATAAATAAAGCGGACGACAATAATCCTTATTCCATAAATGGAGATGGGGTTCATGATATCTATTGCGATAATCAAAAAAGAATATGGGTGGCAACCTACAGTGGCGGTTTATCTTTTTGCGAGCAGAATTTTTCATCTATTGTCCATCTGGCTCACAGTGTTAATGATGGTAATTCGTTAATAAACAATAATGTAAATAAAATTCTGGAAGACTCTCAAGGTGATATCTGGTTTGCTACCAATAATGGTATCAGTCGTTGGAGAGTCGCATCAAATAAGTGGAATACGTACTTTCAGAACAGCAAAGAACAGGCACAGGTTTTTCTGTCACTTTGTGAAGACAGTCAGGGACGTATTTGGGCGGGGACGTATTCTTCAGGATATTATGTTTTAGATAGGAATACAGGAAAAGAATTAATTCACTACTACCCAAAAGAAAATATGAACCCGAATGGAAAGTTTATTTATGATATATTTAAGGATCGGGATAATAATCTTTGGATTGGTGGATTACAGGATGTGATGTGTTATTTTGCGAAAGATGCAAGCTACAGAGCGTATAAGTCTCAACCCGTTCGGTTTTTTATGGAACTTTCTTCTGATAAAATACTTATTTTCTGCACGTATGGTCTCATTTGCATGGACAAACGGAGTGGTAAAACTGATTATTGGGGAGAATACTTCGCACAAGATGCTGTCATGATTGGAGATAATATCTGGATTGCAACCAATGGTAATGGTTTGATTTGTTATAATTACAAGAAAAAGAC
The DNA here is from genome assembly GCA_047605645.1 of Dysgonamonadaceae bacterium. Classification (GTDB taxonomy): domain Bacteria; phylum Bacteroidota; class Bacteroidia; order Bacteroidales; family Dysgonomonadaceae; genus UBA1309. The sequence goes on along the minus strand of JASGFJ010000009.1, from coordinate 44,126 downwards.
TGTAAAAAAAATTACCACAGAATCCGGACTCCTTTCAAACTATGTAAACAGTATTCTTTACGATAATGTTTTTTTGTGGTTGGGAACAGAGAATGGGCTTTGCAAATATAACCTCGCAGACAATAAAATATATAGCTATTCGTCTGTCCTTTCGCTGGCAAATACATCGTTCAATGCCAATGCTTGTTTGAAATTAAAAAATGGAAGTTTGATATGGGGTACCAACAAAGGTGCTTATATGTTTAATCCTAAAACATTACATCAAGATCAATTGAATGGACGAATATATATTCAGGATATTTATATTGCCGGTAAATCGATACGGGAATACCCTAAATTATTAAATGGGACTTTAGTGGATAAGAAAAGGGATATATCCTTGGATTACAACCAAAACGTATTGACAATAGAGGTGCTTCCAATGGCTATTAACTCCGCACAGTCAAAAATATCCTGGAAAATGGAGGGAATTGATAAAGATTGGAATACTCCATCCAGGAATAGAATGATCAATTATTCAAATATTCCCGGAGGCAGGTTTCAACTTAAAATCAGGATGTATGATAATTCGTTTACAAAAATCATAGATGAACGTTTGATCAATATACAGGTTGCTCTTCCGTTTTGGGCTACCTGGTGGTTTTATTTGCTTGTTTTCTTGACGATAGCATACGTTATTTATATCTCTTTCAGGTATTATGTCAATCAATTGAAGCAACAACATGCAGATGATAAGATTAATTTCTTTGCAAACACTGCCCACGATATACGTACAGCCCTGACTCTCATCACAGCACCCATTGAAGAACTCAATAAAGCTCCGGAATTAACGGGTAAATCACGTTACTTTTTAAACATAACATGGAGGCAATCGGAGAAATTATTGCAAATAACCAATCAGTTACTTGATTTCCAAAAAGCAGATAACGAGAAAGAACAACTTATCCTTACCGTGAACGATTTGGTGGAAATTGTTTTCCAAAGGATTCAAATGCACAGAGCATCAGCTTCTAAAAAAAATATAGAATTAATCTTTACTAAAAATACAGAGGTTTATTACTCAGATATTGATGAAATAAAAATTGAAAGAATTATAGACAACCTCGTTTTAAATGCTATTAAATATTCTCATGCAGACAGTCAAATTGATATTCATCTGAATGGTGGGGATAATCAGTGGCGATTGGTTGTAAAAGATTACGGATTAGGTATTTCTGCTAATGATCAAAAGAAATTGTTTCGGGAGTTCTACAGAGGAGATAATGCTATCAACTCAAAAGTGATAGGTTCCGGGATCGGATTGTTATTAGTCCGGAAATATGTATCCATGCATAAAGGAAAGGTTGAGTTTTTCAGTAAAGAAAATGAAGGATCCGTATTCGAAATTGTAATTCCACGTCATTCAGAACAAGGACATGAAATAAAGTTAGCAGATACACCCAATAAAAATGAGGTTGTGTGTATGCCGGAGAATGAATATTTCCACAAGAATAAGACGCATATACTGATTGTTGAAGATAATGATGAACTACAGGATTTCCTGAAACATTCGTTTCAGGAGCAATACAAAATTTCTGTTGCAACGGATGGAGGGCAAGCCTGGAATCAGATTCTGAAGGAAGCTCCCCATTTAGTAATCTCCGATGTGATGATGCCGGGCATGGATGGATTAGAGCTCTGCAAACGAATAAAATCGACATTTGAAACATCGCATATTCCGGTAATTCTACTCACTGCCCTATCGGGAAAATCAGCTCAGTTAAAGGGACTGGGGCTGGGAGCCGATGATTACATCACGAAGCCATTTGACATGAAAATTTTATCTCAAAGAATAAAGTCGATTGTCAAAAACAGAGAGATTGTACGGGATAAAGCTTTGAAATTTACTTCTCAATCAGAAGATGAACTGCCGATATTCTCAAACGAACTTAACGACCAGTTTATAAAAAAGGCGGTGGAAGTGATTCAGTTGAATTTAAGTAATCCTGATTTCGGGAAAATTGAATTTGCCTCGGCAATGAATGTCAGTACTTCGCTTCTATACAAGAAATTGAAATCTTTAACAGGGCAGTCGCCTTTAGACATGATCAAAGCATTTCGCTTAAACTATGCAGCTGAATTACTGAAGGCACATACATATACTATTACAGAGATAAGTGAACTTTGCGGATTCTCCAGCAGTAGTTATTTTGGAGTCGTTTTTAAAAAACATTTTGGAAAATCACCGACGGAGTTTTAATCCTTTTTTTAGCAAAGTATAAGATAATACACTCTTTGAAAAAAGGGATAATTCGCCGAATTTTTTACTCGTTGTAATAAATCTGCTATTGTGCTTCTCTATTCAATAAGAAGTACTAGCCCAATGAAGCTCTGCCAACCCTCAATACAGATATCTCTAATTCGTAGGAGCATCTTTATTTTATTGAATTTATATCTAAAATTTAGAATGAAATATCCAAATTCGAGAGGTGGTTACCTGTTTATACGATTACTTTTGCATGTGTAAATCTTCTTATATCTAATCTATCATGAAGCACTTAAAGGTTTTTGTTTTGCTCATTGTTATTTTAACCAGCAACATCCTGGTCCAGGCACAGGAACCATCATTCCAACCGACATTCGAATCGCTTGAAAAAGCAAAACCTGTTCCCGAGTGGTTTAAAGATGCCAAATTCGGTATTTACTTTCATTGGAGTGTTTTTGCGGTATCGGCTTATGCCAACGAATGGGATCCGCGTAATATATATGGTAAAAATACCAACGAGCGTAAACATCATACGGAGGTGTATGGAGTACCCGAAGGATGGATGGTGTTGGTTATGACTGGTGTGCACTGCAGTTAGGAGAAGCAACTGAACAAGCTGTTGACCCTGAAAATCTGGATGGCACATGCGTGGAAGATGAATTTAAAGGCGTTACATTTGATTCGGTTACTGTTCATGTCTACAGTTTGCCATTCTGGGCGCTCTACAAAGGCAAAAGCACACGGTATGGTATTTCGGTCGATGGAAGTCCTGCGGTTGTATCACAAAACGATCATAAAGCATACTCCGACTCCTAGAAGGATCGGGTATTGTAAAACAGTGTTGTGACAACTGCCCGTTTCCTGGTAAAAAAAGTGCATCCTGCTCATATTCTCACGCTGACTTGTGGTGATCCGGAGATGATTACCCAACGAGGAGGAATTGATTGAGGGGGATTGAGAAGAAAGTATCTCGAGCCTTCTGCGATAAGATAGAAAAATAGCAATCATCTATATCTGAATCGCTTAGGTATTGTACGCAATCAGCATTGAGCTTAAGTATTACCAGCTAGTTTTAAAATGATTTTTGTTTCGTCGCATAGTTGATATATACTATATAAAGAAGCGGGTTGTTTCGCCGAACATTGATAATTATATATATACTATAAACTCTAATAAATGAATCATGAGAATGAAAATTGGAATTGTGATGTTAATCGGTGCATTGGCCCTGAATGTCAATGCACAGAAAACTAAAGTCAGCAGAAAGTCTACACTTCCGGATAAACTTCCTGCAATGCCTGCTGTTCAGAGACCAATTGGAATCGATACAGTGCCGATGAACGATTCAGAGACTTTTCCTGAGATAAAGCTGGATATACCTGTTAGTCCAGGCCCTTTTGAACCCAACTGGGAGTCTATTGAGAAAAATTATCCGGGTGATCCCGCATGGTTGCGTGAAGCAAAATTCGGTATTTGGGTACATTTTGGACCGCAATCGGCTGGAGAAAGTGGTGATTGGTATGCCCGCAACCTATACAAGCAGGGGCACTTAGCTTACAAGAATCATCTTAAACGCTTTGGGCATCCTTCGGAAGTCGGATACAAAGATGTTCTTAAAAACTGGAATCCGTCCAAACTTGATCCGGCTGCTTTAACAAAATTATACGAGGAGTCGGGCGCACGTTTTTTAATGATTCAGGGAGTGCATCATGATAACTTCGATATGTGGGATTCCCGTTATCAACCATGGAACTCGGTTAACATCGGGCCCAAACGCGACTTAATAGGTGAGTGGGCTAAGGCTTGCCGGGCCAGTGGCATGCATTTTGGAGTAACTTTCCATCATGAATACACCTGGTGGTGGTGGCAAACAGCTTTTGGAAGCGATGCCGAGGGGGATAAAAAAGGAGTTCCTTACGATGGACATCTTACTCTTGCCGACGGAAAAGGCAAATGGTGGGAAGGATACGATCCGCGTTTGCTTTATGGAATTGATTTACGCGAATACAAAGGAGTGGCTAAAGCTGCGGCATCTGGTTGGTCTCCGCCACCGGCAGGTATTTTTGCAAATCATATTGAATACGCCAAATGGTATACTACCCAATGGGCTTTGCGCATGATGGATGTGGTAGAACATTATCAGCCTGATTTTATTTATACCGACGGGACAGCTCAGGGGCCTTTTACCGGAGACGGTACCGGAACCGGAATCAAAACCAATGCCATGCCGCTGGTAATGGCTGATTTTTATAACCGTACTCTTAAGAGCCGTGGGCAGGTGAATACCTTTAGTATTGTTAAATTCCGGCATAAAACGAATGGAACTGTAAATACGGAAGAATTTGGAATTCCGGCTTCTATTAAAACAGACCAGCCTTGGATTGGCGAAGCTCCCATCGGGGATTGGTTTTATGCTCCTAATTTTACGTACAATTCAGGGATGATGATACGCTATATTATTGAAGTGATAGCTCGCGACGGAAATGCTGCATTGTCTATCCCCATACGCCCCGATGGTTCATTAGAAGATGAATGTGTTAAAATGCTAAAAGAACTTGGTGTTTGGATGAAGCGCAACGGAGAAGCTGTGTATGGAAGTCATGCCTGGAAAATTCCCGGTGAAGGAGAGATTGTGGATGGTAAACTTAAAATGTTGCCTGGAGGTGCTTTGCAGCGTAAACACGCCGAATTTAAGTTTGATGCACAGGATATTCGCTTCACTGTCGGTAAAAACGGAGCACTTTATGCTTTCTGCATGAATGTGCCTGCATCAGGTTCTTCTGTTAAGATCAAGTCGCTTGGTACCGATGCTAACTATCTGGGAAAAGCTGTCAAATCGGTACAACTGCTTGGCTACAACGGAAAGTTGAACTGGAAACAGGAAGCAGATGGTTTAGCTATTACTTGCCCGCAGGAAATGCCTTATGCGACATCGGTAGTATTTAAAGTGGATTAATCATCTGGATATAGATTTTTGATACGTAAAATTGAATATTTAAATAGGTTTATTTAATGTAGTTAATTCGTATCGTGTGATAAAAAAAGCAAAAGCAATTTAATTTTTTAATGAAGCTAATGAAACTAAAAATCAGCAATATAGTATTGCTCGGATTGTATTTGATTTCAATGACCTTAACTGCCAAGACAGCACAAGATGGTAAAAAAATCAGTTCTGATTTATTCGGACTATTTTTTGAAGACATTAATTATGCTGCTGACGGAGGGCTCTATGCCGAACTAATTCAGAACAGGTCATTTGAGTATTCGCCTACAGAACAAAAAGACTGGAATCCTTTATCTTTCTGGGAGTATTTCTCAACAGGGTACTCCTATGGGAGGATCAGTGTTGAAACTTCAACTCCCATTCATCCCAATAATCCTCATTATGTTGTTTTGGATGTTGAGCATATCCGCCCGGGCGGCTCTGTGGGATTAAAAAATCCCGGTTTTGCCGGAATAGTGGTGAAAGCAAATGATACATACAACTTTTCTATGTTTGCCAGGCAGCTTAGCCAAACTCCTGCTTCCATCATCGTAACACTGCAAACATCAAAAGGGAAAGTGATTGCCGAAGGTAGATTGTCGACTTCTGACAGTAATTGGAAAAAATATACCACCGCTCTTGTCCCTACCGAGAATTGCGACTCTGCAAATCTGGTCTTTTCTATTGTTAGCGAAAGCAAGATTGCATTGGATGTGGTGTCTCTTTTCCCTCAAAAAACATTTAAAAACAGACCCAATGGCTTGCGGGCTGATCTGGCTCAAGTACTTGCCGACATGAAACCCAAATTTATCCGCTTTCCGGGTGGCTGTCTCGCACATGGAGATGGATTGGGAAATATGTATCGCTGGAAAAATACGATAGGTCCGGTAGAACAACGCTTGGAGCAACGCAATATCTGGGGGTATCACCAAACGGTGGGGCTGGGTTATTTTGAATATTTTCAGTTCTGCGAAGATATCGGAGCAAAGCCTCTACCTGTGATACCTGCAGCTGTCAGTTGCCAGAATTCGGGAGGAGCTTATCGCATTGGCGGTGCCGGACAACGTGCGCTCCCACTTGAAGAGATGCCGGAGTATATTCAGGAAGTACTGGATCTCGTTGAATGGGCGAATGGATCTGTAACTTCCACATGGGGAGCTAAACGAGCTGCGGCAGGGCATCCGGCCCCATTTCATCTGCAATATATTGGTATTGGCAATGAAGACAAAATTACGCCTGAGTTTGAGGAACGCTTTGCTATGATTTTCAATGTTATGAAAGAAAAACATCCGGAAATTACCGTTATTGGTACAGTAGGGCCTTCCTCCCAGGGTGAAGATTTTGAGAAAGGTTGGAAACTGGCAAGAAAACTAAATATACCAATTGTGGATGAACATTATTATACTGAACCCAACTGGTTTATATCAAATCAAAAACGATACGATTTTTACGACCGAAAATCGAGTGAAGTATATCTGGGCGAATATGCTTCCTGGGGCAACAAGATGACGAATGCTCTTGCTGAGGCTGCTTATATGACAGGTCTTGAACGGAATGGTGATATCGTAAGGCTTGCATCGTACGCACCACTTCTTGCCAAAAGAAATTTTACGCAGTGGAAAACCGATATGATATTTTTCGATAACATTCACATCTGTCTTACTCCCAATTACTATGTGCAAAAAATGTTTTCATCCAATCAGGGGGACTTTTATTTTGACAATGTGATATCGAAAGATGAACAGGACAATACTTTAGCTGCCTCTTGTGTGAAAGATAGTAAGACCGGCGATATTATTCTAAAACTGGTGAATTTCGGAACAACGCCCGGAACGATGAATGTGCATTTGGAAGGATTTAAGAAAATGCTGCCGCAGGCCGAAAAAACGGTATTGTCGGGGAATGGTGATGATGAAAATACATTTGCCGACTCTCAGAAGATCGTTCCTTCTAAATCGACATTCAAGGTGAGTAAACACTTTGAATATTCAACTCCGGCGATGTCTCTGACGGTTATAAGAATTAAAACCAGATGATAAGATGCTGTTAATAAATTGGATAATGCGGAAATAAATATAAAACAGTTTGTTCATTATTTCTTGAGTTTACAAGTGTAGATAATGAAAATAATGTAGGGAGGAGTATATCACAAGGAATGTCTTGAAATTCATTGAATTCTCTATAATTCATTGCATTATTCTTATACAACTGAAGAAAGATAATTAAGAAAAACCATATCAGTACCTTTTGATGATATGCAGAGAAATATGTATTTGAAATACATTAAAAATTATTGGTTAAACTATGAAAAAACAATCTATTCTGCTCTTCTTACTTCTTTTTGTTTTGGGAGGAGCTAAAGTTGATGCGCAAAAAAGTAAAGTGATAAAAAAGCCTGTCACTAAACAACGAGTCGTGGAATCCTCTTTTACAAATCCGTTGATTTACTCCGATGTGCCTGATATGTCGATGATTCGTGTCGGCGATGCTTATTATATGAGCAGTACCACTATGCACATGAGTCCGGGTGTGCCTATTATGAAATCGAAAGATTTGGTTAACTGGAAAATAATCAATTATGCTTACGATACACTGGCCAATGTAGACGCACTGAATTTGGTCAATGGCAAAAGTACGTATGGCAAAGGATCGTGGGCTAGTACAATTCGTTATCACAAAGGCTTGTTCTATGTAACAACTTTTGCTCAAACCACCGATAAAACATACATCTATACAACCAGGGATATTGAAAAAGGACCGTGGAAGTCTGTTTCTTTCAAGCCGGCTTATCATGACTGCAACCTGTTTTTGGATGAAGATGGACGCAACTACCTGATTTATGGAAATGGTAAATTAAGTATTGTCGAATTAAACAAGGATATGACAGGTGTGAAGCCGGAGACCAATCGTGTCCTTATCGAAAATGCCAGCGCTCCTTCCGGAAATGGGGGGCTGGGAGCCGAGGGATCCCAATTGTTTAAAGTGAAAGGGAAATATTATCTCCTAAACATAACCTGGCCGAGTGGAAATGGAAGCATGCGTACTGTCGTTTTACATCGGGCCGATAACTTAAACGGCCCTTGGGAGGGAAAAGTGGCACTCAAAGATAAGGGGTTGGCTCAAGGAGGTCTTATTGATACGCCTGATGGACGTTGGTTTTCTTATTTGTTTCAGGATTGTGGAGCAGTAGGCCGTATTCCATATCTCGTACCTGTTCAGTGGGAAGATAGCTGGCCGGTTTTCGGAGTAAATGGAAAAGCTCCGACAGTGCTTGATCTTCCCGCCAGCAAAGGGGTCATTCCTTTTATTGTAAACAACGATGAATTTGACCGAAAGAAAGGGGAGGCTGCTTTACCATTGGTTTGGCAGTGGAATCACAATCCGGATAATTCACTTTGGTCGGTTACAGAACGTAAAGGCTTTCTACGACTTAAGACAAACAGAATAGATACTTTGTTCTTGAAAGCAAGAAACACGCTGACTCAACGTACTTTTGGCCCCGTATGTTCTGGCATAACCAAAGTGGATGTTACAAACTTAAAAGAAGGTGACTATGCAGGCTTATGTGCATTGCAGCGCAAGTTCGGTTTGGTGGGCGTAAAAGTACAAAATGGAACCAAATGCGTTTACATGGTGAGTAATAAAACCGACAACCCGACGGAATTGGAGAGTGTTAAATTATCTCAGAATGTGGTTTTCCTGAAAATAGAATGTGATTTTAGGAATAAAATGGATGTGGCTAGATTTTTTTACAGCCTTGACGGTAAAACCTGGAAAGTGATTGGCGGTCCGCTTAAAATGGAATATACACTGATGGAACATTTTATGGGGTATCGTTTTGGATTGTATAACTATTCCTCGAAAAATCCGGGAGGATATGTTGATTTCGATTACTTCCATATTATTGATACTATTTCTGAAAAATAGAACAACAGTATTCTAATAATACCATTCAGCTGATTCTTTTGAATAACTGGTTGTTGAAACTTTGTCTTTGTCGCTCAAACCGGAAATTATTTATTTCCGGTTTGAGCGATATTAAAATTCCGGCAGACTTTCCTTTATATTTCAAGGTGTCGGATGAATTTTTTCCGTTAGGAAAAAGCTCCCCTTTTTTTATTGGGGGGAACGCAAAAGGATTTATCTTTTTACCTTTTCATCTACAGAACTTCTTTGGTAGGCCTTGAATCAGATAAATCAAAATTACAGAACTCTTTTTTGAGCTTGCTTACATACGTAATAAGGCGTCTTGATGTCTTTTTTCTAATAAATCCCGAACTTCCCATAGAGGTCTAATCTTCATAATGTTAGCATACACTTATTTGTTTGAAATTTTAGTGTGTATTGGGTTGCAAATGGCTTATAGTCAGTTCTTAATTGCTTGAGGACTCTGTGTGTAAAAAGAAAATAGGATTTGGGATAATCCGCAAGTTACATCTATTCTCTTATTTTTACCGGACACTGACTGCTTTGGCGGAGATAAGATAGATGCATTTCCTTCTTGTCTCTTTTCCATCTGAAGATATTACAGTTCAAACAATTGCTTGATCGTATCTTCCACTTCGTTGTCCCGATAACGGCTTACAAAATCTTTGGGAGATATGTCGAAATATTTCTTGAACGCAGTTGAAAAATAGGACGGGTCTGAAAATCCAACTTCAAAAGAGACATTCGAAATAGATACGTTCTCTTGTATAAGCATAAGTCCGGCTTTTTTCATTCTCACCGATCTGATAAGGTCGTTAGGGGAGCAATTGTAAAGTTCTTTCGTGCGGCGATAAAGATGTACACGGCTCATTCCTGTTTCGCGGCTTAATTCTTCGACTCCAAACTTCGAGTCTGAGAAATGTTGTGATATGACGGCCATAATTTTATCCTTGAGCTTGTCGTTCGCATTGTTATTTGTGTTGACAATACTGTTGGTGGTTGTTTCTTTCGCTTGTATCAGATTCTGATAGTTTTCTTTGATACGCAGATATTCTGCCATAACTGTTCTTAAACGTTTCTTGCTCTTTTCTCTTGCAATATATCCGCGATATTGAGAGTAGAGTATGACCACCAGTATGAGAACGTACAACGACTTTGTGAATGGTGACCAGTACCAGGGTGCTTCGATGATCACGTCCATGGTTATCTCCGATGTACTTGTTCCCTTTTCATCTTTGAAGCTCTTTACGACAAGCTTGTATTTGCCGGGAGGCACCTGATTGTAAACTGCTTGTGGATTGTCGGCCGTGGTTGTATGCCATTTCGATTCATAGCCGTTCAATTGGTACATGTAGCGTAGTTGCGATGACACGGCATAATTGAAAGGTGAAAAACGGATGGCAAACGAATTCTCATAATAAGGAAGCCTCAGACGGGTAGCGTAACTTATGGCCGCATTCAGTTTGTTATGTTTGGAGCTGGCATCGAATGATACCGGCTCTCCGTTGATGTAGAGCGAACAAAAATGGATAAGCATAAATTCATCTTTTTCTTTTTCGATAGACGACGGATTGAAGGAAATGATTCCGTTGTCTCCTCCAAAGATGATTATCCCGTCTTTCCGGGCCATTTGTGCACCGTTGTGAAAATCGCCGACTTTTTGGATGTCGTACCAAGAAAATCGGTGAGCACTTCCTTTTTGTGGATTAAACAGGATAATGCCCCGGTTGGTAGACATCCATATATTTTTGTCTCGGTCTGTTGTAATTGCTACGACATGTACAGGGCTACCGGTATTCTCAAGAGGATAATGGCGGCATGAGTTTGAGTGTTCGTTATATATGAACAAGCCGTTTTTTGTACCGATATACATTGTCCCGTCATGGTGCTCGAAGAAGGTATTTATTGTACTGTTCTTAAGGTTGTCCAGTGAAAGATTACAAAGCTTTTGGGTATTCGGATCGTAACAGATGCAGTCTTGGCTGCCGATCCAAAGCCTGCCTTTGGAATCCAACTTCAAAGCAAAAATATATTCAGGTATTGGTTGTGAGATGTTGCTTAGTTTGCCTGAAGCAAGATCCAACTCATTGATTCCGCTACCAAAGCTACCAATATAGAGCCGTTTGTTAAATTGGTCAAATTGGAGGCAACTTATGTTTTTATTCAATGTACCGTTACCCTGGATTTCTTTCATTGAGTTTCCGTTGTAATGAAAAAGACCGCTGCCGTATGTTCCTACCCAGATACTCGCATCGGATTCGACGGCTATGTCCTGTACAGCTCCGGTAAATTTACGGGGAGATTCCAATCGCGTCATGTTATTGAAATCACTTCCGGTAAATACGCCACCGCCATCTGTCCCGATGTAGAATTGCCCGTTTTCCGTGGATGCAAAAGAGGTGATTGCAGCACGGTTTTGAATCGGGTGTGACTCGCCTATGGCTTGATAACTGAATCCTCCGGTAGATGCCGGAACAACCAGCAGGCCTTTTTGATAGATTCCCACATAGAGATTTCCCCACCTATCTTCTACCATACTGTGTATTTTGCTGTATTTTAGATTTATGGGGCAATCCCGGATGACGTATTCGGTGATCGTGCGTTGAGAAATGTCGATTTGTCCTATTCCATTGTTTTCGCAACCCACAAGTAAGGTTCCATCTTTGCGTTGAAGGAAGCATTGGGGTTTCTGGTAAGGAGTCGGTTTCTCTTCTAATTTTCGAAATTGTTTGCTGAATTCGTCGAAGATAAGTACTCCATTCCAACTGTCGGCAATGAGCAATGAGTGACTTAACTTATCTTCTGTGAAGTCTAATATTTCCATGCCGAATGGTTTTATTGCCGACCCTTTTTCGTAATTTGGTTTCCATCGGTGGAACGTCTTGAGGTCAATCACAATAATTTCCTGGGTAAATACCCAGAGCCGTTGTCGCGAGTCGATAAAAATATGTCCCGATACAATTCCTCGGAGTGCGGCTCTCATTTTTACTGTTTCTTCTTCAATGACTTTGTGCGTACGGATATCAATAATGAAGAAGCCATAAGCTCCTGCACAGACAAGTAGTTTTTTGCCTCCGGGTAAAAAGGTCATGTCTAGAATGGGTATCGACTTGCCTGTCCGTGACTTGTTGTTATCTTCGGCTTTATCCAATGGTATATGTTCGAATTGCTCTGTTTTCGGATGGAATAGTTGCAAGCCCCGCTCTGTGCCTACCCAGCATTGCCCGAGTGCATCAGTCAGGAATCTGTAAACGCTGCTGCTGCGCAATTTTTCGATTCCCCTCGATTCGTAATAGGCTGTTATGCCGTAGCCGTCAAATTTGGCCAGACCTCCATAGCTGCACATCCAAATGTAGCCATCTTTGTCCTGACTCATGGAGAGTAGCTTGGTGCTGGGAAGTCCGTCTGCCGAAGTATAGAGGCGAGGGCCTTGTCCTCGTGTTTGTTGGCACAAACAAATAAACATAAGGACAAATAAAAACTGAATTCTCGGATAGATATGGTTGAAAAATTTACCGCGAAAGATTTGCAGTGTCTTCATTTAGGGAGTTGTTTAGAGCTCTATATGCTACAGATTTTTCTTAAGATTTAGGAGGATCAAAGTTAAGGATACTTGTTGAAAAAACAAAAGGGAAATGCCTTTTTTAGCGGATAATTACACCGTATTTCAGCGAAGATAGTCCTTTTTCAGCTTTATGCGATAAAAAATATTTTCAGGATATCATCTGGTAAAATGTCAGAACTTGTTTTGCTCGTCCGATTACCGATTTCTCTCCCTGGCTACCATGTGTTTTTTTCGCAGATTATTCAATTGTTTCTAAACTATCTTTCTACAAATCGAACAATATGGCTGCTACATACTTGCATACCGAAGCCCTATTGTAAAAGGCAATCACATTGAAACTCCATAACAATATTTCCCGTTATGTTCAAGGCTCACTGTATATGTTCCAAAACCTTCTCCTGGTATTTTATAGCTTTTGCTTCGAAGGTATTTATACACAGAAAATATATGCGAAATCAGAGAGATGCTTTTTACCCACAAGACAATATCATGTAGTTAATCTTTATCCTGAAAAAATTATCACCGTCGTCTCATGTCATCCGGACAATTGCAAAAGAGAAATAAACATTTACATATTAGTGTCTTTGATGAAAGCCAGTTTGCAAATGTTTTCCGGATTTTGTCGTATTTCTGTGGATGGTGAAAATTTTAAGAATGAAGAATCTGCTTTAAAGAAGGAAACAACGATATATTGGATGTTGAGAAAATCTCAGTTTGGAGGGAAAAAACGTTCCTGTTTTGTATGATATATGAAGAGATTCAGCAATAATTTTTATCAGAAGTGGTAACTGTTCTGTTTTCCCCTTATTCGGTTCCGGGAAAGAAGAAAACCTGTTTGTGTAAGGCCGAATGAATAAAGGCCGGAAGGATGCGGATAGAACGCGGCTTGCTTTCTGTCCGGGAAATGTATGGTGGACAGGAAATCTGCCGACAGAAGTTGTAAACTTTTGTTTCCGAACGCCTTTTTGAGTTTAAATGTAACGAAATTACCCAAAAATGTAACCAAATTACAATTGATACATTGAGATAAATTCTACCTTCGTAACGCGATATTCTTTGATATATTCATCGTCTTATACATTCAAACGAATTGTTGATGTATGCTTCGGGAAGGAATAAAAATTTATATCTAATCATGAAAATTTTTTGTATAACAAGTGTTTTGCTATGTCTATACTTGGGAGTGTTCGCACAGAAAATAACAGTAGTTTCACCCAATCAGAAAATAATAGTCGAACTATTCAACACTCAAAAAAATGAAATCGGTGAATGGCAGTTGGAAGTGAAGTTCTTCAATCAAGGAAAAACATCGGAAGTAATACCACAAATTGCGTTAGGTCTTGTTCGCTCTGATCAGAGCTTTTCGAACCAGCTCAAATTTCTGAATGCTGGAAAGATAGTCCGGATCAATGAAAAATATACAGCCATTCATGGGAAACGCTCTCTCTGTTTTAATTCAGCCAACGAGATTGTGATCTCTTTTGAAAACCCGTCCAAGGCTAAATTAAACCTTATCCTCAGGGCTTATAATGATGGTGTGGCTTTTCGTTACGAGTTTCCAGAAAAGTCAGGCTCATTTGTTGTGAAAGATGAGCTCACGGCTTATTCAATACCCGACAGCACTTCCCGGTGGTTGGAAAAATTCAATCCGGCCAATGAAAATCTGTATTCTTCTATGATGGATGGAAAAGTGCAGCAAGACTGGGCGTATCCGGCACTTTTCAATACACCGCAGAAAGATTGCTGGTATTTGATTCATGAAGCCGGTCTGGATAGGAATTATTGTGGAACAAAACTTGCGAATACAACCGAAAAAAATAAATATAAACTCACTTTTCCAGATCAATGGAACGGCCGAGGAAAGGGAGAGTCGCAACCGACAATTTCTCTTCCGTGGAAATCGCCCTGGCGGGTGATTATTGTTGGAAATCTTGCGGATATTGTTGAGTCAACGTTGATTGACGACGTATGCCCGCCATCGGTCATAACCAAAACCGACTGGATTAAACCCGGCGTGGCATCCTGGAATTATTGGTCGGACAACCACGGTACCCGCAGCTATAAAATTATTTGTGCTTTTGCTGATCTCGCAGTTGAAATGGGTTGGCCTTACACACTGCTTGATTGGGAATGGGATAGCATGGGAGAGGGTGGTAAATTGGAAGATGCCCTTAAATACATCCGATCAAAAGGGATTAAACCGTTGATGTGGTACAATTCAGGTGGCGATCATACGTGGGTAGCATCAACACCCAAAGACCGGATGCTTACACATGAAAATCGGGTTGAGGAGTTTTCCAAATTGAAAAAATTAGGTGTAGCCGGTGTAAAAATTGACTTTTTCGAAAGTGAGAAGCAAAACATGATTAACTATTATCTGGATATCCTGGACGATGCTGCCCGATTTGAAATGTTGGTTTATTTCCACGGTTGTTTAGTGCCACGTGGCTGGGCTCGTACTTATCCTAATTTAATGACCTACGAAGGTGTCCGCGGAGCGGAATGGTACAACAATGGTCCTGAATTCACAACCACGGCGCCAGAGCATAATACGATTTTGCCTTTTACGCGTAATGTAGTAGGGGCAATGGATTATACGCCTGTTACATTCACGAACTCGCAGTTCCCGCATATCACATCCTATGGGCATGAACTCGCCTTGAGCGTTTTGTTTGAATCCGGTATCCAGCATTTTGCTGATCGGCCCGAAGGGTATTACGCCTTACCGGATGCTGCAAAAGCTTTTTTGAGGAATGTGCCTAATGCCTGGGACGATACCAAATTGCTCGATGGCTATCCGGGGAAGGAGGTAACGATGGCACGTAGAAAAGGCAATGAATGGTATATCGGAGGGATAAGTGCCGACAATATGCGAGAGAACAGGAAAAAACTGTCATTTGGATTCTTGCCTGAAAACCGGAAATACAGGCTTACCTTGATTACGGATGGGCGGCACGACAAAGAATTTTCAACTCAATATTGGGTCGTGGATAAAACTTCTGCCATTGATATCAAGATGCTTCGTAGAGGAGGTTTTGCTGCAAGTTTAAAACCAATAGAATAACAGACAATGAAAAATGTATTTCCAGTGGGAGTATTTAAATTTAGGTGCCTATTTTTTGCGATACTTCTGAATTTTATCCCATTCCGGATGAGAGCTTCTGGCGAGCCTAATTTTCTTATTTATATCTGTTTGGAATAAATCTAACATGGCGGGGAAAACGATGAACCAGGCAGGGAGTGAAGATGCAATCAATTCGCGTTTCTTTATACACCCTATCAATTAGTATCAATGCCGGATAATAGTTGCATTTTTGCGGATATGGTATTAATACGAATTTGAGAGGAGCGCCTACTGTTATATAACAAAACAACCATTAATAATAAATATTCATGCAAAAATTGAAATTGTTTTTTCTAATCTTATTTATTTCGGCTTCCGGTTTAGTCGGCGAAGTATTTGGGCAAGATCCGATACAACTTAGAGCAGGCATAGATTATCCGGTAGAAATAGAGGATCCTCAGTGTTTGGGGATTCATAAGGAACCTTATCATGCTACTTTAATGCCTTATGGAACTTTGGAGGAAGCATTGAAGGCTAATAGACTGGCTTCGTCCCAATGCCGTAGCCTGAATGGAAACTGGAAATTCAACTGGGTACCAACTCCGGATAAACGCCCGAAAGATTTTTACAAAACGGATTTTGATGTTTCAAGTTGGAAAGAAATACCTGTCCCTTCCAACTGGGAAGTGTATGGCTACGGAACCCCTTTCTACCGCAATCTGGGGTACACCATAAAAAAAGATTTTCCGCGGGTGATGAGCGAGCCTGAAAAATGGTATACGGCTTACAAAGAACGCAATCCGGTAGGTAGTTATCGCCGTGATTTTGATGTGCCGGCGGAATGGAGCGGTAAACGAGTGTTCATAACGTTTAATGGAGTGGATTGTGCTTTCTTCATCTGGGTCAACGGACAAAAGGTCGGTTATAGTGTAAACAGCCGGAATGCTGCCGATTTTGACCTTACCAACTATGTAAAACCTGGGAAAAATACCCTTGCTGTTGAGGTATATCAATATAGCTCAGGTACTTGGTTGGAAGATCAGGATATGTGGCGTTTACATGGTATTTTCCGTGATGTTACACTATGGAATACGCCACAGGTTCATATCCGTGATTTTTTTATAAAAACAGATTTGGATAAGAACTACAAAGATGCGACGTTGGATGTAGCGGCAAAAATCAAAAACTATGGCGATAGAACGGGGAAGGCACAAACATTCGTAGCTACACTATACGATAAGGATGGTAAGCAAATAGCCAGAGGGGTTGCTAACGGTACTCCGTTGAAAAGCACTCAGGAGGAAGTATTGAATGTTAAAATGCAAATTTCGAATCCGGCAAAATGGACGGCTGAAACCCCCAATTTATACACGATTGTCCTGACAAGTTCTGAAGGTGAGATTTTATCTCAGAAAATAGGATTTCGTAAGGTGGAAATTAAGGGACGTGTTTTCATGGTGAATGGCGTACCTATCAAGCTCAAAGGGGTGAACCGCCACGAGCATTGGGCAGATGTGGGACATGCTGTCACCGAGGAACAAATGATCCGTGACCTTCAGGTAATTAAGCAAGGCAACTGTAATCATGTGCGCACCAGCCATTATTCCGACAATCCTCGCTGGTATGAATTGTGTGATGAATGGGGAATTTGGTTAGTGGCCGAAGCTAATTGCGAATCGCACGGATATGATGGACGTTTCGATGAAGAACCGACTATGAAAGACGCTATTATTGATCGCAACGTGGCCAATGTGGAAAACTTCAAGAATCATCCCTCGGTCATCATCTGGTCGCTCGGAAACGAATGTGGACGCGTTGGCTCTAATTTTGTTGCAGCGTTGAATAAGGTAAAAAGTCTTGATCCTACCCGTTTTGTTCATTATGAACGGTTCGGAACGGGCAGAAATAATCCGGCCGACCTTGATGGAAGAATGTACGGTACGGCTGAAGATTACGCCCGTGTTTGCCAGGATCGAAGCCTAACCAAACCGTTCTATATCTGTGAATTTATACATGCCATGTTTAATTCCATGGGGTCGCTGGATGAATATTCCAAAGTGTTTGACGATAATCCTGAAATTTTAGGTGGAGCTATCTGGGAATTTCAGGATCAAGCCTTGTGGAACAAACGCGATCCGAATCATCCGATTCTGGCTTATGGCGGCGGTTTTGGTGAAGCGCCCAACGACCATTATTTCATTCATAAGGGAGTCGTTTCTTTTGATCGATCTACCGAAGGAAACAATATGAAGCCACATTATCCGGAAATGAAAAAAGCATTTCAGTGGATTGATACTGAACTTACCGATCCGGTAAATGGAACCATCCAAATTAAAAATAAATATCAATTTATTTCTTTAGATGGTTTTGAAGCATCGTGGAGTTTGAGTGAAAACGGAAAAGAAATTGATAATGGAAAAATAAATATGCGCCCAAGTTGGGGTAGGGGGCTCTTCACTGCCAATATCCCATATACTATTGGGCATCCGAAAGCCGGTGCAGAATATTTTCTCCGTGTTTCGTATACACAAAAGGAAAAGACACTTTGGGCTGACAAAGGATTTGAAGTGGCTTCAGCACAATTTAAGCTCCCTGTGAATACACCTCCTGTAGCTGAAATTCAGGTTACATTACCGGTGAAATTGGTTCAGAATAAAGAAAATGCAACAATTACAGGAACGAACTTTTCGGTAAGTTTCGATAAAAATACAGGATTCATTAACCAGCTGACAAAGAATGGAATAAACCTGCTGACGGCTGACGGAGGCCCTCGATTGCTTCTTTGGCGTGCAGGCCACCGTACCGATGATGACTGGGCGTTCCGTCAATGGGATAAATTTGGGGTGACGGCCTTGAAATATACTCTGGTTGATTTCAATGTGGAAACAATCGACAACACCTCCGTGAAGGTAACTTCTACGACCAAAGCCGACGGAAAAGAGGGATTTGGCGTTTATCATACAGCTACTTATCTTATAAAAGGCGATGGTTCGATAACCGTTGATAATAAAGTTCAGTTTGTTGGGCTTCGTATCAACCTGGCAAAAATAGGAGTGCGCATGTTGCTCAATAAAAAGCTTGACCGGATGGCTTTCTTTGGCTGTGGTCCGTTCGAAAATTATTCTGACCGTAAGGCTGCAGCAGAAGTAGGTTTGTATGAAATAGGTGTAAACGAACAATATACTTACGAAAAACCAATGGAGCGCGGCAACCACGAAGATGTCCGCTGGGCAGAATTAAGTGGCAAGGGTATGCCTTCGCTGTTGGTGCAATCGGACGAAAAGTTGATGCAGGTAGCTGCTTTGCCTCATACTGATGAACAAATGTATCCTGTGGAGTATAAAATCGATTTGCCGGCCAGTTCTGCCACCGTGTTGAGTGTCTCCACCAAAACACTAGGTGTCGGTTCCAATAGTTGCGGTCCCCAACCGCTCGAAAGGTTTAAGGTGCCTGCCGAAAATACATCCTTCGTATATACGATTAAATTATTTTAAAAAAACAGTATACCTTATGAGACAATTAGTTGCAATAGTGTGTTTTGTAATAGCTTCGATGCATGTAAGTGTCGCCGATAATCCCATTGTACAGACCCATTTTGCACCTGATCCTGCACCGATGGTTTATAACGGAATTGTCTATGCATATGTGGGCGATGATATTCCCGGTACGGACTTTTATTATATGACCAAATGGCGGGTGCTTTCATCCGCTGATATGGTTAATTGGACAGATCACGGATCGCCCATTTCTCTTGAATCGTTTTCTTGGGCGCGTGACCGGGCATGGGCAGCACAATGCATTGAACGTAACGGAAAATTCTATTGGTATATCTGTGCACAAAGTACCAAAAACGATATGGCCATAGGAGTGGCTGTTTCTGATTCTCCTACAGGGCCTTTCAAAGATGCACTCGGCAAGCCATTGATAATGAATGGAAATTGGTCGAATATAGATCCGACCGTCTTTGTTGATGATGATGGACAGGCTTATCTGTATTGGGGAAATGGTACTCTTTTTTATGTGAAGTTGAATAAAGATATGATTTCTTATTCGGGAGATATTATCTCCGTTCCCATTACAATGGAGGCATTCGGCGGCATAAGGGGAAATAAAAATGCAGATGCTCCCAATAAGGATATGTTTGTGGAGGGACCTTGGTTTTATAAACGAAACAACTTGTATTACATGATGTTTGCCGGAATGGGAAAAGGAGGAGAGACTCTTTCGTACTCCACAAGTACAGGGGCTACCGGTCCATGGAAATATCAGGGTAAAATTATGGAAAATCAGAAACTGAATAGTTTTACCAACCATGGCGGAATTATTGATTATAAAGGGCATTCGTATCTGTTTTATCATAGTGGATTACTACCCAATGGAGGCAGTTATGGAAGAGCTGCTTGTGTGGAAGAGTTTACATACAATACTGATGGTACCATACCTCCCGTTTCGGCAACAAAAGAAGGTCCTCGCCCGGTTGGTGAAATTAATCCCTATAAACGTATTGAAGCCGAAACAATGGCATGGTCAGAGAAATGTACTGTCTCTGAAGATAAAATAGTTGGAGTATATGTCTCGGGTACCCGGATGAAAGGGTATACAAAAGTGCGTGAAGTGAATTTTGGTGGTCAGTCCCCCAAGTCATTTTCCGCCTCTCTGGCAGCTGGGCTGGATGGCGGAATTCTCGAAGTTCGACTCGATAGTGTTGCCGGCCCCATTATAGCATCTATCTCGTTGTCCCGTACAGGCGGGTGGCAAAAGTTCGGAACTTTCACCTCCGAGCTGAAACAGACTGTCACGGGGAAGCACGATGTTTTCTTTTGTTTTAATGGACAAAACATTACTGCCGGACGTGAATTATTCAATTTTGATTATTGGATTTTTAATAAAAATTGATCGGGATAACTTCTAATCAATTGTAGAATACCCGTAAATGCGAATTTAGTAAGTCTAAATATGTATATAAAATCAGGAATGAGCAGAGCAATTCGCCCTCGTTGTTTAAGTTTATCGTTATTCGTTCACAAACTATTCAATGATAACAATCTGTTCTATACTGAAAGTAAGATATACAACCCTTTACGATTACTTGAATTCAAGGAGGTAATCTATGGAAGAAGTCACGTCCTCTATTTTATCAATTGTCAGAAGTAGAGTTCTCTCTTTTTATATTCGCCAAAGCTAAATAGAAATAGAGGCACTTCGAGTAGATGGTTGTCTTTTGATGGTTTGGTGGATTCTAAAATCTCAAAAAAACAATCCGACTTTGTTTCGGAAAATAAAAGAACAAATTTTTTATTGAATACTTAATAGCATAGAGTAAAATGAAATATTCTGTTTGTATCAAATTTATAGGGAGTATAGCAGCTGCCATGTTGTTGCCTTTTGCAGCCAAAGCACAAAATCCCATTATTCAAACCTACTATACAGCTGATCCCGCGCCGATGGTTTACAACGGAACAGTTTACCTTTACACCAGCCACGATGAGGATATTACTGTGAAAAATTTTTTTACAATGAACGATTGGCGGTGTTATTCATCTAAAGATATGGTGAACTGGACCGATCATGGAGCTGTGTTATCGTATAAAACCTTTGAATGGTCACGTGGTGATGCCTGGGCCGGACAATGTATTTACCGGAATGGTAAATTTTATTATTACCTCCCTGTAAATCAAAAAGATGGTGGTAATGCTATTGGCGTTGCCGTTTCAGATAGCCCAACAGGTCCTTTCAAAGATGCGCTAGGAAAGCCTTTGCTTGTGGGCTATGGCTATATTGATCCAACGGTTTACATTGACGATGACGGGCAAGCTTATCTTTACTGGGGTAACCCTAATCTTTGGCATGTAAAGCTCAATCAGGACATGATTTCGTATGACCGGAATTATGGTATTGTCCAGGAAGATTTGAAAGATGAGAATTTTGGATATCGTTCCAAAAAAATAGACAATCGCACAGCGGCTTATGAAGAAGGCCCCTGGTTTTTTAAACGGGACAAAAAATACTACATGCTTTATCCTGCCGGCGGTGTCCCGGAGCATTTAGCCTACTCTACCAGCAACGGCCCCACCGGTCCGTGGGTATATGGCGATACCATTATGCACGTAATTAAAAATCACGGAGCATTTACTAACCATCCGGGTTATATTGAATATGAAGGACAATCTTATCTGTTTTACCACGATGCCGGCTTACCTGGTGGCGGTGGGTTTAAACGTTCAGTTTGTATCGAACCGTTCAATTTTAATGCTGATGGATCTATCCCGCTGATAAAACCAACAAAGGAAGGTGTTGTCAGAAGTACTTCCAATTTAGACCCTTTCAAACGGGTGGAGGCTGAAACAATAGCATGGTCTGAAGGTTTAAAAACGGCTACAGATTCTCAAACGGGCGTTTATGTGACCAGCATTAACAATGGTGATTATATCAAGGTACGTAGTGTGGATTTCGGAAAAGGAGTGAGCTCATTTGCCGCGAATGTTGCAGCAGCCTCAACCGGCGGACGAATAGAGATTCGCGTCGACGGTACAGATGGAATATTGCTTGGTGCTTGCCATGTAAAGCCGACAGGAGGTGATACTATATGGAAAGTCGAATCGGCCAAAGTGAATCCTGTAAAAGGGGTACACGACCTTTATTTTGTATTCAGAGGCGGAGAAGGTACACTTTTCAACTTTGACTGGTGGAAATTTTCCGCGAAATAAAACATTATAAGTTGAAACCGTTCGCTCAATTATTTTGATATATAAATTTATATGTCGCTTGTATTTAGTATTTTATATATGTATATACTTTCAACGAATTATGAGTACTTACTTATTATACCAATCGTTCAAGAAAATTATCATGATGAAAACAAATAAAATTCTATTGTTATTTGTGCTTTTCGCGATGAGTGCCCAAGCGCAACTCTATCAAAAAACAGATTTGGGAATTAAAGCCAGGATTAATTCCACAGATATTGAGATTCAGTTTTACAGTCCTTCTATGGTGAGAATATTGAAATCACCCGAAGGAAAGTCATTTACCAAGGAAAGTTTGTCCGTCGTAAAGAAGCCTCAAACTGCCCGCTTTGTGGTCAATCAGCAAGGAGATGTATTGACTTTAAAGAGCGACAAGCTGAAGGTCAATCTGGATTTGAACTCAGGTAAAGTGTCTTATTCTACTCCTGCCGGAAATCCTCTTTTGACAGAAAAAGAAGGTGGTGCAACTTTTACAGATTTCAACGATGCGGGATCAAAGACATACACCGTCAACCAGTTGTTTACGTTGGATAAAGAGGAAGCTATTTACGGTTTAGGTCAACAGCAACGGGGAAAACTCTCGTTACGCGATTCCAGAATCAATATGGTTCAGGGAAACACTGACGACTATGTTCCTTTTCTTGTTTCAACCAAAGGGTATGGATTGTTTTGGGACAACTATTCGCCGACAGTGTTTGAAGAAAAAGCAGAGAATGCCTCTTTCAAGTCGGATGTGGGAGATTGTATAGATTATTATTTTATGGTTGGAGGTAACATTGACGGGGCGATTGCCTGTATGCGGGACCTGACCGGGCAAGCTCCCTTGTTACCCTTGTGGACTTTCGGTTTCTGGCAAAGCAAGGAACGATACAAAAGCCAAAACGAATTGGTCGGAGTGGTGAATAAGTACCGGGAATTGAATGTGCCGCTGGATGGTATTATTCAGGACTGGCAATACTGGGGCAACAATTATTTGTGGAACGCAATGGAATTTTTGAATCCGGAGTTTCCCAATCCAAAGAAAATGGTGGACGATATCCACAAACAAAATGCACACCTGATTATCTCTATCTGGTCGTCGTTTGGACCACAAACGAAACAATACCGCGAAATGAAACCTAAAGGAATGTTACTCAATTTCGGCACCTGGCCACAATCAGGGTTGGAAGCCTGGCCACCCAATATGGAATATCCGTCGGGAGTAGAACCCTATGATCCTTATAACCCCGAAGCACGTGACATTTACTGGAAATACTTGAATAAAGGGCTTTTCTCGTTAGGTATCGACGGTTGGTGGATGGATTCTACCGAACCGGATCACCTGGATTTTAAGCCTTCCGATTTCGACCTGAAAACTTATCTCGGCTCGTTCCGAAAAGTACGCAATGCATTTCCGTTGATGGCAGTGGGAGGTGTGGCTGAACACCAGCGGGCAACCACTTCGGACAAACGGGTATTTATTCTTACCCGTTCGGCTTTTGCAGGGCAGCAACGTTACGGAGCCAATACCTGGTCGGGCGATGTGAATTCTTCATGGCAATCATTCCGTAATCAGATACCTGCCGGGCTTAATTTTTCGATGAGCGCTATTCCCTACTGGAACACGGATATAGGTGGCTTTTTTGCCGGAAGCTATAACAAAAATTGGAATGACGGAAGTGGTGCTAAAAATCCGGCTTTTCAGGAATTGTATGTCAGATGGTTGCAGTTTGGAGCTTTCACGCCCATGATGCGTTCGCACGGAACGGAGGTGCCCCGGGAAATTTATAACTTTGGTCAAAAAGGTGAACCTATTTATGATGCAATTGAAAAATCAATTAAACTACGCTATTCATTGCTTCCTTATATTTATTCAACTGCATGGGAGGTTACAAACCATCAATCTACGATAATGCGCGCTTTGGTGATGGATTTTAATGACAAGCATGTTGTCGACATGAATAATGAGTATATGTTTGGTAAATCGATATTGGTTGCCCCGGTTGTGAATGCTCAATATACACCTGAAAGTGTAGTGAAAACAGACGAAAATACGGGATGGGACAAGGCTGCAAATAAACAAGAAAAAATTGTTCCGGTAGATTTCACTCAGCCCAAGTCCTCAAAGGTGTATTTGCCGAATGGAACAACGTGGTTTGACTTCTGGACAAATCAAAAATATGACGGCGGGCAGGAAGTGGTGCTGCCTACTACTATCGACAAGATTCCATTGTTTGTTAGAGCAGGAAGCATTATTCCTTTTGGCCCCGAAGTGCAGTTTGCCACAGAGAAAAAATGGGATAAGCTGGAAATACGCATCTATGAAGGAACTGATGGTGAGTTTACGTTGTATGAAGATGAAAATGACAATTACAATTATGAGAAAGGAGTTTATTCTACCATTGTTTTCAAATGGGACGACAAGGCAAAAAGTCTGACAATTGCCGATAGAAAAGGAATATTTCCGGGCATGTTAGCCGAACGTGTATTTCATCTCGTAAAAGTGGCTGCTAATGGAAGCAAAGTCGAAAAAGATGTTGTTTATAAGGGCAAAAAAGTATCGGTTAAATAGCCATTCGCTTTTATAGATATTTTGTTATCTCAAGTCTCGTTGTTACAACCTGTTTGACAACGAGACTTAAGCAGTAACTCCTTTAATGTATAATTTCGGGATGGATAAAATCCCGGTCTTTCGATGAAATATTTTTCTATTATTTACATAAATTCCTTATATATAAATTTCTTGTCTTTTTAGGCGTAAATTATTGTAAATAAGATTTTAATATCTCTGTCTTTTTATTGTATTTATAAATTAATATATGAATTGGTTATATATGATGCGTTTTAAATATTTATTCATTTTTGTGCTTTTTCCTTTCCTTTGTCATGCTCAGGCGGTGAAAGAATACAAAATAATGGCTGACAGAGTAGATATTGGTTTGTCAAATGGAACACTTGTTGTTTTGCCTTTGTCAGAGAATGCAGTCAGAATTAAATTTTATACTGAAACAGATGGAAACCTTCCCGAATTGATCCTTAATGAATCGGCTGTAACTCCCAAATTTCAGGTTTCCGATTTGCCTTCAAGACTCGAAATAAGAGCACATAAATTGATCGTTTCGGTCGATAAAAAAAATGGGCAGATTTCCTATGCCAATCAATCGGGGAAGGTATTTCTTGCAGAGAAGGCTGCTTCCCGCAAATTAATTCCCGGAACGATTCAGGGGGAACCGTGTTTCTCGGTCGAACAGAGTTTTGAATCTCCTTCGGACGAATATATTTTTGGATTGGGGCAATTTCAGGACGGACAATATAATCTAAAGAATATTACTCGCAAACTAACACAAGTGAATACGCAGATTGCTATTCCTTTTATTTTTTCCAGTAAAGGATACGGGATATTGTGGCATCAGTATGGTCTTACTGATTTCAATCCTGCCGATAACTACATTGTCCTTGAGAAACAACAACAACCCAACTCCGAAAATAGTCAGATAGCTGAAGTGACTACCACTTCCGGAACGCAGAAAATATCACAGAATCAAACTTTATATCAGGGGAAATTAAATATTCCTGCCGATGGCGAATATTCTTTATTTCTCGATCTGGGTGAAATGGGCAATCGGTACTTTGTCGCTGTCGATGGTAAACCGGTGATTGACCAGAGTAATATGTGGTTGCCCCCAACGGTTGGAACATTGGTGCAACTGATGGCGGGAGAACATCAGGTACAGATTCTTTGCAAATCAGATAACTCGCCTAAATTATCATGGCGGAAGAGTAATAATCTTACCACATTTCGTTCGTCTGTCGCGAAATCACTTGATTATGTAGTTTTTTACGGTCCTTCTGCTGACGATGTGATTGCTTCCTACCGAAATTTATCAGGCAATGTCCCCATGTTTCCCAAATGGGCGTATGGCTTTTGGCAATGCCGCGAACGTTATACTTCCAGCACACATTTAGTGGAAACAGTGAAAGAATTTCGCAAACGAAACCTCCCTATGGATGTAATTGTACAAGATTGGCAATACTGGGGAGACAGAGGCTGGGGAGTGCCTCAGTTTGACGAAAAGAATTACCCGAATCCTTCCGGTTTCATTAAGGAATTGCACGATTTGAATGCACATTTCAATATCTCTATCTGGTCGAATCCGGATAAAAATTCAATAATCGGCCAAAAATATGTAGCTGCAAACCGTTTTATCCCCAATACCAAATGGTTGGATTATTTCAATCCTGAAACCCGGAAAGAATATTGGAATACACTGAAAGAAAATATGTTTGATTCTGGGGTCGATTCATGGTGGATGGATGCAGTGGAGCCGGAAAACGATGCCCTGAAAGGTGAAAAAACGTATATGGGACCGGGTGATTTATTTCGGTTGACATATCCACTCATGGTCAGTCGGACTGTGTCTGAAGGACAACGCAAAACTTCGTCCGACAAACGGGTCTGTATATTAACCCGATCGGCTTTTCCTGGTCAGCAGCGTTATGGCATAATCAACTGGTCGGGAGATATTGGCTATACCTGGGATGTTTTCAAAAATCAGATTGTTGCCGGTCTGAATTATACTCTGACAGGCTTTGCTTATTGGACAACAGACATCGGAGGCTTTTTCCGTCCGGGTTCTACACAATATACCGATGAAAAATACCACGAATTGCTGACACGTTGGTATCAATGGGGAGCATTCTGTCCGATATTTCGTATGCATGGATATATGACGGAAACGGAGCCTTGGAAATACGGTTCGAAAGTAGAAGACAACATGCGCAAGATGTTGAATTTACGTTACCGTCTGATGCCATATATTTATTCTGAGGCATGGCAGGTCACTCGCAACGGATCTACACTGATGCGTCCGTTGGTTATGGATTTTGGTTCCGATTCTGTGGCTTTACAACGCCCTTATGAATATATGTTTGGAAAATCGTTGCTTGTTGCTCCTGTCACCGAAGCCGGTGTCGAAACGTGGAAAACTTATCTTCCTAAGGCTTCTGCATGGTACGATTTCTGGACAGGAGAGCAGCTTCCAGGAGGTTGTGAAACGACTCGAAAGGTTAGTCTGGACATCATCCCCGTGTATGTGAAGGCGGGTACGATATTACCTGTTGGCCCGGTCATGCAATATGCCACTGAAAAACAATATGATAAGCTGGAAATACGGATTTATTCAGGCGCTGATGGAAAATTTACATTGTATGAAGATGAAAATGATAACTATAATTATGAGAATGGAAAATATTCTACTATTGATTTCTCTTGGAACCAAAAGACACAACGACTAACGATAGGCCAACGAAAAGGCACGTTTGCCGGCATGTTAACCAGCCGTCAATTCAATATTATCTTGATGAATCAGAAAAACGGCGTCAATAAAAATCTGATGAATTCTATTCAGGTAAGTTATTCCGGTAAACCGATAAGCATAAAGTTGTAAACGGATACCAAGAAGACTGTTCGATTCATAATTAGATGTAATGCGCTAAAAAACAATTAGTCCATCCTCTTGTCGTTGATTATGATTGTTTATGCAATTTGTCTGTTTTGATTCTATTTCTTGTTGTCGTGATTGGAAACCTGTCTGTCAGGTAAGAGGCAAGCTGTATTACAGGAACTAGTCCAGTCTGAAAAACGGGGAAACCATTCCCTTTTGTTTTGCATCAGGGTAAGTAACCCAATGTACTCAATCGTTGGTTAAAACCAGATAAGAACAACGGTGTATTTCTCTATTCAGAAATTTAAATAATAGAGTTCGAATTCTATCCATTGTATATTTACAACCTTCTAGAATCTGTTTACAGGCTTTGAGAAATATGTTTGATGCTTGCTGTGCAGGATTGGCAGAAGCTCTGTCTTTTCATGAGCAGCAAGCATCTTATTTCTTTTATTTTTTTGTTAGAATTGAGAAATTTGTTTGGTTTTGTTTTTTCAATCTAGAATCTCAATCCGAACTTAAAAGATATAGACTGGTGGTTTAGTTTTTCTTCAAATTCCTCCGATAAATAATTGTCGGTATGTGTTTTCACCCGTTCCAAAGCCTGTAATTGGTAGCCGATAGACAATTGCAATTTATTTTTGTTTTTTAGTGGAAACTGCATGCCAAAAGATGGATTTGCGAAAACTCCACCATTGGCGTCCTTCGCCGGAGCAAAGGAATATCCCATTGCCAACTCGGCAAAAGGAGTTAATTTTCGCTCTCTCCCGATTTGGAACCTTACATCTCCATACAGAGGAATGAGCATCTTCTCATACGAAGAGAGGCCGGTTCCTGCTCCAGCCAACCACTTGTCAGACAGTGCATAATGTCCCATGACTTGCCATGTGAATAAGGACGAGGAGGGTGTACTCATGGACAATCCCGAACCTATACTTGTTGTAAATGTTATTTTTTCTTTGAAAACCGTTTGAGCTTCTGTGCTTATTGCTGCCAGAGACAACAAGATGATAAAAATAAGATGTTTCATATCATTGAATTTGAATGGTGATTGCTTTTACAATTTTTAGTGCCGATGTTAATGTGGATGTATCAGGGTAAATGTCTCCGTTGCTGCCATCCACACTGCTGTGTCCTATAAGTTCAGCTGTATATTGTTTTTGACTTGAGGTAAGATCTATTTCTGCAGAGTAAACGACTGCGGGTTGCCCGCTACCACCTTCTCCTCCCGAGTAATTAGCATCGCTCTCTTTTGCATTTTTCGGATAATAGTCGTTCCAATCTTTAGACTGATTTAATTCGATTTTTACAACAAACTGCTTCAAATCGTCGGCCGGATGAATTTTGACATCAAAGCTTCCGCGCGGTGTAGCGCCGGATATTCCGTCGACTAATGGCTCCTCTTTTGTCGGCAGATATAATCCGTCCGGATATACAATTCCACGTGCATAACACCAGACAGGCAAGGCCTCTTTTCGTCTGTTTCCACCGTTAAATTGCCATGATTCTGTTGCTATTTTGTGACTTACGTAGATGGAAGTCAGATATTTGCCGCTTTTGTCTTCTATCCATATAGCAATCTGCGGCGGATTTTTTTTATTAATTCCTAAGAACAACGGGAAATCATGTAGCCATTCATCACCCTCTGTTACTGAAATCTTGATATCATTCTCTTTGTAAGTGATCAGATCTTTGCCGCATGAAGTCAGCACTCCCAGTGCTGTCATTCCTACCCATGCTAGATTTTTTGCTTTCATATTTTTATTTATTAATTGGGTTATTTGTTTATTAATTTAGAATGTGTCCAATCGGATACATTGTAGATAAAAAAAATCACAAACAGCGATTCATTTTTCCAGACTGCTTGACACAAAGGTTGTTTTCTTTATCTAGATAGATGATATAATATTCCAGAGCATTGTTTGTTTGTAACAATTCTTCCAACCTATCCGCTTCTACTGCCATGATTGCCGTTGCGTATGCATCTGCGGTTGTACAATCCTGAGCCACAACGGTAGCACTCAGAGTCGAATTGTTTGCCGGATAGCCGGTTAAAGGATTAATCGTATGTCCATAGCGTTTTCCGTTCAGAGCCCGGTAGTTATTATAATTTCCGGAGGTCGCAACAGCTACTTTTCCTGCCAATTGGAGGATAGCCTCCAATTCGGAGGATTTACTTACACCTAGAGCTGTGGGAGGTTTGATAATTCCGACAGACCAATTCCTACCTGTTTTATTTTTACCTTTTGTCACAATTTCGCCACCAATATCTACCATATAATCATTGATACCTTTGCTGTCGAGGAACCGGGCGATGATATCACAGGAAAGCCCATCTCCGATAGCTGAGAAGTTTAATTGTACCCGACCATCCTCTTTCTGTATAATTCCTCCTTCAAGAGAAATCTTGTTGTAGCCAACGTACTCTTTTATTTTATTGATCACACTGATCGAAATTTGCTCTGCCTTCTCCATCTTCTCAAAACCAAATCCCCACAAGTTGATTAGCGGGGAACAGGTCGGATCGAATATTCCTTTTGTCATTTTAGCAAGATTCATCGAGCGTTCAAAAGCTTCAATGAATATTGCATCGAGCTTTGTTTCCTCGTTGCGGTTTACCTTGGATAAAATTGATTTTGGATCGAACGGATTTAACGATGCATAAAAGGCACCATAGATCGACAGGATTTCTTCATTTAAATTTGAAGGATAATTGTAAGTTATCCGGTAATATGTATGTGTGGTTCCTGATAACACCTGATACTGATTGTTTTCATTTTGTCTGCCGGAACCGTATAAAAGGAAAGGAAACATAAAAATTGTAAGTTATTTATGAGTTGATATATACTGTAATATCTCTGGTCTTCATTTCATGAAGTGCTTCAGTCGGAATAGCTATTTTATCATCAGAGCTATCTGTATTGCGATGGCTGCCGGTTTTCCTCGACATTCTTTTTTATTTCTTTCTGAATCAAGTGTTTTCGGATGTGGAATAACCATTATGCCTTTGTTAAGGCCTCCGGCATTCTATGCATTCCCAAATTAGAATAGGTTTGATACAACGAAGTCTGATTCAAGAAAACCCTTGCTTTAGATTATTTCTCATTATGAACTATTTAATCATTGTATCTATTAAGAAGTCAATGCCTCCAACAATTTGTTCCCAACCTTGGTTACTTTGAATATTGATGCCATTATACATTTGGCAGGTTTCTTCAAACATGGCCAGATAGACTATTCCGGCATCCACCAATGCAGATATGGCTTGAATTTTTTCCTTATCCAGTTTGGCGAATGCAGACATCATTTCTAAAAATTCTACCCCTTTGCTTTCCCGTTGCGCCCGGATTTCGGAAACAATATCCTTATCGGATGACAATTCCCAGCGTCGCAATCGTTTGAGCGCAATGTTTTGTCTGTATTCCGAAATTTCTCTGCGGTAAAAGCTTTTGAGAAATTTCTTTACGTCAGCAATACGGGGCTGATTCAATGTTGTGTTCACCCAGAAATCATGTTTTTTCATATAAGCATAAATCAAGCCATCCAACGATTCAAAGTAGCGATATATCAGCGTCTTATTTACTCCCGCTTTGTCCGCTACTTTTCTTATGCCGAGCGATTCGAATCCCTCTTCTACTATTAATTGACCGACTGCCTCAATCAGTCTTTCTTCAGTCATATTTCGATCTCGTTCCATCCGAATGTTTATTTAAATCTTAATGTATCCATATGGGTACAAATGTAAGTGTCCAACCGGATACTTACAAATTGTTTAATTTTTTTTAACGGTGCTGGCTCTTATCAAGGAAAAGAGATAACCACGATTCTTCTTTTTCATTTACCTGTTTATTGGTTGATAGATAAGGCTTCGCGGGTTTATGATAGAATTGTATTTTTTGAGGTATAGTCTGTTTTCTTCTCACCCTTCACCTCTATCTTTGATTCGTTCACTTTATTTATCCGATATTGAGCCTTTCCGGTTATCAGGCAGATACTTCTGTTTTTATATAATGACGGGTATGCATTATCAAGATGTTAAAACCTAATTGTATTTATTGATTTGTTGTTTTTTTCTTTATTTTTACAACAATACAAAATTAAACACACATAGATTCAGATGCAATTTAAAATAAGACTACATAACACACAATCTCTGCCAGCTGTAATTCCTATCAATTACCAATATCCCTTGTCTTCTGCCATTTATAAGATAATCTCAAGAGGAGATGAAACCTATGCCAGCTTTTTGCATGAACAAGGCTATGGTAAAGGATTCAAACTGTTTACGTTTTCGCAGATCAACTGCCCGTTCAATATTATCGATGATCGTTTGCATTTGCAACATGATGAATTGTCATTTGTTGTGTCCTTTCATTTGCCTCAAACAATGGAAAATTTCATTAAAGGGCTTTTCCAATCCGAGCAGATCGATATTGCTGATAAATATTCGAAAGCCCACTTTTCCGTAAAATCTGTCGAGACACTGCCTAACCAGCTTCAAAAATATGCTGATAACGAAGTGGTGGACGTCCGTTTTCATTTACTTTCTCCGGTGGTGGCAGGAGTGCAGAATGAGAGAGGAATGTATGACTTCCTTTCTCCTGATGATCCTCGCTTCGCTGAGTCGCTGATATACAATTGGAGAAGCAAAATATCCACTTGCTGCGATGAAACAGATGCGGAGTCGGCTCTTTTGCTAATGGAAATTCTACCTGTTAAATATGCTTTTAAATCACGATTGATAACTATCAAAGCAAATACTCCTGAAGAGACAAAAATTCGCGGATGGATCAATTTTGAATTGAAAGTAACTGCTGAAAAACGCTTTGTCGAATTATTGATGAATGCCGGTGCCGGACTTTATAATGCCATGGGATGCGGGTGTATAACCGTAGAAAATCTATGATTGAAGTGCCCAATCATACAGAATTTAAACCTGCCGATTCTTATTTGAATATATCAGTTCGAATGAAAACCTAATTAAAAAATCTGGCAGATAAACATGGATTGAACGGAGGGATGTTCTGAAAATCAAAAAGAATATAGATAATTTCAACGTTTATTTATATGCATGAAAAGGAGAAGAATATAAAGTTAAAACGAGTATAAAACGGTCTAAAACAAATGTAGAGGAAGGCGATAAAAGTGTCGAGCAATCCGGATGCATAGGTCAAAGGCAAAATCTAATACCCTATAATTTACAGGAAATGCAAACAGAATATGCATTTCCTGTAACCAAATACAAAAAGGATAGAGAATTAATACCAACCCGCGATGAAAATCATGAAAAACCAAAATAACATCATCCCGGTAATATAGATCAGATACGTTTCCATTTTGGAGATGTGATATGCTGCATTCTTTAAGATATTCTATCTGCAACGGAATAAGCGGTAAGGAATGCCGGATATAGGGCTTGTTTTGAGGAAATTGTGATAAGGAATTGCCGGAAGGGGAGGAGGAATAATGAATCGATTGAGTTTGAAAAATATAAAAGAGTAAAAATATATGAGCTTACAAACAATTATTGAGATTGGACATAAAATCCGAAACGAATTTAGCAAAGAGGAAAGCTTACAATACCATAGATTTGTGAAGCGAGCTCCTGAGTATAGTGATAAACAGCCATATTCATATTATCAAATAGATGTTTCTGATAATTATGAAATTGATTTTGGTAGTTTAAGAGAAATCTTTGATATGAATATAATCAAATCACAATATTATTACCTTAAATATAAAACAGGTGAAGCTGATAATCAAGTTAAATATATGTTTGGAGATATTGCTTATCCTGATTTTTTTAAATTAGGAGAACCTGGCAACAAATCAAAATCTTTACAAGTAAATTCATTTTTAAGATGCAAAGAAGATTGTTCAAAAATATCTAATGAACAATTATTCAATTTTCGTTCAAGCTTAGAGAAAAATCTTAATTCAGTGATTCAACTTTTTGAAGAGAAAGAATATTGTTATTTACATTTTAATTTTAATGGAAAATCCTGGTATGAAACTAACGTATTTGAAGTTGTAGAAACTTCAATGGTAAAAAATTTCGTTAAAGAGGAAAATGGGTTTATAAGTTTGGATACTTTTATTACAAGAACTTTGGCTGGTTCCGATAAACAGGAAAGATATGTAAATTTTGATTTGTCAAACTCTTACAAATCAAAGCTATTTGGGGATTTAGAAGAGGTTATTGATTTACTATATGGTTTGGATTTCCAACAAAAGAGTAAAATCAATGCAGGCAAAGATATAATGATTAATATGTTGCCAAAGGGTAGAATTTCTGCAAATGGGATAATTACATATTTCGAAAAGAAATCAAATTACGATTATAAAAATCAAAAGCCAGAAGATTTAGATCCGTTTGCTGAACCATTTGATAACCCTGAAATTGATGGAATTGAGAAATATGATATTATTTTTTCTAAGAGGTCAAAGCCAATAGGTATTGACCTTCTAGAGATAACAGATATAGAACAAAGTTTGCTCTCAAAAGTAAAGCAGAATATTCAAAATGCTAAAAAGAAAGTAAATTATGGATTTACCTTAGACTTTGCCATCAAAATATTATTTGATGAAAAGAAATACACCAGTCATCTGCTTAAAATTCTTCCTTTAATTTATAAAGATAGTTATTATTCCGATGATGTTCTCTTACCCGCATTGATTGAGAAAACAGAATATGATATTCGCAATGGAGATGGGAAAAAGAATTATTTTGGCCGATTAAAACAACATTTTTATTTTTTAACAGAACTTCAAATTAAAAATACCATTATGGAAATAAAACAATCGAAAAGTTATTTGCTTGGAACAAAACTAGGTATAATGTCTAAGCCCGTTTCAATGTGTATTAAGTCCTTTGAAAAGGCTTATGTTGGGAATTTATCACGACGAATTGCCAGTCTTAATGATGTAGTAGAATTTGCAAATTATCTGAATGAAAAACTTATGATACATCAAAAAGGATATCCAAGTGTAAAAGCTGCCTCTCGAGAATTAACCGCTTTGTTTGATTCTTTTCCAAACGAGGAAAAATACAATAGAAACTATTGCGCATTGGGTTTTTTTGAAACGTATTATACTTATGTTAAAGATGAAAGCCTAGTTGAAGAAGAAAACATAACAGAAAATAAATAAATAATAACAAAACATTACTATTATGTCAATAATCCAAGAAAAATCGGAAATTATTTTTTTGTATGAAAGTAAATATTCCATGCCAAATGGCGACCCATTTACAGGAGAACAACGATACGATGAAGAAACAAAAAAAGTTTTGGTGAGTGATGTCAGGATTAAACGTTTCATTCGTGATTACTTTCATAACATTGGAGAAACAATCTATGTCATTAATGATAAAGAACAGGCAGAGGGAAATGAAGCTGGCGCAGCTGCTCGAGTTAAAAGTTTGAGGAAGAAATTTGAAGCGGAATTAAAAGAAGCCGGAATTAAAAAAGACGATGGGCTATTTCTACTTACTAAATGTATTGATGTTCGTTTGTTTGGTGGAATTTCAACAGAAAAAGGTTCTACCGTAAATCTTACAGGTCCAGTGCAATTTGCATTGCTAAACCCATCATTAAATGCTGTTGATTTAAGGATGCATCAAAATACTTCTGTTTTTTCTTCTGATGTGAGTAAATCAGGAGGAGCAATTGGAACAACATCATTAGTTCCTTATTCTATTAATCAAATTCACGGTTGGATAAATCCATTTGCTGCAGAAATGTCAAAACTGCAGGAACAGGATGTTCATGCAATGTTTAAAGCATTATGGAACAGCATAAACAATGCTAATACCCGTAGTAAATCAAATCAAAGTTCTTTGCTGTTATTGCAACTGGTTTATAAAAATAAAACTGATAAAGTATATGGGACAGACAAACTTATTTCTTACACTTCCGACAAACGCGATGAACAATTCAGAGATATTTCAGATATTAATTTCAATTTTGAACTACTCAAAGAAGTTGCCACATCTCCTAAAATAAAAGAAGTGAGATATTATACGGAATCAAAAACTATTGCCGATAAACTTAAATCATTGGGGGGCAATTTCTCTGAACTAAGTTTTGAATGATTATGGATGCCATAATTATAAATATATCGGGCAATTGGGGGCATTTCAAAAAAGTGGATACAAACAATAATCCGCTTACGCACGATTTCATTACCAAAACAGCTTTAATCGGTTTGATTGGAGCTGTAAATGGTATTGAAAGAGCAGAAATGAAACATTTATTTCCTGAATTATCAGAAGATATACTGTATAGTGTATCGTTGAACAATCACGTGAAGAAAGAGAGTTGGGGATTCACTTTGAGAAGTGCAAAAGTAAATACAGAAAAAGCGCCTTGGCAATTTGAATTTCTCAAATCTCCAGACTTTATGATTATTGTTGTACTAAAAAATAATAGGAGCAGAAAAGTCTTTGATAATTTTGTCGATAATATTCAGAATGGTTCGGCTTGCTTCAATCCAACACTAGGTTTAGCAAATTGTCCAGCTGATATCTCCTTTGTTTCGTTGGCAACTGTTTCAGAAAAAAAAACGGGAGCGTTTGAAACAAAGGGATTTATATCTAAGAATCATCAAATTGATATTGGTAAAGGTTTTGATTTTAGAATTGGATTTGAAAAAATTCCCACTTATCAGGATAATGATTTTTGGAATGATCCTAATAAGTATGCTGAAGTCGCTTATTGTTCTCCTGGAAGTACATTTAAAGTAAAAGTAGGTGATTATTACAATGTATTATCAAATAGTAAAGAAAGTCAATGGTATCTGATTTAGAAAATATTAAATCGCATCCTGAGAAGCTATTGAAAACTCATATCGAAGGTGTTTTGAATAAATCGAAGACCAGAACAACAAGTATAATAGCTAAATATGCTGCTCTGTTTCACGATTTAGGAAAAATAAATCCAAACTTTCAGGCAAAATTTAATGAGATTAAGAGTGTTGGGTATTCCCAACATTCTTATATTTCTGCTTTTGCATTCTTGAATTGGTATATAAATAATAAAGAGACGGGCAATAAGATTTTTGGAATAAAAGGTAATGATATCATTAAACTTAAATTAGTCACGGCTATTATTCTCCATCACCACGGTAATTTACCAAACATGGATGAAAATATATCATTATCAACATTGAATGATCTGTTACAATTTTTAGAAACTGAGTTTGCAAAATTGCCAATATCATCCTACTTATCATCAATATTAGGTTTTGAGCATATACCATTTGATTTATCAATTAAACACTGGTATAAAAGCGATATTCCTAATATCGATTTGGGCTTAAAGGGAAAAGAATTTGAAATTAAGAATTGGCAAAAGAATGCCCTTGATTATTTTCTAGAAACACAATTTGCATTTGCTTCTGTTATTGAATCTGATAAACGAGATGCTGGTGATAATAACCAATTTAACTATAATGAACGGTTGGATTCAAATTGTGCTCAATTAAAAGAGTCTTTAAATATCTTATTTGATTCATTATCTAAAAAGGCCTATATTAGTGAATTAAATAATGCTCGTACGGCGATAAGACAAGAGGCTGTTAATAACCTCTCTGTACTCTTGGATACAGATCAACGAGTATTTACTCTGACAGCACCAACAGGAGCAGGAAAGACATTTACATTGCTCGATATTGCAAGAGAGATTCAAGAAAAAAAGGAAAATTTAGGAATCATTTTTGCTTTACCATTCTTATCAATAACAGAACAAGTAGAAAGTATTATTTCTAAAACCTTAAAAGTTGATATTCTTTCTGTAAACTCGAAATCTCAAAATGAAAGAATCGAAAAAGCCCAAAAAGAATATGAAACTGGACAAACTGCCGAAAATCTAAAAAAAATAATCGTTGAGGATTTTATTGAAAACACGTTTGATCATCCTTTAATCATAACGACATTTGTTCAATTGTTTGAAACCCTATTGAGTAATAGAAATTCAACCTTATTGAAACTTCCAAATTTCGCAAACAGGATTTTTCTGATTGATGAAGTTCAAACATTACCACCAAGACTGTACATATTTTTCTCCGCTTGGTTAGATGCTTTCTGTAAGAGATTTAATTCTTATGCTATATTATCCACTGCAACAATGCCAGACTTGAGGATGCCAAATAAAAAAGTACTGTCTGGTAATGCTAGTTTTGAAAAAATCAACCCAGAAATTTTATTTCGAGATTATGTTGTCCCAATAGATTTATTAAGTTCGCACAAGTATTTTAATAAGGATGTATTCAATAGATATGTTGTAAATGTTATTGATGAAGATCTTACAATAGAAAGTTTAAAAGTCAAAATTCTGAATGAAGAAAAATCTGTATTGATTATTCTCAATACAATTCAGGATACAAAAGACTTATTTAATAGCTTGTCCGACAATAATAATGTTCATTTATTAAATACTCATTTTACACCTGAAGACAGACTCGAAAAAATTAGATACATCAAATCTCAGTTGGAAAGGAAAAAAGTAATACTAATATCTACTCAACTTATAGAGGCTGGAGTGGATATAGATTTTCCTGTTGTTTATCGTGATTTATGTCCATTGCCAAGTCTTATTCAAAGTGCTGGAAGATGTAATAGAAATAAAAATATTGATTTGGGAAATGTCTATTTATTCCAATTGATAAATGAAAAAGGTAAATATAGTTCTGAATTGGTATATCGTAATGACGGGAAATTATTTCTCGAATTTATTAAACGAAATATAACTGGTTTAATACAAGAGAAAGAACTGTTTAATGTGCAAAAATATTTTTTCAAATTAATAACTCAAAATCTTGAGATTGGAGCATATCCTGAAGAAAAGATGAATTTAATTGAAGAAATAAATAAAGCTCAATTTGAGAATATAGGAAAGTTTCAACTTATAAACAATAATACATTTGGAACTCAATATCAGTTTTATATTCCTAAAGATGATGAAGATAATGAATTTGAATATTTAGCAGAACTGATTAAATCTATTTCTAAAGAAAATTACAATCAAGCAGTTAAATCGAAAATAGATATTAATTCCCAACTGAAAAAAATGAGTATGAGAATCATCTCTGTTAGATTGAAAAGTAAAGCAGATATTCCTCCATTAGCTTATCCTGATGCTATCTGTGGATTATTAAAATTAGATAGAGAGAATTATAACTCTGTAATTGGCTTTAAATCATCAAATACGGATTACTGTTTATTATAAATAATATGTAATGATTACCAACAATACTATATTGAAATAAAAGTGGAAATATTATGATGCATTCTACTAAGGCGAAAAACACAGATGGTATTTCCATCGGTCATTATTATATTAGTGAATACTGTCAGTAGTTTTGGTTTAAGTTCACAGAATGCGGTTGACTGAACACAATGGCGTCCGATGGAGCAAATTTATTAATATTAATGAAGGTGCTCGAAATAAAATTAATGACTGTTGTGATTGGGCAAATAGAAATCTTTTTCTTCAGGAATAAGAAACTATCTCGTTAAAGGAATGAGTATGCGAGAATAGAAAACCACATTAATCAATAATGCTCAGAATTGGGATAAATATAAAAACAAACAGATAAGATGAATATTACAGCAACACATATTGCCTATCTGCACACTTGCCACCGAAAACTATGGCTGTTTGCCAATGGTATCCAGATGGAGCATACATCGGAACTTGTAGCCGAAGGAAAGTTGATCTCTGAAACAACCTATCTTGACCGTGCCCGTAAATACACTGAGTTAGAGATTGATGGAGTCAAAATCGATTTCTATGATGTCTGTGAAAGAGTTGTGCATGAGGTGAAGAAGTCGGATAAAGTGGAGTATGCACATATTGCGCAAGTGATTTATTATCTTTACGTACTTGCACGCAATGGCGTGGAACAGCCTTCGGGCATTATAGAGTATCCTAAACTGAAACAGCGTGAGTATGTAGCTTGGAAGGATGATTTTATAGAAAAAGGTAAGTCTTGGGAACAAGAAGCTTTGCAAATTGCGCTTTGTGAGAATTGTCCTCCAGTACTCAATAAACCAATCTGTAAAAGTTGCTC
Organism: Dysgonamonadaceae bacterium; assembly: GCA_047605645.1. Taxonomy (GTDB): domain Bacteria; phylum Bacteroidota; class Bacteroidia; order Bacteroidales; family Dysgonomonadaceae; genus UBA1309. Next base: position 4,104 of record JASGFJ010000009.1, on the reverse strand, counting down.
GTATTTTGAATTGTGTTATGTGGGAGAGGAAGCGTTAAATGATGGACAATTTTAGAGATTAAAATGCATTGTTTCAGAATCGGACAAAAGCTTCCCATAGAATATTACCAGGCAGTTATCAAAAGGGAAGTATTCGAACGAGGTTTTGATAATTTGGAAACAGTTGTTTCGCTTTGTAATTTCGGTGGTTACTAATGCCTGAAATTGAGGTGAGGGCATTTCCGGATAACGAACGGTACACGAAAATTTCGATTGTTGTTGAAGAAACTGTATTTTGGCTTAAAATAATTAAAGAACTGGATGTTATTCCAAAATAGAAATTCACAAATCTAATTTCTGAGGCTCAATAATTACTGAAAATTAGGGCTAACTATAAGAAAGAATGAGTGATAAAAGATGGGTGATGAACGATAAAAGAGATGAATGACCCATTATTAAATCTCGATACTTATGAAAAAAAACTATTATCTTTTCAATCCGGGCCGTATGAGCCGTCAGGACAATACATTGAAATTTACGCCTGTTGATGAGAATGGAGTGGAAGGCTCGCCCAAATATATTCCGATAGAAGGAGTCTCCGATTTTTTCTGTTTTGGGAGTTTAGATGCCAACAGCGCTTTATATAATTTTCTGGGAAAAGCGGGTATTGCAGTTCACTTTTTCGATTATTATGAACATTACACCGGCTCATTTGCTCCTAAAGAGTATCTTTTGGCAGGAAAGATGCAAATTGAACAAACGAAAAGCTACATCGATAAGAAAAAGCGACTGGTGATTGCTAAAAAATTCATTGAAGGAGCTTCGTTCAATATGACGAAAAATATTCGTTATTACATCAACCGGGAAAAAGACCTTGCACCGATTCTGGACGTGGTTTCTGAATATGCCAAACTGATTGATGGAGCGACAGCCATTGATGAACTGATGGGAGTGGAAGGAAATATCCGGCAGACTTATTACAAAGCTTTTGATGGAATTATTTCGGGTGATTTCCGTATGGAAAATCGAAGTAAACGCCCACCCGAGAATGAGATTAATGCTTTGATCTCTTTTGGAAATATGCTTTGTTATACCTTGTGCCTGAGTCAAATATATCATACGCAGCTGAATCCGACCATCAGCTTTTTGCACGAGCCTGGATACCGACGTTATTCATTGGCGTTGGATATTGCGGAAATATTTAAACCCTTGCTTGTTGACCGGCTTATTTTCCGGCTACTAAACAAAAAAGAAATTCAGGCAAAAGATTTTGATAACCAGGTGAATAGTTGTCTGCTAAAAGAATCGGGACGGAAGATATTTGTACGGGCTTGGGAGGAGCGCATCAATGAAACATTCAAACATCCGGTACTGAAACGTCATGTGAGTTACAAGCATCTTGTTAAACTTGAATGTTATAAATTGACCAAGCATATTCTCGGAATAGAAGAATACAAACCTTTTAAGTCGAGATGGTAGATGGAGTATGAAAAAACAGTTCGGTTAAGGAAAATATCAGATATGAGTACGTATATTTGGTGCAGATAAACAGGATGTTAAACAATTTTGCTTTGTGGAATATTCTATTTTATTAGGTGCTACCAAAACAAGGAAAAAGTCGGTGACTGATAAATAACTCTTGAGATCCTTCAAACATTCAAACTTTTATATAAAAATATGTATGTAATTTTAGTATACGATATAGGAGAAAGAAGGGTGGGCAAAATGTTGAAACTTTGTCGCAAATATCTTCATTGGATTCAGAATTCAGTGTTTGAGGGAGAAATCACAGAAGTAAAATTAAAAGAACTTCTAAGTCAGGCCCGGGCAATAATGAATCTGGAAGAGGATAGTGTCTTGGTTTTTAAAAGTAGGGACGAAAAATGGCTGGAGAAGGAGGTGGTAGGACAAGAAAAAAACGAACTGGATAACTTCTTGTAACTGCCCGAATGTTGTCGGTCTATCCCGAAACGGTGTTCTTTGACATGTTGAAAAATGGATATAATTAAAATTACTTGATTATTAAATAAATAGATGTGTTGTCGGTCTCCAGGCCTTTTTCGGTTATTGGCGACCGACTCATTAAGCTTGAAAAATAATAAAGGCACATCTTTGTTTTAGCTATCTAAAACGTATATTTGCATGTCGTTTCATAACGGCTTTTAATCGTACTTGGTAGAATTGAAATTTATGTAGAGCAGGACGCTTTCAATGCTTACTTTTCTTTTAATCGTACTTGGTAGAATTGAAATATTTTTAAACCTTTTGCAACAAAAAGCCTCAGAACTTTTAATCGTACTTGGTAGAATTGAAATTCCGTTATTCCATATTTTTTCTATTATTTCCTTTCTTTTAATCGTACTTGGTAGAATTGAAATAGACTTGCTAACAGACCAGATGGCTGCATGGGACACTTTTAATCGTACTTGGTAGAATTGAAATGCACTAGCCTACGGATTATCTGGAACAGGAGGCGGAACTTTTAATCGTACTTGGTAGAATTGAAATCTAAGCATGTCTACTGTACAAGATTGAGGAGCATACTTTTAATCGTACTTGGTAGAATTGAAATATAAAATATAAACTGGACATCGTCATGTTTGGAGCTTTTAATCGTACTTGGTAGAATTGAAATGAAGTAGCTTCTACCTTACCGGATAAATCTACATTCTTTTAATCGTACTTGGTAGAATTGAAATTCTTTTTCAGATGATGTTGTTTTGTGTTTGCCCTCTCTTTTAATCGTACTTGGTAGAATTGAAATTCGAAAACCGCAGACCTATTGAATATAAGGAAGAATACTTTTAATCGTACTTGGTAGAATTGAAATAGTATGCTAAATATGCTGAAGATGGCCAATTGACCTTTTAATCGTACTTGGTAGAATTGAAATAAGTGACCTATTTAACAACTGGTTAAAGACAGAACTTTTAATCGTACTTGGTAGAATTGAAATGTCAAGAGTAAATCTTTGTGGAATTTTCTCGAAGCTTTTAATCGTACTTGGTAGAATTGAAATTTAAACACCCAACATACAATAAGATATCTAAATGGACTTTTAATCGTACTTGGTAGAATTGAAATCTCGTCATAAAATTCATTTAACGCCTTATGTTCTGCTTTTAATCGTACTTGGTAGAATTGAAATGGATGTAAATGTTATGAAGCTGCTTCCAATTGTAGAACTTTTAATCGTACTTGGTAGAATTGAAATAGGGGTTTGTTATCTTCGTCTCTATGAGCATTCCGTCTTTTAATCGTACTTGGTAGAATTGAAATACGCCATCACTAACGATATACTTTTTATGAAAATCACTTTTAATCGTACTTGGTAGAATTGAAATTATACGGCAATAGACTTCTCTGAATAATCTATTATACTTTTAATCGTACTTGGTAGAATTGAAATAGAATAACGGAACAATTTGAAGAACCAATAAGCACTTTTAATCGTACTTGGTAGAATTGAAATAATTTAGCAGGAACCCGATAGTCATCGGAATCAACTTTTAATCGTACTTGGTAGAATTGAAATTGTCATACCAAAGTACGAACGGGTTGTATTTTTTTACCTTTTAATCGTACTTGGTAGAATTGAAATCAATCTACACGGATAGCCAATATGGTTGCTCTCTCTTTTAATCGTACTTGGTAGAATTGAAATATAATTTTTATTGAAACAGCACGGTCTATCCACCAACCTTTTAATCGTACTTGGTAGAATTGAAATTAATGGGAAGTCTTATCTAGCCATCGAAGCCGGAATCTTTTAATCGTACTTGGTAGAATTGAAATTAATTAATACGTGTCGTGACTTGCTTATCCTGATACTTTTAATCGTACTTGGTAGAATTGAAATATTCAAAAATTACTATGCAGCAAAATGTGGCATTATCTTTTAATCGTACTTGGTAGAATTGAAATCCTCCAGAACCGCTTGCGGAACGATTCTGAATTACTACCTTTTAATCGTACTTGGTAGAATTGAAATATCACAAGTTTACAATTGAACACAACAATCAATCTTCTTTTAATCGTACTTGGTAGAATTGAAATATACGTTGATTGAGTGTAAGCATTCGGTGAAGTACGTCTTTTTCGGTGCCTTATCGGTTCTTATCTTTG
>JASGFJ010000008.1:0-119047 GCA_047605645.1 Dysgonamonadaceae bacterium | reverse complement strand
CCCAACCCTTTATTTTGCGGGCGAATTCAATTCGCCCCTACCCATCAACGCCGTAGGTATCCGCAACCATCATTCATAATTCATCATTCCAAACAGCTACTGGCCATTACCATCATCGGCGTGCATATCCGCATCTATATTTCAAATTCCACATATTCTGCTATCTGCATTTTGTCATTGTTATACGCACCAAACATCAAAAACATCGCCTGCCCATTGTAGGGGCGAATTGAATTCGCCCGGTTAATGGTTGAAATATAGTTACATATTCCCTGTAGGAGAAACATATCAATAGAAGCATAGCATGGTACCAATGAAATCTCTACGAGGTTTGGGCGATGTGTGTTTTACTCATCTTCTATTGTGATGAATCGCCTACGGCGAAAAAAGACAATGGAATAAATATATGAAAGAAAATGATGATTAAATAGAAAATACCCCATTTGGGGATTCCCTATCAATAAAAACGAAAATGTTCGCTCGAAATAATATTCCCCGTAGGTAAAGTCACATGGCACAAATATAGGGGAAACATAGCAATAGAAACAAAACATTGATTCGGAACACATACGCCGTAGGCGTTTCACCGAATAACAAGAAGTATGACAAAAAGATAGCTGTTCTGTTACACGCCTCGTTTGGCGGAGTTGCCTGCCTCATGGCTAAAATCGTGATTACAACTTTGGATATAGTTAGATATCTAAGAAGAGACAACCTCCATTTCTTTATATAGATATCCTATTGGAAGATCGACTCTCCGATCGTCTCCCAATAGGATATCTGTTTTTCTATGAATTGAATAGTTGAAAATAAGTTTGATGAACAGATCGGTAAAAATATAAAGAAGGTTGATTCTTCTTTTGAAGGAGTTCCGTATTTTGTACCTATAGTTTTAAAGAATAACAAGAAATAAACATAAATCTAATCCTTCACACAACGTACCGAACGCCCATTTGCCCGAACGGAGTAACTAACTGCCGAGATGCTGGTGTTTGAGATATACAGGTAGTATGAATTGCTGTTGAACACAGTACTACTCCAATAACCACCATATTCGCTTGTATAATTTAGAAGGGCAGTCGTGGAGTGCCTGAAACCTCCTGTCGGCAGAAATAGAAGAGGTTCGGGAGCAGAAGCAGCGGTGAGATTTGTACCGGTTGTAAAAGCAGTGTTGTAGGCTGTTTCCAGATCGGAATCGGCTCCGCTAATGTCGGACTTTGCGTAGAGTGCATAACCGTTCATTTGGTTGGTTATTAGTGTTATAGCAGATTTTCCTGCAGATACGCGTACCCAAACGATCTCTTTATTGCTTTGCGGTACATACCAGGTCTTCCCGCTATAGGCTGTATTGCTTCCATTGAGAGAAGGGGAGAAGGAGTCGTTGGTGGTGGTGGTGGATGAGCCTCCTTCATTCGTAATCAGAGCCCATTCGTGTTGGGTTGGCACCCGATAGCCGGAAGGGCAGGGATTATTGGCATTGGCCTTCGTGTTGGGTTTGCCGGTGTTTGTATTCAGAGTTGTTTGTCCGCTTATGCCATTCCCGTTACCCCAGAGGTTTGAGTTTGCATCGTCGGAAGAAAGCCACCAATTTTGACTCGAGAAACTTCCCCAGACAAACTTGGTGCTGGTGCTGGAATCGTAGGAACTATACTGTGAATTCTGAAAATGGGTATTTTCGTTAGCTGCGGTTTTTGGGTCACGAAGCGTATGGCCAACATCGTTGCGTCCCCATTGATAGAAACCGCCGTACACACGAATATTTTTGTTGTCGGTGAATGGATAGGCCATTTGCTGTTTTATTGTCATAGAAGGATCGGCTCCCAGGTTGTAACGAAGGAAAGTAAGTGCGTTTTTGCTGTGGCTGACACCTGATTCATCGGTGTAATCATAAGTTGCTCCCAATGGGATCGCTACCTCATATAGGCTTCCTGTTGCTGTTTCGAAAGGATAGTATTCCCCCTTGCTGGGTTCTACCCGCATGGTCAATGTATATGAATAACCGGAAAGTAAGCCTCCTGTTTTGGAGAAAGTGACGACCGGACTTGTTAATGTCTTATCGCCCGAAGGAGCCTGGATGGTCAGATCTCCGTTGAAAGCCAAGGTCACTGGAGAAGTATTATCTGTGAAAACCCAACGTGTGGTGCCACTGGTTGCTATTGTATCATTTATTGCAAAGGAGGAGAAAATCTGATCCGAAACCGCATTTCCTCTGGCTGGTGAGCCATCGGTGAGCAGGGTTTGTACACCTTCATAACCCGGTGTGAGTGTCGCGGAAGAAGGTACTGTCGTGATGTTGTTTCCGGTCAGTGCAGAGCTGATGCGTACATTCAACTTGGTGAACCGATGTTTAAATACAATGGAAACAAAGGGAGCACTTCCCGATGTCAGGTTTACACTGCCTACCCAATGAAGCAGATCGTTGGACGGATCAACAGTGATAGTCGTAGCATTGCCGACGTTAGCAGGAGCAGTAGTCGTATTGTACGAGATAGCGACCAGTTTGTATTGTTCCTTTTCTAAACCGGTAATGGAGCCGGCGATACCGGCTGTAAATTCGGCTTCGGTGACGTAGCTGTTGTCGGAAGCTTTATAGACAATCACGCGATATTTTTTACCGGCAGTCATTTCGCTTGTAGAAGCACGTGTCAGGGAAACCGGATCGGGGCTCAGGATATAACTGACACTCAATCCGTCTCCCAAATCTCGCACAATGGTATCTGCAACGGGTAGGACACCTGCACGCACCAGTGATTCCTCATTTCCATTTGAAATTCCGGAGACCATAAATGTTAGCTGTCCGGAGCCGGAAAGAGGGGCTTCCTGGTTTTCTGAGGTACAGGAAAACAGGAAAAAGACTGTGACAATCATATATATTGTAAATAAAAAGCGTCTTGTTTTCATACGGTTTAATTTTTTTCTGTTAGGTGGTGTGGAACTCGCCTGATTTTTTAATCCTTGTTTGGGGTGATTGAATAAAAATCATATTTTGTTCCATACGATTAAATTTTTACTGGTAGACGTTGCATGCAACGTCTCTACAGGTCTGATTGGATAAAAATCATATTTCGTTCCATTATTATGATAGAATTGCAGGATGTGTTGTTTATAACTAGACTAATCCTGATACATAGACTAATCCTTTTTCGGATTATAGACCGGTCAACTCACTGTCGTCTATGTTTCCTGCCTCTTCTACGTCATAGATATAGACAGAGGACGAAAATCTGGCAGAAGTAGCGGCAAAACCGGAGCCTTCTATTTTAACATATATCGTATTCACTTCGGGTTTTATATATGGACGTTTTTGGGTTATATTGCTTTGGGCTGCTGTGTGGTCGCCTGTTGTCAAGAGGGCTTTTGTTATTTGATTGTTCGTAGCTGTTATGATACGATTCGTTTGTTTCTGTTCGGAGGTATTATGGAATCCGCTTGTTTTATTGAGCATTGTCTCTGGCGATGGAATATAATTTATGCTTTGCTTCATATTAAAGTAATTAATGTTAGAGGTTTGGTATTAATGGACATTATTTCTCTGTAGATTAGAGCCATTGTTGTTCGTCAAGTAGCGATTATTGTCTGTTGCAACAAGATCGTTCTCAGATTCTTACATGAGGTGATCTTGCCTGGATGTTCATTGAAGGCAGCATTTTCTATAGAAAAAGATTCAGATACAGCAAAAATCGAATTTTAAAGAAGAGGTGTAATTTAACTGTTTGTGAAAAGAAGCTACCTGTATCCTGAATAGAATATCTGTACAGGTTTTTTAGTATATGCGAAATACGTTTGATAATATGGGTAGAGTTTAAATTGCAAATTCATATTTTATAATAAGGGTTTTGTAGTTATTCTGTAAAGTGAGTTTACTCTCATCTTAGTTGAAAGTGCAATATTACAATATTCTACTTATTAATCCGTTTCAAAAAGAGAGTATTGGTTGATATTTTTTTTCTATGTTCGCAACTTGGCTTTGTTTTCGCTTTTGTAGCAAGGGGTCGGGGATTAATTGTGACGATTGTGTCTCTCTTGTTATAATCACTTCTTCTTCTTTATTTAGAACATATTGGTCGCCTGTGTAAACGGATGTACGATGGGTTTATATAAACGGAACATATATTTTGATTTTATGGCTTCTTGTCCTTCACAATCGAGCTGTTTGGGGGGATTTACAAGTATTGTTTCTTATTGCTTCTGCTAAAAAACTTTCTGTTTTTAATGATGAAACTTCATTGAGCTTGAGGCCAAAGCTGATGGGGTATCTCGGAATGATTAGCTGTCCCTGTTCAGCAGATGTATCGATTTGATTAGCAGACCGGTTACAATAATCCCGTGTCTGCTAAACGTGCATATCGTCCCTGTATCATTCCATTCTCGTCGATCAGGTAAAATGTAGGTGTGCCGATAACTCCGTAATTTTTGAAATCATCTCCATCAAATCCCTTGAAATTGCAGTATTTGGCATTCCAGGGATATTTTTGAGCAGATGTTTCAAATAGTTCCTTATCCACATCTGCCGAAACACTAACCACCTGGTATCCCTTTTTTTTGAGATTCGGATATTCCTCTGTCAGTTTATCGAGCTGTATCAAGCAATTGCCGCAACCTGTTTCGTAAAATACCAGCAAGGTTTTGCCTTTTGGCAGGATGCCTTGTGTAAGAGCAGGAGCTTTCGCCCCATTTTTTAATTTAAATAAAGCATAAAGTTTACTTACTTTTCCGGAAGGAGTTCCGATACGATTGTCATTCAACAGGAAAAAAGCAAGTTGCATTTCGGAATCGTTCCAATTCTGTTTTTCGCAGGCCATAATGGCTTTTTCTACCAATGCGGTATATACCTCTTCCGATTTGATGCGATGAAGCAATTGGATGATATCGGGAATAAATAAAGAAGCATTTCTCTCATTGATCGTGTACAGGTTGATAAACCGGCTCAGAACAGCCGACCAATGTCCGGAAGTGTAGAGCACATGCATATCTAATTTGTTGAGGACAAAATCTCTGAACTGTTTGGCAGTCTCTTCGGGAGTCGAAGGCATTGTCTGTGGCAATCCCCGGCTGATATCAGTCACTTGTGCCAAACCTGCGGCATGAAGTGAGCTGGCTGTTGCTTCGTCCTTTAGCTGATTATATGCCTGTTGTTGTCTATCCAGTTCTTTTTGGAAAACGGAAAGCAGCTCCTTTGCACTTTTTCCCGACTCTTCTTCCCTAATAGGATTTGAAGAAGATTTGTATGCTTGCATGGCCATTTGCATGGCATCTATCTTTGCCAGAATAGTTTGTTGCTTCTTAAGGTACTGATTCAAGAAGGAGTTTTCCGGTGAACCGGTATAGAAAATGGTTTCATCGCTTGGTATCCTGGCTTCACTTGATATGGAAAAATCCTCTCCGTTGACCACAAAGCTTAGTCCTCCTCCTCCTTTAAGTATCCATTGTCCCATACCTGTGTATTGCTTGTATTTTTCAGGGATGGTTAGGGTAAGGCGTCCGTCGGCCTCCATATTTCCTTGCCGGATAGTGTCGTTTTTGTCTCCCTGTATCAGAGAGAAAACGTATTCCGAACCACCAAAATGGGGAAAGTAGAGCTGGATGGTTTGAGCTTTGAGGCATAACTCCTCGCACAGCAATAAAATCAGGATTATAGAAAACTTCACGCAGATGTTTTGTGCTTTGATAAGGTTTATCTTTAATCTATACTTACACATGATGTAATCTTTTTTTTGTTTCAACAGACAAACTGATTGATATGGTTTTTTTGTAATAGGCATGATTGGCTTAAGTAGTACACATTTGTTTCTTCAGACAAATTGCCTGGTTTTATTCATCGAAAGCTTCCGGAAGCTATTTCTCTCTCCGTCAGCTACTTTCTGAATGGGAATCTTCTGTTCTGCAAGCAGTTGGGGCGATATTCCCAAATGGTTACCGGTCAAAAGAATGGTTCTGGCGCTCCCCATAGTGTCTGTAGATGTCCTGATAACCAGGTTGCTTACTTTCATGTTATTTTGTTTATTTCGCCACACAACGAACCGAAAAGCCGTATGTGCGTGCATAGCTGTTGCCTGAATTGTAATCGCCTGAATAGAAGGTATCTATTCTGATTTGTTATTTATGGAGTGTTACTCCAATAACAACTGTAAGAGCCCGTGAAAGCGAGGTTTCCTTGTGAAAGGAAAAGAGCTGTCCTGGGTTTTACCATAACATGTTTTTGGAACATCTGGCAGTGAAAAAATATGCAAATCACTTGCCGGTAGGCTCTCATTACGTGAAACAACATTATTTATATTCGAAATTCAGAGATTATTTTTGTAAAAAGAGTTTGTCTTTATTTTGCAATATTAGTATATTCCTGTCACTAATGTGTTTCTAAATAAAAATATAGAGTGCCTGGTGTTTTCTATTTTTGAAACGAAATGCTTTCTTTGTGCTGTATTTTTCGTTTTAACGAATTATTATTTAATTCTTGTCTCTTTTATCGTAAGTATGGGGTGTTGAATGCGGTTGTCCTTCTAATTTTCCAAAGGAGGCGACGAGTAAACATCTATGGAATAGGAGGGTGGCCGAGGGTTGGAATAGTCGTCATTTTTATCTGACAACGAGTAAAACGTCAATGGAATAAAAGATGCTTTGAAACGGGATGTATTACATCGGAATCTGAACAGATTTTCTGAATACTTGTTCTTCTTAAGAGTTCGTAATACCTTCTACTTTCATTTGGGTTAACAATAGTGTCAAATTGACAAATCAGGTGTTATGGCATATTAATTGATAGTTGCATATAGTATGCTTATTTTAAAGCTAATTTTATAAAACAGAAAACTTTAATAAAACAAGAGATATATGGCTTTTATAGATTACTACAGTATTTTAGGGCTTAACAAAAGCGCTTCTGCTGACGACATAAAGAAAGCCTACCGGAAACTAGCACGCAAATATCATCCGGACATGAATCCGAACGATGAAGAAGCGAAGCGAAAATTCCAGCAGGTAAACGAAGCGAATGAAGTGCTTAGTGATCCTGAAAAACGAAAAAAATACGACGAATACGGAGAGCATTGGAAGCATGCTGACGAATTTGAACAAGCACGCAGGCAACAAGGCCAGAGTGGAGATTTTGGCAACAGAGGGTATACTTCGGGTGGCTTTGGAGGCGATTTCGACGGATTCACTTATTCCCGGAATTTCTCAGGTGAGGATGATGGTTCGTTCTCTGATTTTTTTGAACAGCTTTTCGGACATCGTGGCGGAAGGACTTCCGGAGGAGGTGCCTCTGCGTTTCGCGGACAGGATTTGAGGGCCGAAATGCATCTGTCTTTGCAGACTGCTGGTAAAACAGAGAAACACACCCTGGATGTCAATGGGAAAAAAATACGTATCACTGTGCCGGCAGGTATTGCCGACGGGCAAGTGATCAAACTTTCGGGACAAGGTGCTCCGGGATATAACGGTGCTCCGGCGGGAGATTTGTACATCACTTTTGTGATAGAGCCCGACAACCATTTCCGTCGCGAAGGTGACAATTTGTATGCTACCGAACATATCGACTTGTACACTGCCATATTAGGTGGAGAAGCAACGATCAATACCCTGGAGGGAAGAGTAAAACTGAAAATTAAACCTGAGACTCAAAACGGGACTAAAGTCCGGTTGAAAGGAAAGGGTTTTCCTGTGTATAAAAAAGAAAATATATTTGGTGATTTGATTGCAACCTTAGTGGTGGATATACCTAAAAATCTGACTGAAGATCAGAAGGAGTTGTTTCGCCAATTGGCTAATAAAAAATAGAAGAGGATGAAGTTATGAAAACAGATTGGATACTTATTGAAGAATATTGCGGTTGTCGTCATATCGAACCCGATTTTATCAAATTGTTAGCCCGTGAAGGCTTAATTGAGCTGGAAGCAAAAGAGGAAGCCAACTACATTCCCGAAGATCAGCTGGCCAATTTGGATCGATTCGTAAGTTGGCATCAGGATTTGGATATTAATGTAGCTGGTATTGATGTTATTCAACGTCTGTTGCGTCAGCTGGATACTATGCAACAGGAGATGGACGTGATGCGCAGAAGGTTGTCCCGTTTGACGATGGGGGATGATTTAGAAGAAGAGATTTTTGATTTTTAAGTTTACAACAATCATATTCAAGAAGCAAAGGCTTGCCGTCCGGATGATTTCCATGGCAAGCCTTTTTTTGAAAATAAGATTGCATAGAGGTTGCATTTATTAAGAAAACAGGAGGTATTGACGGTTTATTATTTATGCCTCCAACAAAGAATAACTTCCTCCATTCTGATCTTCTCAGTAAAAAATCTAATTTTGTGGGTTGAGGTTATTCTTATCATTAAACTAGGGATACTTAACTATAAAAATTAGAATGAATATGCGGAAAACAACATATATTGCTTTATTTCTCCTGGTACTCTCACTGTCGGCTGTGGCGCAGAGTTTGTCTATTGTCAAAAAAGCAGAAATTGAGAGTTACCTCACCAAGCTGGCCCGGCGAACAGTATATGTACCCGATATTCGACTCGATTCTGTGATTCAGAGCGGCCAAGAACTGAAAATGTATGCCAATATCAACCTGTCTTATCTTTCTTTCACCAATCCCTCTGTCAAAGAAATCTATCGCGGTGTTAAGTCTATGCTTCCGGCTTCTCTTTCAGCTTTTTCCCTAAAGATTTTTACCGATACCCAACCGATTGAATTTCTTGTCCGGGAGAATAGAGAAGTTGCCGATCTGTTTGCGAATCCGAAAGGTATCCCTGTGGTTGAAAATCTTTCACGCCCGTTTGTTCCGGCTAAAGGACTTTTTAATTCCCATCTGGTGTTGTGGCAAAGCCATGGTCTTTATTACAGTCAGCCTTCGCGTCGCTGGGAGTTTCAGCGGGCAAGGCTTTTTCAGACAGTAGAAGATTTATTTACACAGAGCTTTGTCCTTCCTTTTCTTGTCCCCATGCTGGAAAATGCCGGAGCTTATGTTTTTTTACCCCGGGAACGCGATTACCACCGCACGGAGGTGATTATTGACAACGATGTTTCATCGGCCAATTCTTCCTATCTCGAAAATAATACAAATGGTAGTTGGATCAACGGTCCGGATTCGGGATTTGCCAATCGGAAAGATTTCTATCTGGAGAATGAAAATCCTTTTCGGATGGGCACATACCGTCAGATTTCGGCTTCGGATAATGCATTGAAACTTTCTTCCTGCGAATGGGTGCCCGATATGCCTGAAAGAGGTAAATATGCTGTGTATATCTCGTATAAAAGTCTTCCCAACAGTGCAGAAGATGCACAATACACGGTGTATCATCTGGGTGGGCAAACAAAGTTTAGTGTCAATCAGAAGATGGGCGGCGGCACCTGGATATTCCTCGGTTATTTCTGTTTCGATAAAGGGAAAAGCAATAACTGTAAAGTCGTTTTAACGAATTATGGAAAAAAAGACGGAACAATAATTACGGCTGATGCCGTCAAAATAGGAGGTGGTATGGGAAATATCGCCCGCTATCCTCAGCCGAAAATACAATCGGTTACCGATAGCCTTGCTCCAATGCCTGCTCCTGTTATCAATCCTCAATTAAGTTACTATCCACGCTACACAGAAGGAGCACGTTACTGGCTTCAATGGGCCGGTGCGCCGGATTCTGTTTACAGCCGGACAAAAGGAGAGAACGATTATCTTGATGACTTTCAGAGTCGTGCTTTTTGGGTGAATTATCTGGCAGGAGGATCCAGTGTATTGCCTAATCAGCAAGGATTGAATGTCCCTGTGGATTTGGCTTTCGCTTTGCATTCGGATGCCGGAACTACTCCAAACGATTCCGTTGTGGGAACATTGGGGATTTGCATGACACAATTTAATAACCAGCAATTTGAAAACGGAAAATCTCGTTGGACTTCGCGTGATTTGGTCGAGTACGTCATGGAGGAGGTAGTGAATAGTATTCGTCGTGAATACGAACCGAAATGGACAAGGCGGCAATTATGGAATCGTTCGTATGCGGAGGCGCGTGTACCGAATGTTCCTTCGATGATACTGGAAGTACTTTCCCATCAGAATTTTGCCGATATGCGTTACGGGCTTGACCCGGCCTTTCGTTTCACTGTCAGTCGTGCTATTTACAAAGGTATTTTAAAATTCCTGGCGCAGCAACATCAGACGGATTATATTGTTCAGCCACTTCCGGTGAATAATTTCTATGCACGGTTCAGCAAAGAAAAAGAACAGGAGGTTGTCTTGGGATGGAAGCCGACGGAAGATGAAAAGGAACCTTCGGCAAAACCGACTAAATACATTGTATATACCCGTGAAGATGATAAGGATTTCGATAATGGACGTGTTGTCGTTGGGAATACGGCGCATATTGCTATTCGGAAAGATAAAATATACAGTTTTAAGGTCACAGCAGCCAACGACGGAGGAGAAAGTTTTCCCTCTGAAATACTATCGGTGTGCAGAAAATCAGCAGAAAAAGGGGTCGTGATGATTGTCAATGCTTTTGATCGAGTGTCTGCCCCGGATCATTTTCAGGTAGGAGACACCATAGCCGGATTTGCTGATTATGTAGATCATGGAGTACCCTACACCAATCAATACAATTATGTGGGGCCGCAAACTGATTTCGATCGTCGATCGGTCTTTGTCAATAACTATCGACCCGGTTTTGGAGCAAGTGCCAATAATTTCGAAACCAGAGTGCTTGCCGGAAATAGCTTTGACTATCCTTTTGTGCATGGCAAGGCGGTGAGTGATGCCGGTTATTCTTTTGTGTCGGCAAGCCGCGATGCTGTATCATCCGATGGGGTTGCGCTGAATGAATACGCAGTGGTAGATGTGATTCTTGGAAAGCAAAAACGAACAAAAATCGGGCGGGGAGCAGTATCCTCTCGTTATAAAGCTTTTCCGCAGACTTTTCAGGCACGCATCAGGAGTTATTGCCTCAGTGGAGGAAACGTACTGGTTTCCGGCTCTTTTGTAGGAAGTGATGTCTGGAACAAAGGATTGCCCGATTTGGGGGATGACGATTTTGCGACACGCATTCTTAAATATAAATATACGAGTGAAAGAGCTGCTAAAAACGGCCTGGTGGAATATACGGATAGTGCCCAAAAGCAACCTGTCGTTTTTGCACAACAGTTGAATGATAAAATACTGGCCATTGAGTCGCCTGATGCCATTGAACCGGCCTCTGGACAGGCAAAAACCGTGTTTAAATATGCCGAGAATAGCTTGGGAGCAGGAGTGTTCTACAAAGGGAAATATCGCACCTGTGTATTGGGTTTTCCTCTCGAATCGATTATTGATGAACATCAGCGAAGCCAAACCATGGGAACTATTTTGAATTGGTTTGAGAAATAGTTGTCTTCCTAAAAGTTCATTGGGGGAAGAAAAAATAAAGATTCGTGTTCTATTAAAAAAATGGCCATTTGCTTAACCCGAATAATAAGAGTTGTTGATTATCTGAGATTTGTAAAATGGGAAAATCAAATGAGATGACAAGGCATAAGTCTGAATTGAAGTCTGTTTACTTTCGGGTTGCTCCTAAATAATTAAAAACAGAATATTAAGGTGTATTTAAAATTTTAACAAGACAATCGTCAAAGCGGCATTCAAATAACCTGCTAAAGTATTTGTATCACTCTTTAGCAGGTTATTTATTTTTCAGGTTATCCGATTTTCCTGGAAGAGAAAAGAAAACCACGGCATTCAAACTGGCATTTATGACAAAAAATTTATTCATTGAGCTTTCAATTACCGGAACTGGTTCCGTAAGCTTTGAATGAAATAATTCAACAACATCAGTGTATATATAATCTTTCACACTCCTTATTTTCAGTATTCTGTAGATGTATATACTTACAACTCATTAGGAGTGATTACCTCTTTATATGGAAGTTTCGATGAAGAAAGCTATCCGGTAGCGGCCTTTGTCCGAATTCAGACACAACAGCATAAGATTACTATTTTTTTGATATCAAATTTATCTCCATTTATGCCTTCCGTCGATGCGACATAATATCTCAGGCAAACCTTTCTTTTGCATCTGTAGCGACATCCATTTCGGTTAAGAACGAAGTCGGGAGTTCGACCCGGAAAAGAGATTCATCCGGGTTGTTGTCCGCTTGAGAGTCCCCGTTTTCCAGGCAACCTACAAGGATTGTCCCTTATTTAACGGTTTTAACTGGCTGCTCTGAAGGGTACAAGTTCTTGTCAAAGATGCTTTATTTATACAAGCAAAGATAAGGTGTATCCTGAGTGCATTTTACCTGGAATTTTACATCCTTAGCCACTTCGAAAGTTTCGGCTTTCTTAAAGCTTTTCCAGTCACTTTCACCCGGTAGTTTTACGTGTAATTCTCCCGAAACAACCGTCATAATCTCAATCGTAGAAGTTCCGAATTCATACTCACCGGGAGCCATAACGCCCACTGTTGCTTTTCCTTCAGCGGAATCCAAGGCAATTGACACTACCTGGCCGTTAAAATATTCATTTGTTTTAAACATCGAATTTCGTTTAATTAATAAGTAATTACTCAGACAGAATGTTTTTATGTATATGGAAGGGTTGATTTTGATTGGTACAGCAGCCTAAGCATTTAATGCAGCCCAAATACCATATTGGCAACAATAATGGCTAAAACCAACAAGGTGATTCCTACATAAAGATAATCTTTTTCCGCTAGAAAGGCCAATGCTGAGAAGGCTACCCGCATAATGGGTGTTGCAATTAATACAACTACACCAAACTGTATGATGGCAGCTCCATCAAAATGAAACATGGCCGGAATAATGGTGTTGAGTTCTCTCAAGTAGGCAACAACCCCTTCAAAGCTGTTGTGATGACCCGGAATAGGGCGATAGTCAGGCATGTGCCCGTTGCTTTGCAGGATATAGATAAGACCGCCGATCAGCGTAATTACACAAGCAGTGTAACATCCATATCGCAATAATTTGCCTACAAAAATATCCAAATCACGCTGTCCCCAATATGCAGCGGAAAAAATACTGTGTTTATTTTTGTTGCTATTTTGTTTCATATTTTCTTTTATCTAAGATGAGACACTATTAAAGTTTTCCGGCGAATCCGTTGTACATCATTTGGATAGCCAGGAAGCTGACAACAATACAGAAAATAAGACGTAAGGTCTTAACGGCCGCATTCATCAAAATCTTTGAACCTAGGAATGCGCCAATCAATACCCCGACAACAATCGGAAATGCGAGTCCCGGATCGATGTATCCACGTTGCAGATAAACGACGGCACTTGCAGCCGCTGTTACTCCGACCATAAAATTGCTTGTTGTAGTAGATACTTTAAAGGGTATTTTCATCATTGTATCCATTGCCAGTACTTTTAGTGCGCCAGATCCAATTCCTAAAATACCGGAAAGAATTCCCGCTAAGGTCATCAGTGCGTATCCTCCTCCGACGCGCCTTACATTGTAGTTGACAACACCTTGTGGCGTAGGGTACGAACCGTTCAGTTTTAGTCTGACTCCAAGCTTATCGCCCGGAGCACTGTAGTCAATAACCTGATTTTTCTTACGAAGAGACATCGTTGCCGAGAAAATCAATACGACACCGAAAAGGATAGCAATAAAATTGGTCGGCAGGTAGATGGCGACGAGTGCTCCGACGACGGCTCCTGTGGTGGTCGCGACTTCCAGGAACATTCCAATGCGCGTATTGGTGATTCCCTCCTTGATGTATGCAGCTGCCGCACCCGATGAGGTTGCAATAGAAGTTACTAAAGCAGCGCCAATGGCATAACGCATATCTACTCCGAAAATAAGTGTCAGTAACGGAATTACCACAACTCCTCCACCCAGACCGGTTAAAGCTCCTAGCATCCCTGCTAAAATAGCTCCAATGAAAAGAACCAATGAGAACGTTTCAATGTTTATCGAACTTAATTCAATCATAACATAAGTTTTTGTCTTCTGAAATCAATAATTTCCCGCAAAATTACACCTTATATCCTAAAGCGGGATTAAAATTGAGTTATATTATTCAAAATGGGCTTTTGTTTCAGATTTATATCTCTCTGAGGCGATTTCATCCGGCAAGAATTACGCTCACCAATCTTTTTATATGTAAGTTTGTAGTATGAATCAATACGACCTCATAACAATACTTGGGCCTACTGCCAGCGGGAAAACGGCATTTGCCGCACGTCTGGCTTATGAACTGTCAAGCGAAATAATCAGCGCCGATTCCAGGCAGGTTTACCGTTCGATGGACATTGGAACAGGCAAGGATTTGGCCGATTATGTAGTGAATGGAACGCAGATCCCTTTTCATTTGATTGATATTCTTGAGGCAGGAGAGAAATACAATTTGTTTGAATACCAGCATGATTTTCACAGAGTGTATTCCGACATAAAAAGGAGAGGAAAACTTCCTATCCTTTGCGGAGGGACGGGAATGTACATTGAAGCGGTGCTGAAAGGCTTTCGCCTGCCGGATGTTCCGGAGAACAAAGTGCTTCGGGAGAAACTGCATGGAAAGTCATTGGAAGAGCTGACAAAAATTCTGGCCGGGTATGGCCCGCTTCATAACAAAACAGATGTAGACACAGCTCAAAGAGCTATTCGGGCGATTGAAATAGCCGAATATACCTTGGTGAAACATCCGGATGAAACAGATTTTAAACCGCTGAACAGTTTGATTGTCGGCGTTGATATCGATCGGGAAGCACGAAGGAATAAGATCTCAAAGCGTCTGAAAAGCCGTCTCGACGAAGGGATGATCGACGAAGTGAAATCTATTCTGGAAACAGGAGTGCAGGCCGATGATTTGATATATTATGGTCTTGAATACAAATTCGTAACGCTTTATGTCCTGGGACGGTTAAGCTTTGATGAAATGTTCTCGGAATTAGAAATTGCCATCCACCAGTTTGCCAAAAGGCAGATGACCTGGTTCAGAGGGATGGAACGCCGTGGTTTCACCATTCATTGGTTGAGTTACGATTTGCCTTGGGAGGAAAAGGTGGAGCACGTGAAGCAATGGCTTCAGCCCTGATTTTCCGCTTAATATGCCAGCGAGCTTAGCTGGTAGGATATTTTTTCTTATTTTTGCGGGATAATCATGTTTTATATTCAGAGACTATTCTGCTGATTTTTAATTTAAATTGAGATGAATAAAAGAACCCGTGCTGTTCTGTCGCTTTTCTTTCTTACGATAGCCCTTTTCCTGTCTGCTTCGACCAGGGCAATGGCCTTACCGACTTTCTCGGCTCAGAAAATAACGACACATAAAGTCGCTCCCGGCGAAACAGCCTATTCGATTGCCAAATCCTATCATATTGCTCTTAAAGACTTATATGCCTCTAATCCGGGAACTGAAAATGGATTAAAAACCGGTTCGGTGTTGGTTATTCCTTCATCCGGTTCGGTAGCAACTGTGAATTCGGCTGCTCAGGCGGAAGAACAATTTGTTTATCATACAATTGAGAAGAAAGAAACTCTTTATTCTGTGTCGCGGAAATATGCCGTTTCGATGCAGAACATACTGGATGCCAATCCGGGATTGACAGCCGATTCTTTTCAAGAAGGGCGTACTATCCGAATTCCGTCCGACAAAGTGCAACCACCGGCAAAGATTATTACTTACGAGCTTCACAAGGTTCAAAAAGGAGAAACAGCGCTAAGTATCTCTAAAGAGAATAATATCTCACTGGAGGCTTTTTATGAAGCTAATCCTGCAGCACGAACCGGCGATGTGAAGAAAGGCAACATGGTGAGAATTCCAAAAGTTTCGGAAAAAAAAATTACAGAGAACGAAGTGCGTCTGGAAGAAGAGACCGGAACAAAGATGTTGTATGATCGCTCGAAAATCAAGAAGGTGAATACTGTAAAAATAGGTGTTGTGTTGCCTTTTACGGATCAGAATGAAAGCATGGGTGTTCGCCTGAATGAATATGCCGAAGGTTTTCTGTTAGCCGTTGAAGACTTCAAGGTGAAGGGCGGAAATGCTGAAATATATATATTTAATATTGCTTCAGGTGCGGATACCAAACGCTTGGAAGGATTGTTGGAGACAGCCGATTTTAAGAGCATGAATGTCATTATTGGTGGCACCTCTCAGGAGCAGATTGCTGTACTATCTAAATATGCAAAGCGTCAGAAAATTAAATATGTCATCCCTTTCACATCCAGAGATGAAGGGGTTGCTTCCAATCCTTATCTATTCCAGATGAATAGTCCGCAAGCTTATTTAAATACAGCCGTAAGTGGCAGGTTTGTAAGAGAGTTTGCTGATTGCCATGTCATATTTGTAAATGATAAAGAGGGGGAACAGAGCAGTGACAAAACTGATTTTACAGATGAGCTTCAGAAGACGCTTCAAAAAACGAAGATATCTTCCGCTTCCGTGAATCTGAGTTCAACTTCTGCTTCTGAACTTACCTCATTGATGAGTTCAACGAAACGCAACATCATTGTGCCTACTTCAGGAGCTGTTTCTACTATTAGTAAATTGGGTGTATTGCTGCAAAGTTCGTTACAGCTGAGTCCCCGATTGCAGATAAGTTTGTTCGGATATCCGGAATGGCAGACCTATAACAGTCAGACGCAAACTGTTTTACACGGTTTTGATACCTATTTTTATTCTCCCTTTTATTTGGATAATGATCAGTATATGGTCAAAATTATCAATCAGCGTTATCAAAGCAGGTTTAATAAGAGCATGATTAATACGTATCCGAAATATGGATTTTTAGGTTATGATGTGGGTACTTATTTCCTGAATATAGTGAAGCAATTTGGTTCTAATTTCGAAAATAGCATGGATAGATTCAACCCGGTTACTCTCCAGTCGCCAATTTCTTTTACCAGATTGAATAATTGGGGTGGTTTCATCAATACAGGTTTCTATTTTGTTCATTACGGATCGGTTTCAGTAGAAAAAACAGCGTATTCAAAATGAGAGTATCAGATTTAATATTCCAAGCAAGGAAGGCCTCCGTATTAAAGACGGCTTGTTTCCTTGTTTTTGTACTGCTGATAAGCAGTGATGTTGCTTTTGCTCAGAAAAGTTCATTTAAGCCGGAGTGGAATTTTGGAGTGAATGCCGGAGTTACAGCCTCTTCGATTGATCTTGAGCCACACATCCAGACAAAACTAATGAATGGAAATACAGGTGGACTTAGTGTTCGCTATATTTCAGAAAAGAATCTGGGATTGCAAGGTGAATTCAATTATTCACAACAAGGATTTAAAGAGGATTTTGTAGAAACAGACTCCATCTATTCCTATTCGCGCAATCTGAACTACATGGAGGTGCCGATAATGACGCATATCTATTTTGGGAATAAAGTTCGTTTTGTGTTGAATTTAGGGCCTAAAATCAGTTTTATGACGAGCAATAAAGAAAAAATGAATACGGCTCTGAGTAAATTGATTGCCAGTGGAGATACTACAACTTTTAGTGTCTATGAGCATTTTGGAAAATCTATTCAACGGAAATTTGATTACGGTCTTATCGCCGGAACCGGAGTGGAATTTCGTTCCGGAATAGGCTATTTTGTCCTTGAAGCCCGGTATTATTTTGGGTTAGGCGATATATTCAATAATTCGAAAAAGGATTATTTTTCGCGTTCTGCTAATCGGGTATTGTCTTTTAAGCTGACCTATTTTATTAAGCCATTCGGAAAAAAATAATCGGATATGGTTTGTTCCATACCCGATTATTAGCAATCCTTACCTTTATACTTCCTTCACCTTATCTTCTTCCACCGCCCTGATTGTTATTGTTGCCAGGTTTTTGTTGTTGATTGTTTCCATTATTTCCCGGCTGGGTTCCCTGGTTGTTGTTTCCGGGACGGTTATTCTGATTCACATTTCCGTTATTTCCGGGACGATTTCCTTGATTGTTATTCTCCGGACGGTTGTTTTGGTTTCCATTCCCATTGTTTCCGGGGCGATTTCCCTGATTGTTGTTCCCGGGGCGGTTGTTTTGATTTCCATTCCCATTATTTCCAGGTCGGTTTCCCTGATTATTGGGGCGATCTCTGTTTGGAGTCTGACGGTCATATATTCGTGCGTATCGGCCAAATCTATTGATGTATGACCGGTGATTTCTCCACGGATTTCTGTCGTTGACAATTACGACCTTATATGTCCTGTACAGGTCGAAATGCGCAAATCGGGGAGGTAATGTCCTGCTTCTGATCCATCGATTTCCACTAAGATAAATATACATTCCATTGGTGACATCGTAATAGACATTCAGTTCAGGGAGAAAATAGAATCTGACAAAATTATGACCTGATGGTCCCCATGACGGCTGATTGCCGATATTGACGCTTATATTCACTTGTGCAGATGCAGTATTGCCGTTGGTTGATAACAAACCAAGGAATAGTACTGATATTAAAAGTAGTTTTTTCATAACTGTGTGTTTTATTTTAATTGTTTTAATGACTTGCTAATTGTGTGTCAAATTATAAGACTTGAATTTGTGCCAAAAGATTAAATTCAAATCTTTATTTTGTGTTAAATACATGTGTCGTAATCTTAATTTTCTCTCTCTTTGTGTTGTATATTTCAGATATACAGTTATTTATTCATTTTAAAAAAAGAGACTGAAAAAGGATTATTTATGCATTTTCACGAAAAAGAGCCGCTGAAAGCAAAATAAATGACGATTATCCGCGATTATCCGGACTTTAAATAAAATGTTGGAAACCGTCTGTATATTTGTTCGGGATAAATTCAATTGTTTCGTATTTTGCTATCCGGTGAACAAAGAACGGATCTTCCATTTGAATCTCCAGCGCCTGTTCTTTCGAGGCTGCAGTGCACAAGATAATGCCTCCAATTCTGGGTTCTTGTGGCCCGGAAGCAATAAAATGTCCCAGACTGTAATGGTGGTTTAAATAGTCTCGATGTGCTTCAAGATGTTTTTCAACTTCATCGAGAGGTTTTTGGTAGGTGAGAATAAAAATAAACATAATCTTACTTTTTTGATTTACTCTTGTGACCTAAAAAGAAAACGGGCTTTAAAGGTCACCAGGATGTCTTATTTTACAAGAGGAAGTATTTCAATCCAATAGTCGTCCGGATCGTTGATGAAATAGAGTCCCATGCTTTCGTTTTCAAAACAGACGCAGTTCATTTCTTTGTGATACTCGCGAACCTTGTCGTATTCGCCCTCTACACGGAAACAAAGATGACTTTCGTTTTCCCCGAGTTCGTAAGGCTGAGCAGCATGGTCACGAAGCCAGGTTAGTTCGAGTAAAAATCCCGTTGTCTTGTCCGTGAGGTAAACCAGGATGAAAGAACCATCGTCTGCTGATTTACGGCGGGCTTCCGTTAATCCGAGAGCCTTTTGATAAAAAGCAATACTTTGCTCTAAATTGGTTACGTTGATGTTGAAATGATCAAATCTAGCTTTAATTTCCATAAAATGATAGTTTTATTCATTGTTTAAAAATAGATACTGTCTTCCTGCTGGTGTATCTGCCAGAATTTACACCCTGTTTTTTCTACTTTCCGGGCAAAATCATTTGCATAATGATAATGTTCCCAAAAATGCATTGGAACGAACAAATTCACTTTCACCAATTCCAGTAATTGTTCGGCTCCTTTTGTGTAATCTTCGCCCAAACGGTGATCTATGGGGAACATGCAGACATCCAGCTGTTTTGTCTCTTGCGCCAATAAGTCTAATTCCTGGTGAAACAAATCTTCAGCCTCTCTAATTTCTTCTTCGGTGGATTCCCTGTTCCAATGCCAGTTGTTTAAGTCTCCGGCATGGAAAATAGTTTTTCCCTGAGCAGAAACACGGAAGGAAACGCCTTTGTCTGTCGAGCCAAAAGACTTCACGTGTATGCATTCATCCGAATAAGTTTCCAGTTTATCTATAATGAATGCCTCTGTTCCATCGTACAGGCCATCGTCAACGATGTCTTTAGACAAAATATACTGGATATCGGGACGTATGGATTTCCATTTCAGAATCTCGGGGTTGAAATGATCGCGATGGGCATGTGAGCTGAATACATAAATTTTCCCCGGAAAATCAAGTAGATTCTTTGCAATGTATTCATGAGTAGAATCTTTATAGAAGTCGAAGATTAGCGTGAATACATCGCTTTCTACCACAAAGCAACTATGTAGGACATAAGTCAGTTTCATCGTCGAATGCTTTTGAGTTTAGAACCAAAGATAATAAAAAATGAGGTAAAAACTATTCCGATTCTGCCAGATATTATGAATTTGTAATGAATGCAGGAAAGGAATATGTCTCTGAAAAAAGATAAGAAAAATCGGGGGCAGGATAGAAGCCTGCCCCCGGATGTAGAATATATGTAATTAAAACGAATACATTGTAAAAATCAGCCGACGCTTCCTTCCAGGCTAATTTGCAGAAGTTTTTGAGCTTCTACGGCAAATTCCATAGGTAGGTTCTGCATGACCTCTTTTGCATAACCGCCGACAATCAGAGAGACAGCATCTTCTGTGGAGATTCCGCGTTGATTGCAATAGAAAATCTGATCCTCGTTGATTTTGGAAGTTGTTGCTTCATGCTCTACAATTCCTGTTTCGTTGAGAATGTCGGAATAAGGGAATGTATGTGCACCGCATTTGTCGCCCAATAGCAGGCTGTCGCACTGTGAGTGGTTGCGTGCATTGGCTGCTCCCGGAGAAATTTTCACCAATCCGCGGTAGCTGTTCTGGCTGAATCCGGCCGAAATACCTTTTGAAACGATGCGGCTGCGGGTATTTTTACCGATGTGTACCATCTTGGTTCCTGTGTCGGCTTGTTGATAGTTGTTGGTTACGGCAACAGAATAAAATTCTCCCACCGAATTATCGCCCGCCAGGATGCAGGACGGATATTTCCATGTGATGGCAGAGCCCGTCTCTACTTGTGTCCAGGATATTTTTGAATTTTTGCCTTTGCAAATTCCGCGTTTTGTCACAAAGTTATAAACGCCTCCTTTTCCCTCTTTGTCTCCGGGGAACCAGTTCTGGACGGTTGAATATTTTACTTCTGCGTTTTCCATCGTAATAATTTCGACAATGGCTGCATGAAGCTGATTTTCGTCGCGCATCGGAGCGGTACAGCCTTCCAGGTAGCTTACGTATGAATTGTCGTCGGCAACGATCAGTGTTCGCTCGAATTGCCCTGTATTCGCTGCATTGATTCGGAAATAAGTCGACAATTCCATCGGGCAACGTACGCCTTTAGGGATGTATACAAATGAACCGTCGCTGAACACGGCTGAATTGAGAGCCGCATAAAAGTTATCGCGGTAGGGTACTACCGAACCAAGATATTTCTTCACCAACTCCGGATACTCAAGGACAGCCTCGCTGAAGGAGCAGAAGATAATTCCTTTTTCAGCCAGCGTTTTTTTGAAGGTTGTTTTCACCGAAACGCTGTCTACTACGGCGTCCACGGCCATGGTTGTTACTCCGGCAAGCATTTCGCGTTCGTGCAAAGGGATTCCCAGTTTATCGAATGTCTTCAATAATTCAGGATCGACTTCATCCATACTTTTGGGTCCCTCTTTTTTCTTTGGGGCAGCATAATAACTGATCGATTGATAGTCGATGGGCGGAATGTTCAGGTGTGCCCATGTAGGCACTTCGAGCGTTTTCCAATACTTGAAAGCCTTCAGGCGGAATTCCAACATCCATTCCGGTTCATTTTTCTTTTGAGAAATGAGTCGGACAACGTCTTCGTTTAATCCGACAGGAATTATTTCTGTCTCAATATCAGTGACGAAGCCATATTTATAGTCGCTGGTCGTGATATCTTCTAATATTTTGTTTTGATCTTCTTGCATAATTAAATCTTAGATTTCCTTTCGTTGTATGTTGCAAAAATACTTATAATTCGTTTATCCGGCGAAGATATAAAAAAATAACATCGCCAATAACCTCTGTAGAAAGAACACCTTTAGCCTGTTTTTGTTCTAAACAATAGAAAATTCGAAAGATACAACTAAAAACAAGGTCACTTCTGGTTTTTATTATACTTTTGCACCCAAAATCAAAATGCCGGAGTAAGCCGGCGTGTATGTTAGCTATTACAACAAAATTAGACAATTGCTAAACGACGGACATGGATATATCTTCTGAAAGTCCTTATTTGTCATTTGACAGAAAAAAATGGGCCTCGCTCCGCGACTCAGAACCTATGACGCTGACGCCTGAGGAAGTAGAAAAACTGAAAGGGATCAACGATGAGCTTTCAATGGAAGAAGTGCGTGATATTTATCTGCCGCTTTCAAGGTTGTTGAATTATTATTTAAGTGCCCGCCTGAACCGGCAGGCTGTGTTGCGAAAATTTCTGAAGCATGAAGACATGCATATCCCCTTCATTATAGGTGTTTCGGGCAGTGTCTCGGTCGGAAAGAGTACCTGCTCACGTGTCCTTCAGGCTCTGCTCAGTCATTGGAAGGAAAGCATGAAGGTGGATTTGGTAACAACCGACGGATTTTTGTACCCCAATGCTATTCTGGAAGAGAAAGGGTTGATGCTCAAAAAGGGCTTTCCCGAATCATACGATACAAAGCGATTGCTTCAATTTGTTATGGATCTTAAATCAGGCAAGCGCTATTTGAAGGCTCCCAAATATTCGCATCTCATCTATGATATTGTTCCCGACGATTTTTACGAAATCGATCAGCCAGATATTCTTATTCTGGAAGGACTCAATGTTTTGCAAAGCAGCAAAGATTATCCGAATACGGGAAGATCTACTGCCTTTGTTTCCGACTATGTGGATTTCTCGATTTATGTAGATGCCGAACAGCAGCAGCTTGAAGATTGGTATATTTCCCGTTTTATGAAGCTTCGCGAAAGTGCGTTCAGTGATCCCCGGTCTTACTTTGTCAGTTATTCGCTCCTTGACGATGACGAAGCCGTGACAACAGCGAGGGATATCTGGCGGGCAATCAACCTGAAGAACCTGACACAAAATATATTGCCCACAAAGGAGCGGGCCAGTCTCATTTTACACAAGGGAGCGAATCATATTATAGATTCGGTAAAACTCAGAAAGTAAACAGATAATTCTGTTAAAGAAATGAAATATCCCAAAGAACGGCTATTTATTTTGTTTCTTTGCGTCAAATTTGGGTTACCTGTATCTATTCGAAAAAGGATACAGGTAAATACGCATTTTTATTATATCGGTAAAGTAAAATAATTATGTCGAATAAACACCGGAAGATAAAATCGACAGCTATTTTCAACGCTAAAGTAACGACCACTATCAGTATTGCTTTGGTGTTGTTTATGTTAGGTTTGACCATTCTTACAGCTTTTACAGGAAGAGGTATTTCTTCATTTGTTAAAGAAAACCTGACGATTTCTTTGGTTATTTCTGACAATATGGACAAAACGTCGACAGACAAGCTTCAGGCTGATCTGCTGAAAAGAAGATATGTCAAATCGGTTCATTTTGTGAGCAAAGATGTCATTAAGAAACAGCTGATTGAAGATCTGGGGCGCGATCCGGAAGAAGTGTTGGGTTACAATCCCGCTTCCGACTGTTTTGATGTCAATCTGAAGCCTGATTATGCCAATCCCGACAGTATGAAAGTCATTGAGAAGGATCTCAAGGGGCAGCAGCTTATCAAAAACGTGATGTATAGCGAAGATGATTTGAGGATGGTCAATACCAATCTTTCAAAAATAGGTGCCGGTTTGTTGGTTTTGGCTGTTTTACTGATGATTATTTCATTTGCGCTCATTCAGAATACCATTCGCTTAAACATCTATTCGAAGCGATTTCTCATTCATACGATGAGGCTGGTGGGAGCTACCAATGGATTTATTCGTAAGCCCTTTGTTAAAGGGATGATTCTTTCAGGTATTGCCGCTGCGGTACTTGCCAATCTGGGGATAGTTGCGCTGGTGTATTATTTCTCTCTGGAATATCCCGACTTGCTGACTATCATCCAAACAAACGATTTGATCATTGTATTTGTTGCTGTATTACTGCTTGGAATCGCCTTGACATTCCTGGCCACAACATTTGCTGTGAACAGGTATTTGAGAATGAAGTCAGATAAATATTACTACATCTAACCAAAAATATACACATTGAAATTATGGAAAAAAGAGACTTTGCTTTTGGCAAACTGAATTTTATTATCACAGGAGTGGCTGTCTTTCTGATTATTTTGGGTTTCATCCTGATGACGGGTCCCGGATCTTCCATTGAGAAAGGATATAATCCCGATATTTTTAGTGTGCGAAGAATATACGTTGCCCCCGTGGTTTGCTTCATCGGCTTTCTGATGATGATTGTGGCTATCGCGGCACCTCATAAGTTGAATCAAAAAAAGGAGGATAATAACTAATGTCTGTTTTTCAAGCTGTTATTATTGCTATTGTTGAGGGGCTAACCGAGTTTCTTCCGGTTTCATCCACCGGACACATGATCATTGCTGAGAAAATACTGGGTGTTCCCCCCGATGAATTTACCAAGGCTTTCACTGTTATTATCCAGTTTGGAGCGATTCTTTCGGTTATTGTT
This sequence comes from Dysgonamonadaceae bacterium, assembly GCA_047605645.1. Taxonomy (GTDB): domain Bacteria; phylum Bacteroidota; class Bacteroidia; order Bacteroidales; family Dysgonomonadaceae; genus UBA1309. The sequence continues at coordinate 94,552 of JASGFJ010000008.1, read as the reverse complement.
CTCTATTGGAGGAAATTTGTTCAATCCATGTCTTTCTATCTCAAGCTTCTGATGGGATTTATTCCCGCAGCTATTTTGGGATTGCTTTTCAGCAAAAAGATTGATGCGCTTCTCGAAAGTGTTGAAGTGGTTGCCATTATGCTTCTGATAGGCGGTGTGATTATGCTTTTTGTCGATAAATGGTTTAATAAACCCACTATTCGCGAGGGATTGGAAGTCAGCTCAAAGAATGCATTCATTATCGGCTGTTTTCAATGTTTGGCTATGATTCCGGGAGTATCCCGCTCTATGGCGACAATTGTGGGAGGTATGACCCGCGGGCTGACCCGGAAAGACGCCGCGGAATTTTCGTTCTTCTTGGCTGTTCCTACCATGGCGGCTGCTACCTTAAAGAAAGTGTACGATCTGGTAAAAATCCCCGGAGGAGGACATTTCGATTTCGACTTTTCGTTGTTGCAGGCTAAATGGGACTTGTTGCTTATCGGGAATGTTGTTGCTTTTGTTGTTGCTATTCTGGCAATCAAATTTTTTATTGGATTTGTGACGAAATACGGATTTAAAGCCTTTGGGTATTACCGTATTGTTGTTGGAGCAGCTATTCTTGTACTTATTATCCTTGGTTACGACCTCTCGATCGCGTAATGAATTTTATAGAAGGAGAAATTTTATATTTTGACAAACCTCTGCATTGGACTTCGTTCAAGCTGGTGAAGCTGATTCGTAATGGTTTGTCCAGAAAATTGAAAATAAAAAAGCTTAAAGTGGGGCATGCAGGAACACTCGACCCACTGGCTACCGGAGTAATGATCATCTGTACCGGCAAAAAGACCAAGCTGATTGAATCATTTCAATACCAGGACAAGGAGTATGTTGCGACTATCGGATTAGGAGCCACCACTCCATCATTTGATTTGGAAACAGAGGTAGATCAGACTTTTGAAACTGCTCACATTACCCGGGAACTCATTGAAGAGACATTGACCCGGTTTGTTGGTGCCATTGAGCAGGTTCCCCCTAGTTTTTCTGCCTGTAAGGTGAATGGCAAGCGAGCATACGACTTAGCCCGGGAAGGGAAAGAAGTGGAACTTAAAGCCAAATTGCTGGTGATTGATGAAATTGAATTGCTCTCTTTCGATGCAGTTGCTATGCAAATGGTTGTTCGTGTAGTATGCAGTAAGGGGACTTACATTCGTGCTTTAGCCCGGGACATTGGTCAGGCGCTTGAGTCCGGTGCGCATCTCACAGCGCTGTGCCGGACCCGTATCGGCAAAGTAAGGCTTGAGCATTGCCTGAAAGCCGATGAGCTTGAAAAAATATTAGAAAAGGTTGAACCAGCTCCGGCTGAAACCGTTTAATGTAGAAACATATAAATTATATATAGGTGAATTTCGTACCTTTAGGGGGCGGAATTCATGTAAACAGCAATTAACCAAGTACACGTATGAAGTTATCTCAATTCAGATTTGACCTGCCCGATGAACTCATTGCAAAATACCCTTCAAAACACAGGGATGAAGCACGTCTGATGGTTGTACACCGTAAAACAGGTGAAATTGAACACAAACTATTCAAAGATGTTCTCGATTATTACGACGACAAGGATGTGTTCATTATGAATGATACGAAAGTATTTCCTGCCCGTCTATATGGAAATAAGGAAAAAACAGGAGCCAAGATTGAAGTTTTCCTTTTGAGAGAATTAAATCCCACGCTTCATTATTGGGACGTGTTGGTAGATCCTGCCCGCAAAATCCGTATCGGCAACAAGCTCTATTTCGGAGAAGATGATTCAATGGTTGCCGAAGTGATTGATAACACCACTTCCCGTGGCCGTACCTTGCGATTCCTTTACGACGGTTCGTCGGAAGAATTCAAGCCTACCTTGTATGCTTTAGGAGAAACTCCTATTCCCAAATATTTGAAACGTGGCGAAGAATCGGTTGATAAAGAAAGATATCAAACTATTTTTGCCCAGCATGAAGGTGCTGTTGTCGCACCTGCTGCCGGCCTTCATTTCAGCCGCGAGCTGATGAAGCGGATGGAGATTAAAGGCGTTGATTTCACCTTCATTACTCTTCATTCCGGATTGGGAAATTATCGTGAAATTGATGTGGAAGATTTGACAAAGCACAAAGTCGACTCTGAGCAGATGTTTGTGAACGAAGAGGCAGCCAATCGTGTGAATGCAGCCAAAGAAGCCGGTCGGAAAATCTGTGCTGTGGGTACTTCCGTGATGCGTGCCATCGAAACAATTGTGAGTACAAACGGACATTTGAAGCCCGCAGAGACATGGACTAATAAGTTTATTTTTCCTCCTTACGATTTCTCTGTAGCGGATTCCATGATTACCAACTTCCATCATCCTCAAAGCACGCTGTTGATGATGACATCTGCTTTCGGCGGATACGATCTGATTATGGATACTTACGAAAAGGCCATCAAAGAAGGTTATAAATTCGGAACCTACGGCGATGCTATGTTGATTCTGTAATCTCTCATATCGAATGTTGGTCTACTTAGGATTAGGTTCTAATCTGGGTGAACGCGAAGATATTCTGCGTTTGGCCATCGATAAAATAAACGAGCGGGTAGGGGAAGTTATTTCCTTATCCGCTTTTTATGAAACCATGCCTGACGGATTTGTTTCTGAGCATCCGTTCCTGAATGCAGTGTGCGGTGTTGAAACAAAGCTGGAGCCTCTCGAAATACTTGCTCAGACCGAAGCAGTGGAGCGGGAATTAGGGCGGAACAGGAAGTCGGTAAACCGGATGTATCAGGACAGGACATTGGATATCGATATTCTTCTGGTAGAAGGCTGTGTGCTTTATTCCGAAGTGCTGACCATTCCTCATCCTCGCATGCATGAGCGCTTATTTGTGTTGGAGCCTCTCTCGGAAATAGCACCGGAGATTGTTCATCCCGTGTTGCAGAAAACAATAAGTCAGTTACTGAAAGGAATTTCCGGCGGTCGTTAGCGGAAGATAATGTCTGATATGGCTTCCATTCCCGCATGTTTATTCAGTTTGCGTATCAAGGTCTGTTTGTTGATGATTAACTCTGAGCGTAAAACGGATGAAGAGACATGCACATATAACACTTGATTTTTTATATACAGATTTGTCGTATACGATTGTATCGTATTTCCCATCAGCTCACCCCACCCGTTCAAAATACGGCTTTCTCCCAGTTTCTTTCTGAAAAATTCGTTTTCGGAAAAGAATTGTTGCAGAGCTTCCCCTATCGATTCTGTATTTTTTCTCCTCATAAAGATGTTATTTCTCCTTGTTTAGTTGTTCCACCTGGCCTTTTTCTACCGAATAGAGATGGAAATTTTCATTTGATTTTCGGATAATATCATCCAGATACTTCCGGTTGGTGTCGGTAATGAAAATCTGTCCGAATTTTTCTTCCGATACGATCTGAATAATCTGCTCAACGCGCAGGGAATCCAATTTGTCAAAGATGTCATCCAGAAGAAGGATGGGCGTGGTGTATCCCCGTTTTGCCATCATGTCGAACTGCGCCAGCTTCATTGCGATCACAAATGTTTTGTTTTGTCCTTGCGAACCGACCCGCTTGATAGAATATTCTCCCAGGCGCATGTCCAAATCGTCTTTGTGGATGCCGACAGAGGTATAGCCCAGGATCTGATCTTTCGGGCGCTTTTCACGCAGCAGGGAGACCAGTTGGTGTTCATTCAGGTGTGATTCGTATTCGAAGTGGATATTTTCGTCGGAAGCAGCGATTCGGTGATAATATTCCTGAAAGACGGGCGTAAATTCTTCAATAAATGATTTTCTCCGTTGATGGATTATATTTCCTTCGTGTGCCAGTTGTTCTTCCCATATTTCAAAGAGTCCTTCTTCGATACGCGTTTCCGATTTCAGCATTGCATTGCGCTGAGTCAAGGCTTTGTTGTACCGGATAAGTGTCTGAAGGTAATGTTTATCGAATTGAGACAAGATCATATCCATAAATTTTCGTCTCATCTCACTTCCTCCGGCTATTAATTCCGTATCGGAAGGCGATACCATGACCAGGGGAAGCACTCCGATATGGTCAGAAAGACGTTCATACTCCTTCTTGTCTCTTTTAAACTGTTTCTTTTGTTTGCGGCGAATGCTGCAAAGGAAGTTTTCGTGGTGCTGATCCTCGAATCTGTACATGGCCTGTAGCAATGCAAATTCTTCGAGATGTGAAATGTTTTGGGTGTCGATCGGGTTTGAATGACTTTTGCTGAATGACAAATAGTAAATCGCGTCCAGCAGATTGGTTTTGCCCATGGCATTTTTCCCGAGGAAATAGTTAATCTTCGGAGACAAGTCCAGATCAACCTGCTCAATGTTTTTATAATGAAGTATGGATATGTGTTCTAAAATCATTCTATGAAATGTCAAAGGACTACAAATTTACGAATTTATCTTTTCCCTGAAGCCAATAGGTATTGAAAAGCATTCATGAATAAAACAGCCGGATATGCCATCCGGTTTTCGGAGTCCGTTTTTTTTACGGAATGTGCTTGGGATTTTTACGAATGCGACTTGCAAGAGAATTAATAATATAAAAAGCGATTTAACCTAAAAAAGAGGCATCTAAATTTTAAATATACGCTGAAAACTATTACTTTTGCGACTGCTAAAACGTAACCAAAAAGCACAACATATTTTATTTATGGCAAATTCAAAGAAAGAACAGGACGAAAAAAGGGTTGAGAAAGAATGGGAAGCGGTAGATCATGCCGTATTTACTTCCGGAAATTTTATTGAAAAAAATCAAAAACCCATACTCATTGGCGTGGGCGCCATCGTTGTCGTTGTATGCCTATTTTTAGCTGTTAAACAGTTTTATTTGAATCCAAGAAACGAGAAAGCGCAAGCTGAATTATTCCGTGGTGAAGAGTATTTCCGGGCTGAGCAGGATTCCTTAACCCTCTTTGGAGACGGGAAGGGCTTTAGCGGAATGGTTGCATTTGTCAATGAATACGGGTCTACTAAAGCCGGTAACGTTGCAAAAGCTTATGCCGGGATTTCTTATGCACGTCTAGGAAAATATGACCAAGCGTTGAAATATCTGAAAGATTTCAGCGGAAAGGATGAATTGATCTCTTATGCTGTGGACGGAGCAATCGGTGATTGCTATGCCAATCAGAACAAACCAGAAGATGCCGCTTCTCAATTTATGAAAGCTGCCAATGGAGCTGACGATGCTTTGCTAAGCCCTATTTACCTGAAAAAAGCAGGTATTGTTTATCGTCAGTTGAAACAATATGATAAAGTGATTGAGGTGTTCACTAAATTGAAAAATAATTACATGAACACTCCGGAAGCTGCTGAAGCAGATAAATACATTGGCGAAGCAGAATTACTGAAGAAATAAAATTTACTGAAAAAGATATTCACTGAAGAAAGTTTCGTCGAATACGGAACTTTCTTTTTTATAAATAGAAACAACAAAAATTGATATCCTAAATATGGCAACAGAATTTCACAATTTATCGTCTTACGACGCGGCTAAGATGCCGGATGCAAGCAACATGAAAATCGGGATTGTTGTGGCTGAGTGGAATGAAAACATCACATTTGCTTTGCGTGACGGCGCATATCAAACTTTGATAAAAAATGGAGTGAAACCCGAAAATATTATTGTCGACTATGTACCCGGTAGCTTTGAACTTACTTTCGGTGCTCAATCTATTGCTGAGTCCAAGGAGGTAGATGCTGTTATTGTGCTGGGATGTGTTGTTCGTGGAGGAACTCCGCATTTCGAATATGTTTGTAGCAGTGTGACCCAGGGAATCACTCATCTGAATACTTTATTCGGTATTCCGTTTATCTTTGGTCTGTTAACTACCGATGATATGCAACAGGCAATAGACAGAGCAGGAGGGGTTCACGGCAATAAAGGAGATGAAGCCGCAGTGACTGCAATAAAAATGATAGATTTTTCTTGCAGAAATAAAATCTAATTCATATCTTTGCATCGCAATTGACCAGAGGGGCAGTTACCAGAGTGGCCAAATGGGGCTGACTGTAACTCAGCTGACTTCGTCTTCGGTGGTTCGAATCCATCACTGCCCACACAATCAATTTGCGGAAGTAGCTCAGTTGATAGAGCATTAGCCTTCCAAGCTGAGGGTCGCGGGTTTGAGCCCCGTCTTCCGCTCTAAACCGAAAGGTTTGGTTACTAAAGGATTACGATTTACTTCGTAGTCCTTTTTTTATTTATAGTCTGCTTGTATATAGAGGATGCCGCAGGCTCTTACTTCTTTTTAGTGCGGTTTTTCTATATATAAGCAGACTTTGTCGGTCGATATTACAAAACAACAGGAGCTGCCTTTGTTTACAAAGAACAGCTCCTGAGTCTTCAATCAAACTTATAGTCTAACCTTTCAATTTTAGCAGGCAATTATTTTACCTTATAAAGGATATTCCTCGAAAGCGTATAGCGCTGTGGATAGATATCTTTCTCCTGTATCAGGTAATATCACCACAATGTTTTTGCCTTTGTTTTCGGGAAGTTTGCTTAGCTGTAAAGCGGCATAAACAGCTGCTCCCGAGGAAATCCCAACTAGTAAACCTTCTGAACGGGCTAATTCGCGGCTGGTACGGATGGCATCGTCATTGCTGACAGGAACTACCTGATCTACCGCTTCTGCGTTATATGTTTTCGGAATAAAGCCGGCGCCAATACCCTGAATCTTGTGAGGGCCGGGGTTTCCTCCCGATAAGACTGGTGAATCTACGGGTTCTACAGCGACGATCTTCACTTCAGGATTGTATTTTTTCAGTACTTCTCCTACGCCACTGACTGTTCCTCCTGTTCCGACACCGGAAACAAAGATATCGACCTTTCCGTCGGTGTCTCTCCAGATCTCTTCGGCCGTTGTTTTTTTATGTATTTCCGGGTTGGCCGGATTGGCAAACTGTTGGAGAATGACTGCTTTTGAATTGGAAGCCTGCAATTCTTCCGCTTTTGCAATAGCTCCTTTCATTCCCGCAGCGCCCGGAGTCAATACAATATTCGCACCCAGTGCTTTCAATAGATTTCTACGCTCAATACTCATGGTCTCAGGCATTGTCAAAGTCAGCTTGTATCCTTTGGCAGCCGCCACAAAAGCAAGGCCGATTCCGGTGTTTCCGCTGGTAGGTTCTATCAATTCGCTGTCCGGGTGAAGCAATCCTTTATTCTCTGCATCTTCAATCATAGCGAAAGCGATTCTGTCTTTCACGCTGGATGCAGGATTAAAATATTCGAGTTTACCGATGATGTGAGCATCGGCATCGTGTTTTTTATTAAAATTGGAAAATTCCAAAAGTGGTGTGTTTCCGATTAAGTCTGTAAGTTTTTTAGCAATTCTTCCCATAATTGTAAATTTAAAAATTGAATTATATCTTTTATATCACAAAGGTAATAGCTGTTGGAAAATGTAACAATCCCATAAATATGGTATTTTCTTTTCTTTTCTTTTATAGAATGTATTTGAAGTGACGGTGAATACCAATGATTGTAAATGAGAGAAAAAAAGACAAGAAAAAAGCAGAGAGGGTCAACTCTGTCTGTGTCAACTCCAGGAACTTCAGATGAAGGTATTTCAAAAAGAAAGGATGTATGAGGTAGATAGAGCCGCTGATCAGGCTGATTTCTTTGTGGTGAGTGGATTTCGTGGAGTGGATGGCTACCAGAAACAAAACCGGGCAGAATACATAGAGAGCAATCAGGATGTCGAAGCTTTTTTTTCCTGCATCGTGATTGAGAAATGATTCCAGAAGCAAAAATGCAAGGGCCGGCAAAATGTAAAACCACGAAATACGTCTTACTTCGAATTTGTTTATTATAAATCCTATATAAAGAAATGGCAGGCAAAATGTTATTCCGTTCCGGTGTGTTGAATAGGTTTTTTCCACATCGATAGGCAGCAGGTCATAAGCAAAATGATATTGCAGCAACAGACCGGCAACAGCACAAAGAGAGATAATCGTGATTTGAAACTCCAAAGGAATTCTTTTGATTAGGGAAAGGAGTAATAGTGCATACATCGTATGGATAAGATACCATAGATGCCCATATCCCGAAAAAAATGTATTTATCAGCGAGCTGTCGATGGGGCCGGGATGAAAAATAGGGATGTAGAACACAAACCAGATAAGATAAAGTAAAAAAAGGCGCCAGATAAATTTTGCTTCGCTCTGCAGGGATTTAATATTGTAATAATAATAACCGCTGATGATAAGAAATGTAGGAACGGCGACGCGAAAAAGCCCTTGTTTGAGAGTAAAGCCAAGGGTTGGATCTACTTCCGTCATCATGGAGCCATGCAATCCTACCACAAAAAATGACAGGAGGATTTTCAGGGCATCCAGGGTTAAATTTCTTTTCATCAGCGGCACTAGTCGATTGAAGGATAATGTATAAGGTCTCTTTTCTTAATTCATATAGTCCCAGACGGGAAGTTGAACCGGTTTTTGTTTTAAACTTTCAATGGCTTTCGCATCCAGATAGCGGCGATGAATCACCACACGGAACATGTATTCGCTAAACCAGTCGTCGGTAAAGGTCAGGTATCCGTTGTTTCCGGATTCTGCTCCCCAGCTGTTTTCAAATTCCCATTTCAGGGGTTTATCGTTTTCGTCTGTGTCGCAGCCAATCAAGGTCATGGCATGCGTGGAACCGCTTTGACGGGTAAGGATCCGGCCTTTTTTATCCATCGACAGGTTGACTCCCAGCAGTGATTCGTAATTATACATTCTGGGATCCATAATGCCTGCCTCCCGATTGAGTTGTTTTCCCACATCGCAGGAAGCATACATCGGTTCATTGGCTTTGATGGAAGCCAGCGCGGCCTTTTTGATGTCGTCGTTGGGCAGATTCAGATAAGTCCAGTTGACTCCCTCCACCGTATTGCGGTAATTCTCTATTTCGTATACTTTATAGTATTCGCGTGTAGGGTCATTCATGATCATCACATAGTTTTCCGGCGAGAAATCTTCAGGAGTCACCTCTTTGTAGAATTGAACCGGCGTATAATCTTTCAGTTCTCGAATCTTTCCGTCTTTGTCCTTGTATCTCCAGGTGAATTTGGAGGGTGGTTCGCCCAGGCAGAGGCACAACATACGATATACCTCCTTAAGCACTCCTTTTTTCTCCATTCGTAGTGCTTCGGTGCTCTTACCTCCGGCTGCTTCTTTGCGCATGTCGTAGGCTGCCGTTCTGAGCCTTTCGTTGATAAGGCCGATCATCTGTGAGGTGCTATTCGACTGAGCCGTTTCTGGCATTACTTCCTGTGGAACAACTCCGTATTTGCGTGCGGCATTGTAATAGAGGTTCCAAACGCCTCCGTCTCCTACAGGAGCTTTTAGAAATTCCACCAGTTTGCGATCATCGTAAGCTGCTTTTGTTGAAGAGACAATATTCTCAAGGAAGAGGTTGGATTTTTCAAAAATATCCCAGAAATAAAGATAATTGTGGGAAAAATCAAATTTGTCGATATTGAATTTGGTCATTACTCCCGGTCGCAGCACATTCATGGAGGTGAACATCCAGCATCGTCCCGAGTTTTTTTGATTGGTAATGCCTTTTACGCTGACCCTGTATTTGAAGAAATGATCGATTTTTCCCTGCAGGCTGTTGTTTAGGGCAAGTGACTTTATGTCTTTGGTGCCGGTCAACACATTCTGGACAGCTTTGTCCCGGCTGTCTGATTGGAAACTCGATCGGATGTCCTGTAAATCTTTGTCGGTAATGCTTTGCGAGAAAGCCCCCAAAGGGCAGCATACCAGTGCAATGAATAAGTGTTTAGCCTTCATAGAAAATTAATTTAAAAGATGAAGCGGTATCAAAAGCCTTGATTTATCAAAATACTCTCTCCTGAAATATTGTGACAGGGAATGTTTTCAGTTCCGGCTTTTCATACGGCTTCCTCCATAAGCAATGAATATATGCGCAAATTTCGGAAAAAAAAGAATAATATCCCATATATGTTAACTATTTGTGGCAAAAATACCGGCATCGCCAATCGCCTGTTTCGCCTCTCAGGAAATGTCCTTTTCCTGATTTACGGAGATCTGGTGTACGGTCTGGATTGCAGGCGGTAAGCTCAGCCCTTTGCCAATCTTTGACGAACATTCCGGTTCCCTGTTTCTGAAATTGTAAGATTCATTTCGTTGTCCTGCCGTTTTCCGACAGAGGCAACAAGAGGAGTTTTATCAAAAGCCGGTATTATTAATAAAGAAACACCCTTGTTGCAGGATATTGCTACAAGGGTGTTTGCCGGTTTCTGTTTTTGCATCAGTTGTACAACGGTTTTTTTCTCTATTTCTTCACTATTTATTTTAAGCTATTCCTTTTGGAATTTATTATTCTGTGGGGACAAGGACAAACCGGAATACCAGGTCTCAAATGGATGGAAGAAGGTCTGTATCCGGTAGAAGTACGGATTATTTATGGGGTTGTTTTTGTTTTATTTGTTGCCTTCTTTTTGTTTATAATCTGTCTTTGTTTAACAGTTGTTCCTTACGGAATAAACAGTTTTAGTTAATGCAAAAAGAGAGAAGTCGCCCGTGATTAGCGGGGCGATATGCGGTTTACCCCGGGTTGTGTCAAGGTGTCTTTGTATTGTGTCCTGAACGGGATGTTTTTTTATGTTTTATCCGGGGATGTCATCTCCATGCGAGTTCCTGTGTTTTCCATTTGGAAACAGCAGGCAGTAGGATCTGGCATCCCCGGGATTTGTTCCTAAGGAGAGTCAGCTATATTTTACGACTGGAAGTTTCAGGTTGTTCAGTCCGACAATTTTACTTTTGTCCATTTCAGGTCATCGAAAAAAATATCGATGCTTCCAGTATGGGTTGGTATCTTTTCAAATACGAGGGTAAAGTCTTGCCGGGCACCTCCGGTGTAGAACTCACATGCATATTTGGTGACGGCAATGCCATAAGCGGCGGTAATGGGATATTTTTTTCCGCCGGCAGTGACGTATATGTCATCCCAGTCGCCGGTATAGATATAACCGATATAGCCGGTGTAGTTGAAATGTACCTGTGTGTTCTTTTCGGTCACAACCACTGAGCTGATCAGGCAGCTGTTGTCGTTGCTATTTCCGACGGACGGCTCGTTTTTTCGCAGGAGTTCTTTGTCCTTTTCGAGGAGTTGGCTGGAGGTATATATCGAGATGTTTTTCAGAGACATAGAGAACGGAGTATATCCCGAATTCTGAGTGTTGTTGCTGTTGTATACACAGCCTGCAATGGTTGCTGAGGCTATTCTTTTTGCTTTGTTGTTGAACTTATGAATGCCTATTCTTCCCCGCATTTTAACCCCTTCGGGTAGTACGACTTCGGTTCCGCCATTGCGGAAATTTGTCCCAAGCTGTATGAAAGCCAGTTTGTAGGCATTTCCCTGTTCGTCGAAGAATTGTGTATCGACCTGCGGCATGAGTACATTTCGATTTCCGGCAAACTGGCGGAGTTCAATTTTCGATCCCCGGTTGATAAGCTGAAAATCGAGAATCAGTAGTTTCCCGTCATTTATGCAGTTTTCGATCACGAAATCTACATTCGAACTGAAACTTTTTACAACAGCCGATTCGTAGCCGACTGTTGTGCTTGTCTGCTGAGTCGGCGATCCTAATAGTTTGTCGGTTGTGTCGAGTGCCTTATCCACACTTTTTGCTAACTTATTGAGCCACTTCTGTGCCGCTATTTCGCCTGTTCCCGCAAGCGACAGGAGTAATAAGAGAGAAATTAAATTTTTCATACGATTTGATTTTTACTGGTAGTAGAGACGTTGCATGCAATGTCTCTATCCGCCTGATTTTTATTCAATCATTCAAAACAATGATTGAGAAAATCAGGCTTTGGTTCATACGATTGTTTTTGATGTAAGGAAATTAGCTTTTAGATTTGTTTGTGCCCGGAAAACGCACTTTTGCAAAATTCACCAAATCTTTTGCATTTTTTCCATAGAAGGAGAAGCTTGTTATCTCGGTGTATTCGGCCCCATTACGGATGCTTGTTCTGTCTTTGGTATCGAGATATACATACTGATAGCTTTTTGTATAGATCACTTGTCCCTGGTTGTCCAGAAATTCTACGGGAACATGAATCTGTCCCTGCGAGTATCTCTGGATAGGAAAACTTAAGTCTAGCTTGTTGACATCGGTAATTTTAATTGCGAAGATGAAGCTTACCTCTATTCTGCCAGAGGAACCGCTGTATCTCTTTCCTTTGGATACCTCGCTTATTTTCATGCTGAGAACTTCATATCCTGTTCCGTCCGCAACCGAATAAGGAATGTCTTTCCCTTTCACTTGCTTTCCTTCTTTCTCCAGGGCAGCTTCAAATTTATCTTCAACCGCCTCTTGTTTTTTGAGGTATTTTTCTATGTCTTTCATCCTTGTATTGCTGCTTTTTGCTTTTGCTTCAGAAATGGAATCTTGCTGAGCTTTTTGGTATGCCAGCGAAGGAATATTTCCCAGGAACTTGTTTGAGGAAAGTTTTTCTGTTTTGTTGCCGCAAGAGGCTGTAATAAGGATGATACTGATTAATATAAAAGATTGTATATGTTTCATTTTGTTTTTATTTAGGGTTTGTTTTTCTCGGGCGAGTCCGGTTGTTGTGTTCTTATTTTGTTGCCCATCTTTGGTGTTTTATTCCGCAAGTTTTGTTTAAAATGGAAGAGAAAGTATGTTTCCAATCTCATCGGAGATTTGTATTTTTATTTAATAAGTAGCTTTTCGGAATTATTTCATATATATAAAATTTGCATATCATTGATTTATATCTCGTTATTATATTCCTAGATTAACGACTAATTAAGGACACTTACTTACATGGAGATACATATTATTTTTGCTCCCGGCTTAAAGCAGGCATTGCTTATTTTTACTTCTGTTCCTTTTGCATAAACGTTATTGAAGACCTTAGTTCCATAAGCCGTTAAATTTTGATATCCTCCAAAATCGATAGAATATCCATTCAATGTCAAACAGATACTGTCTCCATCATCGGCTTTTACTCCTTTCATTGTAAGCAATTGCTTGATGGTCATTCACGGATAAACACCATCGGGAGTTCCAATCCTCGGAGAATAAGCATCAAAGAAATAGAACTTCCCGTCTCCAAAATCCTTGCAGGAGACCGTTTTTTCATTTCCCAGAAAGAAAATATATTCCGTATAATCCCCATTGAGTTCGTCTTCCACAAAGTTTTTTTTAAACCGGTTGTATAATCCGGGGCAAGGTGGACGGAATTTGTGAAGAAAGCATGTTTTTCTTCAGACAACCGACTTCTTTTTTCACCAGTTTAAAGGAATCCGATTGGGGCGGTTTGTTCGTTTTGGTGCTGACAGCAGTGGCTCCTTGCGGGATGCTTTTTTGGTTTTGTGCTATGCAAATGCTCCATACTCCGGTCAGAAGTAAAGTTGCACATAAAAAGTTCCTTTTTTCTACGTTTTAAAAGAAGATGATTGAATTGTGTTTTCTTTCAAGACAATAAAACCTGCCGGCCTCTTTCCCGATAAGGACTGTGCCGGCTAGGTGGCACTCCGGTTCTTTAATTTGTTACCAGTTCGGATTCTGAGTCAGCCGCGGATTGACGTTTATGGCTTCCTGCGGGATAGGAAGGAGCTTGTGTTTTCCCCAGTTTTGAGTATCTCCCCAGCGCACGGCATTCAGGAAAATCATGCCGGTGTCGTTTAATGAGGAGAACCAGCTTTGGATTGCATTGCGAATAACATTGGCTTCCTGTGCTATAGGGGTATGCGAATACGTATCGTTGATTCTGTTGATATTTGCTGCCGCTTCTGCCAAGTTTCCGGTTTTCAGATATGCTTCGGCCAGTAACAGGTAGACTTTCATTATCAAATCATTGTTGTCCTTCTCGTTGAAAACCCCGTCTCCGTTGGTGTCCCGGAAGAGGAGATCACCCTGGTTCATCCTGTTTTTCAATAGAGCTATGGCTTGATTGGTCTCGCCTTCCTGTACATGCAAAACGGCTTTTGTCAGCCAGAAGTCATTTTCGTCCGAGGGAGTCGACAGTTCTGAAACCCTGCTTAAATCTGCATCGATTTGATTAAAGATTTCCTGTGTTTCCGCGCGTGCAGTATTGCTCCAATCTTGGTCGGAGTTAATTACCAAAGGAATTGTGCCGAACAATGTTTTGAGATAGAAATGAGTTTTCGCCCGATTTTCGAAAGCCAGGGCTTTATACGTATTTATTTGGGTCTGAGACAAGGAGCTGTTATCGGCTTGTTCGCTCAACTGATTACAGTAGGAAATACATTTGTAGGATTGGTTCCAAAAATCGTACAGAAATGAGCTTGCCGGTTCAACCGTTTGCCGGGATGTAAGAGTCGAATATTGTTTATCGATTTGCATCCAGGCTGCGTAAACCTGTTTGTACATTTCCTTGCAGCTTGCGGCAAGTTGTTCGGTGTTGGGCTTTTCAGCATCTGGCACTACCCCATCGGAAGTTGTCGCTTTTTGAAGGATGGAAATTTTAATTTCCTCTCCATTGCAATGTATGGTGATGGTGGCGGAACGAGTCTCTCCGGTGTAATTGGAGGAGAGCTTGATGGCTATTTCGTAGGTTGCGGCTTTATCGCCTCTGTCGGGGGAGATACTGATCCATTCGGGAGAGGCTGCGGCAGCTTCTTTCTGCGATTTAGAGGTTGTTTCTACGATGGAGGAAGTCCATGCTGCGGTTGTTGCGAATTTGACACTGTTTTTTCCTTCTGTTTCGTCGGCAAAAAGGTTTTGAGTGAGTGTCTCCTTGCCTGAATCGAGGATGATTTGTTGCTCGGAATTGTTGTCATCGCTGCTGCACGAGGTGAACAGGCTAAGTGAAAATACGGCAATCAGGCTTAAGAACAGGTTTTGTTTTTTTTTCATACGATTTTGTTTTACTGTTAGTAAAGACGTTGCATGCAATGTCTTTACGGATTTTTAAATTATTGTATTGTGTGATTGGGTAAAAATCAGGTTTTGTTTCATGTCTTTGTTTTCTTCTTTCTTGTAAACAATAATTTATGTTATGCTATTTCGTCTCAATGTTCGGGCTGCACAAGACGCTATGTCCGGTTTGGGGCGTCAATGGCATTCCTCATTTTCCGATTCCCGTTGTTTGTTTCTCTTTGTCCTTCCTGCTTCCCGAAACAGGTGTGGTGAAGCCGGAAAACAAAACCGGCTGCCTGATGCTACGGACTCATCCGTTCCGGACTTTTGCGAACCGGGTGTGTCTGGGAAGTAATGAGTTGAGTATTTTTTTTTAATTAGTCTCATGTATCTCATTTTTCATGTCGCTTATTCCCATTACATCATCGATGTATATCCTTACAACTCATTATGAACATGTGCTTACGAAAGTATGATGCGGTAGGGCATACATGCTTTTTCGGGTGTTATTCATTTATTCCGGCACTGTCTTATGCTTCATTGCGAAAACGGAGAAGTTGTCAGACTTGTTTTCACAAGGAGTGACCCCTTTTCCGTTCTTGCCAATTGTATTTTGCATCTGCTGTATACAAAAACGAAAGTTGCTTCCCCTTGCTGTTTCCACTTTCCTGGCTGTGTGTTTTGCTGTCGAACTGTGCTTTTTCTCCTTCAAAGCGTCCGCTTATGGAAGGATGCATTTGTGCTACTCCGGAGTGTACAGCATAACCGGAAGCCAATGCGTTGCATTTAGCGTTATCGGCCAGATCCAGGATGTTTTTGATAGTTTCGAGCCGGTATTCAGTACGTTCCTGAACGATAAGGGCTGCGATTCTTGTGTTGTCTAATGTGTTGTTGAGTTGTACCCGTCCGATAAAATCATTTGTTTCCGGAGTCAGGGGGGTGTCATAAAGCAACACATTGAGGCGAGTTGAAATAGAAATTGCCATGTTCGTTTTGATTACTTGTTAGATACTCAGTGAATTTGACAGGATGTGAGCTTTTGCCGATTTGTTTGTTTTGGGTTTGTAAATCATTCTGTTCCGGCACCTGAGTTAGGATTGGTTTGCCGGGCAGATGTGTTTTTCCGTATACGGAATGTCTTTTGAGAAAAAAGGTTTTCCGTTGAGAGGGTTTGCCTTTACAGCATCATATATGCGCTGTAAAGGGATTGTCGGTAGGTAGTAAGAATACAAACGTCTCCATAATCGGAACGAATCAAGGGCGGAGGCAAGTAAGGTTTTTCCGCACAAATGAAAGTTGTTGTCGGTTTCGCAAGCTGCAACGGCCATGTCGTCATAACCTGATTTTTGGCTTAAACCGGTGAGTTCAGCTGTGTTCAAATTCATGCAGGTCATTTGTTTTACCTCTGATTGTTCTGTCTCCAAAGCATTAAAACCGGATTTTCGTATGCCGAAAGGATCATGTACAAATCGTTTTAACATTCTATATCTACTCATTAGCATTTACAAAGTTCCACATTATTGTCTTCCTTTTTATCACGGTTTTCCGTGATTTTTTTTAAAGTTTTTATTTGATTATACTCTGTTAGCTAGAGAGATATAATTCTTTTTTTTGTTGGGAATGATGGAAATGACGGCATGTGAGGAGCTTAATTTGATGCGATTGAGGGATATTTTATTCATTCATCATTTATTCTCTTCAATATATTCCATCGTCCTTTTTCGCCGTAGGCGGTTCATCGCCATAGAAAATGGATGCAACATATACCACCACCTAACTCTCGTAGAGGTTTCATCTGATGATGCTATTTTTTATTGATATGTTTCCCCATACGGGGAATATGCAAATATATTTCAACGATTAACCGGGCGAATTCAATTCGCCCCTACGATGACCGAACCTCGAACATTAAACAAATCGCACCCTTCGGACATCGTAAAAGAAGAGAAAGCAAGCCTCCAAGGTGGTTGTGAGGCTTGCTTTCTTAGGGGTGGCGTGTAGATTAGATGTCTTTTGCCATATTTCTTGTCATTATGTGAAGCACCTATGGCGTATTTGTTTTTAATCACAATGTCTTTTTCTATTGATATGTTTCCCCATGCGGGGAATATGCAAATATATTTCAACGATTAACCGGGCGAATTCAATTCGCCCCTACGATGACCGAACCTCGAACATTAAACAAATCGCACCCTTCGGACATCGTAAAAGAAGAGAAAGCAAGCCTCCAAGGTGGTTGTGAGGCTTGCTTTCTTAGGGGTGGCGTGTAGATTAGATGTCTTTTGCCATATTTCTTGTCATTATGTGAAACACCTACGGTGTATTTGTTTTTAATCACAATGCCTTTTTCTATTGATATACCTCCCCATACGGGGAATATTATTCCAATCTAACATCTTGTTTCTATTGATATCGTTTGTGCTGTAGGGGGGATGTCATTCGGGTCTGATAGTTTATTTATTATTAGAGATTATCTGCAATAAATCTCAAATTCGGAACACATGCATCCAATTCTGTAACTGTAAATCATGTTAAGGTTAACAACTGTTGGGTCTGTTGTCTAACGTTGTCGTATTTCATTTACTATATCCAATAGTTATCTAAAAGAACACTTTAATATACTATTAACGATAAACTCTAATCAAAAGAGAAAATAAATAGATGCCTGAAATTTGGTGAGAATTTTCGCTGACACAGCTTCATTTACATTCCCTTTCCACGCAATGCCGTTGCATTCCCCTCCGACTGACTTCACTTAATCTAATAAAAGTACTTTTGTAGCTCTGTCGAGGAAGAAGAGATTTATTTGATTTAATGACTCTGGAATTTTTCCTTTATTTTCTTAAACTTCAGCGCAGGAGTAATTTCATATTCGATAGAAGTGGTTCCACCTCCATCTTCTTCGATAAAAGAGAAGCGTGCGGTTAGTTTATTTCCATTAAATACACATTCTCCCCGGTCGCCACCATAAGCACTGATGGAACCAATAGAAATACAGTCTATAAAGTTGCCCTGTTTGTCGTAGCTTACTAGAAATTCTGTTGAGGCGTGCTCTTTTTCTATATATAATAAGCTTACAAGTGTTCCTTGCTCTCCCGAGTAAATGTCTTTTCCAAATGCCAATTGGCTGTTGTTCCACTTGTTGTCGAAGTCGGGATGTTTGATTTTGTTGATCCTGAATTTCTCCCTTTCCGAAGCTGTCATTCGTTTTCTGTTGTCGTACTGGTTGTATGCATCGTTGAGGGACATAACTCCTTTATTTTTTTGAATATTTACAACTTGCGGTGCTTGTTCTTCCGGCGCAGGCAAAGACGTTGTGTTGCTATCGTTCGGTGTTACGGCATTTTTTTCTACGGGAGTTACTATTTCTGTTGTTGCTTCTTTTTCTATCTCTTTCTTATCTTCTTTATTGGCTCCTCCGCTACAACTACATATCAATATGCTTATAGCCAATGCACTAAATGTCTTGATTGCTTCTTGTTTCATTGTACTTGATTTTAATTAGTTATAAAGTTTTTTCGGACTCAAATTCTTAAGATTTTTTGTTCTGCTTTATCCTTTTCACTTCGTTTTCAAATGAGTGGCTGTCGAAAGGGCTTTCGATGACCGCTTTCACTCCATTCTGAAATAGATATTTCCGGAATTCTTCCGGAATCTTATAAGCCATGTAGATGACCGGTATGCAGGGAACAAACAATTGGAGTTTTTCGGACAAGAGGTAGTCCTCATCGATCTCCGAAGGCAGTACCACAATGCAATCATAATTGTTGATTTTACAGGTGTTTATTATTCCGGGGGCATTTAAATCCATATAGATGATTTTGGCGGTCTCCGAAAGATTATCTGTAAAAGCACTAAATCCGGCTCTGAGAATTTCTAAAGGACAATGTACTAGGAGATTTAACATATTAATAGTTAAGTTTACAAATACAAAGATCCGGTTTTATGGATTAGTATTTATTACGGTTTTCCGTGATTTTTCAATCGAATTAATCCCGTAAATTTGTGTAAAACTTACTTATAATGATTAAAATAAAAAATATACTGGTTGCAGATGATCATGAATTGATTGTAAAAGGGATTTGTGAAATTTTGAAGCAGAGATTTGTGATTGAGAAGCTGCGTACTTTTACATCGGCTAAAAGCATATTGGATGATGTGAAGAAAAACCGCTATGAGATGTATGTCCTGGATCTTGAATTTCAGGATATGTCGGGATTTGAACTTATCAAGCTGCTTCGAAAGCGACATGCGGAAGCCAGAATAATCGTGGTGACCATGCACGACGAATTATGGAATGTGAATCATTTGCTGGAGCTCGATGTAAATGGCATTGTGCTCAAAAAAGCTTCCAGCGATTATTTGGCAAAAGCCGTGAATGCTGTAATGGAGGGCAAACAATTCTGCTGTCCACGGTTTGAACAGCTCAAAAAGCGAAACTCTTCTTTTCGAAAAAGGCAGAGAGCCCGACACGACCAACCCAGCAAGGCTGAATTGTCGGTGTTGAAATATATTGCCGATGGCTACAGTTCGAAAGAAATTGCTGAGAAGCTATTTGTGACAGAAGACACGATTGAGTCGCACCGCAAAAGCCTTTTTCTTAAGGTTGGTGCTAAAAATGCGGCGCAACTGGTTTCTATTGCGATACGTCAGCGGCTATTGGATTGAAGGGTATTGAGACGCGGACTTCACAACCTTTTCCTTTTTCCGAAAAAATTTGTACTTGAGCATTCAGTTTTTCACATCTGCTGCGAATATTGGTCAGGCCAATTCCTTTTGTTTTCTTGCGCATATCAAATCCGACTCCATCATCGGCAATGGACAACACTATCCTGTTTTCTTCCGCCAGGAGTTTGATGCAGGTGTTGCGGGCGGCCGAGTGCTTGATGATGTTGCTCATGCATTCCTGAACAATGCGGTAGATTTCGTGTGACAGTGCGGGCGGCAGGTTTTCGAATATCTCTTCCGTTTCTATCTGGAGATGGTAAAGCATGTTGGTGCGTTCCTTTATTTCCTGCAGGTAATCGTCCATGATTTCGGGCAGGCAGGCATATTGGAATGACGGAATCATCAGATCGTGCGACAGATTCCGGGTATGAGTATAAATGCACTCGATCTGTTGAGAAACAGACTCCGGGATATGGTTGAGCCGGTTTAAATGCTGCTCGAGAAGAAACAGGTTGTTGGCCACATTGTCGTGTAATTCCTTAGAAACTCGTGCTCTTTCAGATTCCAGACCATCGAGGTAGCGTGTCATCAAAGCAATTTCCGTTTGTTTTAATATGTCTTGGTATTTTGCTTCTTTTCTTAGTTGTTTGGTTTTGTTGTAGAGCAGGAAAGCTATCAGAATAATAATTGCGGATACTGAAAAAACAATTGTGAGTGTCAGCCTGAACGAAATCTGTTGTTGCTGTTGTTTGAGCCTGTTTATTCTGTTTTCTTTTTTTTCTGCTTCGTATTTCGTGTCGAGGTCTTTAATAATGGCGAATTTCTTTGAGTTGTTGATATTGGTACTTATCTCATTTTTGAGCCTCGTGTAGTTCAATGCTTCAGCATAATTGCCCAGTTTCTCGTAAATATTTGCCAGTAAATTGTAAGTTTCTTCATACAGATACGTATCGTTGTCTGAAACCAGTTGCTTCATTAATTCCACAGATTGTAATGCCGATTCGAGAGCCGGCTTGTATTTTTTTTCAGCAAACAAGACTTTCGCCTTGATTCTGCAGTATGATGCAAGATGGGTATGTTTGCCTATAAAAGGCCCTGTTTCATCGAGTAGTTTTTTTGCATCCTTTACATATCCTTTGCTCAGCTCTATATTGAAATGTCCGTGATATAGCTCTGCTTCTGCCGCATTCAGGTAATGCTGAACAAGCAATCCTTTCACTATATTTTGTTTGGTTGCATCCGCCGCTTCGTAAATGTTGATAATTTTCCGGCTCACGATTCTTACCGAATCTAAGTAATGCTTGTCCTGGGTATTTTGGTAACATAACTGATAGTATCCGGCTTCCACGGAATATGCATTTATATAAGAGACTACTTCTTTTACTTCATCTGCTAAAGCGAGAATTTGTGTTTTCACTTTTCCCATGCTTTTTTCGTCGTTGTGCTTGGCATAGGCGTTTGCAAGATTGTACAGCAGTAATATGGCCGATGACTTTTTCCCTTCGGTCTTCTCGAAATAACCGATTGTTTTGTAGATGTATTCGTGGCTTTTTGCTTCTTCTCCTAAAAAAACATAGTAGCGGCTCATTATATAATTCATCAACGCTAAGGCCGAATAATTGTCTTTCAGTTTCTTTTCATATTGAAAAGCCGAATCCAGATACTGTTTTGCACTTTTACCGTCCTGCATAAACAAATAATTGTTGGCAACTGCGCAATACAGGTCTGAGAGGTATCTCTTGTTCTCAATTTTTTTTGCCTGTGAAATCATTATCCGGTATACTTGTGATACTTTCTCAAGGTCGCTGATATCATCTATTTCCCGAACTAAACTGTTCTTCTGGTCGAAATTAATCGACTTGTTCTGGATGACTCGCATGACGGAATCGTATGTCAGCCCCTGGGAATTAAATATGGGATTGCTGTTGCTCTTTTTTTCCTGAGCGGATAAATTTGTAAGGATAAGCAAAATGGAGGCAATAAAAAGGATGGTTCTCATTGTGTCAGAATTGAAGGGTGTAAAATTTGCATTTGATATTTACGTGGTATAAATATAATGCATTTTGTGTTAAAGGCCAAATACCGGAGGATTCCCTTACGGTAATTATTGCCCGATCTGTTTGCCCTGAATGCGGTATTTGTTTTCTGCGGAATTGAGAGAGCCAGAAAAAGGGGAGGATAGTGAGATGCCGAAGATAAGCTGAAAAAATGGCTTCCGAAGAAAAAATAACAAAAAGAGAAATGCAGGCAGAAGGTATTTGTCTTTTATGTGAGTGCCTACTTCTTTGAAAATAATCAACGAATATCTGGTTTTAGGGGTCAATGATTTATAAATTCACAAAAGCTTATTTTACCCTCAAACGTTTTTGAAATGTTTGTTTTTAGGTTTTTAATGGGACTGGATTTGTGAAAGAGTAGTCGGTGAGTTCTGTAAATTAAACTTATTCTCCGCATTTGTGCTTAATAGGTTCCAAAATACTTCGTTCCGGATTTGCTCGTGCTATGCGGAGTCGATACATTGTGGTTAATCGAAGTGTGGTGTCAGAATCCCAGAAATTCTTTCTGCTTTAACTGTTTTTCGATGAAATATACTATCTTTATACGCACAGGCAGGGTGGTTATACCTATAACTGTCTATTTAAATAAATACACAAGCAAATTCAAAATTAGAGTTTTATTCTTATTGATATTCATGCGAATTTCAATCTTTATTTAAGTCTCTTTGCAAAAAATAACACAATGAAAAAATTACTTATTTTATTATTTGTTTTGATGACAACTTGTATGTCTTATTCTCAAGTCCTTAAGACTCGTTCAGGTACAGAGAATCTAACCCCATGTAGCACCGGTGCTGACCTAAAACCTGACAAGAAATCAAAAAAGGGTGAATTCTTTGTAATATCTATTTTCCGTAGCATGATTGAAATGTTGGCGGTATAAGGAATCGTGTAGGTAATCGAATGTAGATATTGTATCACAGTCCTTCAGTGACTAGGGATCGGTTCGTTGATGGTAAAAATATTCGGCAACATCATTCCATTTTGCTGCCGTATTCTCCTGAAGAGCCTTTTCTTTTAACTGCTTACTATTTTGAGCAGGAAGACAGAATGGAAGTAAAAGGAAAGCTACAAGAATATATTTCATTGTGTTAAGTGTTTTTAGAGTATATGTAAAAGGAGTTGTGCAAAAAGTGTTTTTATCTTTCAGAGGATTGAATGTTTGAAAACGGTCTCAGGTGCAGCTCTGAAGAAAAAGGCTAGAAAAAGAGGTTGTTCCGACTTTTGGAACAACTTCAGGTATATTGCTCTCTCAGCTTTTCTGCCAGCCATTTCATCCCCTCGGAAGCACCTTTTTGAATAAAAACAACATCCTTTCTTCCGGAAGCAACCTCTTTCGGATCGATCAGGTATATGGGTATATGGCTTGGGGCGTAGTTCAGTAATCCCGCTGCCGGATACACATTGAGCGAAGTTCCTATCACAATGTATATGTCGGCTTGAGAAGAAAGCTCGATGGCTTCTTCTATTTTGGGAACTGCTTCGCCAAACCAGACAATAAAGGGACGCAGTTGAGCTCCATCTTCAGCTTTATCGCCTACATGGATTTCCGGCTTGTCTGCTGAAAGTTCGTAGATAAGATTTGGATTCCTTACCGATTGTACTTTCATCAGTTCGCCATGCAAATGGGTTACTTGTGTACTTCCGGCTTGTTCATGAAGGTTGTCGATATTCTGTGTGATAATGCGTACATCAAAATCTTTTTCGAGAGCCGCAAGTTCGTAATGTCCTGCGTTGGGTTTACTGGCCAAAAGTTCTTTGCGGCGCACATTGTAGAAATCAAGCACCAATTTTGGGTTTCTCATGAACCCTTCCGGAGTCGCTACCTCCTCTACCGGATATTTATCCCACAAACCTCCCGAATCCCGAAAAGTAGCAATTCCGCTTTCGGCACTCATTCCTGCACCCGTAAGGACGATAATTTTCTTCATACAAGGTAGATTTTATATTTTCAATGTTAGTATATTCTCTGCGGAAAGACATTTAACTGCCTATCTTTGTATTATTTAACAATCATGGCCGCAAAAGAAACGATTTTGTCTTGTAAAAATAGTATTCTTGAATTGAAAAGCATTACTTTTGTGCGATTTATTTATAAATTTGTCCGTTTCTGAGTTCATCGGAAATGTGTCGAAATAAGATTATTTTTTATACATGAACAAACTAAGTTATGCTTTAGGCTTGAGCATTGGGAATAATTTCCGTGCTTCAGGCATTAACCAGATAGATTTAGAATCTTTTCAAAAAGGCCTTCAACATGTGTTGGAAGGTATTCAACCCGAAATGACATACGATGAAGCTAAACAGGTAATTAATGATTACTTTGTAGAACTTCAGGAGGAGAAATTGAAGCTGAATAAAAAAGCCGGTGAGGAATTTTTGTCTGTCAATAAAGGAAAAGCCGGTGTTGTGACTCTTCCAAGCGGTCTTCAATATCAGGTATTGAAAAGTGGAAGCGGTCCGAAACCCTCAGCAACAGATAAGGTACGTTGCCATTACCACGGTACGTTGATAGACGGCACGGTGTTTGATAGTAGTGTTCAGCGCGGTGAACCTGCCGTATTTGGTGTTAACCAGGTTATAAAAGGTTGGGTAGAAGCTTTACAATTGATGGCTGTTGGTGCGAAATGGAGACTTTTCATTCCTTCGGAATTGGCTTATGGGGCATCGGGTGCAGGTCAGAGCATTGAACCGAACTCTGCATTGGTTTTTGATGTCGAATTGCTAGGAATCGAATAATTTACAATAAAAATAAAGATAAACTATGAAAAAAATTCAATTTTTAATGTGTGGCGCAGTAGTGGCTTTCAGCTCATTTGCTGCTTCTTGCAACGGTGGTGGTGCTTCTTCTTCGAGTGCATCATTGAAAACGTCTGTTGATACAATTTCTTATGCTTATGGTGTGAACCTGGCTCAACAGGGATTGGAACAATATCTGTATCAATTAGGGGTATTGACAGATACTGCTCAGTTGAAAATGTCGTATACCGGACGTATCAATGCTGAAAAAGATGCTGCAGCAAAAGATAAGCTGGAAAAAGAACTGAAAGTGAAAATTGATTCTGTTACAAAAGCAAATACAAAAAATCTTGCAGGATTCGTTGAAGGCTTGAAAGAAGGTTTGACTGCCAGCGAAGAAAAAACGCCACGTATCATGGGTGTGACTGTTGGTAACCAGATTGCAAAACAAATGATGCCTGGACTTGAAGGTCAAATCTTTGGTCCTAACGCAAAAGAAAAATTGAACAAAGACCTGATCTTAAAAGCAATGGTTGGTGTCTTGAAAAAAGAGCAACCTCTTTTGCCTAACGCTCAACAAATTATGCAGCAAAAAATGCAGGTGCTTCAGGCTGAAGCTCAATCTAAAAAAGATGCTGAACTGAAAAAACAATACGGAGGCGTGATTGAAGCCGGAGAAAAATTCCTGGCTGAAAATAAAACAAAAGAAGGAGTTGTTACGACAGCGAGTGGTCTTCAATACAAAGTAGTTACTACTGGTTCTGGAGAAAAACCAAAAGCAACTGACCGCGTGAAAG
Source organism: Dysgonamonadaceae bacterium (assembly GCA_047605645.1). GTDB lineage: Bacteria > Bacteroidota > Bacteroidia > Bacteroidales > Dysgonomonadaceae > UBA1309. Next base: position 69,404 of record JASGFJ010000008.1, on the reverse strand, counting down.
TAAACTATGTTGGAAAACTTCTTGACGGAACTGTTTTTGATAGTTCATACGAAAGAAAAGAACCTGCTACATTCCGTGTGAATGAAGTAGTGAAAGGTTGGACTGAAGCTTTACAATTGATGCCTGTGGGTTCAAAATATACAGTTTGGGTACCTTACCAATTAGGTTACGGATCTGCTGATATGGGTAAGATCAAACCATTCTCAGTATTGCAATTTGAAATTGAATTATTGAGTATTGAAAAATAATTCGAAAGAGATACGGCTTACAAAATGTAAGTAAATCCGATTAAAAGCCGGGGTAGCATTCTGTTATCCCGGCTCTCTTTTATTCCCCTAAATAATTGAATGCGCATTAATATGGAAAGTATATGCGTTTTTTAAAGTCAAAATGTCTTCTTTTTCAAAAATAGTTGCTATTTTTGTTTCCACTAAGAAAAAAAGTAACTTTTATGGATAAAATAGATAAGCTTGACAAAAAGATTCTTGAGATTATTTCACAGAATGCTCGTATCCCGTTCAAAGATGTAGCTTTAGAATGTGGTGTTTCCCGTGCAGCTATTCATCAACGCGTGCAACGCATGATTGAGATGAATGTGATAGTTGGTTCCGGATACATTATTAATCCGAAGGTGCTTGGTTATAATACTTGTACTTATATTGGGGTGAAGCTTGAAAAAGGTTCGATGTATAAAACAGTAATACCAGAGCTGGATAAAATACCAGAAGTGGTTGAGTCTCATTTTACAACAGGACCGTACACAATTCTTGTGAAATTGTATGCCAGAGATAATGAGCATCTGATGAATCTTTTGAATGACAAGATTCAGGAAATTGAAGGCGTTGTGGCAACGGAAACAATGATCTCATTGAGTCAAGGTGTTAAACGTCAAATACCAATCTCAAAGGCTGAATAATTTTTATTTTTTTGTTCTATATGAAAGTTGCTGATCTCTGTTGGCAACTTTTTTTATTTTGTTTGAAGCTCAGAATGAATAAATTATGTAAGTTTGTATCCGGCAGGTAATTATTATTGATTTACAAAATGAGAATTAAGGAACTGATTCAAACCATCGAGCAGCTTGCTCCATTGGCATTACAGGAGAATTTTGATAATTCGGGAGTGCAGATTGGTGATATCAACCAGGAAGCGTCTGGAGTGTTGTTGTGTATTGATGTGACTGAAAATGTGATTTCGGAAGCTATCAATCTGGGATGTAATCTGATTGTAGCACATCATCCAATCGCTTTCCGTAGTTTTAAATCGCTAACGGGAAAAACATACGTTGAACGGTGTATGATTCAGGCTTGCAAACATGATATTGTTCTCTATGCTGCTCATACGAACCTCGACAATGCAACCGGAGGCATCAATTCTAGGCTGGCAGATATGCTTAACCTTCAGAATGTGCGTGTGCTGAGCCCCATGCCTCACAATTTATTGAAGATGGTTACTTTTGTTCCTGTTGCTTATGCCGATACGGTCAGGAACGCTCTTTATAATGCAGGTGCAGGGAATGTTGGCAATTATGATTCTGTCAGCTACAACCTCGAAGGTAAAGGGACATTTCGGGCGGGAGAGAATGCAAATCCGTTTTGCGGACAAATAGGAGAGGTTCATCTGGAGGACGAAGTCCGGATTGAAACGATTCTGCCTCGATATAAGATGAATGAGGCCATAAGTGCATTGGTGGCAGTTCATCCGTACGAAGAACCGGTATACGACTTTTATGCGCTTGAAAATACTTGGGCTCAGGCGGGCAGTGGAGTTGTGGGAACTCTTCCGGAAGAAATGGAGGAGGAGGATTTCTTATTTCTGCTCAAAGACGTCTTTCGTCTTCATACGCTGATGCATTCACCTTTTCGGGGAAAACCGGTTCGTGATGTGGCTTTATGTGGCGGAAGCGGCGCTTTTCTTATCAAGAATGCCATTGCTTACGGAGCCGATGTGTTTGTGACCGGAGAGGCTAAATACAATGATTTTTATGATGTCGAAGATAAGCTTCTGTTGGCAACTATCGGGCATTATGAATCTGAAATATGCTCAAAAGAAATATTTTATGACGTTTTGTCGGAAAAATATCCTACCTTTGCAGTCCATAAATCAGGATTCGATGTTAATCCTGTGAACTATCTGTAATCGGGCGGTCGACCAAATCCCGCGGATGCAGCAATGTAGTAGATGAACACATCCGTTCGGGATTGTTTGCTGCTACTTTTTTTATTTATATATCAGCGTAATTTAAAACTAAATATATTAGCAGAATATGGAATCAAGAAAAAGTGGAAATGACCAGGAAGTTTCGGTAGAAGAGAAACTAAGAACCCTGTATTTGCTTCAGACTAAATTGTCGGAAATAGACAAAATTAAAACCTTGAGAGGAGAACTTCCATTAGAAGTTTCTGATTTGGATGATGAAATTGCCGGATTGAAAACACGTATCGAGAAATATAAAGCCGATCTTAAAGCCGCAGAAACGAACGTGACAGGACAGAAGCAAAAGATTCAGGAATCGAATGCGAAGATTGAAAAATACAAAGCGCAACTCGATAATGTTCGTAACAATCGGGAGTTTGACCATCTTTCTAAAGAAGTAGAATTCGAGACTTTGGAAATAGAACTGGCAGAGAAGCGTGTGCGTGAATTCAGCTTTGAAACAAAGAATCTTTCAGAACAGATTGCAAAAAGCCAGGATTTGCTGAATGAAAAAACAATCGATTTGAATCATAAGAAAGAAGAACTGGACGAAATCGTTTCTGAAACCAAACAACAGGAAGAGGTGATTCGTGAAGAGGTGAAAACTATTGAAACAAAAATCGAGCCGCGTCTGTTGACTGCCTTCCGCAGAATTCGTAAAAGTGCGAGAAATGGATTGGCGATTGTTACATTGCAGCGTGGTGCATGCGGTGGATGCTTCAATAAAATTCCACCACAAAGACAAATGGATATTAAATTAGGGAAGAAGATTATTGTTTGTGAATATTGCGGCCGTATCATGGTTGATGAAGAATTGATGAACTAAGAAAAAATTCTCAAAAAAAATAGACCTGCTAATCCGGCTTTACTTGTTTGAAGTTCAGCCGGATTCTTGTTTCTATGCTAGATGCACAAAGAAAAAAGAAGAAAAAACTTGTTCTGAAATTTTGTAGTTTCAAAAAAAGCTGTACCTTTGCAACGTCTTTAAGAGAAAGACATACTTGAAAGAGTAAAAAACAAATCGGGCGTTTAGCTCAGCTGGTTCAGAGCATCTGCCTTACAAGCAGAGGGTCGGGGGTTCGAATCCCTCAACGCCCACCGAGAAAATTAAGCAGTTAAGAAGAAATTCTTAGCTGCTTTTTCTTTGTGGAGGCAACAAAGTGAACAACAACTTTCGGCTAACTTTTAACCCAACTTTCTCTCTTTCTCCGTAAGCTCCCGAGTAAGTACCCGTTTGAATTGTGCATCAGACTTGCGTTCTTTGTTCAAAAATTACTATCATGAATCAAATGCACAAAGAAGAATTCATCGTCTTATTGGACCGTCAGCGTTCCAGTGAACTCTCTATTAAGGATTTTTGCACCAACGAGGCTTGTGCAGAGCCTAGTTTCTACTCTTGGAAGTCGAAGTTTGGTTATTCCCGTAGCTATCGTACTCACCCCACCGATGCCTCTACCGGGAAGTTTGCCCGTGTTTCATTTATAGCACCTGCGGATGCGACTATTTATTCACAGCATACCTCAAGTAACCCCGGTGAAAAGGTTCAAGATGTTCAAGAAGAAATTTGCATTGAGCTACCTGGTGGCGTAAGTATTCGATTTAAAGGTGAAATACGTTCGGGGCTTACGAAAAATTAGGTAAAACTACCTTTCGTGAAGGTCGGCACAACCCTCACGAAAGGGTATGTATTAGCTGTCGTTACTCTTTTACTGTGGCTTTTTCATTTCCGGTTGAGAAACCCCAATTAATTCCCAATAGTGAAATTAAATTATTAGAATCTCCGAAATTCTTTCCAAAAGCTCCTGTTAAAAACACTTGGTCTGACACCTTATATTTTAGTAACCCATTAGACCTGAAAGTATTTGAAATATTATTTACTCTATAAATGTATTCATACCCAATTGAAATTTTTTTTAACTCAAATTCAATCTTGCCTCCAACATCATAATTGTCAACTTTTTTATAATTGCCATTTTCTATAGTTGTTCCGTCAGACAAATATCTGCCAATGGCATATAGGTTGAAGTAATTTTTTGCGCTTCCACCTTTGTCTAAAGGTTGTGCGTAATTAAGGGTTAGCCAGACCCCCAATCTTCCAAAATGGTTTTCAGAAAACTTGTTGTCTAAGAAGAAAGTGTTATAACCTAAAGCTCCGTCTATCGCAAATACAGGTTTGCGGGCTAAAATTTCTTTCAAGGTGCTTTCATTTGATTCTTTTCCGTTAGAATAATTTTCAAAAAAGTCTTGAGCTGCCTGCTTATATATTGCCGGCTGAGAATATTTTAAAGGTAGTGGCAAAGTGTCATTAATAACTCTTTTAATACTATCTTGATATTCTTGAAATTTAGCATCCCTTTCTTTTATGTATGCGATGAGTTTTTTATTTGCATTTTTAATGTCGTCAATGTCTTTTTTACTTCTTATTGAAATTAGATTTACCCTTAATCCCAATGATAAATTATTCACAGGCTTTTGAGTTAATGTATCTGTTGTAGTGATAAAGGCAAAAGAGAAAGATGCCCTTTCTATATTTCCAAAGATGCGTTGTCGGTTTTTGTTAACATTATATCCTGCAAATTTTAGTGATGTCATATTGGGGTGTTTGAAAAACCAAAAGGGCGTAAAATCAGCAGCATAATTTTTAGGCATTCCATTGTTGTCTTGAAAAGAATTAAGTATGCTTAATACAAAAGCCCTGCTCGAACTTGGTCGTTCAATGGTTGTGGGGGTTTGGTCAAGCAAGATAAAGGCAGGTGAACTTGGAATGTCAATGTCTTTAAGCGATATCGTATCAGTCTCAGTCTGTGCCCAGGCACTATTGCCCAAGAGAAGAAACAATGCTATAATAATATTTATCTTTCTCATATTAATTGAATTGGTTTGGTTATAATAGCAACTTTACCACCCAAAACGATGTCAATATCGTCGGTGTCATTGTTGTAAATCTGGTTTCCGGAAAAACCTCCATCAAGATGGTAGCGAACAGTGATTTTGTCTGCTTGGTTTGGCCATTGTTCTTTGTCAATGTTTGAAAAATCAACAGTTGTCCTAATTATCAAATAAGCAGTTTTCACTTGCTTAGCATCTCCAATTATTTTATCTTTAATACTGCCGCTGTCTTCGTTGGATTCGGCAATTTTTGAATTTTGCCCTCCACTTCTAGCAAGATAGACAGATGTGTAGGCTGTTCCCACTGTTCCTACTTTTACTCCTAATGCAATTTGGTTGGAGTCAATACCAGTGTCGTAAGTGCGTTTCATAATTTTCAATTTATTATTGTTTAACTTCAAAACATCTGTTTATGATGGCAGGAAATGTCTTTCTAAGAGCAATTCCTTTTCCTTTAAAAGAAACTTTGCTTGTCATCCTTTAATTTATTTTGGTGGTCTCTGGGTTCCACCAAATTCAATCTGCCGGTATAATTCTTTTGTTTCCTTAATTTTGTATTAATTTATGGAATATAGATTTTCTTTATTGGAATAAATGGAGTGGACGATGGGGCTGATTTTCCTTGATTCAATTCTCCGAAGAAGTGCCGAAGCGATGCCAGATATGGGCCGGGATGCCCATCATTACTCGAATTGTCGAGAGTTGTAGCTAAGTGTGCTACGTGTTGATTATACTAATATACAAAAATAAATAAATTTCACAATATTGTGGCTTTTCGGAAAAAGGAAATAAGAGGTTGTATATGAGAGTGTTTAACCAGTTGCTTTGGACGGAGAGTCCGGTGAGGAATAGAATAGATTACTTCAACTATTTATCTCCCCAATTTTAGTTAATAAGCTTATTTTTCATGACAACTATACCTTGGCGTATCCAGCGATAGGATGCTGCCGGGTATTATCTCCCAAAACGAGGTTTTATATGAGAACCGGAGTGCGGTTGCATAAGCCGCACCCCGGTTGCTAGAGGTGTATCACAATGCCTTTTCCTTCTCGGAGGTGTATCCGGGCAAATCGGAAGCTTTGATAACGATTTTGCCGCCTTCCAAGGAGCTGTTTTCTGCAATGGTGGTGTAGATTCATTGGACGCTACCGGGGGCTTTCTGCGCTAAACCCTGCTCCACGAGTGTGCCGTCCCGGTTTTGAATACTGACTGACATTGCGATGATGTCCCCGGTTTTTCCCGTGTATTTTGCAAAGTTACCTTCACTGATGTCGTGCGCATGGAAGAAATCGACCACAGCGAGGTTTTGGATATGCCGTATACCTGTGAGCCTCTTACTTCTCGGATGTATATAGTTACCAAATTATTTTTTGCAAATTATTTTTACGATTCATTATAAGCTAGTTATGTCTTATGATGGAAATAAAATAATAATCCGCATGACGACCTATCAAAAAAAGATAGTACATAAATTGGATTTTGTTGATAAAAACCGCAATAATTATTTTCTCAATTTGCTAATATTCAATACAATTTATGTCGTGAAATAGAAGCGAATAGCTTTATGAATATCATTAAATTCAGCTCTCAATTCCCTGATGAAGAATCCTGTATTACGCATTTTAAAGCTCAAAGGGACGCTCACGGGGTGATTTGCACCAAATGTGGGCACACGTATCATTACTGGCTTCAAAATAGGCTACGTTACCAGTGCAAGCAATGCCACTATCGCCAATCACTTCGTGCAGGGAGTGTTATGGAATACCGCAAACTGCTTTTTATGTACTGGTATATTGCCATGCATCTGATCATCAGTTTACTAAAGATTACCTACAATATTATCTGAATGAGTTCTGTTATAAATTCAACAGGCGGTATTTTGGTGAAGCAATCTTCGATAGATTCCTTATTGCTTCAATTAGCAGCCATTTCCGCAAAATCTTTCAGTTTGTTGACTTCCATTCGTATTTGTCGAACTATCTTCCTTGCTGAATTTTCACTATATTCTCCCTTATAGTAGTCAGTTATTTCTTTTAAACTTTCCTTTGCCGGCGCAAGCCATGTTAAAACCATGTTTCAACTTTTTTCATAAATTTCTCATGTTCAGTATCACTGCCATTCTCTGTTTCTTCCCGACCTCTTGCTAGTCGTTCTTTCAATTCATCTAATGTGTATTGGCAAGGCATGGACTTTTGCGCACCTTTTAACTTGCGGTAATAGGTTTGCGGTTCTTTCCAGATAGCAGAATCTTGGTCACTGTCTATCTCTTGTATTATCTGTGTTTTTAATTTTAAAGTAGTCATAAGATATCTCCTTTCTACTTATTTATGGTGTAAAGATATAAAAAATGCCAATTCAAGTAACCCGGATATAAAACGCTGTATAGTTTGTTCTGTATAAGGGACTAAATGTTTATTGTACAGGATATTGGAGGGTGCCGATATTATGGGCAGATTGGGATTCAGAAATGGTGCGTCATTTATGAGAAGTAGCTCATACAATTGCAACGATGTTTCTTCCTGTTGTATATTTGTGACAGTGGTTCCTAGAATTTCAGAATCATTTCAAACTGCTTTCCCTTTATCTCAATGTTTCTTGCTTGTATCCATTCCGTAATCGAATCACACTGAATATCCGTATTAACTATTTTGAGGATTGAATTTTTATTTAAACGCACCATTTCTTTCAGCAATACGGATGCTATGCTGTTTCTTCTGTATTTTTTGTCAACTGCGATTTGGGTTACATCGCCAGACACAGGTTCAAAAACGGAGTAACCCACAATCTGTTTATCAATAAATACGCCTAAGTAAATAAAATCATCTGTTGTCCTTCGGATGGATTCCAGACTATTCTGCCAAGAGGGACAAAAATCCCAGAATACCGAAAGTGCATCCAATTGGAGGGTGCTAATCGGCTGAATCGTGTGTGTGGAATCGATTTTTGTTATATCGATATCTTCATTCTTCTGCATCGAATAATAGAATTCACGGGTTACCTCAAAACCCAGATTCCGGTAAACAGAAACAGCTTTGGTGTTATGTTGTAGGACTTCCAATAAGTATTGCCCGATACCGGCATTCTGTAGAAACGGCAGAGAGTATTCAAATATTTGAGTGGCCAACCCTTGTCCCCGGTAGTCTTTCAATGTCCCGGTTCCGGTATCATAGGCTGTTGGTATTTCTTTGAAACGATCAATGCCATTTAGAGTAAAGGCGACTATTTTTTCGTTGTCAAAGGCTGCAAAAGATAAGTCTGGATTGAATCCTCGCCTCTTTAGCATTATTTGAAGTTGCGCTTTATTTAGTTGCATCTCATAATCGGCAAATGCCTGATTGAATGCTTCGAATACTGTATTGAAATTTGTTTGGCCTAGTGATTTTATTTCCATTATCTTCACGTTTTCAGTGTAAGGAAGAATAAGCACGCATTATCCAATATCTTTTGAGTATTGAATATAGACTTATTTTAAACGACCCTGCTCCAATATACCTTTTACGGGTAAAAGGCTTGCCGAACATATTCTGGTCAGATGGTTGTCCTTGAATGCATTCCCGTTATTCACATTGCTGCATTCTGTTTTGTTTCCCTGTCTCTGTTATTTTTTTTCTTCCCAACCCCGATAAGTCTATGGCAGGATTTCCCAGGCTTCTATTTCTCCGGGGACGATCGTGAAGAGCGGATGTGGCTTCAATTCTACACATGCAGGCAGTTTTAGAAAAGCTTCCGGACTACGTTGTTGCAATTTTCGCTTCAGATGTTCATATTCATATTCTACCTGCCCTTTTGTGACCGGTATTGGAGAAATATTTTCTACCAGACGAATTTTATCCGCGGCGTAATTAAAAGCTCTTTTTGTGGCTTCTTTGTATATCTCAGAGAGAAAGGCATCTATATAAAGTAAAGGATCCTGAGTATTTCTGAAACGGATCAACTGTGGATGGTTTTTATATCCTTTGGTGTTTCCGGAGAGGACATTCTTTGCCAATAGACCCTCCCGCCAGGAGGCATTTAGTCCTGCCGAATCGAGATACATCGGATGTAATGACCAGAGTCTCATCTCTTTTGTTAACTATCTAAAAGTTTCTCAATTCTTTCTGCTATTTTTGCAGGATTGGTGGTCGGAGAATACCGGGCAACCACTTTTCCTTGTCTGTCGATTAGAAATTTTGTGAAGTTCCATTTTATGGCACTTGTCAAAAATCCCCTTTTTTCCTTTTTCAGGTATGTGTATACCGGATCAGCATTCTTTCCATTTACGTCAATCTTTGCAAACCTGCTAAAGCTGGTCTTGTATTTCATTTCGCAGAAGGTTGTGATTTCATCATTGCTTCCCGGTGCCTGTTTTCCAAACTGATTGCACGGGAAATCCAATATTTCAAAACCTTTGTCTTTATATTTCAAATACAAATCCTGTAAATCTTTATATTGTGGAGTGAAGCCACATGCTGTTGCCGTATTCACAATCAGAAGGACTTTTCCTTTGTATTCTGATAATGGGATATTGGCATTGTGATTGTCTTTTACTGTAAAATCATATATACTCATTGTTTCCTCTTTTTCCAAATAAACAAACTCAAGAGGTTTTTGATTAATACAAATTATACAAAACTATTGTTTTAACAATAGTTTGCATTGTTGCGTCCGAATACACTTTCTATTGAGCAAAAGTTGCGACTCATCGGCTTTCTCTCTAACAGCTAATACGGGATTATTTTGTTCAGTACTTTTTTCCGATACCATTGGTCATCGATCTCTCTCAGCATGCTTCCCATTTGTTGACACAACTGATTGAACACTTTGCTGTTCTCTGTCACCGAGAGGTTATTCATTTGATACGGATCCTTTTTATCGTTGAAAAAGAGAATTTCACGAATATCGCCTTTCTTGTCTATTTTAATGGATAATGTGTATTCATCCGTTTTGATTCCTCTGGCATTTGCAAAGTAGTTTTTCACTATTCCGTTTTTATCCTTTTCACCGTCAATATTACTAAAATACAGAACGGCTTTTGGAATTGTCTCATCATCTCCATTTCGAAGATAGAGGCTTAGATCTTTGCCTTCCACCGAAGCCGGAATTTCCTTTTTCATACCGGCCAGGGAAAGTAAAGTCGGCATGATATCTACAGGCGTGAGCATCATTCTGGAAACTTTGGGCATTAGTTTTTCCGGATATCTGATCATAAAGGGGACATTCATGGACTCGTTGTAAGCTGAATTTTTTGCGTCGAGCACATGGCTTGCCATTGTTTCCCCATGATCTGCAGTGAAGACAACAATCGTATTTTCATCCAGACCTTGTTCATGCAGTTGTTTTAATACACGACCAAATTCACGGTCGACACCTGTGACTGAGGCGAAGTAATACGGTGCACATTTTTGCTTATCAGTAAGTTCCGGATTGATATTGGGTCGGACAAGCAATGAATCAAGAGGGATATTTTTATATAAATTGAAATCTTTTTCCATACAGTCATCTAATGAGTTGTAAGGAGAATGAGGCGGATTGGTACTCCAGACTATAAAAAAAGGCTTATCCTTTTCCGTCTTGTTTTTAAGGAAGTCAATGACTTTATCAGCTTCGTGTTGCGGACTCCACTCCGATATTTCATGCCTGTTGCCTTTGGTATCCCAATAATGCGGATGTTTATGTACATCGTACGTTCCGTATGAATACCAGTCGTTGAATCCATGGCGATCTTCAGGAGGCGTATAGGCATCCCATACCGGATGGATGTCTTCCACATACTTTCCCGGATTCTGCGGAGAATTTTTTGTCGGATAATCGGCATGTAGTTTCCCAAAATAAGCACAACTGTAGCCACTTTGGCTGAACACATCGCTGATGGCGGTTGCTGAACGTTTAAGAGAACTGAAAGGGCGCGTATTGTTGCAGTTTTGGGTGATGCCGTTGTTGTCCATATACATTCCCGTAAGCATCATTCCCCGGTAAGGGCTGCTAAGCGGGAAAGTGCTTTGCGCTGATGTCAGGACAACGGATTGTCTGGCAATCGAATCAAGAACGGGAGTATGGACAGGGTCAGCCTTGTAATTAAAAAAAGGTTCATATTCCGGTTGACTCCAGAAGTTCATTGCAGAATTCCGCATTTGATCGACAAGGACAAATACCACATTCGGGCGGTTGTCATTCCCGTATGCAAACGTGACTCCTATTAATTCTATCCCTGTAATAAGTTTTACTATATTCTTTTTTTTCATGAGCTAAAGTAATTTGTATGTTCTTCAGGAAAAGATGTCTGCCAATGATTTTCCGGAAGAAAGCTTTGTTTGTAAATTTAAGCACGGGCAACGGCGGCGATGTATGAAATAGACCAATTTTTGTACAAGATCGTCTGATTTTCGCCGAAGATTCTCTTTTAAATAACTCCGATCCAAGAACAGGATATCTCCGCCAAGGAGTTCTTTTGCCCTCGCTTTCTCTATACTCTTGTATGCGATGCTGAAAACGACAGGCATTCATCTGTAATCCGGATGACTCGTATTGCTCTTGTCTATAACGTTGAAAAGCCGTCAAATAGTCTCTGGGGCAGATGTTCCTGGTTTTGCAAGCAGATTGTTCCCTGCATGGATTTCATAAAAAATGAGCAACTGCATCACTGTTCTCCGAGCCATCTGGTATGGCAAGCATTTTGATGAGGAGGAATTGGACGATAGGAAGAAACGGTAAGTAGTGAAGACCTACCGTTTGATTATTCGTTTTTTAGAAGAAAACCTTCCGTCTTTATAGGTTGTTTTTTCGATGTAAATACCCTCCGGCAATGAATGTAAGCTTTTGCCCAGCAATAATCCGGTAAGACTGAAATATTCCTGCTTTACAATTTCTATGTTAGAGGAATCCGTAACTGCATTTTCGATGGATGAGGAAGCAGAATCCTTTAACGTAAAATACAGCGGCTCTCCATTATTCATTGTAACACTTATTTCTGTTGTGTTGTCTGTTTGCTGAACAATACTAATCCGTGTATCCGCAGTGGCAAGCTGCCATTTCCCTTTCAGCGTGAGGGTGGTTTGTGTCGCATTTGGCAAGAAACCGAAAGTCGCATTCAATTCCGGATTCAGATTGGGATTGCAAATAGCCATCTTGTGTACATTGCTATCTGCGTCGTATTTATCGATCAGCAGATGTTCGGACGTTGTGGAAAGCACGATTCCAAGTTCCGCTCCGGAATAAGCGCCAAAGAAGCTGTAAGCAGTTGTCCTTGAGGGTTTGTACAAAATGGAATGCACAGTTGCATTTTGTGCCAGCACCTCATAAAGATTGTTATTGGCGGCCTCGCTTGCCACATTTTGCATCTCAGAAGCCGTCGTTCCGGGAACAATAACAAATTCGTAACTTTTTGAAGACGGTTTCACGCCATGATTGATGTACGCTTTAGCTGCAACAATACTTGTTGCCGGAGAAATCGCGTCCGCTCCTGTTTGAACAGGTGAGCTCTGAGAATCATATTGAATTGCTAATTCACTATTTCCGGAGGGAACATAATAGCCTGTCCCTGGAGGTGTTATCAACCAGTTATCAGATGGTGAACTTTGCTGGAAACTATAAGGGGAAACCTGGTTGGCACCATTCACAATCAAGTTTCCGCTTGTCGGATAAATGACACTCTGAAAGAGATTGGTTGTCGTATTCATTCCTGAATTATAACTCCCCGATGAAGAAATATTGCTTCCCAGGCAGAAAATATATCCGTCGATGGCGAACATTGATTTCTTGAATAAAAGATTAGTTGGTGTGAACGCCAGGTTACCCCAGCTATCAATTTGATCGAAATCGGTGGCGAATATGCCGCAATCACCGAATGATAAACTTCCCGAGAAGTTCTTACTCGCGGTGTATTGGTCGAATCTGCCACTTGCCGAACGATAAGGCATCATGTCTGACCAATCGCTGTATCGGACAACCGTGGCTCCCGGCACACAATTCCAATCCCAGCCACCTGTCGTACCTGAAGTCGGATAACCGCTGGCATTTTGATTGTTGGCACTGTTGGCATTGGCATACATTACTTCTATGGCTCCATGCCCCTGATAACGGCCGAAACGGTTTTGATTGTCATAAATTTCGGCTGTGTACATATATAATGAAGGTGCTTTCATTGTCACCACCCAATTATTTTTGCGGTAAATGCCCAGATTTCCATAGTTGAACTGATAAAATCCCTCGTAAGGAGTTGCGGTAAATCCGGAGTATTTATTCGTTTGAAAGAAATAATTGTAGGCGTTTGCTAATTCGTTATCCTGCGATTTCAGAATGTCGCTTCCTATAGATATCAGGTTGTCAAATAGTACTTTGGTGAAAGGAGTCTGGGTTTTGAACGGATTCCTTCCGGATAAAGAGTTTCCATAGAAACGATAATTTCCCGTATCTAAAGTCGCCATTACGTACTGTGAGATGATTGCTTTTTTTAGGCGGGCATACGCATCTTCTGATATCTGATACTGTGTTCCCTTCAGGTAATATAGATTTTGCACCCAGGTACGGTAAGCATACATATATCCATTGTATTGCGCGTTGTGGTGAAACCCTGTTCCGTCGGGCTTCAGAAAGTCTACATTTCCGGGAGCATATTCCGTATTTCTTTCCATAAAACGTTTGAATGCTTTCAAATCACGCACAGCAACTGCGTCGTCCGGTTGATTGACAGCAACAGACAGAAGGTAAGGAGTAAAGAGGTAGATATAGTCTGAATTTAAATCAGAAAGGTAACTGCTCTGAGCATTAAACATTTTACCATAATATAGTATCCATTTCGCCAGCTTTACGATTTCCCGTTTTTCATCATTTGTACATGCCGGAAGCACATTGAGAAGACTTATCGGGATGGTTTGTGCGGATGTATAGTCGGAGGTGGAGAGCATAAAATTGCAGCCTTCGGCAAATCCCTGATCTAAAAGATGATTCAGATAATTATGGAACAAGTTGTACCGCGTCTGCTCCGAAGGGTTTGCCAGCATATCTGCTGCGAGCCATTCGGCATATAACCAGTAATTTGTTACTTTAGTGGAGGTCAGGGAATCTGCGGATGTATTTATTACTTTTCCCGAAACTGATCCATCCGGATTGTTTGTAATAGTGAGTGAACCCGCAAAAAGTTGTGCCGCTAAGAGTTCAGTGACTGTCCCTGCTCTGGGCGCAAGAGTCAGATTACTGAGTTCCCGCAGCGTATTCAAATCCGTTAACTCCGCAGCAGCGGGTGTTGTTATTGCCATGTCGGGAGTATTAGCAAAATAAGACAACAGGGTGGTATCTGCTTTTTTGAAATATTTATAGTCACAAATCCATTGCGAACCGACAATGCGGTTAGAAGTGATTGTTTTTTTCAGGTCTACATCATCAAAGTATATTTTTCGTGTAGCAGTTAAGTTGGTTGGGTGGATAGATATTCTAACCGATGAGAATAATACTTGTGCATTCGAAGCATATTCGGAATAGGCTCTGTTGAACTCTCTCCATCCGGAGTAATTACACAAGAAACGAGCTGTCCTGGCAACGCTGCTGTTGTTAAGAAATTCAATGACGAGGGTGTCGTTGCTGGTCGAAGGACTGTAAATCTGCATGTATGCACCATTTTTTGATGTAAAAGCGATTGACGATGAGCTGATTGTTAAAGAGGCCTTTCCTGTTGTTTCCCAGCAAAGGCTCCGGCTTCCTTGTTTGAAATGTTGTGTACTCAGACTTAATGTACCCTTGTCTGAGCTGACCCATTGTGAAGGAACGGCAGACTCTTCAAACATGAAGCTGGTTTGAGCTTGAAGGATACTTCCATATAAAATAGAGATAAGGAAAATGAAGGTAGATTTTTTCATACGATTAAATTTTTACTGGTAGAGACGTTGCATGCAACGTCTCTACTTTGCGTTGGGTGATTTCATAAAAATCATGCTTCGTTTCATAAATAGTCTTTTCAAAATAGATTTGGTCATGAAGAAACAGGTAGATGACGGCTGGTGCTCATTGCTCTATTGGAAATCAAAAGGGAGGTGCCAGCTTATTGTGGATCACCTCCCTCTCTTTTTCACAGTTAGTTTAGCAAATAGTTATTTTGGATGTTTATTTTTTTAATATTTTCCGACTGCTTGCAGAACCGTCGTCGTAAGTGTTTTTTTCGATATACAATCCTTTGGGGCAATCGATGATACTTCCACCTAACGCAACTCCGGTAAGATTAAAATATTCTTTCTTTACCACCTGTTTGTTGTCGTTGGTTGTTGAAGATACTCCACTACCTACTTTATAAGCATAAGCGCCTATATCGGCAGTATCCCAAGTGTTTCCTAAGATATCCGTTGCCGGAGCTGCACTGGAGTTTGCTTTACCAATCAGCAGGGTAGCAGCAGTAGTCAATGAGAAATCTCCACTGGTATAGTCTGTAAATCCGGGATCACTTGTTGCTAATGTTTGATTGTTTGACGCATTTGTCTGATCCGTAGAAAGTTTCAGGTAGGCACAATACGAGATGGTTGCAGCGATATTACTGCTTCCGGAAACATAAATTTGAGAAGAGCCTTCTGTTGTTCCCCAGAAAATCGAATTTGTTAGAACATTGGTTGTCGGTGTAGTTCCAGTTATTGTAATTGCTCCATTTGCATTATTGGCAAATGTACAGTTGGTGTAGTTGCCCATGGTGCTGTAAGCAGCCGGTTTTCCTGAGTTTTTATAAAATACGCAATTAGAGACAAATGCAGTAGCTACAGTAGAGGAGATAGCCGAAGAATATCCTGCAGAAGCAGAATTCTCATGGAATATAGAATTCATGACATTGGTTGTTCCGGCACCTTGTACTTTAATTCCGGCAGAAGCTGCTGTTCCTGTATTTGCATTGCTGTTCCCTTCAAAAGTGCAATTTGTCAGAGTGTATACTCCTCCGGAACTTCCGTTGTTAATGTTGACACAGCCACCGTTCCCGTTTGTTTTTTCATTCGTATTTCCATAGAAATAAGAATTTTTCAAAGTTGCGGTTCTGGAAGCAGATGTAATATAATACAGCACGGCTGTACAGGCATTGCTGGTGAATTTACAATTTTGAATGGTCATATTCGGGCGTTGCTGTACAACCTGCGTCGCAGATGTGGTACATCCGGTAAATGTAATTCCGTCAATGGCTATGGTGCGATCGGCTCCTGCACCTAAAATACCAGAACTGCTTCCCGAACCGTTAATAATGGTTTCGTTGATATAGTTCCATTCTTTTTCACCCATAACTCTTGCATCGACAGCTGTTTCAGTTCCGACAAATCCTCCATATAATTTAGCCGGACAAGAGCTCGGAATAGTCCATGCTATCGTTACAGTATACGTTCCTCCGGCAATCCATACTTCATCGTCATTGGCAAAAGTCGTTGCATTCAGCCATTCTGTTAATGATTTACCCTCAGAGGTAAGGTTCACTACTGTTCCCGCGCCGGATGTCCAGGTTTTGTCTCCTGCACTTCCGCTTTGCACCAAATATACCGTTGCGTTTGCAAAGCTTACAAATGCAACAAGTGCGAATAGAGATGTAAAAAGTTTTTTCATAATTATTTATTTTAAGTTGAAAGAATAGGTTTTAGGTATAAAAAATAAGATGTTTCACGTTAAGTCTTGTGTTGTTTTGTTTTCTGAAAATTAGTTGCTTCTCTGTTTCTATGAACTGTGAAAACTAAATTTGCAGGTCTCGTTTGTATTGCCAAATGTATCTTGTATTCTCCTTTTCGATGTGTCACAATAATACAATTAAAGTACAAAATCGTGTATTTTTGCGCGATTCTTCTTGTTTTGAAGGTTTGTTTACGGCGTTTCGGAAAGTCTTGTATTCCGGGTTGCTAAAGCCGTCCGGGCGGGAGTGCGGAGAGTCCTTTTCTCGTGTTTATTCATTGGCAGAAGAAGGGAAAGAGTTGTGATATTTATATCTATGGTTTGGTGTTCCCGGTTAAAAATATTCGTAGACCGTGTTCCCGATAGGAGTTTGATATATGGATGATTTTGGACTATTTCTATACAATTTTTGAACCCATAAGACTCTATCTTTGCTTTCTTTGTGATATACATCTCCTTGTATTCAACCTTGTCGTTTTGAAAATTGAATGAGCTTACTCATTATAAATAAGTCATTCTATTATTGCATCCATATAGAATAAAATGTAAATCAAAAATATTAATCCTATGAAAAAGACCAATCTATTTATCGCATTATTCTTCTGCTCATTTAGTCTGATTGGACAGAATAATCTTTTAAAAAACGGAAGCTTTGAAGCGTTTGACTCCGGAACCCAGCTTTCCCGCATCGCAAAATTTGCAGATTACGGGGAGGTGACACAAGCCAGTAATCCGGCGGTAGAGGCAACCACCGTTGTCGATGGTGTTTGGTATCGTAAATCTCTGAATTCCGCTTATCTGAAAGCCATCGTTGTCAATACAGATGCAAAAGATGGAGACAAATCTGTTGTTTTGTCTGTGAATGCAAACTCTCCTCAGCAAAGCCTGAACAATTGGTACACAAATACACTTGTTCAGTTTTATCCTTTCGAAAAGAAAGAATATACAATTAAGTTGTACGCAAAATCCATGAAAAATGCTTCGCGGATATTTATTGGTATTGCCGACAAGAAAGGCTCAAGCGTTAGTGGGTCGAAATTTGTAGATATCACTCCTGATTGGGCAGAATATACGGTGAAAATCAAAGTCGGTTCAACCTTGAAAGGAGGCTCTTTGGTGATTGGTTTGGAAACCGATTATACTGATGACGGGAAGACTGTGGCAGGAGCTGTTGCTATTGATAATGTACAGTTGTATTAGTGTCAGGGAAATAATTCATCCTTAGTTGAATGCTTATAAAAACACGTGGAGGTACTTATGCAAGCAGAAATAGTCTTCACAACATAATGATATATTAACGATGAAACGAAGCCTGATTCTTACGGAGTCACCCGATACAATGATTCAAAAATCCGTAAAGACGTTGCATGCAACGTCTTTACTACCAGTAAAATTTAATCGTATGAAAAAGAAGTATGATTTTTTAAAATTGTTTCTCTCCTTTTTTGTTCTTGTTCTGTTCTCTTCATTAGTAAATGCACAGGTATTGATTAAAGGGACAGTTCAGGATGAACGAGGTGAGCCGCTTACCGGAGTAACCATTCGGGTTAAATCCGATGCAAAAAAATGGACAACGACGGATGTCGATGGTAAGTTTACCATCTCTGTGGCGAATAAATCGGAGGTTTTACTCTTTTCGTATCTGGGATACGAAAGCCAGGAACAAAAAGTGGTTGCCGATAAACTCATGAGTGTGTCTATGCAAGAGACCAACAATAGTCTCAACGAAGTGGTTGTCATCGGTTATCAGGATGTCCGTGCCCGTGACCTGACCGGCTCGGTCGCAAAAGCAAATATCGATGACATGCTAAAAGCCCCCGTTCCGAATATTGACCAGGCGCTGGCCGGGCGTGTGGCCGGTGTGCAGGTAACCTCTGCCGAAGGGATGCCCGGCGAAGCCATGAATATTGTCATTCGTGGTGCTAATTCTGTGACACAGGATAATACGCCTTTGTATGTCATTGATGGATTTCCGGTAGAAGATCCGTCTATTGCAGCTTCTATCAATCCCAACGATATTCAATCCTTTGATATCCTCAAGGATGCTTCTGCCTCTGCTATTTATGGAGCACGCGGAGCAAATGGAGTTGTTGTGATAACCACCAAAAAGGGAAAAGCAGGTGCTATGCAAATCTCTTATGATTTTAATGCCGGAGTGCAGTGGCTTTCCAATAAAATCAAGCTGATGGATGCGTATGAGTTTGTAAAACTGCAAGCAGAAATGTATCCCTCGGAAATGACAAGTGCAACCCTGGGATATTTCCAGACTTACAACGACAAGACGTATACGCTGGATGATTACAAAAATATTCCTCAATACGACTGGCAGGATATGATATTCAAAACAGCCTGGCAACAAAGCCACAACTTGTCACTCACCGGAGGATCCAGTGAGGCCAGATACAATGCGAGCTTGTCATATTACGATCAGGATGGTATCGTTATGCGTTCCAATTACAATAAGGTTCAGGGGCGTTTAGGATTGAACATGCGAAAGAAAAAGTTGAATTCCAATCTTTCAGTTAATTTTAATCGTGCTGTGCAGACCGGAGCAAGTCCTTCCCAAAATTCCTATAGTGGGATGAATAATTTGTTTTATAGCGTTTGGGGATACAGACCGGTGACGCAGCCCAACATTCCGTTGAGCAGTTTGCTGGACAATATCCAGGATCCAAGTATTGAAACGACTAACGACTACCGCTTCAACCCGATTCTGGACTTGCAGAATGCTTATAAAAAGAATTATATCACGAATGTGCAGTTCAATGGATTTGTGGAATACGAGATTATTAAAAACCTGAAGTTTAAGAGCTCGGGAACTTTCGCGATAGACAATCGCCGGTATGAAACGTTCAACAATTCCAAAACCCGTTACGGATATCCGGGGTCGACCAGTGGTGTAAATGCAACCTTGACCACATTGGAGAAAAGTACCTGGCTGAATGAAAATACACTGGCATATAACAAAGTGTACAAGAAAAAGCATAATTTCAAACTTCTTGGCGGTATGTCTTTGCAGAGTTCCTCTCTGAAAGGAAATGCCACTTCCAATACGAATTTGTTGTTTGAATCGCTGGGAATGGCCGGAATTATGAATGGGAAAGGAACCCCAACCATCACATCTTCCCTGACTGAGGAGTCGATGATGTCTTATTTCGGAAGAATAAATTACGATTATGGCGGCAAATACTATCTGACTACGACAATGCGTGCCGACGGATCTTCGAAATTTGACAAAGATCATCGCTGGGGATACTTCCCTTCCCTGGCTACCGGCTGGACTTTCTCTCAGGAATCATTTTTCACCCCGCTGAAAAACACCGTGGATAATGGGAAGCTTCGTTTAGGATGGGGAAAAACCGGGAATAACCGTATCGGAGCTTATGACAGGTTCGCCATGTTTGACCGATTGACGGGAACTGTCGGAAATTACACGACCGCCGACGCTGTGGCGCATGGTGTATATCCTATCGGTTCGGATGAAAACTCGGTAGGAGTTGTCCCCATCAGCTTAGGCAATAAAAATTTGAAATGGGAGACCACTACCCAGACAAACATAGGACTCGATTTGTCGTTCTTTAATAATCGCATTTCCTTCACGACCGATTGGTACAACAAGACTACTTCCGACCTGTTAATTGCCGTTCAGTTGCCTCTATCTTCGGGATATGGCACAGCCATGAGAAATATAGGGAAGGTAAGAAACAGAGGGATAGAGTTTACGGTTAATAGCAATAATATTACGACAAAAGACTTTAAATGGTCTACCAATTTCAACATCGCGTTCAATAGAAATAAAGTCTTGGCTTTAGCCGAAGGATACAAGTCGTATACTTCAACAGCTACATTCGATCAGAACTTCAACAGCCAGTTCAACTATATTGCCAAAGTGGGACAACCTATCGGAATGATGTACGGATACTTATACGACGGCGTCTATGGAGTAGAAGATTTTGATAAGGCAGGTTCTTCTTATACCCTTAAAACAACCGTTCCTCATTTTTCAACAGAAAACACGACCCAACCGGGGTATGCCAAATACAAAGACCTGAACGGAGACGGCACCATTGATGCCAATGACCGAACCATTATAGGAAAAGGCGATCCGCTGCATATCGGTGGATTTACCAATAACTTTGTTTACAAGGATTTCGATCTAAGCATTTTCTTCCAGTGGAGTTATGGCAACGATATTCTCAATGCCAACAAACTAATGTTTGAAAATGCCTTTAACGGCAAGAAGAACCTCAACCAGTTTGCCTCTTATGCCGACAGATGGACGTTCGAAAATCAGAACAGCAATATCCCAAGGGCAAGCACTTCCACCTCCAACATGGTGATTTCTTCCCGACTCATTGAAGACGGATCATTTCTGCGACTTAAGACATTGACCCTTGGTTACACCCTGCCGGCTAAAGTCACTAAAAAGGTGCAATTGTCCCGGGCGCGTGTCTATCTGGCGATGCAGAATCTATATACCTGGACAAATTATTCCGGATATGACCCGGAAGTCTCTATCAAGAATACAGCTTTAAATCCGGGACTTGATTTTTCTGCCTATCCACGAGCTGCTACTTTTTCTTTTGGAGTCAATCTAAACTTCTAATTTAAAACAGAAAAACAATGAAGACAATCAACTATATTATCCCGTTCTGTTTTGCGGTACTTATGTTGTGTTCATGTAGTGATTTCTTGGATAAAGATCCTACCAAACCCACAGAAGAAACCTATTTCACGACAGAAGCGGAGCTGAATACATTTCTGATAGGTGTCTACAGCCCTCTTATGCAGGAATATTTCTACGGAGATGCTTATCCTTTGTATATAGCAGGAGGCGACGACCTGACATTTTATCAGCGCAGTGAACCCAAAGCCAGTATCCTTTGTGCAACGGCTTCTTCTTCCACCCCGGAGATTACGTCCTATTGGCGTATTCTTTATGATGGAATCAACCGGGCCAATATCCTTCTCGAAAATGTAGATAAGAACCCGGATATTTCGTCAACAGCCCGTAAGCGGGTTCGTGCTGAGGCATTATTCCTGCGGGCTTTCTATTATTTCAATTTAGTGCAGGGTTGGGGAGATGTTCCTCTCAGGCTGAAATCGGTAGAATCGGTAGAAGGTCTGAGCATTGCCAGAACAAATAAACAGGTTGTTTACGACACCATTATTTCAAATATTGAGACTGCTATCCCGAACCTTCCTGTTTGCACCGATCTGAATTCGCCAGGTACGATTTCACAGACAGCCGCTCAGGGAATATTAGCACGAATCTATCTCTTCCGTGCCGGAGAGCATAATCGGGACGGTGTTGCCCCGGGGGCTGAAGTGACAGCCTATTACCAGAAAGCCAAAGACTGGGCTTTCGCAGTATATAGCAGTAGACTACACGATTTGGCACCTTCTTACAAACAAGTCTTTATTGATTATGCCGCCGATAAATACAACAGCCAGGGAAAAAGAGAAAGTCTCTGGGAAGTAGAAGAAGCCGGAAATCGTATCAGTTCAAGTAACTATACAGCCGGTCGGATTGGAAATACATTAGGATTCGGTGCCTCATATGATTACTCTTCCAATACGACATTTCAAAACTATACGGGTATGAGGAATCCCGGATACAGCTATCGCTTTGCTTTTGCATCTCTGAAACTCTACAACATGTATGAAGAAGCCGGAGATACCATCCGTGGAAATTGGAATATTGCCGACTATGAATATACCTATGTGAATGGAACCAACAGTGATGGAATTGCCGGCCGGAAATATTTCGCCGGGAAAAAACCGGGTGGGCCGACCAGTACCATGGTCGACGGATTTTTATACGAGGAAGATGCAACTACCACAAGCGCTAATAAAACCAGGTGTGCGGCAAAATACCGCCGTGAATACGAGGCTGTCACACCCAAGAACAAGAACTATACCCCTATCAATTTCCCGATTTTAAGGTATAGCGATGTCTTGTTGATGTTGGCGGAAGCCGAAAATGAGCTGAATGGTCCGGCAAATGCCTATCAATATATTAATCTGGTCAGGGAAAGAGCAAAACTCACAGACCTGGATAATTCCTCCGCTCCAACCAAAGAAGATTTGCTTGAAGCTATCAAGCAGGAACGTGCGATGGAGTTGTGTTTTGAAGCTTTGCGCCGCTGGGATCTGATCCGTTGGGGAGATTATTATACGACCATGCAAACGATGGTCGCTTATGTCAACAACCATTTAGGAACAGCCGCCGGCATGGGATGGAACAACAATCACAAATATGCTGCCACGTATTATAATGTCCCTAAATATTATGTGTACTTCCCGATTCCCGATTGGGAGATGTCTACCAACAAGTTGGTAACTCAAAATCCGGGCTGGTAATATGGATATATTAATCTTTGGAAACAGAGAAGAAAGAATGATGACGCAAAGCTTGATTTTTATGAAATCACCCAACGCGAAGATTCAAAAATCAGTAAAGACGTTGCATGCAAGGTCTCTGCTACCAGTAAAAAATTAATCGTATGAAAAAAACAATCTTTATATTATCATTTTTCAGCCTGTTGCTCTGCACGGGTTGTGAAAACGAACTCGAAAAGGAGGTCTCTCTGGATGTCTCAGTAACTGCTGATGGCATGACGAAGCTAGGTGATACTATTGTTGTGAGTAAATCGACATCAGTAACATTCAATTTCTCGGGAGAACCGGATTTTATATCCTTCTACAGCGGGGAAGTCGGATACACCTATAAATATATCAATCGCACAGAGCTGTCGATTGAAGATATCGACTGTAAACTCAAGTTTGATGCTTTTGCTCAATACGGAACCATTCCGGGAACCTTAAAGGTCTATCTGGCTACCGGTTTCGGGCGTTTGACCCAGGACAAGTATACCGATAGCCTTAAAGTATTGAATACAAATTGGGTGGATATCAGTGATCTGTGTAATCTACCTACTGTCAGTTCAACGAATGCCATTTCTTCAGCTGTCTCTCTGAATGATTACCTGGCTGACTCTGTGGTCGTCGCATTCTGTTACAAACCCTTGAGTAATGCAACGACTCAACCGACCTGGAGTGTACAGAATCTGCTTATCGAAAATACGTTGAAACAAAACGGAAGCATTACCACTGTTCCTGCTGTATCTATGGGATTCACTCCATTCGATTTCCATGCAAATCCTTCCGTCGCTTATCTATTCTATAAATCAGGACTTTTTCCGGCCAATAAAGGTGTTTGGAACGACAACACAGCAACCACGATTCCACGATTTAACATCCAATCGTCTGCTGCAGGAGCCGATTTGAACCTCGACTGGCTGATTTCATCTCCTCTGAAGCTGAACTCCTGTCTGCCGGATGTGGGAATTGCTGTCAAAACAACCACCGTTGCCCTGGATTCCTATACCTATCAGTATAAAGACAAAGGCGTGTATGACGTAACCTTTGTAGCTACTAACGGGAATATGGATCATTTCTCCAGAGTAATCAAAAACCTTGTTATAAAGGTGGTGGATTGAAAAAAGGATGAAATAAGCAAAAAACAGCCTGATAGCAACAGGGAGGCATGAATAAAGTGGGTTACAGACAAAGGCGTGTATGACGGAACCTTTGTGGCTACACACGGGAATATGAGTCATTCCTCCGGAGTAACCAGGAGCCTTGTAATAAAGGTTGTGGGTTGAAAAAACATGAAATAAGCAAAATATAGACAAATAGAAAAAGGGTAGTATGAATAAAGCTGGTTATATAATATTGTTAGCCTTGATGACTCTGGCTTGCAGCAATAAAAAAGAGCAACAGCAAAAACCGGAAGATGCGTGTTCGCTTATTTCTGATAACGTGCATGTTGCATCACAGCAATTGGGTTATCAGGTGAAACTGATTGAAGAATCGGGGAAGATCCTGAATCCGCGGACAACAAATTGCAATAAGATCGAATACATTCCCATCGATGACTGGACAAGTGGCTTTTTCCCCGGCAGTATGTGGTATATGTACGAGTTGACCCATGATAAGAAATGGGAAAAAGTAGGCACCAAGTATACCGAAGCACTTGATTCGGTGAAGTACCTAAAGTGGCATCACGATATCGGATTTATGATCTATTGCAGTTACGGAAATGCCTATCGCCTGACGAAGAATCCGGCTTATGAAAGCGTTATCGTAGAAGCTGCAAAATCGTTGTCTACCCGTTTTCGACCCGCAGCTGGAGTTATTCAGTCGTGGGATGAAGACCGCGGATGGCAGGGCAAAAAAGGCTGGAGTTGTCCGGTGATTATCGACAATATGATGAACCTCGAGTTGTTGTTTGAGGCTACTAAGTTATCAGGCGATACAACTTTCCGGCATATTGCGATTTCGCATGCCGATATGACCCTGAAGAATCACTACCGGCCCGACTTCAGTTGTTACCATGTGGTAGATTACGACAAAAACAAAGGAGGCGTGAGAGGCAGATGCACTGCCCAGGGATACAGTGACGAATCGGCCTGGGCGCGCGGGCAAGCCTGGGGATTATACGGATTTACGGTTTGCTACCGGGAGACTCAAGACAAGCGTTATTTGGAGATGGCCGAAAAAATATATGATTTTTTGTTTAAAAATAAGAATATGCCTGCCGATTTAGTACCCTATTGGGACTTCAATGCACCGAATATTCCAAACGAACCCCGGGATGCTTCCGCCGCCGCCGTGATAGCCTCTGCCCTTTACGAGTTGAGTCAATACAAACCCGAATACAAGGACACAGCAGACAAAATCATGGCTTCCCTGTCGAGCCCGGCTTATCGCGCGATTGTCGGGACCAATGGAAACTTCCTGCTGATGCACTCTGTCGGAAGCATACCCCATACTCAGGAGATTGATGTGCCTCTGAATTATGCGGACTACTACTTCCTGGAAGCCCTTGTCCGTAAAAAACAGATCGACTGTCGATGAGCAGAGCTTTGTATAACACCCTATATACCATCCTTCTTTGACAAAAAGTGAATGCATATCGGCTTTCTCCGGCCCAACTCAATCAAGCGGAATTATGAATCAAAAGGCCGAATGATGCCTTTTAAGCTTTGGGTAAGAACGTTTTTTCCTTCAGATATGTCAAAGCGAAGCCTTTTCTCTGAAGGTGCCCACCTGTATTGTGTGATGAAACAGGGACAAGGGTAACATCTTCATCCGTTCGAAATCCGCTTTTATGGCGGGTTTTCGGACGAGAAGAGAGAAGACCGGAGCTCCTTTGCATTGATTTATAATGTTATTGCCGGCTGTATTCAGGGTGTATCCTCCGCGTTTTTTATGCGGAATGAATACGAAGGGAGGCGTGTTTTTTATCATTCAGATTCTGAATAAAAAAAGAAACAGGTTTCACTCCGTCGAAAAAGTAAAACTAAATTGTATGAAGCGAAGCCTGGTGTGTATTCAATCATTCCAAACAATGATTTAAAACTCAAGCGAGCGCGATACGACCTAACCATAAGAATTAAACCGTATGAAAAAAAGAGTGTCTTTTCTGGGAATGTTATGTTTTTGGGTTTCTGTCCTCTCTTTTGCGCAGATTCAGCCTTCTGAAGCGGAGTTACAGGCATATAAAAAGCTGAAGGAAGTCTATACCCTAGTTCCTGCAAAGGCCCCCGAGGCTCAACTGCTCAAAGCGCGTGATTTCGCCACAGGGGTGGTGAAGGGTACTCAAACCTTGGATCTTTCGGGCAGTGTGGATAAACAAGTTTTGTTGCGTATTTCCACAGCGCTGGAAGCCCTGGCTGCTTCTCCGGCCGACAAAGAGCTGTGCAGAAGCTTTATCGGAGCTATTTTGTCGCAAGGCATTTCAGAAAATATTGACTTTACGCTTCCTACGAATGACTATTCCACTGTTCGCATTTTACCGAAAGGTTTTCTGGCGTCCTTACAGGTGGCAGACAGCGGGCAGAAAGAGCAGCTTCTGGGGTTTCTTGCGAAGGTGCTGGATTTTAAAACCGTGTATTTGCCTGACGATCAGTTTCTCTCCCGTATTGAAGCCGATGTGTTGACCAATGTGGCTACCTTTTTCTACAGCTATGCCGTGAGTCAACCCGATGCAAACACAGCCATACAGCATTTGCGTGCGCTGACCCGCTATCTCAACTGGGTCACAGAATATGTACCCGGGCAACGGGATATGCTGAAACCTGACGGGACAGGATTTCACCATAAATCACATTACAACAACTACATGTATTCGTACGAGTCGTGGATAAAGCTGGCCTGGCCCTTGAAAAGCACTCCTTTTCAGGTTGCCCCGGAAGCGTATCGGCGGATGAGCAAAGCGGTTGTCTCTATCTACCTGATGGCGCCATGCGGCACCGGAGATATCCGTTATACGGCAAACTCTCTTGCCGGGCGAAATCCTTACGGGCGCAACGGCGTGAAAGTGCAGGTCTCGAAAGAGAACTTCAAAAAACTGATAGAAATTGGCGGAGCTTTGGAAAATCAGGCTTTCGACCCGCAACTGGCCGCCGACTATAATTTCTTCTTTCAATCGGAACAATACAAAGTCGGCAAACACGATTTAAACGGATTTTACCAATTCAATTACAGCCCTATCGGCATTTACCGGAACGACAACTGGGTGGTGACCATGCGTTGCCCCACCAGCAAATTCTGGGGTGCCGAAATCTATAACAAACAGAATCGCTTCGGCCGTTATCAGAGTCACGGATCGCTCGAAGTGATGTATGAAGGGCCTTTGAGCAAGTCGGGTTGCCCTTCCGATGATATGAGTGGCGGCTGGGACTGGAATGTGGTACCGGGGACAACGACTGTCCACTACACTTCCTGGCCGGAAATGATGCCTTCGGGAAATACATCGCAGCGGTTCGACCAATTTGCACGGACAACCAACTTTGCCGGGTCTTTGGCCTGGGGGAAAACGGGCTTGTTTGCGGCGGATTTCGACCAGATTGACAAATGGGGAAAGCAAACCTTTGAGCCGACCCATCTGGTATTCCGCAAGTCGGTGTTTGCTATCGACGGAATGCTTTTCTGTATGGGAAGCAATATCAGTGCTTCCGGCAATTACAAAGATGACATGATTACGGCCACCAATCTGTTTCAATCCATCCGATATTCCGGCAGCGGAAAATTACTTCTGAATGGAAAAGAGATTACCGAAGGATACGGCCAAACACTACAGTCTGATCAATTACAGTGGATTCTCAATCCGCAGTCTACAGCTTATATTATTCCTCCCGGAAATAATGAGCTGGTGTTGACCTTCGGAAAACAGACAACGCCCAACCAAACCGGAAGCGATGCCCAAAACCCGGAGACAACGGTGACTGCTTCAAAAGCCTACCTCAATCACGGAGTAAAGACCCGCGATAAGTCGTACTTCTTTATTGTGAAGCCCAATTCCAATGCGCAAGAGCTTGCCGGGATAGCGAAAAAGGCCGATGCCAAAAAGAATGTGCTTTATGAGATTATCCGTCAGGACTCCCTTCTTCACGCCTTGAAATATAAACCACAAAATATACGTGCTTATTCGGTTTTCAAACCGTTTCAAAGCCTGAATTCGGAGCTGCTACTTGCCTCTGAAACACCATTGTTGTTGCTCGTGCGCCAAGAGAGTGCCTCCCTGATGAAGCTGGCAGCCTGCAATCCGAATCTGAACCCTGTAGCCAACAAGGATTTCGGATGGATTTCTTCTCCCACCCATGCGGATATTCTTTTGAAAGGAAACTGGACTTGTCCGGACAACCATCCAACAATCCGCACGCAGGTAATCGGAGGCAATACAAAGGTGAGCTTCACCTTGCAGGATGGTGCGCCTGTTTACTTCAACCTTATACCAGGCAAATAAACTGTAAATTCGTATATTCGCTGATATATATCTGAATTTGCATGGTAGAGACGGGATATGCCCGCTCTAAAGAGATAATTATCTGTTTATCCCGTGGAAGAGAGGCTTCCGGTCGCCTTCCCGGTACTGCGGATCGTACTTTCAATCAAGTTCCAAAGAAAATGAAATACATCATCACACTTTTTCTATCCTTTCTTTTTGGAGGATGGATGCAAGCGCAACCGGTTGTGCATGAAAGGCTCTTGTCTTTCGAGAATGACAACGCTTTGTCGGAGGTCTTTCCGGAACATGCACAAGCAACGCTTTCGGGCGATCACTACAAGGATGGGCAGCATTCGCTCTCGTGGTCGTTTGCGCCGGGAGGCAGCCTGCGCATAAAAAGAGAGCTGGGATATGAGCCTGTCGACCCGACCGGGAAAGATACCTATCTTTCTACTTTCATTGTGTGGGTGTATAACGAAAAACCGATGAATAAGAGCATCCGGTTTGAATTTCTAAAAAATGGAAAAACCTGTGCCTATTTCCCCTTCAACATCAACTTCACCGGATGGCGGGCAGCTTGGGTTTGCTACGAGAGAGACATGCAGGGAACACCGGAGGTGGGGATGAATGAGATTCGGATAGTCGCTCCCGATGAGGCGGGCGAATTATTTATTGACCATCTGATCACTGCTACCAAAACCGACCACAGATACCAGTCCCCCGACCGGCAGGTGCCTTTTGTCAATCAAAATACGCAAAATCACTGGCTGCTTCTGTTGAAGATGTCAACATGTAAGCCCGATATTCAGGCAGCACCTTTGACTGACAGGCAAAAAAGCGATATTCAAAAAATAAATACGCGGTTCGAACGCCTGCTGAATGTGACTCCGGGAACTTCATCGGGAGCTATTCGGGCGTTGCGGGACGAATACATGAGCTACCGGATAGCCACCAACAGCAAAGGAGGCATTGTCGGCGTCCCCCTTTTTTATTCGAGAGCGGCAGAAGCTTACGAACGGCTGATTCCCGACTGGAAAAATATCTTTGAGAGAAACGACATGGAGCTGCGCAACTATTTCACCTTGATGAAGCGCACCGCTCTGGCATGGAACAACAGCCAATCGGAGGCAGAGAAGACGGTGTTGAAAGATATGTTTGTGAATCTGTTTCGTCATGCACAGGATCAGGGCGTGGCCTACGGCAGCTGTCTGGGCATTATCACTCATTATGGATACAGTTTCCGAAACTTCTTTTCCGCCTGCTATCTGATGAGGGAGGTGTTGGCGGAAGCCGGATTGTTGGATGAGGCCGACCAGGCTCTTCGCTGGTATGCCATGACCAACGAGGTATTTATCCGGCCGGAAGAAAACGGAATGGATATGGATGCGTTCAATACCTTGGCTGCCGGTCGTTTCAGCAGCATTATGCTGATGCCCGATTCGCCCGAAAAGGTGCAGTATCTGCGTTCATTCAGCCGGTGGATCAATAACGGATGTCTTCCGGCAAAAGGATTACAGGATGCTTTCAAAATAGACGGAAGCGCCTACCATCACTGCAACAATTATCCGGCATACGCTATAGGCGGACTCGATGGCGCTACCGATATGATTTACCTGTTGAGCCAAACGGAATTTGCGATCTCCGAATGGGGGCATTCAACGGTGAAAAAGGCTCTGATGGCGATGCGCTTCTACTGCAATAAAACACATTTCCCCCTGGCGATGTCGGGACGGCATCCCGATGGAAGAGGGCAATTGGTGCCTACCCAGTATGCCCGGTTGGCCCTGGCAGGTTCTCCCGACGGCAAAAACAAGGTAGACCCCGAGCTGGCTGCGGCTTACCTGAGATTGGTGGACACGAGTGACGACCGCGAACTTCAACCGGAATATTCTCCGCAGGAAAACAAACAGGAGAAAAACCGGTTGGTGCAGGAGCTGAAAGAAGCCGGTGGCTATGCCGAAAGCGACCCTCAGGGGAATATCAGTATGCCTTACGGCTGTTTGTCGGTACAACGCCGGGGCAACTGGGCGGCAGTGGTGCGGGGGCATTCGCGTTACCTCTGGGCGGCCGAACATTACCTGGGAGCCAACCGCTACGGACGCTACCTGGCTCACGCAAGCTTGCAGATACTGACAGCTCCGGCAGGCAAAACGGTGACTCCGGAGACCGGCGGGTGGATTCAAAAGGGCTTCGACTGGGGGCGTATTCCGGGTACGACCGCGATTCATCTGCCGGTAGAAAAACTGGAGGCAAATGTGCTGAATGTCGATAAATTCTCCGGATTCGAAGAGATGCTCTATTCCGACGAGGCGTTTGCCGGAGGGCTCTCGCAACGCAGCAGCAATGGAATTTTCGGGATGAAACTCCATGAACATGATAAATACAACGGTTCGCACAGAGCCCGCAAGTCGTTCCATTTTTTCGACGATGTGATTGTGTGCCTGGGTAGCAATATTGAGAATGAGAATTCGGAGTTCGACACCGAGACAACGCTGTTTCAGCAGGCCGTGACCAGCGACAGCCTGAAAAGGTATTGGGAGCGCTATCGACCCAACGGCACGATGTGGGTCGATCCCGCAGGAACGGGGTATTATATACCTAAAGAGAGACAGCACGAGCTGCGATTTGAAAAGAACTTCCCTCAATATTCCCGTATGCAGAATACCGGAGAGAACACCGCGGCCGATTGGGTGACGCTGTTTTTCGAACATGGGAAGGCGCCCCGCAATGCTTCCTATGAATATGCGGTACTTCCGGCCATCAGCCCTGCCAATCGAAGCACTTTCGGTCGAAAGCCTTCTTATCAGGTGCTTCAGCACGATAGCGATGCACACATTGTCCGGGATAGAAATAGCCATACCACTTCGTATGTATTGTTTGAAAAGCCGCTCCGCCTCCCCCGGGGATGGCTGGCTAAGGCCGATACTTCTTGCCTGGTGATGCTGAAAGAGAGCGGAAACAGATTGACGCTGACAGTGGCTAATCCCGATTTGGCTCTTTATCGCGGCTCTTCCGACGATATATACGACAAGGACGGAAAGCGGGTGGAGCGAAGCATTTATTCGCGTCCGTGGATCAATAACGAGAGTGGCGAAATACCTGTGCATATTACGCTGAAAGGCTTTTGGAAACCCATAACCGAAACTAAATCTTGCCGGATTATTTCCGCAGATAAAAAAGAAACGGTATTGCTGTTCTTCTGTAAGGATGGCAGCAGTTATGAGGTGGATTTGGAAAAGAAATAGATTGTATACATTGCTTTCATGTATCACTTGCTGGGGCCTTGTTGTGCCCGACCATCGGCCGGTTCGGGCGAAGATATAGATTACAAGCCCATTATTCCTGACTTATCCGCTTCATTTTTTGCCCGCAGGTATCCTCTGTAATCGCTGAATCCGGCCATAAACAACAATTCGGTGTGGCTGTATTTTTTGTTTTGCGGGAGTGTGCGCAACCGGTCGAGTTCCGCCAGACGCAGGGAGTTGATGTAGCAGTTGAAATTCTTGCCGTATTCCTGATTGATAAAGGCGGAGACATAACTTCGGTTAGAATACAGATCCAGGGCCACATCTGTAATTTTCAGTTTGGGGTTCAGGAAAGGTTTCTCTTTACGGATGTATTTTTCGAAGCGTTTGCGGTTGAGCCTCCGGTTTTCCCGGTCTGTTGTGTTTTTTGCCGTTGGAGGTTCGATAAGCACATTGTTGTCCGCAAGGAGGTTGTATGTGAGCAGTATATATTGTATGATGGGCAGGAGGATGGCGACCATTGTAAAGCGTGAGGCAATCAGGGTTTCCCTGTCGGTAAAGAGCGTGGCGAATGGGATGGGGATGCTCGAAAGGATAAGGATTATAAAGAGGTAGAGACACCGCATGGTAATACCTGCCGAATCGGCTGAATCATTTACAATCTCCTGTCGGTATTTCCGGACTCGTCGAACTCCCAATGTTGCATAAAGGAGGTTATAGACGCAGAAGATAAACGTGAAGGAAGAGGCCGCAATCGACAAGAGCGGATCGTGAGGATGCCTGTTTCCGAGATGTGCTGCGATAGTTGTTTTCACTTCCGGCGGGACAAGTGCCGGCCATAGTCCCATAATCGGGGTAATGAAAAAGGGAATAAGGTAGTGTGTGCGAAGAAATGGCTTGTTGTCTGTCCCGGTAATGGTGGATACGAAATGATAGAGAAATACCTGATAGAGCATCAGTGCCAGTAAGAAGAGGGTATTGTAATAGACAAAGATCGTGCTCCCCGAGAGAAAGAGTATTGTCCCCAACCAACAGAGTGTGGCGGAAAACAAGGCTCCTGCTATACACACTACAGGCTTTCCGGAATGTGGCTGTTTTCGGGAGAAGTAGTGTATCAGAGAAAAGAGGCAACAAAATAGCGCCGTAAACATCGGAGCTGAAAACACAAGGGCTTGTATAAGGTGATCTGTCATTGTCGGTTGTTTTCTGTATGTGTATCTTCTGCTTCGGCAGCATCTCTTTCCGCTTTCAGTACGCGGTTGTATTGGCGGCGGTCGGTAAATCCCGCTTCGTGGAGGTAGTTGCCTGTCTGTTGACCCTGATTGTCCGGCAGTCGGGAGAGACGTTGCATCTCCTTTAGTCGCCACTGGTTGATATAGCGGTTGAAGTTTATTCCGTAGGTTTTGTTGATAAAGGCCGACGCCCTGGCCCGGCTGATATCAAATGCTTCGGCGAGTTCCGTTATCCTGAAGTCGGTTCGCAGGTACGGTTTTTCTTCCGACAAGTAAGTTTCCAGTGCGCTTTGGGATATCTTTCCCGAATGAAATTGCCATTCTGTTTCGTTTTGAACGCTATGTCTGAATTCGGGTACAATCACAAACAGCAAATATCTGCGGCGGATAACATGGTAGGTCAGTAGGATGTGTTGAAGGACGACAAAAAATAGCACAAGTTGTATCCGGGTCGAAAACAGGATCCGGTCGCGCGGTGTTGTCCAGATAAGGATGGATACAAGCATCGAAACCAGAGAGATAGCTGTAATAAATACAATCCATCGGGACGGCTTGCGCACCAGGCTTGTCGGCCTGGCTGCTTTGCGGTAGTACGTGGCGAGCAGCAAAACCGTCAAAAAGGAATAGATGGCATTGAATAGCATGCGGAGCAACGGTTTGGAAAGAAACAGATGCGCATATATTTCGTATTTTCCCTCGGGAATGACCTGGCCTTTCCCCTCTACAATCTCCAGTTGTACTTCGTAAGGCACGAACAACGACCAGGCAAGGAGCAGTCCTGTGAGGACGACAGGAGCGAGATAGTGCCATCCGGAAAACTTTTTTTCCTCATTGAAGCCAGTAAGCCGGTATACAATGTGGTAAAAAAGGATGGGGTTGAGCAGGTAGGTGAGCAGGCAGAGTGCGTTCAGGCAGACAAACACTTCCGGGGCGTAGTTGTAGGTGAAAGTGGTAACCCAGGCGAGCGTGGCCATTCCCAGATACAGGCTAGTGATGCTTTTGAGTTTGTGTTCATCCGCAGTAAAGCTGTGCCTTAGAGACAGTAACATCAGAATTCCACATGTCACCGACGAAAATAGCGGAAGTAATGTGATGATGGCGTTTTGGTATGAGGAAAAAGTTAGCATGATACAAATATAACGACTGCCCTTCTGAATTGAAACATTCGCCTCTGTGAATGTCTTTTTTTGTACGATTTTTTCGCGATAATATGATTTGCCCTGAAAAATATACCCAATCGTACGATTTGCCCTGCTATATTTTGACGATTTGCCCTACCTGCTTTGATTTTTGCCCGTACATTCGTCTTCGTAACAAACTTCTTTATCGCCGATTGGTTTGTTGCTCATTCGGAGCCTTGTTGAACCTTGTTGCCCGATACTTATAACCTTACCGGAGCGGGCGGCGTCAGGTTGCCTTCCCGATAACAACTCATTAATTTATTAACATTTAATTGAATGAATATGAAGTACAAACTAATTCAACGTAAAAACCCGCAGCTGCCTGATGCACCGCCAAAATGGTATGCTGTCCCTGTTAATGACGGAAGAATTTCGCAAGACGCCATATCTTCCGAAATCGTAGACCTCTCTTCTCTCTCGCGTGGCGATGTTGGGAATGCTATTAATTCGATGATCGATATCATTCCCAAATATCTCTTAATGAGCAAAAGTGTCAATTTGGGTGATTTGGGGACATTTCGCCTTTCGTTTTCGAGCGAAGGGGTAGACAGTCCCGAACAGTTCAGTACGGACAAGATTTCGAAAGTCAGAGTTATCTTTACGCCCAGCACCTCCTTGTTGCAAGCTTTGGCTAAAGTCAGATTTGAAAAAGTATAAGTAGTCCGGATACCCTGTTCTGAAGGCAGATGGTTTGCTGATAAAAGAAATTGCCTCGAAGAATAATTCTTGTTCCCTGCGTACGCAGTAAAATCCGGATACGCATCCAATTTTAGCCGGATGCGTATCCGGATTTTGTTGGATGCGTATCCAACCGAAGCTGCAAGCGTCGGTATGGACACACCGCCAGGCAGTGCCTGCGGCTGTGTCGGCCATTCCATTTAAAAGATTCAAAACAAGACCATTGAAACAGGATATATGAAACGAGACACGACGAAGGCAGAGCCTTCGTCGTGTCTCGTTTACCCATCCGATGGGATGGCAAAAGGTTATTCTGTGTCGGCAACGGAAGCGTTATTTCCTGTTACGAGCCGAAGTGTTTTGAGGTCGTAAATAAGGATTCCTTCTTTGTCTTTCTTGTCGTATTTGTGATTGCCGTTCGAGTCGTGGTGCCCTACAATGACGAGCCTTCCTGTTTGTTGGTTTACAGCCCAGGAACGGGAAAAGAAACTGTCTTCTGTTAGTTGTACTTTTTCTTTTCCATCGGTGGACAAGACCATAACTTGCTTGGGATCACTCCGGGATATTCCTTTTTTCTCGTTGAAGCTTCCGGTTCGAGCAAACACAATGAGGCAGTTTATGCCGAGGCTGTCTATTTTCACCTGTTTCACTTCTTCGATGTATGCTTCCTTCGGGAAATCGACCTGCCTTGTTTCTCCGCTTTGGGTATTTATAAAGAGGAGATGTTTTTGGTGGGTACTCATGCCTTTGCCTCTCTCTTCTGTCTGTGCAAAGACATATGCGGATCCCCGGATCTCTGTCAACTTGTTGAAATGTAAGTAACTGCTTTTGGTTTGTCCATAGAGGGAGCCGGTGGCGAAGATGGAAATGATAAGGATAATGAGTTTCATAAAGTTCTTATTTGTATGTGTATAAAACAGGATGTTTTCGATGTTCCAGGTGCAGCTGCCCCGCGTGAGGGATTGCAGCGGGCAGCAGGCGCGTAGGAACGGAGCGCAGGATGCGAGCGGAAAGCCCGACCCGTAGCTTGCGGAGGGGCACGCCCAAAAGAAAATTCTTTTTATCTTTTTCGTTCTTTTCCGTATTTAAGATTCCTTGTCTTCTTGCGGGTTTTCCCGGGCGAGGGTGTCGTTGCGGAAAGACAAGGGGGTTAGTTGGTATATGTCTTTAAAGCATTTGCTGAAATAGCGGGAGGAGCTGAAGCCGACCAGGATGGAAATATCCAGTACGCTGAGTGTGGGGTTTTCTTTGAGGAGAACCGCTGCTTTTTTGAGGCGTATGCGCAGGATGAAATCATTTGGGGTTTGGCCGGATACGGCTTTTAACTTGGTGAACAGGTTGGATCGGGACATGCCGATTTCCTGGGCGAAGTCGTTGACTGAAAATTCGGGGTTCTCTAAGTGATTTTCTACTATTTCAACGGCTTTGTCTATCAATTCTTTGTCTAACGCGTTTGTGGCCAGCATTTGGGGTGTCATCTGCGGCTGTTTGGAGAATTTCTCCCTGAGCATCATGCGGTTGTTGACCAGGTTGTGGCATCTGAATACGAGAATATTCACGTTGAATGGTTTTGCAATGTAGTCGTCGGCTCCTGTTTTTAATCCTTCGAGGTTGCTTTCTACGGATGTTTTTGCGGTGAGCATAACGAAAGGGATGTGACAGGTGTTGAGGTCGCTTTTGATGACCTGGCACAATTCTACTCCGGACATTCTGGGCATCATGATGTCGCTGACAATGATGTCGGGAGGGCTGTCCTTGACTTTTTCGAGTGCTTCTTCTCCGTCACCGGCAGAAGTCACGATGTAGAATGGGGTGAAGATGTCGACGAGCATTTCGCGCAGCTCTTCGTTGTCTTCCACAATCAACATTTTCAGGAAAGGAGCCTGGCC
The DNA here is from genome assembly GCA_047605645.1 of Dysgonamonadaceae bacterium. Lineage (GTDB taxonomy): Bacteria > Bacteroidota > Bacteroidia > Bacteroidales > Dysgonomonadaceae > UBA1309. The sequence continues at coordinate 32,699 of JASGFJ010000008.1, read as the reverse complement.
GGGTTTCTTGAAGGAAGGTGCCTGAGCCTCCTGTGATTGGATGCTTTCGGCGGGACGGGTGATGCTGTCGTCGTCTTCTTCAACTATTTCTTCATTTTTCAACTCTTCGCGGGTGAAATGGGTGTATCCCTGTTGTAGAAATACACTGAATGTGGCGCCTTCTCCTAAATGGCTTTCTACCTCGATGCGGCCGTGATGGAGTTCTACTATGTTTTTGGAAAAAGCCAGCCCTATTCCTGTTCCGGAACTGACAATGTCGGGGTTTTGATGCTCCACCTGATAGAAGGGGTCAAAAATGTGCTCCATGTCTTGGGGATTGATGCCGCAGCCGTTGTCCTTGACTCTGAAAACAACTTCATCTTCGATTTGCTCGAGCCTCAATACGATGAATCCGTTATTGTCGGTGTGCTTGAGCGCATTGGACAATAGATTGTTGACAACTTTCTGCATTTGCTTGCTGTCGAACCAAAGCATGACGGGTGTTCCGGGCCCTTCGAATACGAATTCGATGTCTTTGGCTTTTGTGTATCCTTCAAAGAGTAAATAACTCTCCTGTAGAAATCGCGTGAGGTCGTGTTCTACGACATGCAGTTTCATCAGGCCGGATTCTTGTTTCCTGAAATTGAGCAACTCGGTGATCAACTCTTTTAACTGAAGGCTGTTGTTGTATATCCGGACAATCTTGTTGTAGGTCTTGGGAATGAATTCCTGCGATTGTAAGAGTATCTCTATTTGTCCGATGATCAGCGTAATCGGGGTTCTCAGCTCGTGCGAAATATTGGTGAAGAAACGCAACTTCGACTGGTTGAGTTTCTCTATATCCTCCAGTCGCTTGTATTCGTATTCGAGGGATGCTTTGAGCTTCAGCCTTTCGGTATAGGAATGAATGAGGTAGTAGAGAATAACGCTGATGATGATCAGATAAATGAGGTATGCAATGGTGGTTCGGTAGAAAGGAGGCGTGATGATTATTTTTAAACGGACTTCCTTTGTTGCCTGTATCGAATTGTTGCTTTTGATAATGAGTGTATAGGTGCCGGGATTCAAATTGGTGAAGGTGATGAGGTTTTGTCCGTACACCGGAGTCCACTCATCGGTGAAGCCTTCTAATTTGTAAACGATGTCTTCTTTGTTGACTTTGATGTAGTTGGTGGTAGCAAACTCAATGCTGAATATGGAATGGCTGCTTTTTAGGGATATCTCTTTGGTGGTGGGCATGGATTGGTGCAGCACATTGAACTCATCCCCGATGTGTACTTCTTTGCCGTTGATGTATAATTGAGACAGAAAAATGTTGTAGGGTTTTTGGGTGAAGTTGAGCAGCTCTTCCCGAAAGGATACCATCCCCTGTACTCCTCCCAGAAAGATGACCTTGTCTGTTGTGAGGTACAAGGCATTTTCGTTGACGGTAGAGAGCGGGAATCCGTTTGACTGGCTGTAGTTGTAGAATTTCTTGCTGTCGACATCGAAAATGGAAAAGCCTTTGTTGGTGATGGCTAACATTCGTCCGGGCTGCGATTCGGTCATGTTGTAGACGCAATCGCTGGAGAGTCCGTTGTCTTTGGAATCGAAGTTTACAAAATCATCACTGGCCGGTCTGTACATATCGACGCCTCTTCCGGAGGTGCACAGGTAGATGTTGTGACGGCTGTCCTGGGTGATGCAATTGATGTTGTTGTTGCTGATTCCGTTTGGTTTTGCGGGGTCGTGCTTGTATTGTTTCAGTTGCCTGGTTTGCAGGTTGTAGGTGAATACTCCTTCTCCCATGACGGAAATCCAAAGGGTGTTGGTGTGGTCGATGAATAAGGCAAACACGTTTTTGATAAGGTTGTTGACCTTGTCATTAAAGAAAGGGGTGCTTTTGCCTGTTTTGGGATTGAATGCGGCCACTCCGTTGCTTGTTGCCAGAATGAGGGAACCTTGATACCCGACAATGTCGCGTACGATGTCGGAGGGAATGGATGTTTTGTCGCGGCTGTTGTACCTGTAGGCTGTGAATACTCCTGTTTGAATGTCGAGGCGGTTTAATCCGCCCAAATGGGTGCCAAACCACATGATGTCATTGGGCCTGTCGTAATAGATGGCCTTGACATTGTCTTCGGAAATGCTGTTTTTAGTGGCATTGTGCATATACCACTTGAAGGTCTTGGTTTCGCGGCTATATACATTCACGCCTCCGCCTTCTGTGCAAATCCACAGGTTGTGATTCTTGTCTTCGAGCATCCGGCCGACAATGGCAGAGCTTAATCCGTTTCTTTGGTCTTTGGAGGGTTTATACCAGGTGTATATTTCGTATTCGGGATTGAAGTAATTGACGCCGCCGAAATAGGTTCCCAGCCATATCGTTTCCTGCTTGTCTTTGATGATGGCCCAGATGGAAGAGTGGGTTAATCCGTCCGGTTTGCCGTTGGCTAAATAATGGTTTAGTTCTCCGGTGGATTTATCCAGCCTGTCGAGCCCATGAAAGGTTCCAATCCAGATGTATCCGCGGTTGTCCTGACAGAATGTTCTGACAAAATTGGACTGAATGGAGTTTTCATCATTGGGTCGATGGGTCATATTGGTTATTTTACCGGCGGAGAGTATAAACAAGCCGTGCTCCCAACTGCCTATCCAGATGTCGCCGGCGGAATCTTCATAGATGCTTGTGATGTTGCTGTTGTTGTTGATGACATGGGTGACCTGTTTTCGGGGCGAGGCTTTGTACACTCCGTTTTGCTTTGTCCCGATATAGAAATTCCCTTTTCGGTCTACCAGCAAAGAGGTTATTGTTAGATTCGGCTCCTTGATCTCGAGAACCTTTGAAAACTTTTTGGAGGAGGAGTCTAAGGCGTAAATGGTGTTATTCTTGCCGATATATAATTTATCGGAATAATAAAACGCTTGTATGTCGACACTCTTTTCCAAGGTGGTGAATTGGTCGGTTTGGATGTTGTATTCACATAAGCCTTCTGTACATAATACGTAAACCAGCCCTTTCTGATTGCCTGTAATCCGAAGAATGTTGTTGCAAAACAGGCTGTTGGGATTGTTTTTCTGGAGACGGTATGTGATGATTCGATTTCCGTTGTAACGGTTTAATCCTTCCCGGGTTCCAATCCAGATTCTTCCGAGCTCGTCCTGGTACATGGAGGAGACGGAAGTCTGTGAGAGCCCGTCATCTGTGGTCAGATGATGAAACGTAATGTCTTGTCCATGCAAAAGAAATAGCACGACGCTGAAAAAGAAGAGTATGACCGATAAAAATAATTTGCGCAAATGAGCTCCTTTCTGTGTTTAAGGTATAATGAAATAGAACGGGTTGATGGTACTCAAAGAGTTACAAATTTAATGATTCTGTGATGAATAATCAAAGCTTATTGCATTTTATTGGGATAGCTTAAGTAGTTTACTGTTAAAAAAAGAAAGAGGAAAATGCAGGCGGGAAGGGAATAGGAAAGCTGCTTCAACAGGCTTTCTGATGGTTTTGTACAATCTTTGAATAAATAGGTAAATATTTCGTTGTCTGTTCTTTCTCTGAAAAAAGAGAATGGGCTTCGATGGGGATGTTTGGACAATATTACACTTTATTCGAACAATTTTATACCGCTTTTAGCCTGTTAAATGAATATTTTTGTAAGAGACGTTGCATGCAACATCTCTACAAGTAAAAATTTAATTGTATGAAAAAACTATTTGTAACAGATTTACGGAATGTACCGGCTGCTGTTTCTCTTCTGGGCTCGGTGTTCGATAAAGAAAAAGTGGAAAGGCATCCGGTCTCGATTGTCAATTGGAAGGATTTTCCTTACCGCCCGGAAGTGAGCTTTCGGATAGCACACAACGGAACAAACATCTTGCTGAACTTCCGGGTGGAAGAGGCTGATGTAAAGGCGGTCTGCGACAAGGATGGAGGAAAGGTGTGGGAGGATTCCTGCGTTGAGTTTTTTATTTCTTTCGACCAACAGTCTTATTATAATATAGAAACGAACTGCATCGGGAGTGTTTTAGTTGCCACAGGCAAAGACCGCCACGCGCGAACTCCACTTCCCGAGAGTGTACTGAAACGAATAAAGCGTTTTTCTTCTTTGGGAGCAATGCCTCTGGAAAAAGAATATGCAACATGGGAATTGTCGCTGCTGATTCCTCTGGATGTTTTCGCCGATACAGGCATTACGGATTTGAGCGGACAGAAAGCGACCGGCAATTTCTATAAATGCGGAGACAATCAAAAGACGCCACATTTCATTTCGTGGAATCCCATTGGAAGCGAAACTCCGGATTTTCACCGGCCTGAATTCTTCGGAGATATCTATTTTGAATAAGAAACGACTTGTTGTCCGGGAATAATAATACTGAGCTATTGATCAATAAACAATAATATAAAAAAGGAATGAACTATGAATAACACATCACTGAAGGACATCGTTAATCATTTTGTCATTGATGGATTGGTGGGGGATATTACTCCACTGGGAGAGGGAATGATTAATAATACATATAAGGTCTCTTTGGAAAACAATCCGCGGGAATATGTATTGCAGAAAATCAATCACCACGTTTTTCGAAACATCGATCTGCTTCAAAACAATATGGAGGAAATCACAACACATATCCGGGAAAAACTGATACAGGCCGGAGAGGAGGATGTGGAACGAAAAACACTGACGCTTGTACGCACCACCGACAATGCTCTTTATTATTTCGACGGGGAAAGCTATTGGCGCATGACCATTCTGATACCTCATTCGGTGACTCTTCAGGCAATCACTCCGGAGAATGCTTATTCGGCGGGAAAGGCTTTCGGCCATTTTCAGAATATGCTGTCTGACTTAGCAAGCCGCCTGGGGGAAACGATTCCGAATTTTCATAACATGGAGTTTCGTCTGGAACAATTAAGAGAGGCTGTCTCTCTGAATAAAGCGGGACGCTTGGGCGAGGTTGTCGGCATTCTTCAGGAAATAGAGAAACGTATTGATGAAATGTGCATCTGCGAACATCTGCATCGGGAAGGTAAGTTGCCGAAACGTATCAATCATTGCGATACAAAGGTGAATAATATCTTGTTTGATGAGCAGGGAGAGGTGTTGTGTGTCATTGATTTGGATACGGCTATGCCGGGATTTGTCGTCTCCGATTACGGCGACTTTATGCGATCGGCCGGAAATACCGGAAAAGAAGATGATAAGGATCTGGATAATGTCTCCTTCAATATGGAAATATTCAAGGCGTATACCAAAGGGTACCTGGAGGAGGCTAAGCACTTTTTGACAAAGCCGGAATTGGAACTCCTTCCTTTCGGTGCTAAACTGATTACTTATATGCAACTGGTGCGTTTCCTGACGGATTACCTGAATGGAGATGAATATTACAAGGTGAACAGCCCGACTCACAACCTGGAGCGTTCGCGTGCCCAATTGAAGCTTTTGCAGGATATAGAGTTGAAATACGATGCGATGAAAGACTATATCCAGAGTTTGTTGTAGAAGATATACGCCGGCAACTTACAGAAGAAAAGAATAAACAAAAAAGATACTTGTATGAGAGTAGTGATAAAAGAAAACGAATCGGAGGTTTCACGCTGGGTGGCGGGTTATGTGGCTGAGAGGATAAACAAGCATGCTCCGGACCGCCCGTTTGTTCTGGGATTGCCTACCGGGTCGACGCCGCTGGCTACATATAAAGAATTGATCCGATTGCACCAGGAGGGGAAAATATCATTCAAAAATGTAGTCACTTTCAATATGGATGAATATGTGGGCATCCCGGAAAATCATCCGCAAAGCTATCACCGCTTTATGTGGGATAACTTTTTCAATTATATTGATATTGTTCCGGCAAATGTGAATATTCTCAATGGAAATGCAGCAGACCTTGAAAAAGAGTGTGCGCATTACGAGGATAAAATCAAGTCCTACGGCGGAATAGATCTGTTCCTGGGAGGTGTGGGCGTAGATGGGCACATTGCATTCAATGAGCCTGGCTCTTCCCTGAGTTCGCGGACTCGCCTGAAGACTTTAACGGATGATACGGTGGTGGCTAATTCGCGCTTTTTTGATAATGACATAACAAAGGTGCCCCGTCAGGCGCTGACTGTCGGCGTTGGAACTATTATGGATGCTCGCCGGGTGTTGATTCTCGTGAATGGACACTCCAAAGCACGCGCCTTGCGGCAGGCGGTGGAAGGGTCGGTTAGCCAACGCTGGACCATTACGGCCTTGCAGTTGCATGCAAAGGGGGTGATTGTCTGCGATGAGGCTGCAACGGATGAACTGACTGTGGGAACGTATCGCTATTTTAAGGATATTGAGAAGCAGGCACTGTCTTAAAATAAAGGGGATTTCTGCTTTTTTGATTGCCGGTATTTTAGGAGGTAAATGAAAGAAGGGGATTCCCGGCTTTTTATCCCTCATTCCCCTCGGGATGAAATCCCTGCTTTTGAGTTAAAGGATTTGAGAGGCTTGGGATTCATTTCTCAGGGATAGGATAGAAAGCAACTTGTCTTTGAGAGAATAAGGCCTGATGGATAGGTTTCTGTAATGGTTGCTTTTCGTCTTTCGTAGGAGGAATTCAGCTTTGTGAGACTTCTTGGGCTTGTCCCTGGAATCCATCGCTTTTTTAGGCGCGTGGATGCTTTATCCCTCATTCGGGTCGGGATGAAATCCCTGCTTTTGAGTTAAAGGATTTGAGAGGCTTGGGATTCATTTCTCAGGGATAGGATAGAAAGCAACTTGTCTTTGAGAGAATAAGGCCTGATGGATAGGTTTCTGTAATGGTTGCTTTTCGTCTTTCGTAGGAGGAATTCAGCTTTGTGAGACTTCTTGGGCTTGTCCCTGGAATCCATTGCTTTTTTAGGCGTGTGGATGCTTTATAAAAGCACAGGCTTCGTCTTTTTCCGATAGTAAGCATCGATCCGGATGAAAGCAGGCTTGTCCTTTTATCGTTGAAGTGGATAATGATAAATCAGGCGAGCTTTATAACTTATTAACCGTATAATTTTTAAGCAGTGAAACGATGCTTGGTTCTGATGAAATCGCCCGAGGCAATGGTTGAAATATCAGATGGATTCCATGCCTCCTGACAGTGTAAATTTAATCGGATGAAAGCAAGCTTATTCTTTCATCGTTGAAGTGGATAATGATAAATCAGGCGAGCTTTATAACTTATTAACCGTAAAATTTTAAAGCAGTGAAACGATGCTTGGTTCTGATGAAATCGCCTGAGGCAATGGTTGAAATATCAGATGGATTCCATGCTTCCTGACAGTGTAAATTTAATCGAATGAAAGCAAGCTTATTCTTTCATCGCTGAAGTGGATAATGATAAATCAGGCGAGTTTCATACCGCCTACCAGTAAAATTGAATCGTATGAAATATAATTTGAGTTCGGAAATAATTCTGGATATGATTCCGGAACGCTATTACCGCCCTGCCGACGCCATTGAGAACCTGAGGCAAAGACGTTTTGAGAAGATCAATACGAATATTTATAAAGATCAGGCGGAAGGCTCTCTTTCTGTGGCACGGCATATTGCGGAGTTAATAAACGAGACGAAACAAAACGGTAAAAAATGTGTTCTCGGACTTTCCGGCGGGACTTCACCGTTGGCTGTGTATGCCGAGTTGGTGCGTATGCACCAGGAAGAAGATTTGGATTTCTCGCATGTCGTTGTTTTTAATGTGTCGGAGTTTTATCCATTGTCCGACAGGGCAAGCCATTCCAATGGAAAACTTCTACAGGATTACCTGATTGATAAAGTGAATATCCAATTGGAAAACTTCATCTCTCCCGATGAGTTTATCGACAGGCATAATGTGCATGATTATTGCCTTTGCTTCGATAAACAAATCGAAGAACTTGGAGGATTGGACCTGGTGGTACTTAGTGTCGGACTAGTGGGCAATATCGCTTATAATGAACCGGGCTCACAGGTGGGTTCAACAACCAGGTTGATATTAATGGATCATGAGTCGCGGGCAGATTTAACTCGTTTTTATGCTTCGGCGGCAGAGGTGCCGGACAGCGCCATCACCATGGGGCTGTCTACGATTCTGGATGCTTCGGAAATCATTCTCCTTGCATGGGGAGATGCCAAAGCGGATATAATCAAAGCGGTTATTCAGGGAAAAGCAAATGATAATATTCCTGCCTCTTTTCTGCAAATTCATAAAAATGCGACCGTTGTCCTTGATCTGGGTGCGGCTCAACATCTCACCCGAATCAATCTTCCCTGGCTGGTTGGCTCATGCGAATGGACGAATCAATTGATTCGCCGGGCTATTGTCTGGCTCTGCCGCGAAACAGGTAAGCCGATATTGAAGCTGACCAATAAAGACTACAATAAACATGGACTGGATGAATTACTGACCTTGTATGGTTCTGCTTACGATGTGAATATCCGCATATTTAATGATTTGCAGCACACCATAACCGGATGGCCGGGAGGAAAACCGAATGCAGATGATACCAACAGGCCTGAACGGGCTTTGCCGTATCCCAAGCGGGTGATTGTCTTTAGCCCGCACCCCGATGATGACGTGATTTCGATGGGAGGGACTTTGCAGCGGTTGGTAGATCAGAATCATGATGTGCATGTTGCGTATCAGACTTCCGGGAATATTGCAGTGGGCGATGATGAGGTGATCAGGGCTTTACTGCTGATGAAGCACATGGATGAAGCGAGTCCGGAAAGTAATAAGGCTTTAGCGGCACAATGTGCGAAAAACCTAGACTTCCTAACGGAGGAAAAGATGCCGGGAGATTCCGATACGCGGGATGTTCTGTCTGTAAAAGGGCAGATTCGTAAAGAAGAAGCTCGTTCCGCTTGCCGTTATGTGGGCATTAAAGGGGAAAATGTACACTTCCTGGAACTTCCGTTCTATGAAACAGGAAAAATAAAAAAGGGAAAACTCTCGGAGAAAGATATTCTCAAAATTATCCCTTTGCTGCAACAGGTAAAACCTCATCAGATTTTTTTGGCCGGTGACCTTGCCGATCCTCACGGTACTCATAAAGTGTGCCTGGATGCTGCTCTTGCCGCCATCTATGAGCTGCGGGATGAAGAATGGATGAAGGATTGCCGTATCTGGATGTATCGGGGAGCCTGGGCTGAATGGGAAATCGACCACATCGAAATGGCTGTTCCTATCAGTCCGGAAGAGCTTCGCCGCAAACGCAACTCCATCTTGAAGCACCAATCCCAGATGGAAAGTGCGCCTTTCCTGGGCAATGACGAACGGCTTTTCTGGCAACGTGCCGAAGATCGGAATCATGCGACTGCCGAATTGTATAAGGAGTTAGGACTGGCTTCTTACGAAGCTATTGAAGCTTTTGTTGAATACAAAAAACCTGTTTCGAAAGAGGACGAATAGAGAATTATAAATACATGGGGTAAGCTCAGGTGTTGCATATCGCTGAGCTTGCCTCTTTCCTGAAAAATAAGAAAAACAATGACATTAATAAAATCAATTTCCGGTATTCGTGGCACGATCGGAGGAAAGCCGGGTGATGGGTTAAGTCCCATGGATGCTGTAAAGTTTACAACTGCTTATGCTTCTTTTATCAAGAAGGACAGCCTGAAAAGAACCATCGTTTTGGGTCGGGATGCGCGTATCTCGGGCGAAATGATGGAGAAAATCGTAAGTGCTACACTGATTTCAATGGGTTTTGATGTGTTGAACATTGGACTGGCTACTACGCCAACCACCGAAATGGCTGTGACTCAATCGCAATCGGCCGGCGGTATTATATTGACTGCCAGCCATAATCCGAAACAATGGAATGCCTTGAAACTCCTAAATGAGAAAGGGGAATTTCTTAGTGCGGCAGATGGAGCCGAGATTTTAGCGATTGCAGAAAAGGATGATTTTTTGTATGTGGATGTCGATAATCTGGGCAAGGAGCGGTATGACGATACTTTTCTTCAAAAACATATCGATGCGGTGCTGAACTTGAAACTGGTAGATAAAGAAGCGATTGGCAAGGCCGGATTCTCCGTGATAATTGATTGTGTGAATTCTGTGGGCGGAATGGCTATTCCGGCTTTACTGGAGCAATTAGGCGTGAAAGTCGTCTATCGGTTGTACTGCGAACCGAACGGACATTTCCCTCATAATCCGGAACCATTGCCCGAGCATCTGACGGAAATATCTAAGGAAATAGTTGCTAAGAGAGCAGATGTCGGCTTTGTGGTTGACCCGGATGTGGACAGGCTTGCTGTTGTCTGTGAAAATGGTGAGATGTTTGGAGAGGAATACACTTTAGTGTCCATCGCTGATTATGTGTTGTCCCAAACTCCCGGTGCTGCTATTTCTAACCTGAGTTCAACGAGGGCTCTGCGTGATGTGGCACAAGGATATGGACAACCGTATTTTGCTTCTGCGGTAGGAGAGGTGAATGTGGTTGAGAAAATGAAAGCTGTGCATGCGGTTATTGGAGGGGAAGGCAATGGAGGTGTTATCTATCCTGAAATTCATTATGGACGTGATGCGCTGGTGGGTATTGCTCTTTTCCTTTCTTTATTGGCCAAAGAGAAAACTTCCGTAAGTAAGCTTCGTTCCCAATATCCATCCTATTTTATGTCGAAACAGAAAATAGAGCTAAAAGAGAATACGGATGTTGATTCTATTCTTGTAAAGATAAAGGATAGGTATAAGATGCAGGATATTACGGATATTGATGGGGTGAAAATCGATTTCCCGGAGAAATGGGTCCATCTGCGGAAATCAAATACCGAACCTATTATCCGTATTTATTCCGAAGCAAAGAGTAGAGCGGCGGCTGAAGAAATAGGAAAAGAGATTATTGCTTTTGTGCAATCGATAGAGGCTTGATGTGCCGAATTGATGTTTTGTCATTTTGCAATTGGTAAAGCCTTTTGCAAAGGGGCAATTTACGACTGAATTCCGTATTGCGTTGTATGTTTTATCCCTTTTAAAAACAATTGAAGATGAAAAGGATTATTGTTGTGTCTGTATTCTTATCTATATTTCTATCTGGTTTTGCAAAACAAAGAGCCTGTGTTGTTGTGAAAAATACATCAGCAATCGTACGCGACAAGGAGATTGTCGAAATCGATGCTGCTTTGCTCAAGTCCTTATTGCCTTCTCTTCAGGGAAATACGGCTTATCTGGTAAAAGATAAAAAAGGACGGGTGCTTCCCTCTCAGCTGACTTACGATAAAAAATTATTGTTTCAGGCGTCTCTGGCTGCCGGACGTAAAGCGGAATTTTTTATTACGGTTGATTCCGTGAGGACGTATGCTCCATTGGTTTTCGGACGCCTTTATCCGGAACGCTCAGAGGACTTTGCCTGGGAAAACGATTGTGTGGGTTTCCGCCTTTATGGAAATGCATTGCGATACCTGGACGGACCAAGTAACGGGATGGATTTGTGGTTGAAAAGAACGACTCAACTGGTGCTGGACAAATGGTATGAAAATGCTTTGGTGCATAAAATCTCTTTTCATGTTGATCACGGAGAAGGATGTGACCCTTATGGAGTCGGGCATAGCTTAGGTGCGGGTGCAATGGCACCGTTTGTGAATGGAGAGCTGATTCTCAATAATAATTTTGTGAAAGAGGAGGTGTTGGAGAACGGGCCGCTGAGGTTTACCGCTAAACTCACGTATCCCGATATCGATATTGCCGGGAAGAAATTTGCAGAGTCGCGGATCGTTGTTCTCGATGCGAATTCTCATTTGACCAAGATTATTCAGCAATATGCTGTTACTGAACCGATGCCTGTGGCTGCCGGCATTGTTAAGCGTGCCGGACAGGATTCTATGCTGGTCAACAAAGAGAAGGGCTATTTCATTTATCAGGAACCGGAGACGAAGGATAATGACCAGCTTTTTTTGGGCGTTCTAATGCCTCAAGGCCTTGATTCGGTTTTTGTCCATTCGTATGCCTATATGCACCCTGTTCAGAAAAAAGAGCTTTTGTTTTCGCATGTTCTGGGCTTGACAACGTATAAACCCCATGTGCCGCTCGTATATTATACAGGCTATGGCTGGAATAAAAATAAATTTCCGGATGTAAAGGCTTTTGATGCTTACATGAAGGCGTTTAGCTTAAAAATTGATTCACCTATGGAGGTGTATATAAAATAAGGCGTTTTGTTTAAAAATCAGATACTTGTTTCGTCTGGGACTTGATAGGAGTACTTTTCATTAGGCAGCCTTTTTTATAAGAAGGCGAGTGGAAGCCGCATTTAAAATTTGTGGTTTACCTCGCTTTTTCTTAAATTTGTGTTTCTCTAATCAACATACTAAGAATGGACAGTTATTTGGTTTCCGCCCGCAAATACAGGCCGTCAACATTTCGCTCTGTTGTAGGTCAAAAAGCGCTGACTAAAACCTTGAAGAATGCAATTTCTTCCGGAAAGTTGGCTCATGCCTACTTGTTTTGTGGCCCGCGAGGTGTCGGCAAAACAACTTGCGCACGTATTTTTGCCAAAACAATCAATTGTCTGGATCCTACTCCCGAAGGAGAAGCTTGTAATGCTTGTGAATCGTGCGTTGCCATGAATGAGCAACGGTCATTCAATATCCATGAACTGGATGCTGCTTCTAATAACTCGGTGGATGATATTCGACTTCTAATTGAACAAGTACGCGTACCTCCTCAGATAGGAAAGTACAAAGTATATATTATTGATGAGGTGCACATGCTCTCGGCAGCAGCTTTCAACGCATTCCTGAAAACGCTCGAAGAACCTCCTCACCATGCTATCTTTATTCTGGCAACAACGGAAAAACACAAAGTTCTTCCGACTATCCTCTCGCGTTGTCAGATTTATGATTTCTCCCGCATTAGTGTTACGGATACAGTAGAGCATCTTCAGTATGTTGCCCAACAGGAAGGTGTGTCGGCGGAAGAGGAAGCTCTTAATGTGATTGCTCAAAAAGCAGATGGAGGGATGCGCGATGCCTTATCTATCTTTGATCAGGTGGTTAGTTTTACCGGAGGGAACATCACTTATAAAGCTGTCATAGATAATCTGAATGTTCTTGATTATGACTATTATTTTCGCCTGACAGAGAATATCCTTGATCAAAATATTCCTGAAAGCTGGATCACATTGAACGAAATTCTCAGCAAAGGATTTGACGGACAGAATTTCCTGACAGGGCTGGCCTCTCACTTCAGAGATTTACTTCTTTGTAAGAATGAGCGTACTGCACAGCTTTTCGAAGTCGGTTCGTCCATTCGAGACAAATATATATCATTAGCCAAGCGGTGTGATACCGAATTTTTGTATCATGCAATTGAGCAGGTGAATGATTGTGATATGAAATACCGGCTTAGCCGGAATAAGCGTCTTCAGATGGATCTCCTGCTGGTGTTTTTATGCCAAGGTGTTTCTTCTGATAGTACAGAAGCTAAAAAAAAAAATGAAATAAAACCGATTCAGGCGGTTTCCGGGGTACAAACGCCACCGTCTGCGCTTCCGACCACTTCGCCGCAAAAGAGCGGCTTGGCACAGACTCCCACTCAATCGCACACGTCGAATATTGCTGATGCTAAGCGGCAACATTCGCCACAAGCAGCCAATCCGGTATCGACTTCCCCGCCTAAGCAAATGACAACGGCTAAAAAAACTGTTTCGTTTGGAGCTGTTGGAGTTTCATTAAATTCTCTGGGGAGACCTCAGGAGGCGGCCAAAGAAGAATCTCATCTTGCGAAGGGAAATGAAAAAGAACGTTTCTCTCAGGAGCAGCTTCAAAAGGCGTGGCAGCAATGTATTCAGAATACCCGTTCAGAGGAAGTGATTCTTAAGCAAACGATGCTTCAGTCTTCTCCGGTATTGCTCTCTGAAACTGAGTTTGAAGTGGTTGTTAACAATCCGGGTCAGAGAGACCGATTGGATGCTCGTGCCACAGATATTCTTTCTTTCATCAGAAAATCTTTGCGTAATTTCTCTATCGTGATGCAGATTCGTATCAGTGAGAATAATGAAAAGAAGCTGGCATTTACGGTAGAAGAACGATTTAAACTTATGGCGGAACAAAACCCTGAAATTCTACGTCTTAAAGATGTTTTTGATTTAGATTTAGATTAATTCTGGGTTATTTAATATCCTCCTCAACTCTGTTTTTTTACGATAAGAGTGCCGGGAATATAGCTTTCGATATGCTGTTTTCGGATTTCCCGGGTTACTAACAGCTTGTCCTCTTTCCCTGATTAAGGAATTTCTTCTTATCGATTATTTTTACCAGTAAAAAAAAAGTAGTACTTTTGCCATCTATTATGAACACAAATCCAATTATTGGACTTGTACATTGCTCTTGAAAGAAGAAAAAACTTTCTTGGCTTTGTCAGTTCATAGCCTTGGTTTTTATATCACAAGGAGTTCGTAGATGAGGCTGATTGCTCTTGTTGAGTAGAATGATGTCAATATATACGGCTGAATATCACAAATTTTTACAATCAAATAAGTCTAATTTGTGACATAATTTGATTTTGTAGTGAAAAGCGATAGAGGAAATATTCCTGACTTTAAAGTCCATAATGATATTGTACATTCATTAGAAACTATAAATGTTCTCGGAGGACTTTCTTCTTTTAAGTATTTAAGCAAACTTTATAAAACAGATAAGATGAATTACTTTCTGCTTCTCATTGCTGTTTTGCCTTCTGTTGGAAAAGAGAGGGTGAATTCTCATTCTCAATATACTAATATATTACTTAATTGGTCTGATTATTTTTTAACGAAGGAAATATTCTGTAAAGTCCTTATCCGAAATGCATTCCGGCAATCTATATCTTTCTTGAATTTCTTTCAGAGCGAGGTTTGGAAAACAAAAAAAACATTAAAATGGTCTGCCCTTTCTTTAAAATAATTATCTTCAATCATTATAAAACAGAATTTTTAAATGGAATGTATTTCCTGTAGCATTAAATTGAGTCTATTATCCATCGAAAACGCTAAAAATAACAAGCCTACATTATGGAATACAATAACAAACGAACTTTTATACTGATGAAATCTATCAAGACTTTCTATTTCCTGATTGCTGCTGTCATTCTTAGTTTTTCTTCTTGTACCGCTTACAAGAAAATACCGTATATACAGGGAGCGGATACGCTATCTCAAAAAGAATTGGCTAATAGCGCACTTAATTATGAAGCTAAAGTAATGCCTAACGACATATTACTTATTACGGTGAATACATTGACCCCGGAAGCCTCCAAAGATTTTAATCTACCCTTAATTCCGGGTGCTTCCAAGGCTTTGATACCAACAGAACTAAGTAATACTTCTTCTGAATATGGATCGCTTCAGAATTACATCGTCGATAAAGAGGGATTCATTAATTTTCCGGTGCTAGGAAAGATAAAGGTTGGAGGATTAACAAAAGCGGGGGTCGAGAAAATGCTGCACGATGCCATTTATCCGGCATATACCAAAGAGAACCCTGTCGTAACAATGCGGTTTTTGAATTACCAGGTAACGGTGCTTGGAGAAGTAACGAGTCCCGGGAAATACACCTCCCAGAATGCTCAAATGACCATTTTTGATGCATTGGCTTCGGCGGGCGATTTAACCATCTATGGGAAAAGAAAGAATGTCCTTCTATTAAGAACTGATGAAACCGGACAGAAACATGTTTATCCGATAGATTTACAAGATCGGAATTTGCTATTAAAGAATGATTTATATTATCTTCAGCAAAATGATGTGCTGTATGTGGAGCCAAATAAGTCAAAAGGAAATAACTCTCAGTTCGGGACATTGGAAGGTATGACGCTTTCAGCCATTTCAATTCTGATATCTGTTATATCCATTATTATTAGATAAGAATAGAATTATAAAAGTAAATATAATATCTGGATGTATGGGCGAAATGCTTAATTCAAAGAAAGTTACTGAATACGACGACGAGAAGGAAGATTCTATCGATTTGCGTGAAATTTTTTATACTTATTTAAGTTACTGGAAATGGTTTGTATTTTCGGTATGTGTTTTCCTCCTTTTAGGTGTATTTGCATATATGAGCTGGCCTCGTAAATATGAGGCTTCTACTTCTGTTATTTTGAAAGAAGAAGGCAATCAAGCTTCTTCTAACAGTGTATTAGGGAATCTGGAGAGCTTAGGCTTATTAAGTACGACAAATAATGTGGATAATGAGGTAGCTGTGTTTTCGTCTCCCAATCTGATCCGTCAGGCCGTAGATACATTGTCTCTATATGCTACTTATTGGCAAAAAGGATGGTTTCGAAACAAAGAAGTATATAAAGACTGTCCTTATGTTGTAGAACTGGAAGGGGTAAAACCCGGTAATCTAAAAGGAGATATTGAATTATCAATCGGAGCTTCTAAGGAGGGATTTGTAGATGTTTCGGGAAGATATGCTCTAAATAAGAAAAAGATAGAATTGACCGGGGGAGAACTGAAGCTTCCTTGTGCAATTGATTTGCCCAATAAAGAAGGGCGTGTTTTGATATATCTGAGGACAAAAATATCGAACCAACCTCTTGAAGGTGATGAAAATCCTTTAGACTATGATTATAAAGTTTACGTTTCCAATACTCAGACTGCTGTTGAAAATCTATTGGAAGCCATTAATGTTGAATCCACAAGTAAGGCCTCTTCAGTCTTAAATATTTCCCTACGGGCAACAAATTCACAAAAAGCTGTTGATTTTCTTTCACAATTGGTTACTATTTACAATAAGAATAATGTTGCCGATAATGGAGAAATAGCATTGAATACCACGCGTTTTGTCAATGAACGTTTGTTGAATATTTCCGGAGAGTTGAAAAATATTGAAAACAAGGTTGTTGGCTATAAAAGACAAGAAGGAATTACTGATGTCAGTGCAGAAACAAAGGTCTTTTTGGAGCAGAATGCAGAACTTGAAAAGAAGCGAATCGATGCCGAAACTCAACTAAACCTGGTTCAACTGGTGGAGGATCATGTCAATAAACCGGAAAATCAAAGCAAACTGATTCCTAATTTGGGGATAACAGATCTAGGGTTGGCTTCGATTATTACGGAATATAATAATCAGTTGCTTAATTATGAACGTATAGAGCGAAGTACAAATGATGATAATCCGGCACGTATTCGTGCACTAGCGGCGCTTAAAAATACGCGTCAAAGCATTCAGTCAGCTATTCTGAATGTAAAACGGGCGATGAATATCAATAAAAAAGACTTGGCTACGCAGGCTGGGGAGTTGGCATCGCGCAGACGAACTATTCCTGAACAGGAATATGGTTTGACAGAAATCCTACGCCAACAGCAAGTTATACAGTCCATCTATATCTTTTTGATGCAGACTCGTGAGCAGTCGAATATAACCCTTGCGGCCACTTCAGACAAAGCAAAGGTTATTAGTGATCCGATTCCGGGCTCACTGCCCGTTTCTCCGAAACGGAATATTATTTTTCTAGCCTTTTTTGTTATCGGATTTGTTGTTCCTATTGCCGTTATTTATTTAAGAAGCCTTCTTAGAGTACATATTTCTAATAGAGAAGAGCTGGAGCATCTGGCCGATCCGAATGTGATAGGGGAAATTATCCGAAAAGAGGAACCGGAAGTCCTGGTGGTGAGAAAAAATAGTACTACTCCTGTGGCTGAACTCTTCAGGGCATTGCGAAACAATATTCAGTTTATATTAAATGAGCCTGATAAAAAGGTGGTATTAATTACATCTACAGTTCCGAATGAAGGGAAAACATTTATCAGCGTTAATTTAGCAGGTTCTTTTGCTTTGTCCGAGAAAAAAGTATTGCTCATCGGAATGGATATCAGAAATCCCCAATTAGCCCTGGATATGGGCTTTGCAAAAGGTAAAGGTCTTACGTCTTACCTGACAGGAGATGCTGCCTGGGAATCAATGATTGCACATGTTCCGGAATACCCGAATCTGGATATTCTTCAAGCCGGAGTGATCCCTCCTAATCCGAATGAATTATTAATGAACCCGCGTCTGGTGCAATTACTGGAAGAAGTACGTGAAAAATACGATTACATCCTGATTGATTCTGCACCGGTTGGAGTTGTTTCCGATACTTTGTTGGTCGCAAAATATGCGGACACGACAGTTTATGTTTCCCGCGAAAATGTGACTCCAAAAGAGGCTGTGACGTTTATTAATAAACTATATAAAGAAAAACGCCTTCCGAAAATGTATCTTGTTATCAATGACGTAAATGCTTTGGAAAATAATAAGAAATACGGATACAAGTACAAGTACGGCTATGGCTATGGTTATAGTCAGGACACTCGTAAAAAAAAGGATAAGAAGAGCTAGATTACAAATGCTGATAATCGATTCACAATTTCCGGTTATCAGTATCGTTTTTGAATTTTCATATTCTTTCAAATTAGTTTATATAAAGTCATAAAGTTTAATTCAGTATGAGACGAAGCATGATTTTTATTCAATCACTGAAAACAATGATAAGAGAATCAGACGAGCTCCATACCGCCTAATTGTAAAAATTTAATCGTATGAAAGGTATTGTTTTGGCCGGAGGATCAGGCACTCGTCTGTATCCGATTACAAAAGGAGTGAGTAAACAACTTCTTCCTATTTTTGATAAGCCGATGATCTATTATCCGATCTCAGTTTTGATGCTGGCCGGAATTAGAGAGATATTGATTATTTCTACTCCTCATGATTTGCCCGGATTTAAGCGATTGTTAGGTGACGGAACTGATTTTGGGGTCACATTTAAATATGCGGAACAGCCTTCTCCTGATGGTCTTGCGCAAGCTTTTATTATTGGCGAAAAGTTTATCGGCAATGACTCTGCTTGTCTTGTTCTGGGAGATAATATATTTTATGGACAAAGTTTCACCCGCATGTTGGCTGAGGCTGTTCGGACGGCAGAGCAAGATCAGAAAGCGACCGTTTTTGGATACTATGTAAGTGATCCCGAAAGATATGGAGTCGCCGAGTTTAATGCGCAGGGCGATGTCATAAGTATTGAAGAGAAGCCTTTGAAGCCCAAATCCAATTATGCTGTTGTCGGATTGTATTTCTATCCCAATAAGGTGGTGGATGTTGCCAAAAACAGTAAACCTTCCGCTCGGGGAGAGCTGGAAATCACGACAGTCAATCAGGCTTTTTTAGAGGACGAAGAGCTCAAAGTACAACTGCTGGGTCGTGGATTTGCTTGGTTGGACACCGGTACGCACGATTCTTTATCCGAAGCTTCTACTTTTATCGAAGTGATAGAAAAACGTCAGGGCTTAAAAGTCGCCTGTCTGGAAGAAATAGCTTATCACCAGGGATGGATAACAAAAGAAAAATTGATAGAATTGGCTGAGCCGATGAAAAAGAATCAGTATGGACAGCACTTGCTGAAACTTGCTGATAATATGTAAGGGTGTAAATCCGTAATAAAAAAATTTACAATCCTGCAAATTCAGAATAAACAATGGAAGTAATAAAAACACATATTGACGGAGTTGTCATTATTGAGCCCCGTATTTTCAGGGATGACAGAGGTTATTTCTTTGAATCGTTCTCTCAAAAAGAGTTTGAAGAAAAAGTCTTAAAAACAACTTTTGTACAAGACAATGAGAGTAAGTCTTCTTACGGAGTACTTCGTGGCCTTCATTTTCAGACCTCTCCACATGCTCAGAGCAAATTGGTACGTGTTATCCAAGGAGCTGTTCTGGATGTGGCAGTAGATATCCGTATTGGTTCGCCAACCTACGGACAGCATGTCGCTGTGGAGCTGAGCGAAGAAAATCACCGTCAGTTCTTTGTGCCAAGAGGATTTGCCCATGGTTTTAGCGTATTGACAGCAGAGGTCGTTTTTCAGTATAAATGTGATAATTTTTATGCACCCAAGCATGAAGGAGCATTGGCTTGGGACGACAAAGAACTGGGGATAGACTGGAGAATTCCGGCTCAAGAAGTGATTTTGTCAGAAAAAGACAAGCATCATCCTTCTCTGAAAGACTTGCAATCTCCCTTTCGTATCGAAGATAAGTTGTATTGATGAAAATATGAGTTTCTGAATTCGTAAATTTATCAATTCACCGATAATAATAGGAAAGAGTTTTATTTTGAAAAGTAGGATGTCTGGAAAGAAGCCTGCTCTCTTGTGAAAAGGGCAGATATAAAAAGTGAAGGATTTCCTTTTATGAAAAAATCGAAATTATCTCTCAGACACGAAGAGTTTCGCAGAGTAGTGTTGCTAATATCGCAGCAGGTATTTCTCGAAACTCAACTAAAATAAAGCTCGTTTTATAAATTTTGGTTCTGGGTTGCCATTGAATATGTCAACGTTCTAAGTATTGCTCAAGACTTGAATATCGTTGAAGAAGAAAAATCTTAAAATGAAATGGGACTAGGAAGGAACGCATCACGACCCAATTTAATAGTGTATACAGAAAGTTGAACAACTGATTATTGTCTGAAATAAAGTATGATTTTTATTCAATCACCCTAAACAGTGATTTAAAAATCAAGCGAATTGCATATTGCCTAATAGTAAAAAATTAATCGTATGAAAAGAAATATTCTTATTACCGGCGGTGCCGGATTTATTGGAAGCCATGTAGTACGTCTCTTTGTTAATAAATATCCTGAGTACCATATTATCAATCTGGATAAACTGACGTATGCCGGAAATCTTGCGACGTTAAAGGATATTGAGGCATCGCCTAATTACACTTTCGTTAAAGCTGATATTTGTGATTTTGATAAGATATTTAGTCTTTTCAAAGAGTATCAGATTGACGGAGTGATTCACTTAGCAGCTGAAAGTCATGTGGATCGCAGTATTAAAGATCCTTTTACCTTTGCTCAGACAAATGTGATGGGTACCCTTTCTTTGCTTCAGGCAGCAAAACTTTATTGGGAATCCTTACCGGAGAAATACGAAGGCAAACGCTTCTACCATATTTCAACCGATGAGGTATATGGAGCCTTGCAATTCGATGGAACATTTTTTACCGAGACAACAAAGTATGATCCGCACAGTCCGTATTCGGCAAGTAAAGCCGGTAGTGATCATTTTGTACGTGCTTTTCATGACACATATAAACTGCCAACCATTGTTACGAATTGCTCAAACAATTACGGCCCTTACCAATTTCCAGAGAAGTTGATACCGCTATTTATCAATAATATTCGTCATGGAAAACCTCTTCCTGTATATGGGAAGGGAGAGAATGTCCGTGACTGGTTGTACGTTGTAGACCATGCACGCGCCATCGACATTATCTTCCATCAAGGAAAGATAAATGAAACTTACAATATTGGTGGATTCAACGAATGGAAGAATATTGATTTGATAAAAGTAGTTATCAAAACAGTGGATCGGCTGTTAGGTAATCCGGAAGGAACATCCGAACATCTGATTACATACGTTACCGACCGTCAGGGTCATGACTTGCGTTACGCAATCGACTCCTCCAAATTAAAAAATGAATTAGGCTGGGAACCAAGCCTTCAATTTGAAGAAGGAATTGAGAAAACGGTCAAATGGTATCTGGATAATCAGGCCTGGATGGACAATGTGACTTCGGGGGATTATCAGAAGTATTATCAGGAGATGTATAAAGGGAAGTAAATTGTCTAAAGATCCTGAAAACATCAAGATATACTCTCTTATTATCAAAAGGAGGTATTACATTCTATAAGCATTAAAAAAGACATGGCATACATCAATTTCATAATTGACATTAATATTCTATCCATTTTCTTATAAGATTATTGAGAGATAGTAGCCGGGCGTGGTTGCAAGACGATAGGAGATTATTTGTTTTTATTGTAACAACAAGTGAGATATTCATCAATGATATTTCTCAAAGAGATTGAAATGTTTGGTGTCCTGAGTAAAAGCAAAGTTGGAGATGTGCTTATTGCTTAAGAAATGTTTTCAGGATAAATTCCTTTTAGGTAAGAGTGTGTGTCTCGATAGATTCGAGTTGTTCCATCTCTTCCTAAGTAAGGGATAATAACAGAGTCATAAACTGAAAAATAAATTATTAAGCTGTCTGTCGTCTTTTTAACAGGTGATGCGCTGATTTTGAATTAAATGTATGTGGGGCTTGGAAAGAGAAAACTGCATAGACGTTTTGATAATATAAAATTCTCTTACATAAAGATTAATAATGACAACAAAGAAAAAAATAACAATAAATGCTTTATCTGCCGTTTTGCAGGTTCTTTTTACTGCTTTATTGTATTTCTTTTTGTATAAATATTTACTGCAGACCATCGGAGTAAAGCAACTTGGCGTTTGGTCTTTGATCTTATCCTTTTCTTCGATTGCCAATTTGGCTAACCTTGGGATTACATCTGGTTTGGTCAAATTTGTAGCAGAATATCTTGTCGAAAATGATACTACCAAACTCGGAAAACTTATTTTTACATCCACCTTGTCGATGTTTATTCTCTTTGCTGGTATTAGTTTGATGATCCTTTTTGCAGCTCAGTTTTTCTTAAATTTTGTGATTGATAAGCAATTTTTACAGGTTGCACTAGCCATTTTGCCATATTCGTTGGCTTCATTGTGCGTTAATTCAGTAGGAGGTGTATTTACCTCTGTATTGGAGGGACATCAAAAAAATTACCTCAGAAATTTTATTTATATTGTTTCTGGGATTGTTATGTTTGTAGCGACAATTCTGCTAACTCCTACATTCCATCTCAAGGGAGTAGCAATGGCTCAGCTAACTCAGTCGTTGTTTATCTTATTCTTTGCATTGTTACTTACCCTAAAAATAAATCCATTAAATCGGATCTCTTACTGGAGGTGGAGTACACAGTCTTTCAAAGAACTATTCAATTACGGGTATAAATTCCAAATGGTTTCGATAAGTCAGCTTCTTTATGAGCCAACGACCAAACTTCTGTTAAGCAAATACGGAGGTTTGGCTATGCTTGGACATTATGAAATGGCAACAAGGGCCGTCAATCAATTTCGGGCACTGTTGACGAATGCTAATCAAGTAGTAATTCCTGTTGTTGCTGAAAAAGTGAAAACTTCTGATTTTTCTCATTTACAGAGCTTTTATAAACAGATGAATCGAACTCTGCTTTTTTTTAATTTACCTTTATCCACTATCTTATTTGTAGTTACTCCGTTTATTTCAATTATTTGGCTTGGAGATATGAATTCAGATTTCATTTTCTCAATGGTTGCGCTGATTTTCTCTAGTTTTATCAATATCGCCTGTGGACCGGCTTACTTTAGTTCAATGGGAGAAGGAAGATTGAATATTCTTGTTCTTGTTCATATCGGAATGGCTATTGTTAATATTGTTTTGGGGTTAATACTAGGGGTGATTGGGGGAGGCTATGGCATTATAATCTCTTGGGCTATAGCGTTGTCCGGGGGATCTATTTGTTTGATCTATAATTATAATAAGGCGATTAACGTGAGCTTTCTTAGCATGTTCAGAAGAGAAGACATTCTTTTGTTATTTACAAGCCTGATAATTATTATTGCTAATGTCCTGATTTTCCATCTTGTTCCGGATATAATAGGTATTACTATGAAAATAGTTTTAAGCTCCTCCTTATTGCTATTGTATTTGCCAATAATGTCTAAAAATGAGATTGTTAAACAGGTGATTTCATTGATGAAAAAGAGAAGGAGGGAAGATAATGTTTGATAAATCCTATTTGCAAAATCCCATTTATGAATACATGAAATGGCTGATAACGAAAATAAAATATCAAAGAAAGTATAAGTATCTTAGAGTTGGATATAAATCAAAACTCTCAGAGGTGAAGTTTGGTGAATATAATTGGATCGGGCAAAACGTTCATGTTATTAATT
Source organism: Dysgonamonadaceae bacterium (assembly GCA_047605645.1). GTDB lineage: Bacteria > Bacteroidota > Bacteroidia > Bacteroidales > Dysgonomonadaceae > UBA1309. The sequence continues at coordinate 8,960 of JASGFJ010000008.1, read as the reverse complement.
CTTCTGTTGGGGATTTCTCTTACATATCTGATAGCTCTGTGATTTGCGAAACAACAATAGGTAAATTCTGTTCTATAGGGCCAAATGTAAGAACCGCACCAGGAAAACACCCAACACATACGTTTGTAAGTACGCACCCCGCATTATTTTCAAACCCACCTTATTGTATAAAAAACTTTCAAGAACGGGATTTTCATAATCCTGAACGTAACGTTCGAATTGGCAATGATGTATGGGTATGTGCCAATGTTGTGATTGCTGATGGGGTATCTATTGGAGATGGAGCAATTATTGGAGCAAACTCTGTTGTAACGTCGAATGTTGAACCATATACCATAGTTGGAGGTATTCCTGCTCGTCAGATCCGAAAAAGATTTGAACAAGAAGATATTGACACTTTGATTAAATCAAAATGGTGGGATAAAAACTTAGATTGGATTGAAGCAAATGCTGATAGATTTTTGAATATAAAAGATTTTTGTAGAATTTACTGTGATAAAGAATATTGAGATGAGTAAATTTTATTTTTATAAGCAATGTATCAGATACAAATTGCTTAGGATTAAGACTAGCTTCTGGTACAAGTTGTTTATTAAGCAAATTGGTAAGAGGTGCATAATTATGAAAACAATGCAATTTACACCAGAATACATTATTATGCATAACAATGTATTTGTTCGAGATAATGCTCGTATAGAGGGTATCTCAAAATATGGGAAACAAATCTTTACCCCTAAAATTATTTTTGAAGATAATGTTTGTATCGAACAAAATCTTCATTTGACTTGTGCTAATCTTGTTAAAATTGGTAAGAATACGGCTATTGCTGCAAATGTAACTATTACCGATATACATCATCGTTATGATGATATTCATACTCCTATTGAGCATCAAGACATTCAGGTTAGTCCTGTATCAATTGGAGAAGATTGTAAAATATATAACAATGCAGTAATTCTGCCAGGCACAACTATTGGAAAACATTGTACTGTCGGAGCGAATAGTGTTGTTTCAGGAACATATCCGGACTATTGCGTAATAGTTGGCGCGCCTGCGAAAATTATTAAAAGATATTCATTTGAAAAACAAGCTTGGTTAAGAATAGATGCCAAGATAACTTTATAGAATTATGAGAAACATATTGATAACTGGTGGAGCTGGATTTATAGGCTCAAACATAGCTTTAAAGCTAACTGAAAAAGGTTATAAAGTAACCGTATTGGATAATTTGTCCCCACAAATTCACGGTGATAATCCTGAAGAAACTTCACCCTTATTTCAAAAAATAAAAGGTAAGGTACACTTTATCAAAGGATCGGTTACATCCCATCAGGCTTGGATAGATGCCTTGAAAGATCAAAATGCCATAATTCACTTGGCTGCTGAAACAGGTACGGGGCAATCTATGTATGAAATTAAAAAGTATGTTGATGTTAACATTGGAGGAACTGCGCTTATGTTAGACATCTTAGCCAATGTCCCCAATCAAGTTAAAAAAGTTGTAATAGCGTCTTCACGTGCAATTTATGGAGAAGGTAAATATGAATGTCCCAAACACGGTATCGTATATCCAACAGAAAGGACCGAAGAGTATATGTCAAGAGGTGATTTCGCATGTAAATGTCCGTTATGCTACCATACCGTTAGAATACTGCCAACAACAGAGGACAGTAAGATACACCCGACTTCAGTATACGGGATCACAAAGCAAAATCAGGAACAAATGGTAATGACAGTCTGTAAATCTCTTGGAATTGCTGCAGTCGGATACAGGTATCAAAATGTGTATGGACCAGGACAATCGCTATCTAACCCATATACCGGCATACTGTCAATTTTTTCTACCCGGCTCAAGAATGGAAACTCAATAAATATATTTGAAGATGGCGAAGAAACTCGTGACTTTGTGTTTATAGACGATGTTGCAGATGCCACTATCTTAGGATTGGAAAAGGATGAAGCGAATGGTCAGATTTACAATGTTGGTACAGGAGTAGCGACTGACGTTGTGACAGTGGCAAAAACACTGTCTTCGTCTTATGGTATAAAAGTTCCGATTTCTGTTTCTGGAAACTATAGATTAGGCGATATAAGGCACAACTTTGCAGATATTTCAAAGATTAAGTTAGAACTTGGATTTGAGCCAAAATGGAATTTTGAACAAGGGATAGGCGCCTTTACTCAGTGGGTCGATAGTCAAGTGATTCCTGAAGATAAGTACGAGCATTCGATTGAAGAAATGAGAAAGAAGGGATTGTACAAATGATATGATAAATTTTTTAATTTGTCATTAGACTTAATCTGGAACAGGTCGTCTTGGATGTTGGACAGTTGCGTTTTAATCAATAGGTTAAAGTGCCGATATTCGAGAAAAATAAAGACGTTTCGTATGCAGAGTTCTGCTGAAATAGAATTCAAACAGGATTTAATCTGGAATAGTTCTTATCCTATTTGGAAGACGTTTCAATATTTGACAAGGGTTCTCCTCATTGGACATCTGGAATACGATGAGAAACGTGATTCTTTGTGGGCAAACATCTATTAGTCACAGTCGTAAAATCGCTGTTGTAGAAAATGATGTTTTAGAGTTTTTAGCCCAGTTGCCTATTCTTGATATTGATAGAGACAATTATACTGAAAGACTCTGGTAGCTATACAAATTTTCTTGTAAATAAGATATTTGTTGAAGAAGGTTGCATTTATAGAAGAGTCCTTTTCTTATATATTAAGCAAAATATCAGTTAGGAAGATAAAATTTAGAAACAATATTTATGGATCAATCACAAAAAATCGGTATCGTAACCGTATTGTATAACAGTGACTCCGTTCTTAAAGAATTTTTCGTAACTCTTGGAGAACAAACATACAAAAATTTTATCTTGTATGTTATTGACAATAAGTCTCCGGACAATTCCTTAGCTTTAAGCAAGGAGCTTGCTCTCGATGTGAAATTTGCAACAGTTATCATTGAAAACGAATGCAATTATGGAGTTGCAAAGGGTAATAATATTGGTATAAAGCGTGCGATTGAGGATGGCTGCGATCTTGTATTATTGTCTAACAACGATATAACAATTGAAAGAGATACAATTGAAAATTTGCTGATAGGACTTGAAACAAGAAAAGCAGATATGGCTGTCCCTAAGATTTATTTTTATGATACTATAAAAATTTGGGCTGCGGGAGGATATTTTCAAAAGTCAACAGGGCATACTCTTCACTATGGAATGCGGGAAGATGATATAGGCCAATACGATAACGAGCGACAAGTAGGATACGCTCCTACATGTTTCATGTTAATTCGAAATGAAGTATTTGAACACGTTGGTTTCATGGATGAAAACTATTTCGTATATTATGACGATTCAGATTTTGTTTATCGTGCATTAAATAAATTCAACAAAAGGTTGTGGTATGTACCAAGTTCTCTTGTTCATCATAAAGAATCAACTTCTACAGGGCAAATGAGTGATTTTTCGGTAAAATATTTGTCCCGAAATATAGTTTATTTCTCTTTGAAGAATTATAGTTTATTATATGCTTTGTATGTCATATTGCTAAACTTCTTCTACACTTTTTTTGTGTTGTATTTTAAGTGGCCTCGGCAAAAATGGAGTTTGTCATTAAAATCATATATTGAAGGTTTTAAACTATATATAAAGAGGGTTGAATAAAGAACTTTTGTCATATATTCATCCATATTATTTTACAAATAATTTTTTATCAAATGCCTGCATATAGTTATGCATATTCTATACCTTATGTATGTCTTTTTATTTTCGTCTTATTTTTATTTTTCTTAGAGATAAGAAAAAAGACATTAATAAAGGAAAGAGATATCCAAAGAACAATTTTCGTCAGTATGATATTGTTTTTTGGATTAAGAGGGTATATTTATACAGATTGGGCGACCTATTACCCTTTCTTTGAAAAAGTACCGACGATTTGGGGTGGAGACATATTAGCACCCTTCAAATACAAGTTTCTTAGTGATGTGACCACTGATGTTCGAGCTGGGCAAAAAGGTATCGAGATAGGGTTTATTTACTTCACTATGATTATAAAGTCATTTTTCCCGGATTATCATATTTATGTCTTTATAAATTCTATTATTGATTTCGTTATTTTACATCTGTTTTTCAAAAAACATACCAGATACTACGTGTTGGGATTTCTTTGTTTTTTAGTCTTTGAAGGTATCGGCTTGGAAGCTAATCTTATCCGAAATATTAAAGCAATCCTATTATTTTTGATATCCTTGCAATATTTACAAGCTCGAAAAGCAGTTCCTTATTTTTTACTTAATACTCTAGGTTATTTACTGCATTCTAGTGCAATAATATATTTTCCATTATATTTTATTCTTCACAAGAATTGGAGCAATATTGTCTATTGGGGAATATTTGTAATTGGACTTATTATTGTATTGTTTCAAGTAAATTACATTGAGTCTATTCTTAATATTTTCGGTAAATTTTTAGGAGGACGGATTTCCATGTTAATACAGCTATATTCTGAAAGTGATTTGTATTCGAAATCGTTCAATATCTTTCGGCTAAGTTATCTGGAACGAGTGTTTACATTTATCCTTCTTATGAGTTTTCGAAAAAAGATGGTGATTCAGAATTCTTATAATCAAATATTTATAAACCTTTTTGTCTTGTACTTTATTGTGTATTTTTATTGCAGCGAAATTTCTGTTCTTGTCGAACGGATTCCAATGCTATTTGTGCCTTGCTATTGGATACTTTATCCTAATATATTTGAACTATTGGATAAGAAAAAGAAGTATCTTATATTTATTCCTACATTCGTATTATTCTCATTAATGAAGATAATAAACGCAAACAGCAATATATTAACTAAATATGACAATCTGATTTTTGGCATAGAAAACTATAAAAGTAGAGAGGCAATAATGCAAAGTAAAGGCTATCGGATAATTAATAATCAATAAAAAATAACATGAAAATAGCTATTGATGGTAATCCATTTACAATGTCTTATACGGGGGTTGCAAAGTACTTGCTTTCCTTGATAAGATTAGTAACAAGTATTCCCAATTGTGATGTATATATAATTTGCAACAAAGATTTTTCAATCCCGGAAGATTTAAATGTGATAAAAATAGTCGATAAAGAAATTTTTAGTAATTTGAATTTCACTGTTTGGCTTAAGACACGTGGCAGTTTCTTTATATCTAAATTTGCTTTTGATTATTATTGGTCATGTTCTGGAATTCAACCATATTTAACAAGTAAGACTAAATATATATCCGTAATTCATGATCTCAATTATAAAATTGTTCCTAGTATGATGGGAACACTACAGTTCTTTACTCATCTAGTTTTTATGAAACAAGATGCAAGAAGAACTGATTATATTATAACTAATTCTCAAGGATCAGCCGATAAAATATTTTCTTATTTAGGATGTAAAGTACAGTCTATAATAAATCCTCCAACTGATAAACATTTTAAAAAAATAGACGACAAGAATGTCAAAACTATATTGGACAAATATAATATTCACTATTCCTATTTCCTTACGGTAGGTACACTCGAACCGAGAAAAAACTTGAGACATACTATAAATGTCTATAATAGCTTATCTGAAGATGTAAAAGCAAAGTATAAATTAGTTATTGTTGGAACATCTGGGTGGAAAAATAAAACAATTTTAGATTTATGTGAATCCAACAAAGAAAATGTTATCAGATTAGGATATATTGAAGAGCACGACCTTCCTTATATTTATAATGGAGCTTCTATTTTTCTTTTCCCTTCTATTTATGAGGGCTTTGGAATGCCTGTAAGGGAAGCTGTTCATTGTGGTATAGAAGTTATTACTTCTAATATTCCCGAAACTATAGAGGCTTGTTATGGTCAAGGTCGTTTTATTCAACCGAATGATTCAGCCGAATATAAAAAGACTATTTTAGAAGTAATTCATGCAACAAAATCTTCGGAACAAAAGCAAATAGACTTGTATAAGAAAGAAGCAGATTTACAAAGTGCTCAATTTTTGAAACAATTTCAAAGTTGGCTTAATATCTAATTTTACTTATCATATATATTAAATATTTTAGTTATTTCTATTACTTGCTATATCCTTGGAAAAAACCTTAATTGTGAAAATGGATAATGTATATAACTCATAGCTATTTGAATCTTAACTTAAACTAAAGAATAATGCAACGAATTGTTATTGATTGTCGAATGTATCAGGCTTCAGGGATTGGCAGATATTTACAAAATATTATTCCAGCTATAATTCAGATGCCAAATTGTTCTTTTGACTTGCTTGGATCTCCTAGCCAGTTATCTGAGTTGAGCGGAATAGACAATGTTAGTATAATCGAATTTGTTTCTGGAATTTATACTATTAAAGAACAATTAATGTATCCTCAAGTAATAAGTTCGTGTGATCTGTTCTGGTCTCCGCATTTCAATATTCCGATATTTCCAATAAAAGCTAGACGAAGATTGGTTACAATACATGATGCGTATCATTTAGCCTTTAAAAGCAAACTGAGTATAAAAGAACGCTTATATGCAGATCTTGTTTACAAAGCAGCTTTATCTAAATCCGATAAGGTTGTAACTGTTTCGAACTTTTCTCGTGACGAACTACTTCGATTGACTAATTTTGACAAAAAAACCAAGATCGAAGTTATCTATAATGGAGTGAATCAAATAGGAACATTAACTACTGAGCAGGAGAATGACGAAGATTACTTACTTTTTGTTGGGAACATCAAACCTCATAAAAATTTGAAAAACGCATTGAAGGGTTTTGCTCTCTTTATAGAGAAAAGACCAGAGTCCGATTTGAAATTTATTATTGTAGGAAAGAGAGATGGTTTTATTAATGGGGATGATGAAATATTAAATCTTGTTACGAATAACCCTATATTAGAAAAGCGAGTTGTTTTTACCGGCTATATTTCAGATAATGAATTATCCGATTTGTATTTCAATGCTAAGGCTTTGATCTTTCCTTCATTCTATGAAGGCTTTGGTTTACCTCCATTAGAAGCAATGGCTTTTGGTACTATTGTATTATGCTCCGATAGCGCTTGTATGCCTGAAATATGCAACGGCTGTGTAATATATTTTGATCCCAGAGATATAGTAAGTATTGCTAATGCGGTTGAGATCTTATGCAATGATGTTAAGCTTGTGGAAGAATTAAAAATTAAGTCGAAGGAGCGAATTAAGATGTTCTCATGGAATGCGGCTATTGAGAAACATATATCATTACTATATAGCCTGATTAATTAATATAGTCTTATAAAATAATATTTTAACCTCTTATCACTATTTTCGATGAAAAGAATATTACATATTTCAAAATATTATTTCCCGTTCCGTGGAGGTACTGAAGTTGTCGCCCAAGACATAGCTGAGGGTTTGACTGACTTTGAAAATAAAGTTCTTGCTTTTAATCATGAAAAAGGCAATAGGAAAGATTATGTAAATGACATTAAGGTTATTCGGGTTAATTGTTTTGCTAAAATAGCTAGCCAATCACTTTCTTTAAGATATTACCCTATCCTTAAGAGAATTATTAAAGGATGGCAGCCGGATGCTATTCATTTTCATCATCCGAATCTGTTCGTTGCTAGCTTTTTGAATTTATTATTGCCTAAGAAAACCAAGCTTATTGTTCATTGGCATCTCGATATTGTGAAGCAGAAATATTTATATATGCTTCTGAAAGGAGTTGAAAAAAGGCTACTCAGGCGAGCAGATGTTATTATTGTCACAAGTAATGAATATGCAGAGTCCTCAAAGCCTTTGACTCCCTTTATGGACAAAGTCAAGGTGATTTATAACGGAATTCAGACGGGGCGGCTGGAAATTCAGGACGGAGATCTAGAGAAGATTGCAAGAATAAAGTCGAGGTATGATAATCGGAATATAATTTTCTTTATTGGTCGCCATGTCCCCTATAAAGGATTGGACTACTTATTGGATGCGGAAAAGCACGTACGTCAAGAGTGTGTGTTTGTTATAGCAGGCAAAGGTCCTATGACAGATGAGTTGAAGGTTAAGACCGATTCTTCGAGGGTTTTCTTTGTCGATAGATTGTCTGAAGACGATTTGCGTTGCTATCTACATGCTGCTGACATCTTTGCCTTTCCCTCAATAACGAAAAATGAAGCTTTTGGATTGGCATTAGCTGAGGGTATGTATTCCCTGTGTGCACCTGTGACTTTCACTATTGAGGGATCCGGAGTGAATGAAGTTTCTTTAAATGGAGTAACAGGAATAGAAGTTGAGAACAGAAATGCAGAGAAATTTGCAGAAGCCCTGGATACACTTTTGTCTGATACAGAATTACGATTAAAATATGCCCGGGCGGCAAAAGAGAGAGTTGAGCAATATTTTACAGTTGAACAGGAGCAAAGTCAGTTTACTCAATTATATAAAGAACTGTTGAAATAAATAATGTATAATCACTTATCGATAAGACGAAAATATAGATCAGATATAGTACAAGACTAAAATAAGTCTCAGTACTTCTTGCATGTTTTGTTTTATGCGGATATTCATCTTCTCGAAGTGTCTTGCTGTATGTCTTGTTAAATAGATTGAAGTTAAACCTTCGGGTTTCGCTCAAATCTTCCCCTTCAAATAAGCTTTGAAAAAGAGAATTTAAAAAAGTGTGTTTCCTGCATCTTGAACAGGAAACACACTTTTTTTACATTTCATCTTGAGAATAAGTTACGCTTGTAGTTCTACACTCCATTCGGCTTTCCATTGCCCGTTTGGAGGAAGGCTTATCATTCCGAACTTTTGTGTCAGGTTTCCGTTATGATGTTCAAAATCAGCTATGCCCGCCCACGGCTCCAGGCAAACAAAATTTGCATCTCTAGCTGACCAGATACCAAAGTAAGGAAAATTGTAATAAGCAAATTTTAAATCGTCATTTTTCGGTAAAGTTAAATCGACATA